>NZ_JIAL01000001.1:2958642-3686523 GCF_000688455.1 Pseudacidobacterium ailaaui
CTGCCATTGCACGCGAGG
Organism: Pseudacidobacterium ailaaui; assembly: GCF_000688455.1. Taxonomy (NCBI): domain Bacteria; kingdom Pseudomonadati; phylum Acidobacteriota; class Terriglobia; order Terriglobales; family Acidobacteriaceae; genus Pseudacidobacterium; species Pseudacidobacterium ailaaui. Next base: position 2,958,661 of record NZ_JIAL01000001.1, read on the forward strand.
GGCTGACCTTGCCGCTCAATCTGGAGTATGGCGATTTATATGTGCATCAGTGCGAGTATCAGAGCTCCTGCGCCACGGTTGTCATGCTGGACTGCTCGCATTCGATGATTCTCTATGGAGAAGACCGCTTTACCCCGGCGAAGCGCGTCGCAATGGCGTTGTCGCATCTCATCCGCACGCAGTATCCCGGCGATTCACTTTCGCTGGTGCTCTTTCACGATTCGGCGGAAGAAGTGCCGGTCTCCCAACTGGCGCGGGTGAAGGTTGGCCCTTACTACACAAATACCAGGGAAGGGCTGCGCCTGGCGCACCGCATCCTCGACCGCCAGCGGAAGGACATGAAGCAGATCGTGATGATTACCGACGGCAAGCCCTCGGCGCTTACGCTTCCCGATGGCCGTATCTACAAAAACGCATTTGGGCTTGATCCTCTGGTGGTAAACGAGACGCTGGAAGAGGTTTCCCGCTGCAAGCGGTCCGGCATCATGATCAATACCTTCATGCTGGCCTCCGACTTCGGCCTGGTACAGTTCGTGCAGCGCGTGACGGCGATGTGCCGAGGAAAGGCATACTTCACCACGCCACATACCCTGGGGCAGTATCTGCTCATGGACTATATGCAGCGCAAGATGAAGACGGTTCACTGAATTGCAGAGGGCGAATGGTCGCCCAGTTTTTGCCGCAGCACGCCGGCAAGCTCTGCCACGGTCCTGAGGCGCTCAGAAAGCCTGGGTGCCGTTGTGGCCTCGGCCAGGGCCAGTTGTGAATGCAGGATCAGGCCCGTCACGGTGTCCCGCAGTTCATTTTCCACAGTCTGGGTCGCAGCGCGCATGGCCAGCGCCTGTTCTTGTTCCCTTCGCTGAAGCGCGGAGCGCACCTCGCGCGCCAGTCGTGCCGTGCCAGAGATGGCAAAGTTGAACTGCATGGGGATGGCCAGTCCGGAGTGCTTCCAGATAAGCTCGGCTGCCGCTGGTTCAGATTCAGCCAGACCATCATCGAGCACAACAATGGTATATTCCCTGCGGCGCAACAATGACAGGGCCTCGCGGCGGTTCGAGGCGGTTTCGACTGTAATGCCCAATTGCTTGGCCAGAACCGAGGCGCAGTTTTCCGCGCCGGAAATCGAAGTAATCATCAACATGGTTTGCATAGGGATTGCCCTTTCTCATGCATTGCCGAGGCCATATTCCTTGATTTTGCGGTAGAGGGTGGTTTTGCCAATACCGAGCAGCCTGGCCGCGGCCAGCTTATCGCCCTGCAATGCCTGCAAAGCACTCAGGATGGCCTGTTTTTCCAGTTCCACCAGAGGGGTTACCGAGGGAGAGAGCAGCGAAGTATCCGATGGAGCGGCATCTGTAGTCAGGGGACGCGGACGTGTGTTTGCATAGAATTCAATGAGCGCCGTCGGGGCATCGCCCAGCTGAAGCAGGTTGCCGGAGCAATACGCGCAGGAACGGTCAATCAGATGTTCCAGTTCACGGACATTTCCCGGCCAATCGTATTCCATCAACACGCGCATCATCTCATCACTCACACGGAAGGTCTTGCCGTACTCACGGTTTTTGCGCTCCAGAAAGTGGGCAATGAGCAGGGGAATGTCCTCGCGCCGCTGCCGCAGAGGCGGCAGCCGCAGATTGACCACATTCAGGCGATAAAAAAGGTCTTTGCGAAAGCGTCCCTGTTCCACCATTTCCGGAAGGTTTCGGTTGGTAGCAGCCAGAATGCGGACGTGAATGGGGACGCGGTGCGTGGCCCCTACCGGTCGCACCTCTTTTTCCTGCAGGGCGCGCAGAAGTTTTGCCTGAAGGTCCAGTGGCATTTCACCAATCTCATCGAGAAAGACCGTGCCCCCGGCAGCAGAAACCAGCAGACCGTCCCGCGAGCGGTTTGCCCCGGTAAATGCTCCCTTTACATGCCCAAAAAGCTCATTTTCGATCAGCGTGGGTACAATCGAGCTGCAGTCCACCGGGACGAATGGTTTTCCGGCATTCGGGCCGTGATTGTGAATGGCCCGCGCCACCAGCTCCTTGCCCGTGCCGCTCTCTCCCATAATGAGGACCGGGTGCGTCGTCAGCGCCACTTTGGAGAGGATGCGGTAGATCCTGTCCATTTCCGCACTGCGGCCTATGATGTTGCTCAGACCCTGCTGCGTGCGTAGCTTTTCTCGCAGACGCCGACTGGCAATGTCCAGCGCACGTTTCTCTGCAGCACGGTCCAGGACCGCCAGCAGCTCATCCATGGTAAAGGGCTTGGTAAGGTAATCAGAAGCACCCAGACGCATGGCTTCTACCGCAGAGGGGACCGTGGCATAAGCGGTCATGACGACGATGGCCGTTTCCGGGTGCAGGTCCCGCACCTGCTTCAGGAGTTCCAGTCCAGGAATGTCCGTGCCCTTCAGACCAAGAAGCACCACATCCATACTGTTTCCTCTGAGAAGAGCAAGCGCAGAGGCTGTGTCCTGGGCGCTGTAGGTGGCCCATCCTTTGGATGAAACAATTTCACAGCAGGCTGAACGCACCGCTGCATCTTCATCCACAATCAGAACAGACATCAAGATACAGATTTCTTCAGACATAGTGGAAAAGGGGGTTGTGGTTAGCATTCTAGGGAACCTCCTGCCGAACGTCGGATGGAAAAGCCATCCCCGAGGTCACTTGGGCAAAACATTCGTAACTCTTCACGTCTTGCAGAGTTGGCAAAAATGTGCATGACGGTCACTCAGTAGGAAAATTGGACATCCTCTGCTGCAAAGATGTGCAGGTGTGCTGCCAAAAGGGGAGACGCTGGTAAGTTCATAAAAATAAAGGAGATGTTTGGAATCTGGAGGACAGGAAGGCAACGCAAGAATTCCCAAAATGGGAAGCCTCAAGAGGGCGGCTGATTCGAAGCGCTTGATTTATCTAGCTTTCTCTCTGGTTCCAAATTGGGACACCAGGAAGCACCTGTCCTGTTTTGGGACCAGTAATCGGTCTTGCTGTCGTTGCATACAATGAAGGAATGCAAACATCTGCTGCTTCTTTTTTCCGGCAGGGGGGCCGTGCGGTCGATTCCCTGCGTCCTGTACGTCTGGTTCGTGACTATGTTGCCGTAGCGGAAGGATCCATATTGATGGAGCTTGGCAACACACGGGTATTGTGCAACGCATCGGTGGAGCAGACGGTGCCTGCGTGGCTCCGAAACAGCGGACGTGGCTGGGTCACTGCAGAATACGGTATGCTGCCACGGGCCACCCTCACGCGCACACCGCGCGAGGCGGAGCGCGGAAAGGTGAGCGGCAGGACGCAGGAAATTCAGCGTCTGATTGGCCGCTCCTTGCGTGCTGTGGTTGATATGGAAGCCCTGGGTGAGCGGACCGTGGTGCTGGATTGCGATGTATTACAGGCCGACGGGGGTACCCGCACGGCAGCCATCACCGGGGCCTGTGCAGCCCTGGCGATTGCTTTCGAGCGCATGGTGGCAGCAGGAACACTGGCCCGATCTCCGTTGAAGCAGCTGGTGGCGGCAACCAGTGTGGGGGTCGTGGAGGGCGTTACTTTGCTGGATTTGGCCTATGAAGAGGATTCACAGGCGGAAGTAGACATGAATGTGGTCATGACGGAAGACGGCGGCCTGGTGGAGGTGCAGGCAACGGCAGAGCGTACTCCTTTTGCCCGGGAGCGGATGCTGGAAATGATGCAATATGCACAGCAGGGAATCGAGCAGTTGCTGGCAGAGCAGAGAAAAGTTTTGGGTTAAGGAACCATCAGATTTGTGTCGATATCGTCTCTGTTTTCCTCAACAAATTTGTTATCGATGTCGTCCGTAACTCGTGTTGTATCTGCTACAATGGATTTATTGAGTGAACAACTCAAGGGATAAACTTGCGCTGCCGTACCCGGTAATGCAGGTCATCAGTGGGGACGTAGTTCAGTTGGTTAGAATGCTGCCCTGTCACGGCAGAGGTCGCGGGTTCGAGCCCCGTCGTCCCCGCCATAAATCAAAGAAAATACAAGGTTTATGGGACAGTGACAAGTTGAGTTTTACCCCGCGAGGGTGCGGAAGGGCGCTGAGAGTTCTCAGCGCCCTTTTTGCTGCTTTCGAGCAACATCGTACCCTGCTCCGAGAGTGCTGGGGAGCTTGGCAGTGCTGAACAGAGCGAACTTCGAATTGTTCATCAGTCGTCTGATTGCCAGGCCACGTTTCGAAGCGAAGGCACTTTGGAACGCGTGAGCGATCAACATCAGGGTTGCGCAATTCGTGCAAGAGCGAATCAGGAGTGATTACGCTTCTAAGACCTGACGCTGACGTATGGGTTTGCTAAGCCGTTCCGCATCTGCTTCACAGAGCGTCGCGGCGAGGTGCCCAGGCAAGATGCGAAACGTTCCTAGTCCTCCACAGACCTGGCAAGTCCGCGCTGATTCAACACGGGCCTCTTCGATCCATGAGAGAACTTGGTCATCGGCGTTGTTGCATGATATTCGAAGTTGGCCCATCTTTTCCTTAACGGCAGTGATTCGGCATCCAATCCGAAGAGTAGCGATCTTCTGAAAGAGACGATCCAGAAGATCAAACCAGCCATCCGCGCCGACGCGATAGGTAAAGCTCATGCCTGGCCTCCAAGGCCCGGCCTCAAGGTCCAAGAGATCGGGATAGCGATCAACGAGGGTTTGCTTTAGCTCAGCGTGCATGATCAAGAATTGTAAGGCCACTTTTCCAGGTTGACCTGAGCCGGTCGCACCTACGACATTTAGCTAACCAGAGCTAACCAGTCGATTTGGATTATAGATGACGGCACGCACTTGGTAGGTGCGTTTTCGTTAAAAACCCGCGGGTCGCTTCAATACGACCGGCGGCTTTTTGTACAAGGAAGTGCGGTCATCGTTGTTTGTCGGGACTACTGCAACAAGCTCTCTGCCAAGACGATGATCAATGGTTTGATCGAAGCGTTCCAGCCGGATTATGTAGTGGAAACCCGCGACGGGCAAATCAAGGAATATGGCGTCAATTTTCCCGAAATGCGTTCGATATCTTTCGCCGAGCTGTTGGCTCGTGATGAACAGAACCGGTGCCAGATCGGTATAGACCTCCGAAGCATTTGCCATGATATGTACCAAGAGCGGTTCCAATTCGTGCAACGGCATGGGCCTGAAGTCGTGATTCCAACATGTAAAGACAGCCGCTATGCGCTGCTCTTCTTGGTAATGTTCGGAGCTTTTCCGGAAAACTCTGACGTGGCGCAGGTTTACATCAATGCTCTCGACGGGGAATACAAGGAATCCGCAAAGATCAGGCTTTGCCGATTTGAAAACCAGATCGAAAATTTGTCGCCTTAAGTAACTCTCAATGGCCCAATGTCACACTTCTCATCTCTGTACTGTCACGGGAGATTGAGCGTTATTGACAGCGCCCGTGAAACTCATGCTACAATTCGCCCAATGCGATAACGTTTGCAACATCTGTCTGGGGTGTGGCAGTCGCCAAACTTCCGAAGTAGCAAGGATGACGAAGTTCAAGTGATTGTCTCATGCAGTATTGTTCAGACTTATCGATAAGAAGAAAGTTTAGTCGTCTGCGTATCTTATTTCCTCTTATCTATCTGTTTAGCCCAAACACGCAATTCTCTCTCTTTGCGGTCTAGTCTTCGCTAGAAGATACACTCTTGTGTCACTCACGAGAGCGAATGTGCACGTGTCAAACCGTTGTTGTTCAACAAACTGCAGGAGAACCCATGAAGGCGAAAATTCTTCGTGTAAGCATGTTTCTTTTCGTTCTGGGCGTGACGATGAACTTCTTGGTTCACCAACAGGTCTTTCAAGCTGCTCCGCACGCGGCATCATTCCTGGTCGGTGGCAGCAAATTTTGGGCTGGGCTTGCATGCGGCGCGACCGTAGGCGGCTTGGTGTTTGCCGCGCCAACAGGAATACTGCTTGTCGCAGGTGTCGTTGCTGCTGTTGGGACATGCGGCGATGCTTTCTTCGGATAATCAACCCTTGATCAGTGGATTCACTCCCGCAAAGCGGCTAGGGTATGCGGTTGTCTTCATAGGGTTGGTAGGCGCGTTTTTCTATTTGAGCAATCTGTTCTTTGAACGAGTTCATCGAGAAGTGCGCGTTTACTCCACCCTAAGAGGACAATCCCTTGACACTTATCTGGCCGGGGGGATTTCGTCAACTGAGCAACTGCCTGTGGAGACGTAACTTCGATTGTGTAAAAGGCAGGAGGGTGTAAGGTGGCTTTGGCCTGACGAGCTAAAGCCGAACCTGAAAAGGAGCCTTACACCCATGGCGAAGATTGTATCGATCACCGAGCAATTTCAGCAGTTCTTGACCAACCTGAAGGAGAGCTTCTGGGGCGATCTGGAGCAAACGCCAGTGCGTGCAAATGCTGGTGGCTTATGGGGTGCGGCAGGATAAAAGGCGCAAGTTACTGGCCTTTCTGCGCACCCAGGGGGAGGGTCAGGCTCACTGGGAGGCGTTGCTTGAGGATCTCTACCGGCGCGGTCTGAAGGGCGACAAGCTGCTGCTGATCGTCACCGACGGCTGCCCCGGATTGGCTGCCGCCATCCAGACCGTGTATCCGCGCGTGGCCCATCAGCGCTGCTGGGTGCACAAGATGCGCAACATCTTGGACAAGGTCCGCAAGCGCGACCACGACGCCGTCAAAGCCGATGCCCAGGCCATCTATCTGGCCGAGGGAAGACGGCAGACCGAAGCTGCCGCACGCATCTTCTGCCGCCGCTGGCGTCGTGAGTATCCCACCATGGTGCGGCAACTGGAACGCGATCTGCCCGACCTACTGGCCTTCTACCGTTTTCCCAAGCACCTGTGGCGCAAGCTGCCCACCACCAATGTCATCGAACGCTGCTTCGTGGAAGTCCGACGCCGTACTCGACCCATGGTCTGTTTCGTCAATGTGCAGTCCGTGGACCGCATCATCTACTCCATCTTCCAGAGATTCAATCTGGAATGAAAACCCGCACCCTCCAAATATTTACACAAGCTGCTTGACGTCACCATGATGTTCATTTACTTGAAACAATCGTTTCAATAATGTATTTTGAATGGATGAGCCGTCCAGTCGACGAAGAGCGCCCGGTAGAACTGCGCGCAGCTATTCTCCAATATTTGATCGAGCACGGGATCACAGATCTATCCCTTCGACCATTAGCGAAAGCCGTCGGATCGAGCCCCCGCGCTTTGCTCTATCATTTTGATTCGAAAGAAAATCTTGTCATATCCGTCCTGGCCGACATGAGGCAACAGCAAGGGGCGCTTTTCGCTCAAATACGGACCAAGACATTAGCTGAGGCGTGCGGCGAGATGTGGAAGATTTTGAGTTCTCCGAACTTTGAGCCGCAAGTGCGCTTGTTCTTTGAGCTTTATGGAATCGCCCTGAGACAGCCTCTGCTGTACAAGGAATTTCTCGCGTCCGCCGTCGACGACTGGCTTGAGTTTACCGTGAAGCAGTTACGGGAAGACGGCTATCAACGCCGCGAGGCGATGTTGGTTGCGACCACGGTACTCGCTGGTTTTCGCGGTTTCTTACTGGATCTGTGCGCAACGCAAGACCGCCTGCGTGTAAATCGTGCGGTTTCCGCGTGGCTGCAAACCCTCGACACAATCGTGCCGACGAGTAAGGCGTAGCAAAAATGCTCAGAACAGACCAGCGATCTGCACCGACGATAGTTGCACTTTTGCTTATTCTGACGATCCCGGGCCTGCCGTTGTCGAAGTGGGAAAACGAATTCGCTGGAGTAGGTCACCTTGTTGGCTACGAGATCATCTGGTGGATTCTCACCCTCTCAGTTCTCTTTTACGTTCAATACGTAGAACTCCGTTCGCTGAGTTCGATCGGGTTTCGGAATGTCAGTTTGCAGGATTTGCTGATCGGTCTCGGTGCAGGGATTGTAATGATTGCCGGATTTGCCGGAATTTACTACGGCGTGCTTCCCGCCATGCATTTGTCCGAAAGCTCGCAAGTAAATCAGTTGATCGCTACCCCATTCTGGTGGCGACTCATCTCCGTAGTCCGAGCAGCCATTGGGGAGGAAGTAATTTTTCGAGGGTTCGCTATCGAACGAGGCCGTGAAGTTTTTGGAAGCCTGCGCATCGCAAGCGCACTCTCCTGGATAGTGTTCACTTTGGAGCACATCACCACATGGGGGTGGTCGCACGTGCTCATCGCGGGGTTCGGAGGTTTGCTTTTAACACTTCTTTATGTTTGGCGAAGAAATCTCTGGATCAACATCATTGCCCATTTCATTGTTGATGGAGCCTCTGTCCTGTTGGCATAAAACTCCAAGGAGCTCGACCAATCTGTGGCGCGATTGGGCGCTTCACCAATATGGATGAACTTCTATACGGAATAGCGATCCGCTAACCTTCATCCGGCGCTTAAAGCGCTTGAGCTAGGTATTAGCGTGTTGTCATGCCTTCGAGCTACACGTTGCGCATCAGTGATTGTACGATCCCATTACAGCGGAGTCCGCGCATTGCGGCAGTGCGCAAGGGGAAAATGCCTGATTGCGGGTTGAAGACAAATCATCAGTGGCTGCTGGCCGCCTTCTTCGCCCTGCTAAATTCACACCAGCATCGCAAACGTCTGGGGCCGCCGGGCGTACTCTCTTCAGATAACAGAGGAAAGAGATTCCGAGACACCCATCCACATACCATTTCGCAAAACTCCCCTCAAAAACCTGCTCGAAAAACCACCATCATGAGCGTCCCACTCCGGACCAGAGATAACTTTACTTAGATTTTGGCGGAAACGGTGCCTCTTGGGGAAATAGCTGCGAAGCCAACTTGTCAACTTGTCCTTTCTGTAGTGTTTTGGTTTTTGCATATAGTTTCTCCGCCTCCGGCCTATTCCCTGAAGCCTGATACGCGCGTCCCAGCAGAAAATAAGCCTCTGGCTGTGTAGGGTCCAGGTCCACGGCGCGCTTCAAGGCCTGAATTGCCTCTGGATAGCGGTGTTCTTGCGTTAGGATGGCCCCAATATCGAGATAAGCAATACGGATATTGTTCCGCAGATGCAACGCCTTTTGCAGCAGCTCCAGGGACCTCTTTAGATTGCCAGTCTTATATTCCACGTCACCCAGATACGCCAGTGCCTGGGCCTGATCGGGATAACGGGCCAGTTCCTCCTCAAATTCTTCTCTGGCCTTCTCAAACTGAAACATTTTCCAGTAAAGAAACCCTAGTCCGAAATGAACATCGGGTTGCTGCGGAGCGGCCTGAGCGGCCGCCTGAAATTCTGTAATGGCCTCCGGGGTACGGTCAAGGCCATCCAAAGCTTCTCCATACAGAACATGTACCGCTGCCGAATCCGGTTTTTGCTGAAGAATTTTCCGGAATTCCTCAAGCGCGCAGGAGTATTTTTTAGCGAAGAGGCAACTTTGAGCCAGCACCTGCCGCAGTTCCAGATTTTCTGGATCGGCTTTTACCGCGGCAGCCAATTGTTCGGTAGCTTTTGCAAATTGCTCAGAGCCATAATAGCTCATCCCCAGCAGTACGCGGATCTGCAGGCTATGTGGATCTGCCGCTTGCGCAGCACGCAACGGTGGTATAGCAGATTCAAAATGCCCCTGTTTGAATTCAGCAAGCCCAAGATTAAGTTGTAGAATACGCAGCGTTGGTTTGATTGCCAGGGCTCGATGATATGCAGAAACTGCTTCAGCATATTGGCCCTCCTCTGACAGTACAAGACCAAGACTGGCGTAGGCCTCAGCATCGTTCGGATTGGATCTTATGATTGCGCGCCATACGTCAGCGGATTCGGTGAGTTTTCCCTGAGCTTTCAGTTCCATGGCTCTCTTTGCGTCTGAGCTCACTATCTGAGCCCCCATCCAAAGAGCGAGAATGAATGGTGTCAAGAAAATCAGTTTCTCACGATGCATGTAACCAATCATAAAAAGCCTGCTTCTCGCTTGTTGGCGAGAAGCAGGGTATAAGCAGGAGGCTTACTACGACTACCAGATGATCTTGGCACCGAACTGGAAGACTCTCGGATCATAGGCTGAATTGATCTTGCCGAAGTCGGTACCATTCACTGAGCTGCTAATACCACCGCTGGCCCCTCCGCCAACAGTGTTTGCAGAAAACTGGGTGTGATTGAAGACGTTATAGCTTTCCGCACGCAATTCAATGTGCTGCTGTTCGCGCCACAATGGAAACTGCTTAAAGAGGGCCAGATTCCAGTTGTCGCGCCCTGGCCCGCGTAATGCGTTGTGACTCAAATTTCCGAAGGTCCCGATACTGGAAGTGCCCGGCAGAATCGCGGCCGAAAACGGCGTCGGGTCAAACCAAAGAACGGTGTTGTTGCCGCTGGACAGAGTGGCCTTTGACTTGGGATAAGTAATGCGCCCGTTCACATTAGGTCTGATGGAACAGTTTGGAACGACATTGCAGATGTTGTTCGACACATTGCCACCATTGTTCACTCCAAGGTTGAGAGGAGCGCCCGTCATCATGTTGACGATGCCGGACAGCTGCCATCCTCCAATCGTAGACTTCAAGAAGGAATTCGACGAATTGCGGAAGAAGGGCATGTCATAGATAAAATCAGCAAAGCCGACATGGGTGCGATCGAAAATGGACGGTCCCATGTCGTAGGTCCACCCTATATAGGGATTTGAAACTTGGTCCAGATCAAAGCCGTCGCCGCCAGTGCCCGTAGTGGCGTCCATGGCTTTGGAATAGGTATAGCCTAGTTGCAGTTGCAGCCCCATTCTGAAGTTGGAATTGAGCGATACCTGCAAAGAGTTATAGTTGGAGTTTGCCTCGTTTTGGTCCATCAGGATGGAATGATATCCGAGATAAGGAAGCGAGCTGTTATAGGTTGGCTTGGTGCTCGGACAGTTTACTCCCCCTACTAAGCAGGCAAGCGAACTGAAGGCAGGAAGGTTGATATTCGCAGCATCGCTCTGGAATCGGTTCACGTTTCCTACATAAGAAACATTTAGTACCGCCTGCGGCGCTAGCGCATGCTGGATGCCGAGACTGTACTGCATGCTCATGGGCAGACGGTATTTGTCGGAATTCAATGCCGTGATGGTGGGAACAACCACCGGAAGTTGCTGGGCATTGATCACGCTGCCGTTCGCAATGTTTAAGTGTGGGTCAGAGAGAGAGACATTGTTGAGCGTTACATTAGAACTAAAGGGCACGTTCGCACCGGACTGATACATATCGTTGCCTTGGATGCGCTCATACATAATGCCAAATCCGCCGCGGAATACCGTGTTGCCCGTACCGGTCGCATCATAGGCAAACCCAATGCGTGGGCCAAAGGCAAGCCAATGATTTTTTACAAGCCCACGGGGAACACCGGGTGTTACTCCACCAATTCCCATACCATTCAGATAAAACTCGTATCCCTGCAGAATGGGGTTGGGGCTGGTACCAAGCCCTGGGCTATTGAGCGCTATCTGATTATCGTTGCTTCCCGGATAAAAGATCGGCGTCTTTGACGGATCATACAGATTTGGGTAAAAGTTCGCATGTTGTTTGTTGGCTTCATAGGTATGCGGAATTCCGTCCCAGCGCAACCCGAGATTGAGCGTGAGCCGTGAGGTTGCGCGCCAGTCATCTTGGAAATACAACGCATAAGACATACTGTTCCAGTGCCGTGTGTCCTTCAGCGCAGCTTCACTATAGCTTTGTGTCAAACCAAGCAGGAAATCAGCAAAGTCATAACCTGTAAATGCGCCGTTGAAAGTGAAGCTTCCCTGGGGAGAAACTTGAAGAGGCTGGGCCTTGAGGAAATAAAGCCAGCTTCCTCCAACCTTGAACTGATGACCTCCCTGCGTCCATGAAAAATCATCAGAAATCCCGTAGGAATCGGCGGTGTTTTGCCATGGCTCCCAGTTGTTATTGTAGGTAGCACCGGTCTGGCTCCCAAGGCTGATGGTTGGGGTCACGCTGACCGGTCCGTTGAAGATGCGGTTTTGCTGGAATCCGGAAACGTTGCTCAGCCCCAGCGGCAGAATGTTAATCCTGTTTCCGCCATAAGTAAACCTCGCCTCATTCAGCATATGGCTGTTGATTGCGTATGTCGCACCCACAACAGCGCTGTAAGAAGGATTGCCAAAGGTATCACCCACCGTGGGCAGATTGGCGCTACTCCAGCGCGTTGGAATATCGGTCTGCGAAACCTGTTCTGCGATGTAATGGCCGAAAATCGAGAATTTCTGCGTAAAGGTATGGTCGATGCGGACAATTTCCTCGCGTACATTTGTTGGCGCATTCGCCGGTCCTACAAAGCGTGCTCCGGAGTTCGGCGCAGGAAAGATGCCAGCCTTCAACAATGCCTGTGCATTGGGATCGAGCAGACTAGCAGGAATCGTGTTGTTCGTGAAGTAATTTAGCGTTGCGCCTTTGGATGTATCGGTCGTTCCTCCCGGACCGCATTGACTAAGAGTTTGACCTGCAGCGGCAAACTTGTTGGCGACTTCCTGGGACACCTGGCAGTTGAACGGCGTATGCACGCTCGTCACAATACCCGAGTTGATGGCCTGCGCCAGATTGCCTCCATACGTGGAGGTAAATGGTACGCCTACGTTAAAGTTGTTGCCCTGGATCAGACTGCGCCATTCCATGTTGTAGAAGAAGAAGGTCTTCGGATTTCCTCCTCCATGCAGCGCAACCGGGCCTCCTACGTTGAATCCCCAGAGGTTGAACCGAAGCTTTGCCACCTCATTATGCGAGCCGTTGGCGTTGTACTGCGGATTGAAATAATTGCGCGCATCAAAAGCGTCATTGCGCCCGAACCACCATCCTGATAGATGAAAGTTTCGGGTGCCCGACTTAATCACTGTGCTGATCGTCGCAGCGGAGGAAAGTCCATACTGCGCACTGTAGTTCGAGGTAAGCTGTCGGAACTCTGCCAACGCATCTTCTGAAGGCATGACAATTGCACTGCCGCCGCCCCCGCGATCGTCAATCTCGCCGCCATCCAGCAAAAAAAGATTGTGGCTCGTGCGCATTCCATTAAAGCTAACGTTGGAATCGCCCCCCATCGGCGTAGGAACCTGAAAGTCTGACTGAAGACTCGATGATCCTGTCGTGAGGTTCATGAGCGAATACAGGCTGCGGCCATTCGATTCCAATTGCGTGATCTGCTTACCGGAAATGACATTACTCACTTCTCCAGAATCGGTTTGCAGTTTAATTCCGGCAGCAGATACAGTAATCGTTTCCTGAGTGGCACCAATTTGGAGGGCAAAATTTTCACGGGCGCGATCGCCTACGTTGAGGACGATGCCGTTTTTTGTTTCCGCCTTAAATCCCGGCGCTTCTACCTTTAAGTCATAAGTGCCAATCTGCAGGGCAGGAAGTACATATTGCCCTGTCTCATTCGAGGTGGCGTTGTGCATAATGCCTGTTGCAGTGTCCGTTGCCGTGATAACGGCATTGGGAATGGCCGATCCGGATGGGTCCGTGACCGTTCCCACAATGGTTGCTGTGGCCGACGTCTGTCCAGTTGCGCGGAAACCCACGGTCAGCAACAAACAGGCGATAAAAATCCTGTTCGTCATGCTTAGCACCCTAAGGATTCTGGCCTGCCTGGAAATGGGCTGCATCATAACGTTTTCCTCCTAAATCAAGGCTTCGCTAACTCGATTTACTAAATTGATTTAATCACCGCCATACACGATAATCACAGAACAGTACATCTGTCAATCTTTCGCTTTTGTCGGGTAGAAATACTGGAGGATGAACTTGAAAAACGAGCGCCAAAAGCGGTACCTGATAACATCGCGATCCGGCGTCCGGAGTACCCATCGCGATTTGTCGTGTATATGGCTTGAGGCCTTCATTAAAGGATGACTCTCATGAAAATGAAATTTCTGCTTGTCTGCGTCATGACCGCGGCCCAAGGGGCAAACCTTACGGCGCAGGTTGAAACAGAAGTGCCTCCTGTGATCCCCCATGCCAAACCCATTACCATGGAGCACATAAAAGTACATGGAACGTCACTGGAAGGTAACTTGGAGGGTGAAGCTGTGGACCGCGAAGTGTTGGTCTTTCTGCCCCCCAGTTACCAAAAAGATCGCCATCGGAGATATCCGGTGGTCTATGCGCTGCATGGTTATTCCATAGGAGCTGAGCAGTGGACGCGAGAAATTCACGTGCCGCAAACAATCGAAGGGGCCTTTGCGCAGGGCGCACAAGAGATGATCATCGTGCTTCCTGATTCGAAAACAGTCTATGGTGGATCGATGTACTCCAGCTCCGTCACCACGGGAGACTTTGAGGACTTCATCGCGCACGATCTGGTCTCCTACATAGACGCCCACTATCGCACGATTCCCAATCGCATGGCGCGTGGGTTGGTCGGCCACTCTATGGGTGGATATGGCGCAACCCGCATTGGCATGAAGCATCCCGATGTCTTTGGAAGTCTCTATATCATGAGTCCATGCTGCCTTTCTGCGCGGCTTGCTGGCCCTTCCAATCCTGAATTTGAAAAGCAAGTGGAATCTGTAAAAACACCTGCCGATACGGCCAACCTTCCCTTCTTGGTGCGCGCGCAGTTTGCCACCGCGGCCGCATGGTCTCCTGACCCGAAAAGACCTCCTCTGTATCTGGACCTGCCAGTGAAGGATGGTGTTGCTCAGCCTGATGTCCTGGCCAAGTGGGCCGCAAATGCGCCACTGGCCTTCGTGGACCAGTACATTGGCAATCTTCGCCGCTATCGCGCCATCGCTATGGACGTCGGTGACCAGGATGGCTTGCGCTTGGATGCAGGCAAGCTGCACGAAGTTCTTGATAACTATGGAATCGCAAACAGCTTTGAAATCTATCACGGCACTCATACCAGCGCTGTGGCAGACCGCTTTCAGAACCACGTGCTCCCGTTCTTCAGTCGGAACCTTTGCTTTGAGGAGAGGTGCCAATGATTTTCTCCTCGATCACTGCCACAAAACACCCGTCATGATATTTTTCAGAATGCCTGCTGCTGTGGCATCACCGAACTATAGGCTTAAGTACTCGGTTAAATATGTAGGCCGGGGATTTCGTCGCGTTCTGGTTTTCGCCGTCCATGAGCGAAGTACAGTAGGAGTAGGGGCAAAGTCGGCAAAAGCATTCGGCGCACATTGAGGCGCCGAATCACTTTTTCCGGGCACTGCTTCGCTTCTTTCGTGATCGCATCGGCAGCATTGCCGGCAATAACCCAGCTTGCCGATTCGGCCACCACAGCTTCATCCTCGAACCAGAGAAATCCGAAGTCGTCAATGCACTCGGGAAAATCCGGCTTGATGATGATGTATCCCGGAATCACGGCGCCCGGAATGTAGGAGTTATCGGCTCGGTTATTGCTGTAGGTCTCGGTGGCAAGTCGCGAAGCCGGCATCGCTGAGCAAACCCACTGCCGCTGGTGCAAGGATTATGGCAGTCTGAAGGTGAATCAGGCCAAGCGCCTGAATGAGCTTGAGGCGGAGAACGCGAAGCTGAAGTGTTTGCTGGCGACTCTTAGCCTAGTAATCTCGTGTTGAAAAACTTCCCCTGGGGAAATGGGTGGTCTACTCCGTTTTTGCAAGCGCAGAGATGCTAGTGACACACAGCAGTTTGCGCAAATCTATCCAGCCACTTGCGAGTCAGCTGCTTTTGGCAATCAGCCTGGCGTGCTGCTTGTTCCGCATATTACAGGTGGCTTGCCCACATCCAGCTTGTAATCTATGTTGTGTTGTCACCGTTTCTATGCGGTTAAAGCTACGGCGGACATCTGCTGCTCGCTGTACAGCTTCTTGTGCACGTTGACTCCTGGTCATTGCTGCAGAGGGGGCTTAATTGTTAAAGTACACCAGTTCGATTGCGCTATCTGCAATTGTTATTGCTCAATAGTAAAATTGCGTTGTCTCACGCCAACCGCTGGAGTGCCCTTGAGAAAAAGACGTACAGGTTCCGCTGGTACTGCTGATCCTACTGTCGTTGAGGAATCCATTCGGCCTTACGCGATCGCAGATAAACTGCGGACATTGCGGCTTCGCCGAAGTATGGGATTAAAGCAGCTAGCACAGCATACAGGCCTTTCACCTGCAATGCTTTCACGTCTGGAAAATGGAAGGCTTATGCCAACTCTGCCAACACTTGTGCGAATCGCCCTCGTATTTAATGTGGGACTCGATTACTTTTTCACCGATCCTCGCAAACGGCATATTGTTGCCATTACTCGTAGAAGCGAACGCAAACTCTTTCCCTCTGATCCGGAAGCACCGCTCGTTCCCTGGCATTTTGAAATATTGGATTTCCGCGCAAACGAACGTAAGCTGAACTGTTATCTTGGGCATTTCCATTACCTCCCCGAAGATAAGGTCCCCTCGCACGCACACCCCGGGATTGAATTCCTCTATCTGATAAAAGGGCATCTGGAGATTGGCATAGGAGTAGACAAGTTTCGCCTAGGGGCAGGAGACGCTATCTACTTCGATGCGATACAAAGGCACTCTTACCGGAGCGTAAAAAAGTCTGCATGTACAGCACTCGTGGTCACATCTAGGACTTAAGGAACACCCTATAGTCTGACAGCCATGGTCGGATCACTTTTCTTTCTGCGCAAACAAAAGCGGTCTGCTTTGCATCCCAAGCAACAAATCCTACTTTTCACTCTTTGAATCAGATCAATTTCCAGTAGGTACGCCTAGCTTATAAGTATGGCATCTACTTCAAAGCGGCGGGTTGTTATTGTCGGAGGCGGCCCTGGCGGTCTTGCGGCAGCCATGCTCTTGGCGCAGCGTGGTTTTAACGTTCAGCTTTTTGAAAAACAGACTGTGATCGGTGGCCGCAGCGCTGAGGTTCGCCTGGGACCATATCGCTTCGACCTCGGCCCCACATTTCTTATGATGAAGTTTCTCCTGGACGAGCTTTTTATAGAGGGCGGGCGCACATCACAGCAATATCTCGAGTTCAGGCGGCTGGATCCAATGTATGCGCTGAACTTTCCTGACAAAACACTTCTTGCTCGTTCTCACCCGGAAGCGATGAAGAAAGAGATTGAAAAGCATTTTCCGGGTGAAGGCCAACACTTTGACAACTTTTTGACGAAAGAGGGTCGACGCTTCGCGAAGTTATATCCTTGCCTTCAGAAGCCCTACGGTACATGGACTAGCCTTATCAGTCCCACTCTAATTGCTGCCACTCCATATATAGCTGCGGGCAGATCTCTCCATGATGTATTGGCAAACTATTTCACTTCAGAGCAATTGCGCTTGGCATTTACTTTTCAGTCAAAGTATCTGGGCATGTCTCCCTGGGAATGTCCCGGATTATTCACGATGATTCCGTACACGGAGCACGCTCATGGTGTCTATCACGTCATGGGTGGTCTTTGCCGCATAGCAGATGCTTTCGCCCGAGTAATTAGAGAAGAAGGCTCTGACATCTACACCGGGACACCTGTAAAGCGAATTCTGCTTGACGGACGGCGGGCCCGCGGCGTCGAACTGGAAGATGGCGAAAAAGTTGAAAGTGATTACGTTGTCATCAATGCTGATTTTGGTCATGCCATGAGCACACTTTTTGACGCATCACTGTTAGGCCGTTATAGCCCCCAAGCTCTGCGTCGCCGACGCTTTTCCTGCTCAACATTCATGATGTATCTGGGTCTGGATCGTTCTTATACAGCACCACATCACAGCATCATTTTTGCGAACAATTACAGACAGAACTTGGAAGCGATCGCACGAGGAAGAGAAGACTTTGAAGATATGTCCGTATATGTTCGGAACTCGGTTGTAACTGATCCTTCCGTAGCACCACCTGGTCACAGTGCTCTATACATTCTGGCCCCGGTAGCGAATAACACCAGCAATATTGATTGGTCCCGCCACAAACAGAAGTGTCGTTCAAGCATACTTCGAATCCTGCGTGAACGTACTTCATTCGGAGACATCGAGCGACACATTCAAACTGAACTGATCATTACACCGGAAGATTGGGAGAAGCAGTATTCAGTTTTTCTTGGCGCTACATTCAACATGGCGCACAGTTGGAGCCAGATGCTCTATTTTCGTCCTCACAATCGATTTCAATTATTCGAGAACTGTTATCTGGTCGGCGGCGGAACACATCCTGGTAGCGGGCTGCCAACTATCTTTGAATCTGCAAGGATTTCGTCCAATTTGATCTGTCGTGATAGTGGGGTCGCATACCCAAAGGCGACACACTTTCAAATGGCGCTTGTATGAAGACAACAACCGCACACACCATGACTATTGAGGCTCGCGCCAATCAGCCTGAATGGGCCGGATTACCGGTTCCAGTGCGCTGTAGTTATCTCACGAAGCTTCGGCATATTCTCGCAAAAGAATGCGACGTGATTTCTCATCTCATTGCTGAAGAATGTAACAAGCATCCCCTGGATGCACTTGCCGGAGATATATTTGTCACCCTTGAGTATTTGCGCTTTGTGGAACGCAACGCACCCCGAATTCTAAGACCACGTGCTCTATCAAAGCCACGGTTCTTTTTCTCCGGTACGCAGTTTGAACTACGTTATGAGCCTTATGGGGTCGTACTAATTTTTGCGCCATCCAACTATCCTCTCCAGCTTTCGCTCGTACCAGCTGTCACTGCTCTGGCGACAGGAAACGCGGTGATTTTAAAGCTGTCTGACCGGACTCCGCGGACATCAGCCTTGCTTTCACAGCTTTTTGTTAAGGTTGGACTGCCATCGGGACTTGTTCAGATATGTAGCGTAAAGCCAGAAGAAGCCTCCGCTTTCGTGGAGGGAAAACCCGATTTTATCTTCTTTACTGGAAGCAGCTGCAACGGCCGAACGGTGGCCCAACAAGCAGCCAAGCACTTAATTCCTGGGGTATTCGAATTAGGAGGAAAAGACGCAAGCATTGTTTTCGCTGACTGTGACATTCAGCGTGCAATAGAGGGCATAACATATGGGGCATTCACGAATACCGGCAGGCTTTGTGTAGCTGTAAAGCGGGTTTATGTGGAGGCTTCAATCTACGCGGATTTCCTTATCAGGATCCGAGACCGGATCAAAGATTTGCGTATTGGCTGTACTGGGAACGAGTGTGATTTTCTACCCATGCCTGAGATTGACAGAAAGCACCTTCGATTACAGGTCGAGGATGCGCTGAGTCGCGGTGCTCAACTTATTTGGCCGCAGGATCTCGTTGAGGCACTTGATCAACCAGTCGTCCTTGCAAATGTTTCTTCTGCATCGACCTTGCTTACCGAAGAGTCTTTTGGCCCTGTGCTGTGCGTTGGCTCCTTTACGAGTGAAGATGAGGCCATACAGCTAGCCAATTCTAATCCGTTTGCTTTAAGCAGCAGTATCTGGACCAAAGATCGCGCTCGGGCTGATAGAGTCGCTACTCAAATGAGTGCAGGAAGCTGCATGATCAATGATGTTGTGCGGGCCATAGCGAATCCGTACATGCCTTTTGGTGGTAACGGCCTGAGCGGATACGGGCGATATCGCGGTCCTGAAGGGCTTCTTACTTTTTCGCGTTGCAAAAGCATCATGAAAACATACACCCACCGCACACGTGAAAGGAATTGGTTTCCATACCGCGCACACACTATGCGTCAACTTTCATTTCTCATGCGAATACGCCATGACATCGCTGGTTTTCTTCGTAACACTTCACAGATGTTTGTAGCGTGTCTGCTTATGATAGTTTTGCATCCATTCCTAACGGCACAAGAGTTTTCAAAGACACAGTTGACCGTTATTGCTCAACTCACATCTGAAGCACAAGGGAATCTTGGATATCTCGTATTTGCGTCACACAACGGATTTCCTGACGATCGGAACCGGGCAGTCCAGCACGGTTTCTATTCAATTCCGCGAGGAACTACACAAATGAATTTTACCCTGGCTCTGTCTCCAGGCACCTACGCGATCGCCTTGTATGAAGATTTGAACGGGAATCATAGGCTCGATCGCAACTGGATTGGAATACCCAAAGAGCCAGTTGGTGTTTCGAAGAATCCTTCTACTCATTTTGGTCCTCCCAAATTTGACGATTGTTCATTTCTCGTCACGAAACAGCGAATGACCATAGTGATTCGATTGGTGCGTCCATGAAAAAAGAGATCATTGTCATCGGCGCTGGGCTGGGTGGAGTATCAGCAGCCATTATGCTTGCGCAGAGAGGTTATCAGGTTACTGTCTTTGAAAAAAACGGTCATGTTGGCGGAAAACTTAACCTGCTTAAAACCCAAGGATTTAGTTTTGATCTCGGCCCTTCCATTTTTACTTTGCCCCAGATGTTTCGGCCACTTTTTGATCATGGCAATCGACGTATGGAAGATTATCTAGACCTAAAACGCGTTGATCCTCAATGGCGCAATTTTTTTGAAGATGGCACTGTACTCAACTTGTGGGAAAAACCTGAAAGGATGCAATCTGAGCTAAGTCGCTTTGGACCACACACATGGGAGGAGTACTGTGAGTTTCTGAAATATTCTCGTCAGCAATATCGCATTCTTGAGCGAGGCTATTTTCGGAAGGGGTTGGATAATTTCTGGCAATTCCTTCAATTTTACGGTCTGCGGGATGCAAGAGATCTGGATTATTCCAGGACCATGTCGGGGAGTATTTATCAAAGACTGAGTAACGCATATCTGCGGGACATATTCGAATACTTTATTAAATATGTTGGTTCGAGTGCGCTGGATTCACCAGGGTTCATGAATTTGATGCCCAACATACAACTTGAATTTGGACTGTGGTATATCTCGGGTGGTCTTTATCAGCTGGCGCATGCCCTGAACTGCCGGATGAAGGAATTGGGAGTCACTGTATGTCTGGAGCACACAGTGGAACAGATCCAGACGAAAAAGAGTGTCGCAGTTGGAATTCAATATCGCGATCCATCTGGTGACTTACATACGCTGACCGCAGATTATGTCATCTCCAATATGGAAGTCATACCTGCAATGAGGCGACTTCTTAAAGTTCCATCTCATGTGATGAAACGGCTACAGCGCTTTGAACCTGCCTGTTCTGGAATCGTACTGCATCTTGGACTTGATCGCATTTACCCACAATTGGCGCACCATAATTTTTTCTTCTCTCGGGATCAACATGCACATTTTCATCGTGTATTCAGGAAAAAACAGTTACCGGATGACCCAACAATTTATCTTGTGGCCCCTACCCGCACAGATCCATCACAGGCGCCGGCAGGATGTGACAATTTGAAAATTCTGCCACATATTCCTCATCTTGATGAGCGCCGGCCATATTCGAGTTCAGATTATGCAGCGCTCAAAAACATATGCCTGGACAAGCTCGAACGTATGGGGTTGAAGGATTTACGCAAACACATCATCGTAGAAGACTTCTGGACTCCGTTGGATATCGAGCGTCGCTACTTATCGAATTGCGGATCCATATATGGAGTTGTATGTGACCGACGAAAAAACTTCGCCTTTAAAGCCCCTCGCAAAAGTTCTAGATACAAAAATCTCTACTTTGTTGGTGGAAGCGTAAATCCGGGGGGTGGAATGC
Source organism: Pseudacidobacterium ailaaui (assembly GCF_000688455.1). Classification (NCBI taxonomy): domain Bacteria; kingdom Pseudomonadati; phylum Acidobacteriota; class Terriglobia; order Terriglobales; family Acidobacteriaceae; genus Pseudacidobacterium; species Pseudacidobacterium ailaaui. Next base: position 2,980,120 of record NZ_JIAL01000001.1, read on the forward strand.
CCATGGTTGTTTTAAGTGGACAGCATGTAGCAGATGCAATCGCAAAAGAAGATGGGTTGGCGTCATGATCTGGACGGCAATTAGCGCAGCAGGCATTCTTGCCGGAGCCCTGCTGCTTCGTCATGTCCCAAAATGCGGCCCTGTCGCTCACTGTGATTTTCCAGAATTTTCCATCATTATTCCAGCACGCAATGAAGCCACAAATCTGCCAATCCTGCTGGGTTCCATTGCCCAATCAAGACTGCAGCCTGTGGAGACTCTCGTAATTGATGATGCTTCAACAGACAATACTGCCGCCATCGCAAAAAGCTTTGGGGCGCGAGTCCTACCTTCCAACGCTCTGCCGCATGGGTGGACGGGCAAGACATGGGCCTGTTACCAAGGTGCAAAACAATCGAAAACTGATCTGCTCTTGTTTCTTGATGCCGATGTCTCATTTCTTCCCGGTGGTCTTGAACGAGTCATTACAACATGGAGTTTGCAGTTTAATCCAAAGACAGTCCTTTCAATCCTGCCTTACCACAATGTGTCGGCTGTTTACGAGCAATTATCGATCATTTTCAATCTACTCATGGCGGCGGGAGCCGGAAGTTTCGGAGTATTTTCTTCTCCGAGACTATTTGGCCAATCCCTTCTGATTCCAAAACAACTGTACTTTGAGGTTGGCGGGCATCAATCTGTCAAAGGTTTTGTTCTTGAAAATCTTCGGCTTGCCCATTTGCTTCACCGCAGGCAGGCAAACATTGTGCCTCTTGTCGGTCAAGGAACGATTCAAATGAGGATGTTTTCTAAAGGTTTTCAACAGATGACAAGAAGTTGGTCGAAAGCTTTTCTTCAAGGGGCCAAAGATTCAAGCAAGCTAGTTGTTTTTTTGTCGGTCTATTGGATTTCAGCATTATGGTTCTGCCCGCTTCTTGTGATAGGCCACTCAAGCCAAGAGCTCATGTCACTGGTTGTTGTTTACTTGGTTTTGGCATTGCAACTATACCTGGTTGCCCGGCAACTGGGTAAATATCATTTGTTGACTTGTCTTCTCTATCCCATACCTCTGGCTTATTACTGCATCGTGTTCGGGATGTCCATGATTAATCAGGCAACTGGTCGAAAAACACTTTGGAAAGGGCGTCAAGTATGAAGCTGATTGGCTATACCGCAAACATTCTAGGGTGGCCAATACTCCAGTTAACCATCGGATTCGCAGTGACACATTTCCCAGACCGGTTATTTGCTCGGGATTGTTGGCTCACTGCTAGTCGCGCCTGGGAAGACAACGGTGAATTCTACGCAGGCCGCTTAGCAATCCGTCGGTGGAAACATCTACTTCCTGACGGGTCTTCATGGTTTGGGGGATTTCCAAAGCGAAAGCTTATCTCGCATCATACGGGATATTTAGCCAGATTTGTGACTGAAACCCGGCGCTCAGAGATCGCACACTGGTGTATGTTATGTTGTTTCCCGCTCTTCTTTCCCTGGAATCCCACTTGGGCATGCCTCGTGATGGGGACCTACGGCCTTGCCGCTAATCTTCCTTGCATTATCGTACAGCGGTATAACCGGTTAGTTTTATTACGCATTCTTACCATGCGCTTTGAGAAGAAGAAAATTGCACGACATTGCGGAGTACATAGATGAAGGTATCGAGTCAAAAACGACGTTACCTTATCCATATAATGAGTACCTATGATGAGCGAACCGGCACCCGCAGCTACATTGTACGGACGCGACGTTGGTCAACGCGACCAACTCAGATAGTCAGAGCTGCGGAACGACAGTTTGCAGACGAATGTGAGCTTATCAAAGTCCTGAATCCCCTTCTGCCGCAGGGATCTGATGTACGAGATGTTTTGAACGATGTGGAAGGACCCGAAGGATTTATTTATCTTCTTCATCTAAACCATACCCAGGCAGCGAGTCTTGGATGCATTTGAAAGAATATAGAACCCGTCTGAACGTCCTCTGTATCTGGACCTGCCAGTGAAAGATGGTATTGCTCAGCCTGATGTCCTGGCCAAGTGGGCCGCAATGCGCCACTGGCCTTTGTGGACCAGTACATTGGCACTACTTCGCTTCTTTCGTGATCGCATCGGCAGCATTGCCGGCAATAACCCAGCTTGCCGATTCGGCCACCACAGCTTCATCCTCGAACCAGAGAAATCCGAAGTCGTCAATGCACTCGGGAAAATCCGGCTTGATGATGATGTATCCCGGAATCACGGCGCCCGGAATGTAGGAGTTATCGGCTCGGTTATTGCTGTAGGTCTTGATCTTTGAGACCGTGCCCACACCGGCTACGTACGAAGTGCTGGACACCGGATGTGTACCAAGAATGTAGTTAATAGCTCGAAGTGTGTATTCAGGGCCCACAAGGTCGGGAAATGCCTTGTGCAGAAAGTACATCCGGATAGCCATGTTTACCACGGCACCTGAGCCGCCCCATGTGCCCAGACTGGGAGGCACTCCGAACGGTGTGGCATCCAGCTGCTTATCCAGACTCGCCATATAGTTCTTCACTGCTTCCCGCATTTGTTCTTTTGCGCTGGTGTCCAGATAAGGCAACGCACGGACCGCGGTCCAGCCATACATGTCCATCTGCTGTGGCATGATCATCTGAGGAAAGAGCTCCCTCACGCGGGACTTATAGGGCTCAGCGCCATGGGTGGTTATAGTTAATTCCAGGGCCGCCGCCCAATCAAGTCCAACATTGACTCCGGGAGGGCCGAAACCGGCGGGAGGTGTTGCCGGTGCGCTTGTCATGCCGGAAGTTGTCGAAGCGCCCGAGCTCCTCTGTCCTGGATGAGACACCGCGCCCTGAGACGCCGCAAGAACTCCACTCCCGGTAAGACGCGCCGGGTACTGCGTAGGGTGGGCCTTCTCCTCGTTCCACGCTTTGATCGCGGTATCGAGGCAGTCTTTAGCGAGTGCGTCGTCCCAGCCTTTCAGCACGTCGGCGGCTGCGGCCAGAGCCGCAATAGCATTCCATTGGAAAAATGGATTGTTCGTCGTGAAAATCCAGCGGTCGTCCGGCTTTCCGGAGAAGTCGCCTTTGACTTCATTTGGCCCGAGCTTTGGATCATAGATGCGGTTATCGGTCTTCGATGCTCCGTCGCCAATCTGCGTATACTGGCGCAGATCTGGTTCGTGAGTGCCGCGAATGGCGTGGCCGATATTGTGGAACTGCGCCAGAATATACAGCGCACCGTGCTTGACTTGTTCAACCGTATCGGGGACACCGTCCGGGCGGTGCATCTCAACTTCTCGCGCAGCTTCGTTCACCGTCAGTTCGTCATATTTGAGATGGAATTCACGATAGGCCAGCGCTAAGGACTGAATCACGCTGAGCTGCGCAGGTTCCTCCAAATCAAAGTCGCCTGCATCGTACCAGCCGCCTACGTTCATTCCTGGGATGTGGTCGCCGCCCTTATACTTCCCGTCCGTTGCCTTGTCTTGATACCATCCGTCGAATTGTTCGCCGACCACTGGCGCCATGCGCCCATCGTCCAGATGCGAAGCGCCGTGCCACATATGGTAACCCTCGCGCACCGAGACGTGGTCCATCTGCTCGGCGAGGTGATGGTCCAGGCTGTCCTGCCAGATGTTCGCATAAACATCCTTCGCAATTGGAAAGGGTGCCGTACGCTGGTCTGCATATTCGATGACATACAGACCCGGCTCCCGGACCGAGGTGAAATCAAATTTTGAGTAAACATAGCGCAACCAAGGCATTGCGGGCGTAATCGGCCCCTCAAAAACCTGCTTGTAAGATCCGTTTTCCGTCAGGCGCAGAACTTTGGCTGTCTTTGGACCCTTGTACTTCGGATCGAGCTCAAGCACCGCAACTTTGGAAAAATCTGGTGCATAACCAACCTGGCTGTGCGCAATCATCGGCGGCCTTGTCCAGTTCGGAATCACGTCCGGTCGGACATGCCAGACGATGGCCCCTGCGGTCTTGCCAGAAGGAATCAACGAGCGCAAAACAAACCAACCGTTCTGCGCCCTGTCACGACCGTCAAACAACATAAGGTCGGTGGTGTCTGACGTAACCTTGACTCGGGCCAGCGCGTCGTCAACTCCCAGGGTAATGCTCGTGCCTTCAGCAAAGGGCAGCGGCTGCATATATCCTTTTGCTCTGTCCCAGTCCTCCAGATAGTATGCCTTTTTCGGCTCGTCGGGCAGCGGCAAAACCTTGACCATGGGATCATTCGGTGTGCGAGGGAAGATGCCGGCCTTGGTTCCGTCCACCAGGTAGGCTTTTCCCATATAGATCGAAGGCAGGAACTCCAGGTTAAAACCTGCTCTTCCAACCAACTTCTGCGGCAGCGGCTTGTCCAGATTCACACTGACCCTCACACCACCTGGCTCCGCCGCGACTTCCAATGTATAGCTGAAATCAAAGCTCGGAAACGCGAGATCTGCCGTAAGGCGGTTATTGGCCTTATCGGCATGTCTTCTTTTAAGGGTCGCTACCAGGTCCCACTGCTCGGGGGTCGGCACCAGTCGCACATCGCCATTGGTGGCGATGCGCTGGTCGTGAAGGATCATCTCTAAGGCCGCATTCTTCTGGTCTACGAAAACTGGGTGATATGTACTGTCGTACAGAAATACGCTGAAGCCCTGAGCGTCCAGGTAATTCTTGTCGTTCACCCTCATGGTGAAATCAGCACCGAACAGGCCAGGGCCAGAGATCAGGATAAAAAGAAGACAAAACTTGATCGTGTTAAGCATGGATGGAAATCCCGTTTCCGATTGCTAGAGAGAGGCTTTTACTTTCCATGGCCCACGGATGATGGTTGCCCGACTGGCTGAAACAGCCGCGGAGCGAACTCTCTCAGATCCCGGCGCCATGTCTGCCACTCGTGGCTGGTACCGGATGATTCATAAAACACATGCTGGATCCCAGCTTTCTCAAGAGATGCGTGTAGGTCCTCGATCCCTTCTTTCATGCGCGTCGGTTCATCAGTACCCACGCCGATCCAAAGCAGATGCACGCGCTTTGCGAACGCATATGGATCTGCCATTGCGCCGTGAAACGCAGTGTTTAGGTCTAGGCTGTTGTTTCCTCTTGCAAACACATTCATCGCGCCGCTAAAGCCGCCGATGTATGAGAACAGATCAAGATGGTTGAACGTAACCTGAAACGTTTGCATGCCGCCCATCGAAAGGCCCGCCATGGCCCGATGGTCCCGATCAGCTATGGTGCGAAATGTCTTGTCAATAAAGGGTATTAACACTTGTGTCATGTCATCTTCAAACGCACCCATCCGCTCCTGCATCACCTCTAGAAACCCTGGAGAGCCGAACGGTTTTCCACTCAGGTCAGGAACCACATAACCAGCGCGACTGGCATAGCCGTTCGCCATTACCACGATCATCGGTTTCGTGCTTCCGCTGGCAATTAGATTATCGAGGATAAAGTTTGCTTTGCCCTGGCGGATCCACCCTGTTTCATCTTCACCCCCGCCGTGTTGCAAATAGAGCACTGGATAGCGCGTCTTTGATGCGTCATAACCCGGGTGCAGATAGACAAGCGCATGGCGCCAACTACCTGTCACACTGGAGTGATACCAAATTTCGCGCACTTGTCCATGAGGAACATTCTGCGGCAGGTAATAATCCGCTCCTGCCTCAGGCACTTCGACAGCGCTCGCCCACTTACCTCCGCCAAAGTAGGCCGTGCTGCCCGGATCGCTGACCTCGGCCCCATCCACATTGATGGTGTAGTAATGGAGCCCCGGGGCCATGGGAGGAGTCGTTGCGGTCCAAGACCCATCCGCCTGCTTGACCATGTCCATCTTTGGGCCGCTCCAGAAATTAAGTTTTACCGTGCTTGCATTTGGTGCCATGATGCGAACTAGGACACGTGAATTGCTGTCAACTTTTGGATACTGTGCATCGAGAACATTGGAACTTGCGGGTTTGAAGTCACTCGAATCCTGCGCAAAGCAGAAGCTCAGTGCGAATACCACTCCGATTGCAATCGATCTCACCCAGTAACTCCCCAATTAAAGTGAATTTGCTGGCTACCTTCTTCGAGCAAAACGAATACTAAACCAAGGAAATATTTACAGTAAAGCGATTTATCTAAGAAATTATCGCGTGCTGAGTGATGGACTTCGGATCCACAAGTGCTGTTCTGTGGCAACGTACTCATACAGAAGGAGAAGCACAGGAGAAGAAGCGTTCTCTGGGCAGTTCCCATGGGATGAGAACTATAGACTCTAAATAAATGTAAATAAACGCAATAACGTTTTTAATATTTACCTATAGCTGTGGCCTGTTAAGCGCCTGATTGATCGGTAACGGTTCTCGTCGCCTAGTCATGGTTGCTCACCGTCCCATCTGTTGTCCGGTGAGCGAGCAATCCAACCTGATCCCAACCCAGAACTCCGGCGCCGGACAGCGCGCCGAACAGGCCGGGAATGGCATCCTAAAACCTCCCGGTCATCATGCGAATTCCGGCAAAAATCAGGCCACCGAGGCGGATGACTTCTCCGGCATACATGGCGAACGTCTTAAACGTGTCGATCAGGGTGGTTGCCCCGGAGAAATCCATCATTCTCTGAGCATGGGCGACGGCACTGCTGGCACCCGCGAACAGGAGTGCAGTCAGAGTCGGCTTCATTGTGTGTGCGGCGCGGAGAAGGCTTTCTTTGGTGAGGAGTCTTCTCAAGCTTCGGGCAGGCTGAATTGGCTGCCGGGAGGCAGCTTTTATGGCTTCCTTTCGAACAAGTCAGAGGCATGCAATAGCCAAAAATGCTAATTTGGCTGCCCGGCCGCGTGATAGAATCGCTGCTGCTTCAGCAGTGTACGACCCGGCGCTTCCTGCGTTCACGAAGCAGATGACTTTGCTTCCGTTTCGATTCGTTCACAGAAGCTGAGCATGTTTCCAAAAGGATCTATCGCCACAGTCTCGAGCGTGCCCCATTCGGTGGTGTCCAAGCCTGGACGCATGTAGCGATACCCTTTCTCGCTGATCTCGCAATGAAACTCGCGAACGCCGCGCATCATCACTCGAAGCCGTGCGCCAGGCGAGCCATCACCATGATGTTCGCTCAGATGCAGGACAAGCCCGTTCCGAGAAATCTGCCGGTACAGCGGAGCGTTCTCGTCGTAGCGGTGGTCCCAGTCGACGGCGAAGCCCAGGAAACCGAGGTAGAATTCGTCGGCTTTCTGAACGTCAAAAATGCGCAGGATTGGTACGACCTGCTGAAATTGGATGGCCTCCACCATCTTTCCTCACCGCCTCATTACACGCAAATGCGTATGTGAAATGGATGATGCACCTTGCATTGCAGCCGAACCGCAGATAGATAATACGCATACTCTTACTAACTCGCAACCCCTTGAGCCAGCCGGACTGCGTGCTCTGATCATCAAGGCTGCAGGCACACTTCGGGTCGGGTGGCACATGAAGATCACGAATTCAGTAACCTGCGACTTCTGTCACGGCAGAGGTCGCGGGTTCGAGCCCCGTCGTCCAAGCGGCCATCTTTCACAGCTTCTCTTTCTCTATTTCAACAAAGAGCTGCGCCGTTTCCTGGCATAACGGGAGAACAAGCTGTCCGTGTCACCATCCTGCGCGCCCCAGATCAGGCCGGTTGCTCGACCAGAGGAGCATGGGTTTCGGCCTTGGGACGGTCTGCTTCCGGAGCATCTGCGATTCGCTTTGAATAGTTGCAGGCCACCGTTGGTTCTTCCTCCCCTTTCCGTCTACGTTTCCTGGTGCCTTCTTCCTCGTCAGATGCAGCCTTGCGGTTGGGGCAGACAAGGTAGATGCCCGACTTTAAGGTCTTCTCCAGCAGATAGGAGGAACCGCATTCCGGGCACTTCTGGTCCACGGGTTTATAGTTTGCTGTGAAGTCGCACTTCGGGTAGTTCTCGCATCCATAAAAGATGTTCCCGCGACGCGCCTTTTTCTCGACGATCTCGCCTTCATGGCACTTCGGGCATTTCACGCCGATGGTGTTCTGTTTGATGTATTTGCATTTCGGGTAGCCAGAGCAAGAGATGAACTCGCCGTACTGGCCCATGCGTTTCACCAACTGCTTGCCACACTTTGGGCAGCTTTCATCGATCGGTTCTGGTGGCTTCTGTTGCTGCTTTTGGTTCAAGCGGCGAACGGTCTTGCACGGTGGGTCCTCGTTATAGCCGGGGCAGGCCATGAATGGCCCCCAGGGGCCGTTGCGCAGGACCATGACACGGCCACAGTTTTCGCAATATTCCTCTTCTTGCTCTTCCTGGCCCTCGGTCTGAAGATGAGGCTTGGCTTCGAAGTTCTCCCGGGTGTAGTCGCAGCTGCCCTTCTTTTTCTTGTCGTAGGAACTGCAAGCATAAAAAGAGCCAAATTTGCCCCATTTCAGCACCAGCGGAGAGCCACACTGAGGACACTTCTCATCTGTCGGCTTCTCCATCCGCTTGATGTTCTCCATGTGCTTACTGGCGTCTTTCAGCTCTCCCTCAAAGTGGCCATAGAAGCCTTTAAGGAGGTCGGTCCACTTTTCCCGACCGTCTTCGATGTCATCCAGTTCTTCTTCAAGTTTTGCCGTATATTGGGTGTCGAAGATATAGGGGAAATTTTTTACCAGCAGGTCGTTGACCACGGTACCAATTTCCGTGGGGACAAAACGGCCGGACCGGCCGCCAATCTTCTGCACGTACTCACGGTCCTGGATCGTGTTGATGATGGAGGCATAAGTGGAGGGACGGCCAATGCCGCGTTCTTCGAGCTCCTTGACCAGCGACGCTTCGTTATAGCGCGGAGGCGGTTCGGTGAAATGCTGCTCGGGCTTCAGTCCGCGGAGTGAGAGGGACTGGCCTTCACGGAGTGCAGGAAGCTTGTTGGCGAGTGCTTCATCTTCCTCATCCTTTGTGTCCCTGGCCTCTTCGTAGACCTTGAGGTAGCCGTCAAAGCGGAGCACCGATCCGGTAACACGGAAGTCATAGCTGCGGTCAGCGCGGGCGACGATGTCCACTGTGGTCTGATCAAAGACGGCCGGAGTCATCTGCGAGGCCACAAAGCGCCGCCAGATGAGCTTATACAGTTTGTACTGTTCTTCACTCAGATACTTGCGGATCTCGTCCGGGTGCAGGTCCACATTGGTCGGACGAATGGCCTCGTGTGCATCCTGTGCGTCCTTTTTGGACTTAAACGTATTTGCAGATGCTGGCAGATAAGCATCGCCAAGGTTGGACTTGATCCAGTTGCGCACGGCGGTGATGGCTTCAGGTGCGACACGGGTAGAGTCCGTACGCATGTAAGTAATCAGACCGACGGTCTCATTGCCGATGTCGACGCCTTCATAGAGGCGTTGTGCTACGCCCATCGTGCGCTTTACGTTGAAGCCCAACTGGCGGGCCGCATCCTGCTGGAGCTTGCTGGTGGTGAAGGGCGCGGCAGAATTGCGCCTGCGCTCTTTGCGCTCCACGGAGCGGACCGACCATGAGGCACCTTTCAATTGCGCGATGACCTCATCAGTCAGCTGCTGATTGGGGAGCGCAGGTGCGTCCACTGTTTCCACGCGGGCGCGCTGGCCGTCGATACCGACAAAGCGTGCGGTGAAAGGGGCCGATTTGTGTGCTTCCAGCTCGGCGTCAATCGTCCAGTATTCCACTGGTTTGAAAGCTTTGATCTCACGCTCGCGCTCGACGATGAGGCGGACGGCCACTGTCTGCACGCGGCCAGCAGAAAGGCCGCGGCGGACCTTGTCCCACAGCAGGGGAGAAACCTGATAGCCTACCAGCCGGTCCAGGACGCGGCGCGTGGTCTGCGCGTCCACCAGATGGGAATCAATTTTGCGCGCGTGCTGAAAGGCATCGCGCACGGCCTTGGGTGTGATCTCGTTGAAGGTGACGCGATGGATGGCGTTCTTTTTGACGACCTTGCTCAGTTCTTCCGCCAGGTGCGCGGCAATGGCCTCGCCTTCGCGGTCGGGGTCAGGCGCAAGGTAGACCGCTTCTGATTTAGCGGCCAGCTTTTTCAGGCGGTCCACGACCTTTTCCTTGCCGGGGATAATGACCAGTTCCGGCTCAAAGGTGCGGTGTTTTAATTCAACGCCAATTTCGTTTTTGGGCAAATCCTTGATGTGACCGAGGGATGCCTCGACCGTGTAGTCTTTGCCCAGATATTTGTTGATCGTCTTGGCTTTTGCGGGAGACTCGACGATCACAAGTGATTTACTCATCGTTTTCCTTTAAGGGCCGGTACCTACAGACCCAATGCTTCTGGAAGCTATCACGGTTGGCCGCACAGAATCCAGAGCCAGACATCTTAGAGACGCAAAACATTCGTGAACGATGCATGACAAATGCTCATACTCACGCGGGAATCAAAAACTTTTGACGTAATTTTTGCCCGGAAGTTGTTTGATGCGTCCTGCGAGCTCCAATTCAAAAAGCGCGGTAAACACTTCTGACGAACTCAGCTCTGGCTCCAGCTTCTCCATGATCTCGTCCAGTTGCAATGCTTCGTCATGCCGAAGCACACTCATCAGACGGGACTCAGCGGGCGGCAAGGGAGCTTCCTGAAATAACGATGCACCAGGTTGCGGTTTTGATGCAAGCTCCCAGGTGGATTCGATTTCCAGACGAACCTGTGTAGGCAGCTCTTCCCAGACGTCCTCCCAGGTGGCGACAAGTTTAGCTCCCTGTTTTATCAACGTGTTAGGGCCCCAGGCGTTTCTGGTGGTCACGTTGCCGGGAACGGCAAAGACGTCACGGTCCTGTTCAAGAGCACAACGGGCGGTCACACGTGTTCCGCTATGCTCGCCCGCTTCGACGACCAGTACGCCGATACTCATTCCGCTAAGGATGCGATTGCGCTTTGGAAAGTTTTGCGGAGCAGGAAAGGTTCCCATGGGAAACTCAGAGACGATGGCTCCGCCGGTGGCGATGATCTGCTCAGCGAGAGACTTGTTTTCCTTGGGATAAATGATGTCAAGGCCCGTTCCCCAGACGGCTATGGTTTTACCGTTGGCGGCCAGGGCGCCTTTGTGGGCGGCAGTGTCTACACCGCGCGCCATTCCGCTAAGAATGACCATTCCACGAGCGGCCAGGTCCCGGGAAAGCATTTCGGCCATGCCAGTCCCGTAGGGGGTGGGATGACGAGTGCCAACGACGGCAATGGCAGGTTTAGAAAGCAGGGATGTGTCGCCACGGACCCAGAGCAGAGCCGGCGGGTCAAAGATCTGTTGTAAGCGCGGCGGGTATTCCGGGTCCTGGCAGGTGAGAAATGTGATGCCGGCCTTTTGCATGGCTTCCCACTCCTGACTGGCCGCGCGGAATGCCTCTCCATCTGCGATGAACTGCACGGACTGGGCAGGGAAGTTGAGCGCTTCCAGTCCGGTAAGAGGTAGGCGAAGGACTTCTTCAGCAGATTGAGTCTGACGGACAGCAGCGCGGATACGACGGGGGCCAAGACCCGGAGTCAGTGCAAGGGCGAGCCAGGCGAGGCGTTCTCCCGCGACGGCTTCATAGGAAGCAGCAGTGGTCATCTCTATTTTGCTCTCTTGTGCTTTTGTGGAATTAGCAGGGAGAGTAGCGGGGGCGGCAATGCAGAGTCAAGTTACGGAAGAATCAGTATGGGGCTGCTCTCATGCCGCGCGCAGGTCCTTTGCAGGACCCACCCCGCAGACGAGAGGCTGTTATTCGCCGAGCAGCAGCCTCTGGATCCCCTTTGCCCTGCCTGTTTCTCCGTCGCATTCAATGATTGTGGCGGCCATGCGCGGGTCGCCTTTCGCCGCCTCAAACTTTCCTGGCATTCCAGTAAGAAAGCGCTGTAGGACGAGGTCTTTTTCTACGCCAATGACGCTTTCATAAGGACCGCTCATTCCTGCATCCGTCTGATACGCTGTGCCTCCTGGCAGGATGCGATCATCTGCGGTCGGCACATGGGTATGGGTGCCGATGACTGCTGTTACCCGGCCATTGAGGTACCAGCCGAGGGCGGCTTTTTCAGAAGTTGCTTCGGCATGGAAATCGACAAAGATGACCCGGGCAGTGATGTGTTTCAGCAGGGCGTCGGCCGTGCGGAAGGGGTCGTCGCTTTGCCCCATAAAAACGCGGCCCTGGAGATTCATCACAGCATAGGGCTGACCGGAGGGAAGCTGCCCCTGATAAAAACCATGTCCCGGGGTGCCGGACACATAATTTGCCGGGCGGAGAACACGACGAGGTCGCTCGTGGCTGTCTGCAGGGACGGATTGCAGATACTCCAGGATTTCGCGTTTGTCCCAGACATGGTTTCCCGTGGTGATGACGTGGGCGCCCATGTCAAAAAGCTCATCGGCGATGGCCGGGGTCAGTCCGAAGCCACCGGCAGCGTTTTCACCGTTCATGATGACCAGATCAATGTGTCGTTCTTCGATAATGTGGCCGATGTGCTCGCGCACGATGCGGCGCCCGGCACTGCCGAAAACATCTCCTACGAAAAGAATGCGCAAAAAAGCAACCTTTCTAGAACATAAAAAATTCTGATGCCGCGCGGGGATGCGGCGCAATCTCTCATTGTCGCATGAAGGATTTCTGTCAATTTGCAATACGCATTCGACACGAGCTATGGTAGCGTGGCTCTATGGCCGTCAATACCCGATTCGCAACCGGAGTACACGCATTGCTTCTGCTCGCTGCCGAACCGGATGTACTACAAACTTCAGAAGACGTAGCGCGCAAGCTCCATACCAATCCCGTCGTTGTCCGCCGCGTATTTCTGCAATTGCAGGAGGCTGGTCTGGTAAAGAGCGTCAAAGGGCCCAACGGCGGCACCCGTCTTGCGCGGTCAGCCAAGGACATCACACTGGCCCATGCCTGGCGCGCCCTCGATGGCGGCGAGCTTTTCCATGTTCCGCCAGACGGGAAAATCAATTCTTTTCTCGAACAGGAATTCAAGAGCGTCCGCAAGGCACTGGAAAAAGAGCTGGCCAAGACCACCCTGAGCCAGATTGCGAAAAAGGCAGGGAAGGGCGGGAAGAAAGAAAAACGCTGACCGGGCTTTGCAGTCATAGACCAGAAACACATCTCCGTCGTAGTCTGAATAGCATTGTCAGATTTCAGACGGAGTACACGGTTGCTGGACGCCCATTCATGGCCCTGCTCACATTTCTCTATGCCGTTGCGGTTTTCCTGAGCGCATTTCTGCTTTTTGTGGTGCAGCCCATGGCGGCCAGGCAGCTTCTTCCGGTGCTGGGTGGATCGGCGGCGGTCTGGACAACCTGTCTGGTGTTTTTTCAAACCGTCCTTCTGCTTGGCTACCTTTATGCGGACCAGGTGGCCACGCGGCTCGCGCCCAAAAGACAGGCAATGGTGCATGTGGTTGTCTTGGCGTCTGCACTGGCAGGTCTGGGAATCCGAATCCATCCCAGCCCGTGGGCGGCCACATGGCACCCGTTTCTTACGATCTTTGTTCTGCTGGCACTCATCGTGGGAGTGCCCTATTTTGCCCTCTCGGCCACAACTCCGCTGCTTCAGGCATGGCATGTGCTCAGTTTCCGCAGTGAGATGCCGTACCGGATGTTTGCTTATTCCAATGCGGGAGCATTGCTGGCACTCGTGCTCTACCCTGTGCTGATCGAGCCGTACCTGAGTCTTCATCTTCAGACCCGCTGCTGGTCTGCGGGTTTCTTCCTGTTCGCCGTACTGTGTGGCGGTATTGCCTGGAGTGTGCGTCATACCTTGCCGGTCCGTGCAACCGGGCCGATGGACAAAGAATGCATCCCTCTGCGACGGAAGCTACTGTGGGTCTCTCTGCCGTGCTGTTCTTCGTTGTTGCTATGCGCCTTCACCAGCCAGTTGAGTCAGAACATTGCTGCCATCCCGCTGCTTTGGATCCCGCCGCTGTCGATGTATCTGCTGACTTTCATTCTGGCCTTCCACTCACCACGCGCCTACCCGCGGTGGTTGATGCTGCGACTGACGGCTTGTACGCTTGGGGTCCTGGGATATGTGGCCTACGGAACAAAGACGACATGGCCAGTCCAGGTACTGGTTCCGCTCTATTGCATTTCTTTGTTTGTCATCTGCTTTTTCCTACATGGGGAGCTGTACAGGATGCGGCCGACGGCCGAGACGGCCACCCGGTTTTATCTGGCCCTCTCTCTGGGGTCTGCCATCGGGGCCATGTTTGCCGGAGTGGCCGCACCTGTTTTCTTCCGCGCCAACTATGAGCTGGTGGTTGGGCTGGCGCTGACCTCCGCTCTTGCCCTGGTGGTTACCTGGAATTTTGGCCTGGGTGCGCGCCTTTTCTGGACAGCAGCGGTGCTGGCCCTGGTATGGGTGGGTGCAGTGCAGGCGCGTGTGTGGCAGCAGGACACCATTGCGCAACTGCGCAGCTTTTATGGAATTCTTCGTGTGACCCAGACCCACTGGCCGCCCCGGGCCGAGATCACGCGAACTTTGTATCATGGGACCATCCAGCATGGGACCCAGATGTTTGGCAATGGTCTGCGTATGCAGCCCGCCTCTTATTACGCCCCTGACTCAGGGGTCGGGCTGGCGTTGCGTTTCTGCTGCTCAGGACGGCCGAAGCGGGTGGGCGTAGTTGGCCTGGGAACGGGTACGCTTGCGGTCTATGGCCAGCCTGAGGACTCATTCCGTTTTTATGAAATTGACCCACTGGTAGAGCGGCTGGCGCGCGAGCTGTTCACGTATCTGCGCGAGACCCCGGCCCGGGTCGATGTTGTTCCTGGAGATGCGCGGTACTCTCTGAACGTGGACCGCGGGGCCCCGTTTGATGTTCTGGTGCTCGACGCCTTCTCCGGGGACGCGGTGCCGGTGCATCTTCTCACCACGCAAGCGCTATCCCTGTATCAAAAGCATTTGACGCCGGATGGCATTCTGGCCTTCCACATATCGAGCCAGTATCTGAATCTGGAGCCAGTGCTGGCGCGCGAGGCGCAGCAGGCAAGGCTGCACGCGGTCACCGTCTTTTCCTCAGCAGAAGAATCTTCAGGAATCTTTGCTGCGGAATGGGTCTTGCTCACGCGCAATGAGCGTTTTCTGGCCCAGCCCGAGGTCGCGCGCGCCTCTCGCCCTGCACAGATACAAAAGAACGTAAGACTCTGGACGGACGATTATGCCAGCGTGTTGCCGATTCTGAAATGGGGACCGCACACCCGCTGATGCAGGGCCGCCCTTGAGGCGGAAAGATGGCACCAGCGTGGGCCCTCCTCAAAGGGCAAAAGATTGCATGGCCTTATTTCGGCATGGGCCTCGGCTGAGGAGCAGGAAGATTCGGTATCGGACGCCCCTGAGGCTCGGATGGATGCAGGATGGAAGGTTCGCTGTAAGAATGCTGCTCACTGCTGGCCGCGATGATATGCCCGTCGCTGTTATAGGTAATATTCCATAGCCAGTAGCCCGTGTTCCACAGCGGTCCGGTAAAAAGCACCTGTTGCTGGTCTCCTCCTACGCTGACGCGCAGGGTGGGAGGAATGGCGGAGATCAGACGCAGATCGACGCCGGGATTTTTGAGGACCTGCAGGCTGTTCCCCGTCATTTCTGCATAGCACACGGAGAGCAGCAGCCATTGTCCGTCCTCATGGCTGTTCTTCCTTGCGACCTCGTGGGGGACCACTTCACTGAATAGCTGAAAGTTTCTGGGGTCCTGAGGGGCCGGCTTGAAGCGGGTCACGCCATGATCAAGGACCGGAACGATGCGGACGCGGCCCTTCTGGCGGGGGACCAGAGCGGTGAAGACAGATTCCGCTCCAGAGGCGTCTTTGCGTGTGTAGTGCATCAGCAGGTAGTCCGGAATCAGAGGGCACACGGCCTGTTCCTGCGTCCATGGTCCCATTTGGAAGTCGAAGCCATAAAATTCGGCAGCTTCCTGGACCCTTCTTTGCTCTTTCTTAAGCAATGCAGCGTCCGCAGGATCCATTTGCTCTGGCGAGAGATGCTGAAGAGAAAAATACTCAGGCTGCTGCGCACCCTGCTGAGCGAAAATCCATGAAGAGGAAAAAAGAAAAAGAAGTGCAACGGGAACCAGACGCAGACGTTTCTTCATGCGCTTTTACTCTATATCATTCTTCGATTATGCCAAAACAGAAAAGGCAGCCGAAGCTGCCTTTTCTGTTGAGTCCCAGGGGACTACTGGCGTGTCCGGTGGGTGGTCGTGGCCCGCCGCGCGGGGGTCTTTTTCGCAGGGGCCGGAAGCTCACCATCCTTCATGGTGATCATCAACGGATTCTGCGTGTAGGAGTCAAAGGTGGCAATATAGGTCACCTGCGTGTTGGGTTGCGGCACTTCCTTGAGCGGCGTCTTCATGTTGATGGTGAAGTCCGCTTTTTGTGACTGCTTGGCATCATCGGAAACTGCGAGTTGGACCGAATCGGCCGTAGCAGAGATGACCGTGCCCGGGACCTCCACGGTCTGGCCTTTCAAGACGTCCCAGACCTTTCCTGAATCTTCCGGCGAGCCATTGGCCAGGATGAACTCCTTGTCGCCGAGGGCCAGCGTCTTCAGGTCAGGTGTGCTGACAACAGCCTGGTGCGCCAGGTCCTGTGGTGATGGCGGCGGAGGCGCTGCTACAGGCTTATAATCAGCCGGCGGAAAGAGATTGGTGCGGGCAAGCTGCTGGATCTGCGCATATCCATCCAGATTGGTCTGGCAGGCCGTGTCGGTCTGGGCGCAGTGGTATTTCTTATACCAGTATTCGGCAGCCTTTTCAATCTGGTCTTTATAGGGCGGCTGGGCGAACTGGGCGGCACGTGTGAGGAACCAGATGCCGTTGACCAGGTCCTTCGGGTCCTGCTGAAGGTAGGCATTTCCCAGATTGTAGACAGCCAGCAGACCGGGGCCGGGCTTTTCTGTGTCCGCCTGGTTTATGGCCTTTAATTCGGCCGTGTAGGCATCGATGGCGCCTTTGTAATCTTTTTTGGCCACATCATCAGCGCCAATGATGTCTTCAAAGACCGGCGTAGTGGTCGCCTTCAGCTTCTGATAATCCGCATCCGACATGCTTGCCGGCTTGGGAGCATTCAGGCCAGCCTGGGCCTTGGCTGCCGCGTCATCGAGCTTCGACTGATCACCGTTGGCCGTCTGCTTCTCGATATAGGCGACAAAAAACAGAGCACGAAGGTTATTGGGGTTGACTGCCAGCAGACGCTTGGCCGCATCAAGGGTTTTGTTGGCGTCGCCAGTCTGCTGGTAGGCGGCCATAAGCTGCTCCAGCATCTCTTCTTTAACCACGCTGTTCGGATACTGTTGCAGAAACTGCTCAATGGCTGCGGCCTTTGCTGCGGGAGACGACTGGCCCATCGCATTGGTGTAGGCATTGTACTCAGCCGGGTCTTTGATGGTGATGGTTTGCCCCTGCTGCGCACCCTGACTCTGGCCATCATCGAGAGCCAGAGCTGCAGGGACGAGCGGCGCTGCCCCGGCGGTGACGGCCAAGACTGAAGCAAATACGACCTTCTTCATTCAACGCTCCTAGGAAAAATCCTGAAATATTGCTGATGCGGATTGGAGGGTGCTCCACTTGCATGGAGCATATCATTCTTTCCTGCGAGAGAACCGGTCATGTCCATGCATTGTGCTGAATTATAGAAATCCACAGCTATGAGTGACAAGTAAACGCTTTTCGCGTCTGCGTCAATCGGAAAATGTGATGCATCTTCAACACAAACCGTTGACTTGATTTCCTCTGTTTTCCTGAGTGTAAAGAAAAACAGTTTTGGCAAAAAGGAAAAGGTGCGCCCCGGCTATACTCAAATTCGCAATCTTATCCCGCAAGAGGAGTTTCTATGCCAGAAAACGAAGTCAAGATTACTGTCCGTCCGAATGGGCCATTTCGAGTGGAAGGCCCGGTAAAGCTGATGGATGCAGATGGAAAAGAATGGGACCTTTCGGGAAGACCAGCCTTTTCCCTTTGCCGCTGTGGCGGATCGACCAACAAGCCGTTCTGCGATGGCACCCATTCGAGGATCGGATTTCAGGCGGCCGAGGCCGCTGTGGCCAAAGCAGAAGCAGAGAAATAGCCTGTCCGCGCCCGACCGGAGTGATCAAGGCATCTTTTTGCGGCCCTTGATGGGCCGCAGGGGCGGGCGTACGCTGAATTTTCCATTCTCGCTGCCACTTCATTCCATACCAAAGAATTGACAGCAACCGTGCCTGCCTGAATACTGATGCAGAAGCACGATGATAAAACCAGGCTCGCATCCAACGCTCGCCGATGTGGCGCGCAAAGCCGGGGTCGGCACAACCACTGTCTCGCGCGTGATCAATGGCGGACACCGGGTCAGTCCCCGAACGCTGAAACGTGTCCGCGCAGTGATTGAGCAGCTCGGATATATGCCCAACCAGGCGGCGCGCATCCTGAAAGGCGAACGCACCAAAACGATTGGGCTTGTCGTGCCGAGTATTGCGGACCCCTTTTTTTCAAGCTGTGCTGAAGCGGCGCAGGAGATCGCCCGGGTCCATGATTCGTTGCTGATTGTTACGGTCACGAACAATGATCCGCATGTGGAAATGGAAAACCTGAATGTGCTGATGCGGCACCGGACCGACGGCCTGTTGCTGGCCCCGGCCAACTACCAGAGTGACGCTCTGGCTGAATATCTAGGGCGGATTTCGACCCCGGTGGTCACCTTTGACCGTCCTGTGCCGAAAACGGGGATTCCCAGCGTGGTGGCTGATAACTACAATGGCGCGCGCATTGCCACCGAGCACCTCATCAGCCATGGCTATAAGCGGATCCTGTGCCTGGGCGGAGAGCCGACCCTTTATACGCTGCGGGAACGCCTGCGCGGATATCGCCATGCGGTTGAGGAGCACGGCCTGACGCCGATTATTGATATGTCGGTAAAGGACTACAAGTCGGCAGAATATGCCATCGAAAGCCACCTGGCTACGGCACAACCGCCGGAGGCCATTTTTACTCTGAAAAACAGCACAACCATCTACGCGTTTGAGACCCTGCAAAAGCTGAAAGTAGCCATTCCTAAAAGCGTGGCCCTGCTGGGCTTTGACGATTTCGAGCTGGCCGCCACGCTCCGGCCCTCGATCAGTGTCATCCAGCAGCCGATTGAAGACCTGGGGCGCATTGCCGCCGAGATGCTGTTTGAACAGCTATTGCCTGCCAAGAAGGGCAAACATCCAACTGCAAAAAAGCGTCAGGACCAGGTAAAGCTTGAAACGAAGCTGGTGCTTCGCCATTCCTGTGGGTGCAATCCGGTGCCAGAGCCAGCTGCCTGATTCTCGCAGCAGCATTCTGACGGAAGCCGAAAAGGAGAGGCGGGTTTCCGGAGAGGGAATTTCCCCCCGGAACATGATGGAATCGTTTCCACCTATCAAAATTTTCGTGTATATTGCAAAGGGCTGCTCCCGGCAGTGTGCAGCACGACCGGAAAGGTTTTCCAGGCTGCCTTTGTGGATCCTGTTCCGGCACCTGACTGCCAATTTGCCGTCTGTCTCAGTAGGGCTTTTTACGATATATGAGTTCTTTTTCGATTGGTGTGGACCTAGGTGGCACGAACCTTCGCATTGCGGCCTACAACCGCGCATCCGGTATTCTTGAGACCATCCTTCTGCCGACGCGGTTAGCGGCGGGCCGCCACGCAGTGGTGGAAGACATCTGCACCGGGATCCGTGGGCTGCTGGAAAGGTGGTCCGGAGAGTACAGTCTGACCGGGATTGGGATTGGTACACCGGGGCCGCTGGAGCTGCCGGCGGGCCGCCTGCACAGTCCCCCGAATCTTCCAGGCTGGGACGGTTTTGGCCTGCGCAACGAAATTGAAGCTTGTTTGGGAATGCCGGTCATTGTGGAAAGCGACGCCAATGTCGCCGCGCTGGCGGAGTGCGTGCTCGGCAGCGGGCGGAGCCTGGGACTGGACTCGCTTTGCATGTTGACGCTGGGGACGGGTATTGGCAACGGCATCATTCTCGAAGGCAAGGTCTGGCATGGTGCCAATGGCATGGCCGGGGAGGCCGGACATCTCACCATTGATCCGGATGGGCCAGCCTGCGGCTGCGGCAGCTATGGCTGCCTGGAAGCATATGCCTCGGCCACTGCCGTCAGGCGGATTGCTCTGGAAGCGGCTGCTGCAGGAAGGGCGCCGGGGATTGCGGCGCTGGCTGGGCGAAATCCCGAGTTCACCACTCTTGACCTGTCGGATTTGGCAGAGCAGGGGGACGCCGACGCAAAGCGTATTTTTGAAGATGTGGGAAGGGCCCTTGGCATTGGGATTGCGGATCTGGTAAATACCCTGAATCTCCCGCTTTATGTCGTGGGCGGAGGGCTAGCAAATGCCTGGAGGCTTTTCGCTCCTACGCTGTTGGCTGAGGTGCGTCGCCGGAGCTACGTCTACCGTTTAACCGAGCCGGGAAGCTCGGTGCTGGACAGCGGGGCCTCCGAGGGCACACGTATTATGGCTGCAGAACTAGGCGCGGATTCCGGGCTGCTGGGGGCCTGCATCCTGCCCTACACGATGAGCAAAACAAAGCAAGACGGACTGGAAGCAAGATCAAGTCGGCGGGCATGAAAATCAATTTCTATCTCTTTAAAAGCACCATCGTTGGCGCATTGGGCGGGCTGCTCTTTGGATTTGACACTGCTGTCATCGCGGGTACCACCCATCAGCTAACGGAAGTCTTCCATCTTTCCCCTTTTGCACTGGGGGTGACGGTTTCCATCGCACTGTTTGGGACTGTAATCGGCGCCATGTCCGCCGGTGCGGTGGGACAGAAAATCGGCAGCCGGGAGACGCTGCGCATCATGGCCGTGCTTTATGTGATTTCGGCCATTGGGTGTGCGTTTGCCTGGAACTGGGCAGCTTTAGTGGCCTTTCGATTCATTGGCGGGCTGGGCATTGGCGGGTCCTCGGTCCTGGGGCCGGTGTATATTGCAGAACTGGCCCCGGCAAAGTGGCGGGGCCGTCTGGTAGGTCTGTTTCAGATCAACATTGTGATCGGGATTTTGCTCGCGTATGCCAGCAACTATCTTATTGCCCGGCTTGACCTTGGAGTCTTGCAGTGGCGGTGGCAGCTCGGCATCGCCGCCGCTCCGGCCCTGCTTTTTCTGATAATGCTTTTTGGCATACCGCGCAGCTCTCGCTGGCTGGTTACTCAGAACCGGATTGATGAGGCCCGTCAGGTGCTGCAGCTGATGGGGTCACCGGATTCAGAGGCAGAATTGCGCGAAATTGTGGATTCCATCCATCTGGAACGCAGCGAGAAGACGGAGCCATTGTTTCAGTTCAAGTACAGACTGCCGATCTTTCTCGCGATTTCCATTGGCATGTTTAACCAGCTTTCGGGAATCAACGCCATTTTGTACTACATGAATGATATTTTCCGTGCCGGCGGCTTCAGTGCTGTTTCCGGAGACCTGCAGGCGGTGCTGGTGGGTGCGATGAACCTCGTCGCCACACTGCTGGCCATGACCGTAATTGATAAACTCGGCCGCAAGACACTCCTGCTGGTAGGATCGGTGGGAACGACGATCTGTCTTGCCGGAGTCGCTTCCATTTTCTTTATGAACCAGCACCAGAATTATCTAGTGTGGCTGCTGGTTGCTTATATCTTCTTCTTTGCCATTTCGCAGGGAGCGGTCATCTGGGTCTACATCAGCGAGGTCTTTCCAACGCGGGTGCGCTCCAAAGGGCAGAGCCTGGGCAGCTCCTCGCACTGGATCATGAATGCGCTGATTTCGCTCACCTTTCCGGTTCTGGCGAAGCATTCCTCAGGAACGCCCTTTGTCTTTTTTGCGGCCATGATGGCGCTGCAGTTTTTTGTAGTGCTGTTTGTCTATCCTGAGACCAAAGGCCACACACTTGAAGAGATGCAGCACCGGCTGGGTATTGAATAACAGACTGAAACAAGGTCCGGGAAAGATACGGGAAGGAGACCCCATCCCGGACCCCGAGGCTGTAGGCTGCGGAGTTCAGACTGACTGGCCTGCAAGCCACGCCTCTATGCTGGCGGCCGGAATCCTTTGGCCCAGAAAGAAGGGACCAAAAAGAGCATATATGGCACTGACGCGGTCAAAACGCATTTCATAGATGAGTTTTTTAAAGACGAGAGGGTCGTCGGCGAAAAGATCCACTCCCCACTCCCAGTCATCAAATCCGATGGATCCAGTGATGATCTGGCGTACCTGGTCGGCATAACGGCGGCCGATCATGCCGTGCTCGTGCATCATCTGCTGGCGGCTGTTCATTGGCTCTGTGTACCAGTTCACCTGCTCGCCGCGCTTACGGTCCATGGGATAAAAGCAGAGATAGCGGGCGTCGGGTATGGCTGGATACAGGCGCTGCGACATGGCCCTGGACTGGCGGTCCACGACTTCACGGACCCCTGCGTCCCATTCTGCAGTTCCTGGTTCGATGCCCTGTTGGGCCAGTGCACCGTAAGTCTTGGCGGAAGACTCGTAAAGCCCCAGCTCGACGACCGAAAGATAGGAATTGGATGGCCTAAGGAAGTCGTGCAAAGTCGTCTGGGCCAACTGATGCTGTGTACGGTCCAGATCGGCAAAAGAGGGGCGGAAATGGAGTAGCAGCAGGTCTCCCTTATGTCCGAGAAGGGAGTATGCGGCAGAATGCTCCCAGCCGGCCAGCAGGGTTGAGAACTCTTTGGCTGCGGCCTGCCTTGCTTCCGGAGCAAGTTTTTTCCATGATGCCCAGTCGATGTGGAACATCTGGTGCAGGACGCAGGAGCCTTCAAGAGTGATGGGTACGGCAGGTAACTCTACCAAGGGAACAAACCTCAGAATGGAATATCGTCATCGCTGATTTCAGCCGCCTGACTCAGGTCGTCCGGGCCTGGGGTGCTCTGATTGAATGCGCCAGCGCCTGAGGAGCGCGAGTAGCTGCCGCCTTCGCCTTCTCCGCGTCCACTCAAAAGAGAAAGATCATTGATGACAATCTCAGTGCGGTATTTCTTCTCCCCGGTATTCTTGTCGTCCCAAGACCGGGTCTGAAGTTTGCCTTCCACGTAAAGTTTTGAGCCCTTTTTCACGTAGTCGCGAATAATTTCAGCCGTGCGCTGAAAGGCGACAAGATTGTGCCACTCGGTTTTGTCCGTCCAATTTCCGCTCTGGTCCTTGGTGCGATCGGTGGTGGCCAGAGAAAAGCTGGCAACAATTGTGCCATTGGGGGTGGCGCGGATCTCCGGGTCCTTGCCTACGTTGCCGAGCAGGATGACTTTGTTGACGCTCTTTGCCATAGAATCTTCGCTTTCTCCTGAAGCATAACAGAAGAAGGAACCATATCTTTCCTGTGCCTTCCGAGGGGGGAAAGCTGGCGCCAGGCAGGGCCAGATTGTTCCGGCGACTTCATGCGTTTCATAAGACAAGGCCAAGTTTTCAGGGGAAGAAAAAAATCTGAGAAAAGTAACAAATTTTTATGTGGATAATGGTAACTTTTTTTTGATAATTATAATGACTTAAGTAACATTTCTGCCAGCGGTTCCGATTCGCAAGGAAAGGTGCTGGTGTATTTCAACGATACATGCTTACAAGAGGATGCGTTTCCAATGCCGGAAGAATATAAGCAGCGCCATTGTTTCCCCCTGCGCCTGTCCGCAACGATGCGGCGGCAAGCCAATGATCTTGCGCATCGCGAAGGAATTTCACTGAACCACTTCATCAGTCTGGCCATCGCGGAAAAAATCAGCCGCATGGAATATCAGGTGTGGCTGCAAGAGCAGGCAAAGCCGGACACGCTGACGTCTGCTACGCCAATTTCCCGTCCACCATCCTTTGACAAGCGAATGTAAGCACCCTTTGCGCCAGCCACCTTAGCGCAGGCGGCTGGCGAAGCCTGCTTTCAGGCCATGCCGGAGAAGTTCGAGAAGGTCTTTGAG
Organism: Pseudacidobacterium ailaaui; assembly: GCF_000688455.1. Classification (NCBI taxonomy): domain Bacteria; kingdom Pseudomonadati; phylum Acidobacteriota; class Terriglobia; order Terriglobales; family Acidobacteriaceae; genus Pseudacidobacterium; species Pseudacidobacterium ailaaui. The sequence continues at coordinate 3,003,904 of NZ_JIAL01000001.1, forward strand.
CGGTACGGGCCGACTATAAAGGTATCCCTGCGCATAGAAGCATCCACACTCCATCAGGGCCTGGGCCTGGGCGGGTTCTTCAACCCCTTCAGCTGAGATCCGCATTCCGGTACTGCGCGAAAGCTCAACCAGAAACTGGACGATCCCTGAGCTCACGGCGTCCTTTTGCATGTTCCGGACGAAGCTCTGATCAATTTTGATGGCGTCGATGGGATATTTCTGAAGATAGAGCAGGGAAGAGTAGCCGGTCCCAAAATCGTCGAAGGCGATGCTGACTCCCATGGCCTGGATCTGCTGAAAGAGCGCGCCGGTCTGTCCTGCATCTTTCAGCGTGATGCTCTCTGTTACTTCAAGTTGTACGGATTGGGGTGGGACCTGATACTTTGCCAGTGCATCGGAAAGCCCGGTGAGAAACCCCGCCTTTTCCAGCTGCTGGCTGGAAACATTGATGCTGGCCAGCAGGTCTGTTTTCAGTGTCTGCCGGATGGTCTGCATGTCGGCACATGTCTGCTCAAGGACCCAGGAGCCCAGAGGAACGATATAGCCGGTCTCCTCGGCCAGGCGGACAAACTCACCCGGAGAGATCATGCCGCGAATGGGATGTCGCCAGCGGACCAGAGATTCAACGCCATAAATGGAAAGGTCGCGCAAATCCACAATGGGCTGATAGTGCAGTTCGAACTCTTTGCGCTCCAAGGCCTGCTTCAGTTGCAGTGTGGTTTGCAGTCGGAGAAAGATTGCATCGCCTTCGGCGGCATCATAAAAGCTGTAGGTGTTTCCCCCCGCCTTTTTTGCGTGTTGGAGTGCAACATCGGCTCCGCGCAGCACCTCTTCAGCACTTGTGCGGTCGGCATCAAGAACGCACAGGCCAATGCTGGCTGTTACGGAAAAGGAGATGCCCTCCAGGTCAACTGGTTCTTCAATGACGCCCAGGAGGCGTTCTGCCATACGCGCTGCCTGCTCGCGGTCGTAAATCCTTGTGATAAGAATGGCAAACTCATCGCCTCCCAGGCGGATGAGAATGTCTTCACTCCGTGTACTGACCCGAAGGCGATGGGCGACTTCCTTGAGTAAAAGGTCGCCGATGTGGTGTCCCCAGAGGCCATTCACGGTCTGGAAGCGGTCCAGATCCATGTAGAGCAGAAATCCTCGTGTTTTTGCTGCGCCTCTTGCGGAATTCAGCTCATCCCCCAGCACATTCAGCAAGTATGCGCGGTTGCTCAGGCCAGTAAGGGGGTCGTGATAGGCAAGGTGGCGCAGTTTCTCTTCTACCCGCATCCGCTCACGAATCTCTTCGTACAAGGCCTCATTCTGCCGCGGGATCCTCTGCTGGCTGAAGTTTTCTACCAGACGGCGCTGCTGCTGGAGCAGTTCCTCGTCCGACTGCTGCATCGAAGACCGCTTTTTCCATTTGAGAATGGCAAGAGTGGTCCTGGCGAGAAGTAGCAGAAGAGCGAGACATACAAGTATCCAGACAGCGAAACCAAAGGACATAGGCAGTTTTCCGATCAAGCTACAAGCGGGACAAACTTTGGTAATTGATCACTTGCGCTGATTTTACGCTGCAGGTGGGAGAGCGTGTTCCGAAATTTGTTTTGAACTTCGGAACACGGCCCCATTTTAACGAAAGAGAGACAGGTCGATGGCATCGCCCATGGCTTGATATCCGGCATCTTTGGGATGTAGATGGTCGCCGGAATCGTATTCGGGCAAGAATGTGTCAGGATGGGCGGGGTCCTGGGTGACCTTATCAAAGTCTATGACGCCGTCAAAGACTCCGCTGGTCCTGATCCAGTGGTTATAGGTCTGACGGATTTGTTCCCCTTCGGGAGTGGAATACCCCGCACCCATGTAGGGTGTCAGTGTGGCACCAAAGACCTTGATTCCGTGCTGATGGGCGCGAGTGACAAGCTGTGAGAGACCAAAAATCAGATCATCGGCGGTAATGGGCTTGTCCGCAGCATTTTCCGGACGCTTCAGGTGGCCGATGTCGTTAATGCCTTCCAGGATGATGAGGTATTTCACTCCGCTTTGTGCGATGACGTCCCGGTCAAAACGCGCAAGGGCGCTGGGTCCGTAACCATCGTGCAGGACGCGGTTTCCACCGATGCCTTCGTTAAGTACACCAAGATGGGCAGTGCGCTTGTCGGCCTGAAGGCGGGCGGCAAGAACATCGGGCCAGCGGTGGTTGGCATCGCGCGTGGAAAGTGCTCCGTCCGTAATGGAGTCGCCAAAGGTGACGATGGATGCGGCATGGTCTTGTGCGCTGGTGCTGACGTCTACGCCTTTCACAAAACACCACGAATAGAGGGGGCTGGAGTTGTCCGGATTTGAGGCGGCAGTGGCATCGCCCTTCAAAATATAGTTGGTTTGGTCGGCGAAGGAGTGGCAAGTCATGGTGTGAATGTACTGTTCCGGCAGGTAAACGCTGACGATCAGGTCAGACAATGGCGGGACCTGCATGGGGACAGGGTCGCTCACAATAAAGGCCCCTGCGGGAATGGTTGCTGAAGGTTTCCCCTGAAAGGTGAGCGCGCGATCGGAACCGGGCCGGGAAGACCCTCCACCTGCGCTGATGGCCACATGGGCTGCGCCAATGACTAGCGGATCGGTGCCAAATTCATTGCTCAGCTGAACGCGAACCGCATTTCCTCCAATACTGATATGAACAATGTTCCGATAGGTGGAGTTTGACGGGGACACCTGTACCGGATTTACGGCATGAGGAAGCGGCGAGGCGGCCCAGGTCCCGGTCCAGGTTGCAGAGGTCTGGGCGAAGGCCGACAGGCCGGTCAAGGCCAGGACAGCACATGCGAGCGTTTTCTTTGGCATTCGGTTCCTTTCTCAGATGAAAATTGGAGCAAGGCCAGCATAATGCAGAGAAGCGTATGCATGTGCAGGTTTTGCATTTCAAGACGTTATTTTATGTGGCGAAGGGGGCCTGTAAGGGAATGCAGGCCTGGGGCAACAGGGCGATGCTGCTCGTAAAATGAAAGTAGTGAGGGAAATCAATTATCTATGAAACTGAAACTGCCGGAGGGCACATTCCAGGCCTATCTTTTTGACTGTGACGGGACCATTGCTGATTCCATGCCTCTGCACTATGTGGCTTGGAGGACGATTCTGGGAGAGTGGGGCTGTGAGTTTGACGAAGAGCTGTTTTATTCCCTGGGCGGGATGCCGGTGCGTGAAATTATTGCTCTTCTCAACCAACGTCATGGCCTGGAGATGCCGGTAGAAGAGATTGCTCGCCGCAAGGAAGGCATGTACTACGAATTGCTGCCGCAATTGAAAGCGGTACCTGAGGTGCTGGAGCACATTGACGAGGCCTATGGAAAGGTGCCCTTTGCAGTGGTATCGGGAAGCACGCGGCACTCAGTGATCGCCTCACTCTCGGCGCTGAACCTGCTGGAGAAGTTTGACACCCTGGTCTGCGCAGGAGACTACAAACAAAGCAAGCCGCACCCGGAGGGTTTTCTGCTGGCGGCCGAGAGACTGGGAGTGCCTCCGGAGCAGTGTCTTGTCTTTGAGGACACTGAGATGGGGATCCAGGCGGCGCAGGCCGCAGGAATGGCCTCGGTAAAGGTCCCGTTGCCGTGGGAGCGGGTGTAGAAACAGACTGCATTTCACGGTATTGTAGGAATCATTTGGAGGGGCAGGGACCGTAAGCACCACCCACACATTGGCGAGGCGTAACTCCCGACACGGGCGTCTGGGTCTGCTGCCTTTAATTGCGGCGACCTACTTCATGGTTTCTGGCGGGCCTTATGGAATTGAGGACATCCTGGGCGGCGCTGGTTACGGCAAGGCGCTGCTCATCCTCATTCTGTTTCCCTTTCTGTGGAGCTTTCCCACGACCCTCATGCTGGGAGAACTGACCAGCGCCATTCCTGCCGAAGGCGGCTTTTATGTCTGGGTGCGGCGTGCACTTGGCCCATTCTGGGGATACCAGGAGGCCTGGCTCTCCCTGACGGCCAGCATCTTTGACATGGCCATCTATCCAACGATTTTTGTGCTTTATCTGGGAAAGTTATTTCCAGCCTGGACGGCAGGCGGGCGCGGCATGATATGGGAGCTGGCACTGGTTGCGGCATGTTGCGTCTGGAACCTCTATGGTGCTCCAGCCGTGGGGGAAGGCTCTGTGGTCCTTTTTGCCGCGCTGCTGACGCCTTTTGCCGTGCTTGTGGTCCTTGGATTTCTTCATGGCCTGCACGGAAGCCGCGGAAGTACGCTTTACAGCGGAGGCAACATCAGCACGGCCATTATTGTTGCTTTGTGGAACTACATGGGATGGGACAACGCCTCCACGGTGGCTGGAGAGGTGCAAGATCCGCGCCGCAACTATCCGAGGGCGATGTTATGGAGCGCCACACTGGTGGCCGTCTCCTATGTTCTTCCTGTGCTGGCCGTGGCCTGGGCCGGGGTTCCCGTGGAGCAGTTCTCGACCGGCTCCTGGACAGATGCGGCACGCTCTTTGGGAGGGCCGATGCTGGCCGGCGCTGTGGTCTTATGCGGGACTATCAACGGACTGGGCATGTTCAACGCGCTGGTGCTTTCTTACACGCGCCTGCCCATGGTGCTGGCGCAGGAGGGGATGTTGCCCTCATGGCTTGCAGTGAAAAATCGCCGTGGCGTGCCCTGGGCCGCCGTGTTGGTGTGCGGAGTAGCGTGGGCCGCTGCTCTCGGGTTCCGTTTTGAAGAGCTGATTTCGCTTGATCTGATGCTGTATGGCAGCAGCCTCATCCTGGAGTTTCTGGCGCTTGCCGTGCTGCGCTTCAAAGAGCCGGATCTGCGGCGCCCTTTCCGCGTAGGAAATACGTTTCTGGCCTGCAGTCTGGGCGTTCCTCCACTGCTGCTGATTGGCTACGTTCTCTATGCGGCGCGGGAAGAGCGCATGGCGCATATGCCGGCCCTGTTGTTTGGGCTTCTGATCGCGCTGACCGGGGCGGTTTTTTACCCAATTTCGCGCCGGAGATGGGGGACAGGGGCCATGACAGGGGCTGCGGCCTATCTTTCCGAGGCGGGTCCATCCTAAAGTACTGCGGCTTGCTGAAATTTTCCTCTAAAACCTGCTAAAATCGATTGAATCCACTCCATGGAGAAGCGATGCAGGCGATACTTGCGCTCGAAGACGGGCGCATCTTCCGCGGCCAGGGCTACGGCGCCAAAGGTGAGTGCTACGGCGAAGTCGTTTTTAATACTTCTTTAACCGGTTACCAGGAAATTTTCACAGATCCCTCCTATGCCGGACAGATTGTCGTTCTAACCAACCCTCAGATCGGCAATTACGGCACCAATTCCGATGACAATGAAGCGAACCGGCCTTTTATTGAGGGGCTGGTAACGCGCGAATTTTCTCCCATCAGCTCCAACTGGAGATCGCAGATTGTTGCCGATGAATATCTGGAGCGGTTCAACGTTCCGGTGATTTCCGACATCGATACCCGCGCCCTGGTGCGGCATCTGCGTACGCATGGCGTGATGCGCGGCGTGATCTCCTCCATTGAGACGGACCCCGATGTACTGGTCGAGAAGGCGCGCTCGATCAAAAAGATGGAGGGAACGGACCTGGCCAGTATTGTCAGCACGAAGTCCCGATATGAATGGGAGCACGACGGGCCGGACCCGCTCAGGCAGGGCGAAGGGCCCACGCTGCCGAAGCCAGATCTGCACGTAGTGGCATACGACTTTGGCATCAAGAAAAATATTTTGCGGATGCTGGCCAATGAAGGCTGCCGAGTGACGGTGGTCCCGGCCCAGACTTCGGCCGAGGATGTGCTGGGTCTGAATCCGGACGGCATCTTTCTCTCCAACGGTCCCGGTGATCCGGAACCGGTGGAATATGCGCAGCAGAACATACGCAAATTAATGGGGCGAAAACCGGTCTTCGGCATTTGCCTGGGACATCAGCTCATCGGCCTGGCGCTGGGCGGAAAGACCTATAAGCTGAAATTTGGGCATCATGGCGGAAATCATCCGGTGAAACAGATGCAGACCGGCAAAGTGGAAATTACCGCGCACAACCATAACTTTGCAGTAGATCCGGATTCGATCAATGCGAATGAAGTAGACCTGACGCACATTGATCTGAATGACAATACGCTCGAAGGCCTGCGGCATAAGTCGCTTCCGCTGTTCAGTGTGCAGTATCATCCCGAGGCCAGCCCTGGTCCGCACGATTCGCACTATCTTTTTCGGGACTTCCGAAAGATGATGGAAGATTTTAAGAAATAAACGGCGGGCCATTGGGTCCCGCCATTTTTATGACACAGATTGACAAGATTAAGGGAATAGATCGATGCCACGCAGGAATGACATCACTAAGATTCTCGTGATCGGCTCAGGGCCGATTGTGATTGGCCAGTCGGCTGAGTTTGATTATTCGGGCACACAGGCGTGTAAGGCCCTGAAGCAGGAAGGTTATGAGGTGGTGCTGGTGAACTCCAACCCGGCCACGATCATGACCGATCCAGAACTTGCGGACCGCACCTATGTTGAGCCGCTGACGCGCGAATATGTGGAAGAGATCATCCGCATCGAGTCGCAGATGCTCAAAGATGAGGGACGCGAGGGAAAATTTGCGCTTCTACCCACGGTGGGCGGACAGACGGCGCTGAACCTTGCAGTGGAACTGGCCGACTCCGGCGTTCTGGACAAATACAATGTCGAACTGATTGGCGCGAAGCTGGAGGCCATCAAAAAGGCCGAAGACCGGCTGCTCTTCAAGGATGCGATGACCCGCATCGGTCTTGATGTGCCGAAGTCGGCATTGGTGAACAATATTCGCGACGGACTGGATTTTGTAACCAAAATTGGCTTTCCGGCCATCATCCGGCCGTCGTTCACACTGGGTGGCTCCGGCGGCGGTATCGCCTACAACCGTGAAGAGCTGATGGAAATCCTTGCCCGCGGTCTAGACCTTTCTCCGGTGCACGAGTGCCTGATTGAAGAATCGGTGCTGGGATGGAAAGAGTACGAGCTTGAGGTGATGCGCGACCTGGCAGACAACGTCATCATTGTCTGCTCGATTGAAAACATGGATCCGATGGGGGTCCATACGGGAGACTCTATTACGATTGCTCCCGCACAGACGCTGACGGACCGAGAATACCAGAACATGCGGACCGCTGCGATTGCAGTGATGCGCGAGATCGGCGTGGAGACAGGCGGATCGAACGTGCAGTTTGCGGTGAATCCGCTGACGGGGCGTATGACAGTGATTGAGATGAACCCGCGCGTTTCGCGCTCCTCAGCACTGGCGTCGAAGGCCACGGGATTTCCGATTGCCAAGATCGCGGCCAAGCTTGCGGTCGGCTATACGCTTGATGAGATTCCCAACGACATCACGAAAATGACTCCGGCATGCTTCGAGCCGACGATTGATTATGTTGTTACGAAGATTCCAAAATGGCAGTTCGAGAAGTTTCCCGGAGCAGACGAAAACCTCGGCCCTCAGATGAAATCTGTGGGAGAAGTGATGGCGATCGGCCGTACCTTCAAGGAATCTCTGATGAAGGCCCTGCGCTCGCTCGATACCGGAAAGAAGGTTGGAGCTGAGGTCCTCGATCCACGCAGGCTGACGCAGATGTTGGTGACGCCAAAGCCGGGCCGCATTGATTATGTGCGTTTTGCCTTCCGGCGCGGACTGAGTGTCCGCGAGGTGGCCCGGATGACTTCCATCGATCCATGGTTCCTCTATCACATCAAGGAAGTGACGGACATGATTGCTTCCCTGGCCGAAAGCAGTCCGGACACGGTTTCTGAGGAGATGCTGCGGAAGGCCAAGCGAATGGGGGTTTCCGATGAGCGGATTGCAGAGGTTTGGGGGCTTTCTGGGAGTGATGGCGTCAGGCAGGTGCGGCAACTGCGTCATCGCCATGGAATCAAGCCTGTCTACAAGCTGGTCGACACCTGCGCAGCCGAGTTTGAGAGTATGACGCCTTACCTCTACTCCTGTTATGACGAAGAAGATGAGGCGACGCCGACCAACAGGCCCAAGGTGATCATTCTGGGAGCAGGGCCGAACCGCATCGGGCAGGGAATTGAATTCGATTACTGTTGCTGCCATGCCGCATTCGCACTGAAAGAAGATGGTTATGAGACCATCATGGTGAATTGCAATCCGGAGACGGTTTCCACCGACTATGACACAAGCGACCGCCTCTACTTTGAACCGCTGACACTGGAAGATGTGCTTGCCGTCTATGAACACGAAGCGCAGAGCGGGGCTGAGATTGGCATGATTGTGCAGTTTGGTGGACAGACGCCGCTGAATCTAGCCCTGCGTCTGAAGGAGGCAGGCGTACCGATTCTGGGGACTTCACCCGAATCCATCGATCTGGCGGAAGACCGTAAGCGCTTCGGAAAACTTCTGGAAGAACTTCAGATTCCTCAGCCTCCGGGCGCAATGGCGACCAGTGTGGAAGAGGCGCTGGAAGGTGCCAAGCGGATTGGATATCCGGTGCTGGTGCGGCCTTCCTATGTGCTGGGCGGACGCGCCATGACAATTGCATATGACGACGACGCGGTGGCGCGCTACATGAAGGAGGCAGTGGAGTATTCACAGGAGCGGCCTGTCCTGATCGACCACTTCTTAGAAGATGCGGTCGAGGTGGACGTAGACGCGCTGTGCGATGGAACCGATGTGGTGATCGCCGGCATCATGCAGCACATTGAAGAAGCGGGCATCCATTCGGGCGATTCATCCTGCGTGCTTCCGGCCGTAGACCTTGCACCGGAGGTACTGGAGACGATCCGCACCTATACGCGCAAACTGGCACTCGCCCTGAACGTTGTGGGTCTGGTGAACTTACAGTTTGCCATCCAGCGGAGGAATGGAGAGCCGGACAAAGTCTACGTAATTGAAGTGAACCCACGCGCCTCCCGTACGGTGCCCTATGTGTCCAAGGCGACCGGCGTTCCGCTGGCCAAGATCGCCTCGCGTCTGATGACGGGACGCAAGCTGCGTGACCTGCTGCCGGAGTATGTCTCCTCACGCAAGGACCTGGAAACCGGGACCCATTACTTTGTGAAATCACCGGTCTTCCCGTGGAACAAGTTTCCGGGTGTGGACACGGTGCTGGGGCCGGAAATGAAGTCTACGGGCGAAGTGATGGGCGTGGCAGACAACTTTGGCGAGGCCTTTGCCAAGGCCCAGCTCTCTGCCGGACAACATCTGCCATTGAAGGGAACGGTCTTCTTCAGTGTGAATGACCGCGACAAGCAGCATGTGGTGGATGTCGCGCGGCAGTATGTGGAACTAGGTTTCCATCTGGTGGCGACCGAGGGTACGGCCCATGTTCTGGAACAGGCCGGAATGGTGGTGGAGCGTGTCTACAAGGTCAAGGAGGGCCGTCCGAACGTCGTGGACCTGATCAAAGGCGAGCGCATCCAGCTGATCGTGAACACGCCGCATGGCCAGGACCCCTTCTTTGATGAAAAAGCCATCCGGAGAGCAGCGGTCATGCAACGCATTCCCACCATTACCACAATTGCCGCGGCGCGCGCAGCGGCTGAAGGAATCCAGGCACGGCAGAAACACACAACCACAGTGAATGCGCTGCAGCACCTTCATGCCGCACAGGCCGCGGCGAATGCAAAATAGCCTGCCTGAATTACTTCAGGCAGGCTGCTGCTGGGTCATGCAGTGCAGAGCCCCCAGGCCCCAGATAAAGTCACCGCAGTGAATTCCAACGACCTCGCGGTCTGGGAAGAGTCCGGCGAGGATGCTCAGGGCCTTGCGGTCGTTAGGATCATTGAATGTGGGGACCAGCACGAGGTCATTGGCAATGTAAAAGTTGCCGTAGCTGGCAGGCAGCCGCTGGCCGTCAAAAACAACCGGCGCTGGCATGGGAAGCTCGACGATTTGAAAAGGCTTGCCATCCAGATTGCGGGCCGATTTCAGGCGGTCAAGATTTTCTGCGAGCGGCAGATGGTTTTCGTCATCGCGGTTTGTTTCGATGACGGTGACGATGGTGTTCTCATTGACAAAGCGGGTGATATCATCCACATGGCCGTGGGTGTCGTCTCCTGCAATGCCACGGCCTAACCAGAGGACCTGGTCCACGCCCAGATAGTCGTGAAAGGCCTGCTCTAACTGTTCGCGGCCGATGCCGGGATTGCGCTGCTGGACTTCACTCAGAAGGCACTCTTCTGTGGTGATGAGCGTGCCTGCTCCATTCACGTCAATGGAGCCGCCCTCAAGCACCACGCGGTGGTCGCCAATTTTCGGGGTCCATTGCGGGAGACGGAGTTCTTCGGCCACGCGGCCGGGGAACTCGTCGTCGAGTTGCCAGTCGTCATACTTTGCCCAGGCATTGAATTTCCAGTTTGTGATGGCGGAATGGCCCTGGCTGTTTTTGATGAAGATGGGGCCGGAGTCACGTGTCCAGACGCGGTTGGTGGGCCAGCGATGGAACCAGATGCGGGCAAGGTTGGCACCTGCGCGCTGCAGGATGCGATGGGCGCGTTTTTCCGCGGCTGCATGGTCCACGAGAATATGGACCTCTTCGACGCGCGAAAGATGGCGGACAATATCAGCATAGACCCACGGAATCGCCTGGAATTTTCCTGGCCAGTCATTTGGGTTATGCGGCCAGGCGATCCATGTAGCGGTGTGTCGCGCCCACTCAGCAGGCATACGGTATCCATTTTCGCGGGGAGTCCCTGACAAGGTCATTTTGATCCGATTCCGTGCTTCAGAATTTACTTTTCCACACCCGATCCATCCAGAAAGCGGTGGACAATCGGTGCATAGGCATCGATGCGTCGATCGCGCAGGAAGGGCCAGTTGCGACGCACATCTTCAAGTGCGCGGACATCAATTTCACCAATCAGGATTTCTTCCTTGTCGTGAGATGCCTTAGCGAGGATGCGGCCGAAGGGGTCGGCAATAAACGATCCGCCCCAGAATTCAAGGCCGGGACCGTCAACCCGGTTTCCGCGCACATCGCCCTGTTCGTGCCCGACGCGGTTGACCGCGCCCACATAGACGCCATTTGCAATGGCGTGCGCACGCTGGATGGTCTGCCATGCTTCATACTGAGCGGTGCCATATTGCTCTTTTTCGGAAGGATGCCAACCGATGGCGGTCGGATAAAAAAGCACATTCGCTCCCTGCAGCGCCGTGATGCGCGCGCCTTCGGGGTACCACTGGTCCCAACAGACGAGCGTGCCAATTTTACCGACAGAGGTATCAAATGCCTTAAACCCGAGGTCGCCTGGAGTAAAGTAAAACTTCTCGTAATAGAGCGGGTCATCGGGAATATGCATCTTGCGGTAAAGTCCGCCGATGCTGCCATCCTGTAGCAGAAGGACGGCGGTATTGTGATACAGTCCGGGAGCGCGGCGTTCAAAGATCGAGGCGACCACGATGACCTTTTCCTCCCGGGCCACGGCGCTCAGGCGTTCTGTGCTCGGGCCGGGAACAGACTCCGCAATATCAAAGAGAGCATGGTCTTCGCGCTGGCAGAAGTATTGCGCCCGAAACAGTTCTGGCAGGCAGATGATATTTGCGCCCATGCGCGCGGCTTCGCGGACACGCTCCACCGCCTTCTCCAGGTTTTCATCCGGGTCTGGCGAGCAGGACATCTGCACGAGGCCGATTTTGTAATTTAAGGTAGATGGCATTTTTTGTCTCTAAAAAAATCTATACAGCAGCTTTGTTGCAGGACAGAGAAAAGGCGCAGGCACGAGCACCTGCGCCTTCATCCTCCTTTTATTTTATTCGAAGATCATGATTGCCGCAGCTATCGTGGTGGTCCACAGACCGCGCTTGTCGCCAATCGCTGACTGAGTAACATTTGTGGTGCGGACGATTTTGTTGGAGATCCGGTAAATCTCCTTTTTCTCGTCCCAGCTTTTGTCCGGATCAAATTCCAGATTCAAAGTGGTGGCCAGCATCTCGGCAGCCAGTTCTTCGGCATATTCTCCGGCCTGTTCTTCGGTTTCCCCAAAGCTGTGGTGCTCGCTCAGGTAGCCGTAGGTGTTGCGGTCCGATGGAATGGCCACGCCGATGCTGGAAGCGAGAAGGCGATGAGGTTCGCGCGTGGAATTCTCTGCGACCACGGCAAAGACGACCTCGCCCGGGTGCAGGTATTTCAGCCCTTCTTTTCTGGGAATAAGCTTCGCTTGCGGAGGAAAGATTGAGGAAACACGCACCAGGTTCTGCGCGGCAATTCCGGCGTCGCGCAAAGCCAGTTCAAAGGACGTTAGCCGCTCTTTGTGCTTTCCTACTCCCTTGGTGAAAAAGAGCCGCTGGGGGACCATGCTTTTGCCCAATTCCGAATCCTCCCCTGAGGAAGTTCACTTGCCGGAGGAAAAGTAACACATTTTTCAAGAAATTGGGATGCAAATTCCAGCAGAAAAGTTCAGCCACTGATGGAAGGCAGGCGCTCGGAGGCGCCGAACAGAAAAACCACTCCAATGGCCAGGCTGTAGAGGGCCCCGACAGCGGCAACGGCACGATAAAAGCCTGGATGCAGCTTTCCTGTGCCGAAGACGCCACTGAGGGCGGCCGTCATCAATGTGTTCATGACCACCAGACCGGTACCGAAAGCAAGCAGTCCCAGAAGCCCCAGGATGGTGCCTCCCAGGCTGGCGGTGAGGAGAAAAAGCATCAATTGTGTCGGAGTTTCGGCCCCCAGCCCATGCAGAATGCCGATGCAGAAAACACTGCTGCTCGAATAATTCCAGCGAAAGGCCGCGGGTTGCTGCGCATCTTTTTGCAGCAGGCGATACAAACGCCACTTGGCCTGAAACAGGGCATTCATCAGGAGCTCCCAGCGGCTCTCCAGTGCGCGGTGGGAATGAGAGTGGTCATGCCGTAAACGGACCAAATTGACCATCACAAGGAGGCCCAGGAGGATCAGGGTAACGCCGACCACACGCTCGGCCCAGGAGTCCATCCGGGCGGGCAGTGACAGATGCAGCAGGATGACGAGCGCGCCCAGGGTCAGCACGGTGAAAGCATGCCCAAGCGCGTAGAGAACGCCAAGCCTGATTCCTTCCAGGCGTGTGCGCTGGACGGCGGTAATGTCTGAAATCGCGGCCAGGTGGTCGTAATCAAAACCGTGCCTCAGCCCGAGCAGAGCGCAGGAACCAATCGCAAGTACAAGTTTCCAGTGCATTTCCAGCCTTTAAAGATGCAGTCTACCTTATCCCTTGAGGCCGTGCTTCTGTGTGCGGGGAGGGCACAAAGGACGGCCGGCAGGACCAGTAGAATCAAAAATGTGCTGGTAGCCGATTTTGATTTCCATCTTCCTGAAGACCGCATTGCGCAAAGACCGCTGGCTGACCGGGCCGGAGCGCGGATGCTTGCGTTTGACCGGACCACGGGTGCGTTTGAGGACCGCGTCTTTCGCGATTTGCCTTCCCTGCTGCGGGAAGGTGATGTGCTGGTGCTGAACAATAGCCGTGTGATTCCGGCGCGTCTGTTCGGACACCGGTCTGGGCTGCATACACAGCCCCAGCACAGGGTGACGGGGCGTGTCGAAGTCTTTCTGACCGAGCAGATCAGCGAATGGGAGTGGCGCGTGCTTGCGCGTCCCGGACGTAAGGTGCTCAAAGGGGAGATTTTAACCTTCGGCGAAAATGTCCTGCGCGCAGAGGTCATCGAGCATGGCGAATTTGGAGAGCGCGTTCTGCGTTTTGAACCGGTCGTCGATTTTTATGGCGCTCTGGAACATCTGGGACATATTCCGTTGCCGCCTTACATTCATCGGGAGGATGAAATGGAGGACCGCGAGCGGTATCAGACAGTATACGCGCAGCAGCGCGGATCGGTGGCTGCTCCGACGGCAGGATTGCATTTTACGCAGGAAATTCTGGAACAAATCCGCGGGCAAGGAGTTGAAATTGTCTCCATTACACTGCATGTGGGGCTGGGGACCTTCCAGCCGGTGCGCGTGGAAAAAGTAGAGGACATCCATTTACACACCGAGCGCTACACGCTCTCGTCCGAGGCGGCATCCGCAATGAACAACGCGAAGCGCGAGGGCAGGCGCATCGTTGCAGCCGGTACAACGACCGTTCGCACGCTGGAGCACTGTGCCCTAAAGTCCGGCAATGGTCCTCTGGAGCCGCACTCTGGAACAACGGACATCTTTATTTCGCCGGGGTTTTCTTTTCGTTTGGTGAATGCCTTGTTGACCAACTTTCATCTGCCCAAGTCCACATTGCTCATGCTGGTCTGCGCCTTCGGAGGAACAGAGAAGGTGCTCAAGGCCTACCGCCATGCTGTGCAGTCGGGTTATCGCTTCTTTTCTTATGGCGACTGCATGTTTTTATCCTAAGCTGAGGCGAAGAAGAAACGAAAATCAAAGTAGAATGGGGACATGCAGTCCCCTTCGGTTCCGGAAAGCCTCGCCTGGGCGCACCCTGTGGTCCAGGAATGGTTTGTACGCCGCTTCGGTACTCCAACCGAACCCCAGGAACAGGGCTGGCCACATATTCTTGCGGGCAGGCCCGTGCTGATCTCGGCCCCGACTGGGTCAGGCAAAACGCTGGCTGCATTCTTGATCTGCATTGACCAGCTCATCCGCAAGGCGCTGGACGGAAGGCTGGAGCCGCGGACTGAGGTCGTGTACGTCTCGCCGCTGAAGGCCCTGTCGAACGATGTCCAAAAGAACCTGGAAGCGCCGCTTAAAGAAATCCAGCAGCTGGCCCTCGAACGGGGCCATCTTGGAACGCAGATCCGCGCGGCCGTGCGCACGGGGGACACTCTGCCTGCTGAGCGACAAAGGATGCTCAAGCAGCCACCTCACATTCTGGTAACGACGCCGGAGTCGCTCTACATCATGTTGACGGCGGAGAAGAGCCGCAACAATCTGCGCCATGTACATACGGTGATTGTGGATGAGGTCCACGCGATGGCCGATGACAAGCGCGGTGCCCACCTGGCACTGACGCTGGAACGGCTGGACGCACTGGTGCGGGGTGAAAATCGCCTGTCGGTTGGAGAATGGGTAACAGGACACAAGGCAGCTCCGCAGCGCATTGGGCTTTCGGCCACACAGAACCCGATTGAATTGGTTGCCGAGTTTTTGCGGGGTGGATGCGAATCACCGGTGGAGATTGTGCAGGTAGGTCGGCGGCGCGATCTCGATCTGGCCGTCGAGGTCCCGGATGAAGAACTGGGCGCTGTGGCAAGCAACAGCATTTGGGACGGTATTTACAAGCGGCTTGCAGAACTGGCCCTGGCGCACCGCTCCACCCTGGTTTTTGTTAATACCCGGCGCATGGTAGAGCGGATTGCCTTCCGCATGGGCGAGCTGCTGGGAGAGGAAAACGTCGCGGCCCACCATGGAAGCCTTTCCCGCAAGCTGCGCCTGGAGGCAGAACGCAAGCTCAAGCAAGGTGAAATCCGTCTGCTGGTTGCGACCGCATCGCTCGAGCTGGGCATTGACATTGGCAACGTAGACCTGGTTTGCCAGATCAACTCTCCGCGCGCGATTGCGGTGGCGATACAGCGAGTGGGACGGGCAGGGCACTGGCGCGGCGCAATTCCCAAAGGGCGATTTTTCGCAACGACTCGCGATGATCTTCTGGAGCAGGCAGCCACGATCCGGGCCATCCGTGCGGGCGCGCTGGACCGGCTGGAGGTCCCGCCCAAGCCACTCGATGTGCTGATGCAGCAAATTGTTGCTGCGTGTGCAGCCGAACCGTGGGAAGAGGACACTCTATTTGCGGTGCTGCGGCGCGCGCAGCCCTATCACTCGCTGACGCGCGAAGAGTTTGACGAGATACTCTGTCTGCTGACCGAGGGCATTGAGGCCAGCCGTGGCCGGTACGGGTCCTATTTATTGCGGGACCGCGTGCGTGGGCGCGTGCAGGCACGGCGTGGTTCGCGGACCATAGCGGTATCGAACGCAGGAACGATTCCGGACACCGCTCTGTATGCGGTGATTGCCGAGCCGGAAGGCGTGCAGATTGCCACCCTTGACGAAGATTTTGCTGTGGAGTCCTCCGCGGGGGACATCATTCTGCTGGGCAACACAAGCTGGCGCGTGGAACGTGTGGAGAGCGCCGGCCGGGTCCTGGTTTCCGATGCTCAGGGGCAGCCCCCAACGGTGCCTTTCTGGCGGGGAGAGGCCCCGCAGCGGACGGATGAACTCTCCCAGTTCGTCTCCGATCTGCGCGAAGAGATAGACCGCCGCACAAAAGATGTGCTGCCCGGATACATCAGTCAGGCCCATCCGCAGATCGCTGAGACAGTTTCCTGGCTAAAGCAGGAATGTGGTGTCTGTGATTCCGGCGCAGAGCAGATGATTGCCTACATTGCAGCCGGCCGCTCCGTGCTCGGTGTTGTGCCTTCACTGACGACGATTGTTGCGGAGCGCTTTTTTGATGAAGGCGGCGGAATGCAGCTTGTCATTCATGCACCGTTTGGGGGGCGCATCAACAAGGCCTGGGGCCTGGCGCTGCGCAAGCGCTTTTGTCGCGGCTTCAACTTTGAATTGCAGGCGGCTGCAACAGACAATGGCCTCAACATCTCCCTGGCTGAACAGCACAGCTTTCCTCTGAGCGATGTCTTCCAGTTCCTCACAGAACAGACCGTCACCGAGCTTCTGGAGCAGGCCTCGCTGGCATCACCCATCTTCAAGTCTCGCTGGAAATGGGCGGCGGGGCGGAGCCTGCAACTGCTGCGGTACAGGAATGGGAAGCGCATTCCACCCCAGATCCAGCGCACGCGCGGAGACGATTTGCTGGCCAGCGTCTTTCCACAGGTGGCGGCGTGCTTTGAGAACATTGAGGGCGACATTGAGGTCCCGGACCATCCTCTCATTCGCGAAGTGATGAAAGATGTGCTGGGAGAGGCCATGGACCTGGAGGGGTTGAAACGTGTTCTTGCTGGAATGCATTCAGGCAAGATCCGTTGCGTGGCTGTAGATACGGCGACCCCTTCGCATTTTGCGCATGAAATGCTGAATGCGAATCCTTATGCTTATCTGGATGATGCTCCGTTGGAAGAGCGCCGTGCGCGTGCTGTAAATATGCGCGGGATCCTGCCGGACCATCTGCTGGGTGAAGCAGGAAGGCTCTCTCCAGAGGCGATTGCATCTGTGCGGGAAGAAATCTGGCCCGATGTGCGCGATGAGCACGAATTTCACGACCTGTTGTGCTCTCTCATCATTGTGCCTGCCGAGATATTGTGCTCCCCCGGCGCGCGGGACTGGGATGTTTTCTTTTCACGTCTTGAAAGGCAGAGACGGGCCACACTGGCACGCACAGCAGAGAAAAACTACCTCTGCGCAGCGGAGAGGATGCAACATTTAAGGCTGCTCTTTCCGGCAATCGAATATGCCGATGCTCTGGATTATGTATCTGAAACAGATACAAACAGGGAGGAGGCCCTGCGCAGGGCCATCCAGGGATGGATGGCGATCCTGGGCCCGGTCACCTGCCGCAGGATGGAAGAAAAGCTTGGCATCGCTGCCGGCGAAATCTGGAAGCAGATGCTGAGGCTGGAGATGAATGGCACGATTCTTCGCGGAGTGTTTGAAGGACACGGTCCGCTGGAGGCCATCCCGGACGAAGATGTGGAATGGTGCGAGCGGCGCCTGCTGCAGCGTATCCATAAGCGGACCCTGGTGACGTTACGCCGACAGATAGAACCAGTTTCAGCTTCGGTTTTCATGCAATGGCTTTTGCGCTGGCAGCACCTTGCGCCATGTACGCAGCTCAGCGGCGAGTCTGGCTTACTGGAAGCGCTACGCCAACTGGAAGGCTTTGAGGCACCGGCCATCGAATGGGAGCGTTCGATTCTGCCGCAACGTGTTTCCGGATATGATCCACGCTGGCTCGATGCTCTCTGTCTTTCCGGAGCTGTCGGATGGGGGCGCATCTCTCCGCATCCTGCATTTCATTCCATCGAATCGGGCGGCCCGCGGCGCGTGGTGCCAACCAGCATGGCGCCTGTCACGTTTTTTATCCGTGAAGAGGCGTTTTGGATGGATCGATGCCTGACCCAGCGTCAGATTCCGGAAAATTGCCTGGCTGCCTGTCTGAGCGGGACTGCAAGCAAAGTACGCGAAGTACTGTTATCGAGTGGGGCGATGTTTGCAGGAGACCTGGTGCGCAGGCTCGGCATTTCTGCAGCAGAAATCGATATGGCATTGTGGGAGCTGGTGGCTGCTGGACTGGTGACAGCCGATGGGTTTGACAGTCTGCGGATGCTGATCGATCCGCGACGAAACCTGGGACGCAGAACAAAACAAGCTGCGGGACGCTGGAGTCTGTTTCGAAGCGCGGAAGGGGCGACCCCGGTACAGCGCGAAAACGAGATTGAATCAGCCTGCCGTGTTGTATTGCGTCGCTATGGGGTTGTTTTCCGTGACCTTCTGGAGCGCGAAACAACCATGCCACGCTGGCGGGACCTGCTGGGCTCCCTGCGCAGAATGGAGGCCCGCGGCCAAGTGCGCGGCGGACGGTTTGTCCAGGGTTTCCATGGCGAACAGTTTGCTTTACCTGAAGCACTGGATTCCCTACGCGAGGCCCGGCGCGAGGGGACCTCCTCCTGGACTGTGAATCTTGCAGCAGCCGATCCGATGAACCTGATTGGCATTGTGCTTCCTGGCGAACGCATTGCCGCTGTCGCTGGAAACCGGGCCACGCTGGATGAAAATGTCTGGGCACCACTTCAGGCCCGGAACGGAACGATGGTCCCCGGTCCTTCTTTTCTTCTGACTGAGTCAAATTA
Source organism: Pseudacidobacterium ailaaui (assembly GCF_000688455.1). Lineage (NCBI taxonomy): Bacteria > Pseudomonadati > Acidobacteriota > Terriglobia > Terriglobales > Acidobacteriaceae > Pseudacidobacterium > Pseudacidobacterium ailaaui. The sequence goes on from NZ_JIAL01000001.1 coordinate 3,022,601, forward strand.
TGAACAGCCCCCCACGACCTGACCCACAATCGTCGTTGAAGAAAGATGTGGACTACTATATGGACGGTCCTTTTCTTGTATTCACAGAGGCCTATCACCTGAAACGCGGTTATTGTTGCGGTTCGGGTTGCAGGCATTGTCCCTGGAAGCAGCAGGGGAATGCAGGAGAGGCTTCCTGCTCTGACCCTGGCAGTCCGACCTGAACAAACATCATTCGCTAGCGCCCGCCTGGCGACGGCGTGGATCCAGGCGCTGGAGTAGTGACTGGTCCGCGCACCAGCAGGGCCATTCGCGGAAAGGTAAAACTGCCGCCAGCGTCGTCAATTACGTTGACCTGACAGGTGTAAAGGCCTGGTTTCAGATCGGTCAGAGGTACATCAAACTGAAATGCCACAGCATCGCGCGAGGGATCATTCAGTTGTGTGGCCTGCACCAGGGGTGTTTCATAGACCTTGAGTCCATTGCTCAGAAATTCAATGCTGGTCATGACCCGGACCGGCGCAGCTGGGCTGTCCTTTTCGCCTTTGGATTTTGCAGGGGAAACGGATGCTGTCGTGGCCTGTGCAGCCGCTTTCGCAGGGTTATAGACCTCATAGAAAAAGTAAATGTGCTGGTCCTGGCGAAAAACGTGCGCCAGATTCGGCACTAGCTCTTGCCCGTCATGCACGAGCGGACTGTCAGATTTTTTATTGGCGGGAATGCGCTGGCTGGCGAGCACGACGGAACTGAGTTTCACCGGGGCCTTGCGCAAGTCGGGCACATTGATGTCTGTTTCAAATGACCCCATGCGCCCGGTCTCGTTCTCACGGACCACAAATTTCAGGTGATACTTGCCGGCAGGCAGGATGAAGCTCGTGGAGTACTGGATATTTTTCTGACGTACCTGCTGGGACTGGTCAACGGCGAGCTTTACGGTGTCGCGCGCGTCTCCTATGCGACGACCCGCTGCATCTTTCACTTCGCCGATAATGTCGAGTGTGGCCTTGTCCCGATCGCCGCCTTTCACAAACGGTATCTGTGATCCGGGGACCAGAATGGAAATCGGAATGTAATAGCGGTTGTCATCCTGCCGGAAGTAAAGCGCCTGCAGATAGACGGCGACATCCGTAGCGGGCAGGTCGCTGGCAAGCTGTTCATCCAGTTCGCGCTCACGGTCTTCCTTATTGGAATGTTTGAAGTCTGCGGGGGCGTAGTATCCGTGGCGATATTCCAATTTGACATCGCTGCGGTTGACTTTGATCGTGAGGCGGCGATAAGTCCCGTCGCGCCGGGGATCGGTGGAGCGATAGCCCAGGACGTAGTAGGCGGAAGTGTCCTGCTGCATCTGCTGGAAGGCGGGGGCGAAATCGTTGGAGTCAAACAAGGCCTTGCCGCCGGTGTCTGAAGACAGAGTGGCCATCACTTCCTGCGAATTGAAGTTGGCGTCAAGGTTGTTCTGGAGCGCCGCTCCGTTGTAGCCACTGGTTCCACGCAGGCTCCCTGTGGTTGCATCGCCCAAAGGCGAGATGGCCTGGAGACCGCGTGAGTCAATGCTATAGATGGACAGATTAGCGCGCACGGCTGCATTGATGGCTGCATGAAGCGAAGCCTGGTTCTCAATACCATCGCGCGAAATTCCGCCAGAGAAATAGACCAGCGCCTTTTTCTGATTGATATAGTTCAGAGATTTTGCAATGGATGCAATCGCATAGAGCTCACGGTCCGTATTGATATCGTTGTATTCACTCTCATCTGGCGTATAAGCGGTCGCGTCCTCCACTTGATTGGTGGTGCTTGTGGCACCGGGGGCGTAGCCCTGGGTCTGGTCGCCTGAGTAGCGGTCAATCGCATTCAGCAGCAGTTGCTTGTTCTGCGTGAAGTCCTGGTCCAGCGAAAGGGAGGCATCCAGAGAAACCACGGCGACCACGTCGGCGGGCTGCATTTGTTTATTGATGTAATTGCGTGCTGCGTCCTGCGCGCGTTCCACATCTTCCGGCTGCATGGAAGTGAGGTCGAAGAAAAGGACCACCAGGCGGTGGTTACGCAGCGCATCTCCGGTGACGATACCAGTTTTCCCCAGGACAATATTTCCGGCTTTGCCGCTGATGGTGGCTTCATTAAGGGCGGCAGCCTCGTCTACGCTTTCAAAGTCAAAACTGATGATCTGCTGCGGCTTGCCATTTTCAGTGATGGTGAAGTCATTTTTGGTAAGTCCCTTCACAATCTGGCCTGTTTTTTTATCGCGAACCACTACGTTTGTGAGGACGAGGTCGCTATTGACTTTCAGGGTGAAGGACTGAGATTGCTGGCCGTCCTGCTGGGCCTGAAGCAGCAGCGGGGCCATGCACAGAAGGAGAAAAAGATGCTTCAGAACGATGCGCGGCGCGAAGTGATTTCTCATCCCTTGTGTCCTCCTTAGAAGCGGTATCGTCCGAGGAATGTGAATTGCCGCATGGTTGCAGCCGAGGTCACCTGTCCGTAAGTGGCCGATCCTAGGGTCGTGTCTACACCTGCATACTGGACGGTGTTAAAGACGTTGTTGGCGGTGGCGCGCAATTCCAGATTTCTGAAATCTCCAAACCGGATACTTTTCGAGAACGAAGCATCGACGGAAACCGTTCCTGGCCCGGGAATCGAATAGCGGGATGCAGTGCCGTATGTGCCGGCAGGTTCAGAAAAAGCCGCACGATTGAACCAGCTTTGCAAAGAACCACCTCCCTGCGTGATCGAGACGCCCGGCACACGGTCGGGCCGAAGGGAACCTGCACTTCCGCGGGCCACATCTGCAACCGCTGCGGCGTAGGCAGGTGTGAGAGGTTCACCGGTCGCAAATTGAAAGGTGCCGGAAAGGGAGATATTGGCCAGAGTGTGCGAAATCCAGTTCCCGCTGGTCAACAGGTGAGTATCTGGTCCAAAAGGCAGTTCATATACAAAATCACCCCTGAGATTGTGGCGGACATCAAAGCTGGAATTGGATTCTTCAGCGAGAAGATTTTGCCAGTTCTGGGCAACGGTCAGGCCGGTGCCTCCATTTCCGCCAATCGAACTTGCATTGTCTATCGAATGCGAATAGGTATAGGTTGCGCCCAGTGCAATGCCGTTCTGCATCCGTTTGCGCAGGCGTACGGCGAGCGCATTGAAGTTTGAAAAGGCGATGGAATCTTCCCAGTCGTAGTAGTAACCGCTCAGGCTTTCCGTAGCTGTTCGGCCGGGTGCGCTGACAATGTCAAGGCGTGTGCCTTTCGATCCGTTGTAGCCCACATTCAGCACAATGCCCAGTGGAAAGGTGTGCTGCACGTCCAGGTTCCAGACCTGGACATAAGGCAGACGGTAATTTTTGTTGACTGCATAATTGCCGACTTTTTGCGGACCTGGAAAACCATTGGCCAGTGTGATGTCAGCCCCGGAAGTGGCCTCATTGGTCTGTACATCAGCAAAAGGAGGCTGGAAGGCGAAGTTCTGCACGAACTTCACATACTGTCCGTTGGCAAAATTGATGCCATAACCTGCGCGGACGACAGTATCTTTCACTGCACGCCAGGCAAAGCCAAGCCTGGGAGAGAAGTCCAGGTGTTCGGGTTCAATCAGAGTGCGTGGGAACTTTCCCGAGTAAGGTCCGACTCCATTTGGCATGACTGGGACCACGGACGTAAAGTCATTCCCCACGTCAAGGTTTACTAGTCGATCGTCTTTTTCCGAATAGGGCGAGAAGTACTCATAGCGCAACCCGGCCATGATGGTGAAGTTTGGCAGTGCCTGCCAGGTGTCCTGTCCGTACAGGTCAAAGACATTCTCCCGCAGATATGCCTTCTGGTAGGGGGCCTGAATCGCTGTCTGCTGCGGCAGGCCCAGAAGCAAATCGGCGAGCGAGGACCCGGAGTCGGCCAGCGCCCCGCTGGTATTTTCATTCGTGCCCGGGGCCTGGGTGTAGAGTCCTGTGAAGTAGAAGGTCCCGGTTGAGTTGCTAGTGGCGCCAATCATGTCCAGATGCACACGCCGGAAGTCTCCGCCGAAGCGGAAATTGTTCTTTTTATGGATCCAGGAGCTGGACTCAGAAACGGAGATGGTCTGGTTGATGTGAAAATTAGGCTGCTGCTCATTGAATCCTGTGAACTGGTTCATCACCAGATTCGGCAGGCCATAGTTGAGTGGGGAAGCGGCCTGGCCATTGAAGATGTTGATGCCAATCTGGCTGGCAATATCGGTGGCATTTGTAAAGTAATTGGTCAGTTGCAGGTTGCTGCGGTTCCAGCCAAGATTCAGATTGTTGATGAATTTTCCTTTGCTCAGCGAATAGCCCGCCTGCACGGAGTACTGGTGCATTTGCTCCTTGCCGCCGAGAACCGGAAAGATATTCAGCTGGTCAGAAGCCGTGTGACTGTAATTGAAATTGCCGTTGATGCTTTGTTGCCAGTGGTTGCCGCCCTGGCCCATAAACTGCCGGATCATCCCCATGATCGGTGATCCAGCGTTCTGGCCAAAGCTGCGCATATATCGCACGCCTAGGTTCGTGGTGTTGTTTTGGGCTGTTGTAATCCGCTGATAGTTCTGTGCCTGCCCGGGAAGGTTGGGAAGAGGAATATAGCTGAGCAGGGCCGTGGCCTGCGGAGCAATCCGCTGCGCAGGAATGGTGTTGTTTGCAAAGGGCTGGCCAGTCTGCGGATCGTAAATGATAATGGGCTTGCCTTGCTGGTTGGTCAATGCGGAAAGGTCCCCGGCACGTTCCTCCGCAGTGGGTACGGTACCGTATTGGGTGAAAGGAGAAGAAGTGCGATTGTCAGCAAGTGTAAAAAACAGAAAGTCTTTTGTATCGTTCTCCAGCAATTTGGGAATGTAAGGAGCACCGACAAAGGTCAGTCCAAAGTGATTGGAACCATAAGCGGGTTGGTTCAGCGGTGCACCGCGAACAGAAAAAGGTTCTGCGTTGAGGGCAGAGTTGCCGCCATTCCAGAAGATGGCGCCGTGCGGCTGGTTGGGTTTAAAGTTGCGGAAATTGCCGCGTCCGCGGCCACCGATCATGATAGGGCCACCACCAGGCCCCCAGGACCGCCAAAGCCGCCCGGCCCGCCCCTGCCTCCACTGCTGCTGCCCGGAACCTGCGACAGAGACTGGTCAAACTGCATGTTCTCCATGTTCTCCCGCATCTGGCCCATATTGATTCCGGCGAATGGATTGGTGGACCCACTCTGGCCGCTGACTGCAACTGATTCATTGGAGAAGTCGGAGTTGTTTGCTAATGAGGGAAGCGATGTATCTGAAGACGCATTGCTGTTTCCCGCCTGAATCAGCCCGGAGGCAGCATTGAGCAGGCCAAGGTTTTGGGCGCCTCCAAGATTGCGAAGGCTCTGGGCGGCCAGGGACGTGCCTTCCTGCTGCTGCGCACGGGAAGCCAATGTCAGCGCAAAGTCGGCCTGCTGGTCATGCGCTGAAGCAGCATTGAAGATCACCTCTTTGGTTTCCGAAGCGAAAGCGGCAAAGTCTGTACGCACCACATAGCGCCCGTTCTGAGGGATGGCCAGCGAATAGGACCCGGTAATATCTGTAACCGTGCTGTACTTTTTTCCCGTCAGTGTATTTGTTGCCGTCACGCTGACTCCGGGAAGCGGCACGGTGCCTGACTTTACGGAACCATGAACGGTGCCACCCGATGCCGCGGCGGAAGCAGGAGGGCCCTGCGTTTGTGCAAGGCAGCAGGACCAACAGACCAGCAAAACACAGATTGGCAGCAAACGGCGCACAGAGAATCTCTCCTGGTAAAACTAGTGTGGCAGCTGTAGAGGGGCACCGCTCCCTGGGGCCGGACCACCTTGGCCGCGCATTCTCGGTTCCACCACATTTAATACGGAAGCGACAAAGTTTCCGTTCTGTAGTTCGCCGCGTGCAGAGACCATGTCGCCTACCTTGATGTCGGCCAGAGTGATGCTCTCACGATGCTTCTGGAAGGAGGTATTTTCATTCACTGTAATGGTCTGTGTTTTCTTGTCCGGCCTTTCGATGGCGATGGTCAAATTGTCCGTATTGATGGAGGTGATTTTTCCGGCTGTCCATGTCTTTCCGAAATCTGCTTCCATCTGCTTCATGCGCTGCACAGCTTCGGCATCTAGTACAGCGAGGAAGGCCGCGCCAAGTTTATGGCCCTGGTCGTCCAGCTGTCCGCCTGCCACAATGACATCCCCCACATGCACGTCGGAGACCTTCGCTGGTTGTCGGTCTTTCATGATGCGGGTGTTGGGGCCGGTTTCAACCTGATAGGTCTCACCCTGTTCATTTTTTACCGTCAATTCATTTCCAGAAATGGCCGTGACCGTTCCGCGCACTCCATTTCCCATTCCCATGGTGCCGAAGCGCGGTGGGCCTTCCTGCTGCTGGGCGCAAACCAGGGTGAGCAGAAGACAGGGGAGAAAAATCAAGGCAAAGATGCGGGTTTTCATGGTTGGCCTGCCTGCAATGGATTTGACTGCCAGTTTAGACGGGAAACAGGTCCTCCAAGACTCAAGGAAAGCACAGTTTCCCGAGGGTAGGTGTTGCGATGAAAAGCAACAGCGATGAGCCAAACGTAGATGCCATGGAAAGCTTTTCCGCGAGGCGAGGAAAATTGAAGCTCCTTCCCCGGTTGACGAATCTTTCTTCCATGCGGGCAACACGCAGCGGCAAAACACCTCTAAGTTAAAGGAAGGAGACCAGGATGGGGCAGGGCGTGGTCATTTCTGATTCTTTGGTGCAGGATTATTGTTGTGTTCGATCACAAAGCGAGTGGCTGGTCCGGTCACTGAGTCCTGAGGACATGATGGTCCAGTCCTGTCCTGAAGCCAGCCCGGCAAAATGGCATCTTGCACATACGACATGGTTTTTTGAAACATTTCTTCTTCGCGAAGCCAGTCCCGATTACCGCCCCTTTCATCCTGATTTCCTTTGGCTTTTTAACAGCTACTACAATGCCGTCTCTGATCAACCAGAAAAGAAGCTGCGCGCAGTATTTTCCCGGCCCTCCCTGGCCGAGATTCTGGCATACCGCAGGCATGTGGATGATGCAATGGCAGGGCTACTGCATCGAGGGCTGCCGCCAGAGATGGAACAGCGCGTGGTGTTGGGCCTGCATCATGAACAACAGCACCAGGAGCTTCTGCTGACCGATATCAAGCATGCATTCTGGACGAACCCATTGCGGCCGGCCTACCTGGACCTGCCGTTTGAGCAGCCGCTCTCGCCGAGCGAGAACCTGGACTGGCGTCAGTATGAGGGCGGAGTGCTGGAGATCGGCCATCGAGGGAGCACTTTCTGTTTTGACAACGAGTTGCCCCGTCATCCGGTGTACCTTCAGCCTTTCCAATTAGCATCACGCCCGGTGTCATGCGGGGAATACCTTGCATTCATGAACGATGGCGGATATGAACGGCCTGAACTCTGGCTTTCCGAGGGATGGCAGACCGTGCAGTCTCACGGATGGCGCAGTCCGCTGTACTGGTACAGGGAAGAAGGGACGGAAGAATGGCAGATTTTTACGCTAAGAGGAAGTTTTCCTTTCTCTGTACTTGAGCATACTGCCGTGTGCCACGTAAGTTATTTTGAAGCCGACGCCTATGCGCGCTGGTCCGGTAGGCGACTTCCCACGGAGGCGGAATGGGAAGTGGCAGCAGCAGAAAAGCCAGTGTGCGGAAACCTCTTGGAGCAAAATCTGCTCCACCCAGCAGGAGTTTCTGGACAGATGTTTGGAGACGTGTGGGAGTGGACGGTGAGCGCGTATCTGGGCTATCCAGGCTTTCACGCATTGCCCGGAGCGCTGGGTGAATACAATGGCAAATTCATGGCCAACCAGATGGTGTTGCGCGGAGGTTCCTGCGTTACACCGCAGACGCATATTCGGGCCAGCTACCGGAATTTCTTTCCCACGGCGACCCGCTGGCAATTCTCGGGCATTCGCTTAGCAAGTTAGAAACCACATAAAGGGTATACGATGCACGCTCTATCTGCGATCGCACCACCATTCCCCGCCGCGTCGGGCCCTCTGGGCGCTGAGGTCTTTGCGGGGTTGACGGCATCTCCCAAACGGCTCAGTCCATGGCTGTTTTACGACGAGCGGGGCTCCGGGCTCTTTGAGCAGATTACGGCGCTTCCCGAGTATTATCTGACGCGTACAGAAAGGTCCATTCTGGAGACCCATGCCGATGCGATGGTTTCTGCCGCCAGTGGCTGTGGACGGATATCGATCATGGAACTTGGCGCTGGAACCGCTACCAAGACCGGGCTGATTCTGCAGGCGGCGGTCCGCAGGCAAAATACGGTGACATACTACCCAATTGATGTAAGTGAAACGCCGTTGCTACAGGCCAGGGACCGATTGGAGGCCGACATCCCGGGAGTGTCGGTGCTTCCGCGTATTGCTGACTATACGAGAGAACTGGCCAGGGTAGAAACTTCTGGAGAACGACGACTGGTGTTATATATCGGATCGAGCCTTGGAAACTTTGAGCCGTTGGAGGCGCTCGGCCTGCTGCAGTCTCTTCGCGAGACCCTGACTGCCGGAGACAAACTGCTGCTGGGGGTGGACATGGTGAAAGACGTCTCGCTGCTGCTGGCGGCCTATGACGATTCCGCCGGGGTCACTGCGGCCTTCAATAAGAACGTGCTGGTGCGAATCAACCAGGAATTAGGCGCCAACTTCGATATCAATCTTTTTCAGCACCGTGCCGTCTGGAATGAAAATCATTCCCGCATCGAAATGCATCTGGTCAGTCTGGTTGCCCAGCAGGTGCAAATTCCAGCGCTTGGGCTAAAGTTGTTTTTTGAGCCAGGAGAGAGCATCCATACGGAAAACAGCTACAAATTCCATGATGAGGACGTGATTGAAATGCTGGAGCGCTCTGGCTTCCATCTCTCGGACCACTGGACAGACAGCAGGGAGTGGTTCGGCGAGTACCTGGCCACAGCATGGTAAGAGAAAAAGCGGGGTTGATTTGAAGGGACTGGAACCGGTGTTGCTCTCCCCAGCAAAGGCCGTGCATTTTTGTTGCACAATGGAGGCATGGGACTGCGGGAGATCATCTGCGCGGGAGTGCTGATTTCAGCGTCTGTGACCTGCACAGCAGATGCCACGCAGAGTGAGCCGGCCCCGTCCCTGCGGGTTCCCGTGGCCCCTCTGGGTTATGTAGCGCCAAGCCCCTTTTACCTTACGGCCCGCCTGTCTTCCGTTTCTCTGGATTTCATTGATAAAGACCATCTGTTGTTTACCTTCCGCGTTCCCGGCTTGATGCAGCGGATCCCGGAAGACCCTGTTGAGGATGAAGACCAGACCATCCGCGCTGTGGTGCTGGAGCTGCCGTCCGGAAAAGTGCTCACCAAGGCGGAATGGAGGATGCATGATCGCTCCCGCTATTTATGGTGGCTCGGGGACGGACTCTTTCTGGTGCGGCAGCGCAGCCGGCTGTTTGTTACCGACAAGACCCTGCAGCTGCGGCCGTTTTTAAACAGTGAGACGGCGCTGGAATCGGTACAGCTTTCTCCCGATCGAAGATGGATTGCCATTGAAGCAGAAGGGAAAAAGGAAGAGCGTCAGTCCCTGGCCAGCACGGTCCCGTCTTTTGGGGATGCCCGGCCGGAAAACAAGCCGGTGCAGATTTTTATTGTGGATGCAAAGAGCCGCGCCGTGACTGCCCGCGCCGAGGCGCTGGATGCTGTTGATATCCCAATGGTGGGCGACGGGCACCTGCTGGCCATTGAGGGAAAACATAACAGTTGGATCATCCGTTACGACCCATTTCATGGCGAAGCGCGACAACTGACAGAGATTGAGTCCTCATGCCATCCATCAGAAATTGCGGTGAGCAGCAACGTGGCCCTTGTCATTGCCTGTCCGCGTTCTGGAAACGATCATCTTGTCAGTGCAATCAATTTGGAGGGAAAGGTCCTCTGGCAGCAGCGCTGGGAGTCGCGCTATATCTGGGCCACCTTTCAGTTGAGCCAGAACGGGAGCCGCTTTGCCTATAGCTCTCTGCAGGTGTCCCATCCTGTGGGCACGCTGGACCCCGTTGACCAGGAGTCGATTGAAAGGCAGCTGGTCGGAGTGTTTGATACCTTCACCGGGAAACTGCGCCTGGTAAAAAACGCTACACCGATACTCAGCGCCGGGCAGAATTATGCTCTTTCTTCAGACGGTACGAGATTCGCCATTCTGCGCGAAGGGGCCATTGAAGTCTATGATCTGCCCCCCGCAGAGGAAGACCCAGGAGCAGAAAGACTTCCGCCGAAGAAGTAAGCTGAGTATCAGAGTTTGAACAGTTCGCGTAAGCGTCGAGTCTGGGCGCGGCTGACAGGGATTTCCGTCTGCTTTTTATCATCCATGCGCAGCTGATAGCTGCTCTTGAACCACGGAACGACTTCTTTGATGTGGTTGATGTTCACAACGTAGGACCGGTGCGCCCGCCAGAAGATGGATGGATCAAGCTGTTCCAGCAGCTCTTCCAGGGTACGGCACTTGGACTGCCCTTCCAGCGTAGGTGTAACCACCGTGATGATGCCTTCATCAATGGAGGCAAAGCAGATGTCCTTCTGGTCCACCAGGAGTAGACGGCTGTTTGCCTGAAGGACAATTTTTCCGCTGTGCCGCTGGGGCTGCTGCTGCTCGATGAGCTTTAGAAGAGCACTTAGACTGGCATTGCCGCTGCCCAGGTCTCCGATCTTTTCATGTCCGTGGACCTCCTGCAGGCGCTGGCGTGCGCGCTCAATGGCTTGCATGACACGGTCGCGGTCAAAGGGCTTCAGCAGATAGTCAATTGCGTTTACGTCAAAGGCCTTGACCGCATATTGATCATAAGCGGTAGCAAAGATGATCTGGGGAAGGTGAGCCGATTCGTCGTGTTCCAGCAGCTTCTTCAGAACGGCGAATCCGTCCAGCCCCGGCATCTGAACATCGAGAAAGACCACATCCGGCTGATGAGTCCGGATCAGGTCCACGGCTTCGATTCCATTTGTGCCCTGGGCCAGTATCTCCACGCTGCCCGTAGTGTCGAGCAGATATTTCAGCTCTTCGCGAGCCAGCTCCTCGTCGTCAATAATCAGGGCAGTCATGGCTATCGGTGCAAATTAAAAGTATAGGGAGTGAGGGGCGCTACAAGCAAACATGGGAGACGGACGAAGAAAAGTCCAAACAGCATTTCTCTCCTCCTTTGCACCGAAACCAGGCGCAAGGGAGGAGAGCTGCTTGGGGAGAAAAGCTACTTTGCTGCGGGAGGAACAAACAGTGCCAGTTTGCATTTCCAGGTAACGGACTGGCCCGGTTTCAGCGTGATCATGCCGGTGTCCATGCCGTGCCATTCCTTCCCCCAGGGATCGCCGAAGTTGAACTGCTCTTCGATTGCGGCAAACTGCTTGTCCGGCGGGGCATAAACCTGTACCGTTTTGATCTCTGGCGACTCGCCGATGATGTGAATCCCGTACTGGGAAGCAGGGTCTGTAAAATCTACAACCACATTTCCATCGCTCCGCTTCAGGTGAGCAAAATTGTCGTCGAGGAAGATGTCATCGAGTGGTTTTCCGTCCGGAGCGTTGAAATCATATTTCGTTCCTTTTACAGGAAGCAGTTTGCCGGTAGGGAAGACGTCATCATAGTTGTTTACCTGCGCAACCGCTTCTGCAGGAACGTGCAGGCGTGCCTGGGTCCGGTTGCCGCTGGGCACAGCAAAATATGGATGCCATCCGATGGAAAGGGGCTCAGGCTCATTACCTACGTTTGTTGCTTGAATCGTGGCTTCTACTGCATCACCCGTCAGCGAGATGGTGAATTTCAGGTCTGTCTGCGAAGGCCAGTATCCGCCAAAGTTTCCTGCATGGATGACGCCTGTAACGGTCTGGCCGTCGGATGTGTTCTCTACATGAACATCCTGGGTTTTGCTGGCCAGGATCAGTCCATGCATGGCATGTTTCTCTGCGCCGGGCTTCTTGCCGGCCCAGTTGGCGGGCAACGTGATCTGTTTCCCATTCCATTCTGTCGTGATGGTCTTCCCATCAGCAGAAAGCTTGCCGCGGATGCGGTTCGGGTAGGGCACCAGAAAAGCTCCGCCGAAGGAAAAACTAGCATTTCCGTTCAGGTCATCTGGGCCGCCATTCAGTTTCTGTGCAGCTACTTCCAAAGAAGGCGAGGCGAGCACATTGATTTCACCTTTGCCCGGAATATTGGCCGTGATCTGGAACAGATTCATGCCGCGGCCCGGCAGAACCGTGGCGGAGAGGAATTCGGGCTTGGCGCCATGGCTGGTCGCGGCGCGTTGCAACCTGACCACGTCCTCGCCGCCAATCTGGGTGACGGCAGGCTGAGCAGGGGCTTCATTTTGGGCCGGAGGCGCGGGCTGATTGCATCCGGCGACTGGCAGCAGCACGACTGCAGCTGCAAGCAGAAATCGTTTGTCACAGACGGACATAGTTGGACCTCATGAAAAGGAAACGTTTGCTTTCAAAAACGTTATCATTCTACGCGATAGGGTCATATTTCATCAGGCTTTCATTCCGGCAGCCGTGCAAATTCTTTCTGCATCCCTCAAAATAAAAAAGAGGAGAAGGAATGACGACGCTGCACACTGCCTCAGCAGAAGAATACACAGGCGAAGAGTTTCATCGGGCAGTCCTCAAAGTGAAGCCAAAGACTGCCGTCTTTGATTGCGATGGCACTTTATGGAGCGGCGATGCCGGATATGGCTTCATGGTCTGGTCGATGGAGTCCGGGCTGCTCTCCCGCAATGCCTCCGACTGGCTCGATTCCCAATATCGCGCTTACCGCGCCGGCAAGGTCTCGGAAATGGAGATGTGTGGAGAGATGGTACAGGTTTATGCCGGATTGCGCGAAGAAGAGATGCGCAAGGCTGCGGCCACTTATTTCCGCACACACATGGAAGCCAACATCTTTCCAGAGATGCGTGCCCTGATTGCGGCTTTGCGAGAAAACGGAACGTCCCTCTGGGCGGTAAGCTCCACCTGTAACTGGGTGATTGAGGAGGCCGTGCGGCACTTTGGAATTCCGGCGGAACACGTTCTGGCCGCAAGCGTACAGATAAAGGACGGGGTGGTCACCAGCGAACTGCTGGATGTACCAACCGATGAGGCCAAGGCGGATGCCCTGGTACGGGCCGGGGTGCCCCATCCTGACTGTGTCTTTGGCAATTCGATCCATGATGAGGCGATGTTGAAGATTGCGCGTCATGCCTTTCCTGTCAATCCCACGCCAGCGCTGCTTAAGAGTGCGGCCGACCAGGGTTGGACCGTCTTTTTCCCGGAATCCGTGCTGAAGGACAGCAAGGTCTAGATTTGCAAGATGCGGATTGTATCGCTTCAGCCCAGTATTTCCATCATTCTTGAGAAGCTGGGCCGCCTGGATACGCTGATTGCCTGTACACGCTACTGCCTGGCTGCCGTTCCCGGGCTGCGCCAACGCAACCCGGTTGTGGTCCATGATTCGTGGACAGCTGCCACAGACGAATTGACGGCATTGTCTCCCGATCTGGTAATGGCGTCAGCACCTTACCGGCAGGAATCTCTGGCCGCGATTCTCAAGGCCGGATTTCCTGTGCTGAGTTTCTCGCCGCACACTTTGGCAGATATTTACAACGATATTCGCCTGATTGCCGCAGTGGTCGACGCCAAGTTTCAGGGTGAAGTATTGATTGGAGAAATGCAGTCTACGATGGAGAAGGTACGACGGCAGGCAGCATTGGCCGCCACATCCCCACTTGTGTACTGCGAAGAGTGGGGAAAGCCTTTGATCCATTCGCAGCCCTGGGTGAAAGAGCTGGTGGAGATCGCAGGTGGGCAATTTCTGGGCGCACCTGGGAAGACGACGAATGCCGAAACGGTGGTCTCGGCAGATCCAGACGTCATCGTGATGGCGTGGTGTGGTGCAGGGGACCGTGTGCCGCTGGAGCGCGTCGTCAGACAGCGAGGCTGGCAGGACCTCAAGGCAGTGCGCCAAGGGCGGGTTTACTGTATCGCCGATGAATGGCTGAACACGCCGGCTCCGGTTCTGAAGAACGGCCTTCGCGCGCTGGCCTCTGTCCTCCACCCGGAAGTTTTTGGTGATATCGAGCAACAGATGGGCAGGCGCATCGGTATTTCCCTCAATAACGCTTAAACTAAAATAAGCTTGGTGACCGACGCACATCCGAGGGAAACGGCCCCTACAGTCCGCTATGTGGTAGCAGCGCTCATTCTTCGTGGAAACACGGTCTTGATTTGCCAGCGCCGTCCTGATCAGGCCATGGCGCTCAAGTGGGAATTTCCCGGCGGAAAGATGGAACCGGGTGAGGGGCCGGAAGAAGCGTTGGTCCGTGAGCTCAGGGAAGAGCTGGGCATTGAAGCTGTGATTGGTCCGCTTGTGGCCCATGTGCGGCACACCTACCGTAATGGGGGCGCCGTGGATTTGCAGTTCTTTGCTGTCCGCCAATTCAGTGGCGAAATCACCAACCATATCTTCCATGATCTTCGCTGGTGTCCGCTTACCGATCTGGTGCAGTTTGATTTTCTCGCTGCGGACCGGGGGCTGGTCAAAGACCTGGCCGCAGGTAAACTGCTCTAATCTTCCGAAGGACAAGGCCTGGTGCGGCGTCCTTACTGCTTTCAATGTTATGGTTATCAGGAGCCATGAACAGTACGCGGAACCCTGTTTTCTTTCTCCTGGTCGTTTTGCTTTCTCTGCTGGCCTCACCTGCTGAGGTCCGCCTACCGGATGTCATCAGCAGCCACGCGGTCTTTCAGCGGAATGCTCCCATTCACATCTGGGGATGGGCCGCTCCCGATGAGGCCGTCACCGTGCGCTTCCATGATCAGTCCCTCCAGGCCACGGCTGATGATCTGGGGAGGTGGGCCCTGTGGCTTTCTCCGGAGAAGGCCGGTGGCCCCTATACCCTGACGGTGCAAGGCTCCAGGCCGGGAGAAGCGCCACTTACGCTGACGGACATCCTGGTCGGTGATGTCTGGCTGGCCTCCGGCCAATCAAACATGGAGATGCCGCTGATGGGCTTTCCGGGAAGCGCTGTTGTGAAAAACAGTTCCCAGGAAATTGCGCAGGCGAATTTGCCCCAGGTGCGGTTGCTTCGCATCGAGAAAAAGAGTTCGTTTTATCCGCAGACTGACATTTCAACTTCATGGACGGAGTGCACTCCGCAGACGGCCGCTCAGTTCTCTGCCGTGGCGTACTTTTTCGGAAGAGAGATCAGCCAGCGAGAGCATGTGCCCATTGGCCTGATTGATTCCACTTGGGGAGGGACCCCGGTGGAGGCGTGGATCAGTATGGACACCATCGGTTCCAACGCTGGATTGATGCCGGTCTTTTCCTACTGGGCGCAGTTTACAAACGAACTCAGCGATCGGGACCTTGTCCTGGCAAGGGAAAAACGCGACGACGATGCGGCAGCGCAGGCTGGAAGGCCAAAGCCGCAGCACCCGTGGCATCCCGATGGGACCTCCTGGCAGCCCTCTGGGTTATACAACGGAATGATCGCTCCCTTGGTTCCTTACACCATCAAAGGTGTGCTTTGGTATCAGGGAGAAACCAACAGCAACCCGGTCCGCGCTCCTTATTATGCGCGTTTTTTCCGTGCCCTCATTGCCGACTGGCGGATGCACTGGAAGGAAGGTAACTTCCCCTTTCTTTTTGTGCAGATCTCGAATTTCTATTCACCAAATGAAGATTGGGGCATGGTCCGAGATGCCCAGCGACGCACCCTGAATGTAGCGAATACGGCGATGGCCGTGACACTCGATATTGGTGATCGCAACAATGTGCATCCGGCAGATAAACAGGATGTTGGCGCAAGACTCGCGTTGGCCGCGCGTGCTCTGGTTTACGGTGAGCCGCAACTGGAGTACTCCGGGCCTCTTTTCCGCACGGCAACTGTGGAGGGCCGGGCCATGCGTGTTTGGTTTGATCATGCCGGAGGCGGCCTGATGATTCACGGTACTGAGCTCAAAGGTTTTGAGATTGCCGGGGAAGACGGAAAGTTTGTCCCAGCAAAAGCACGAATCGAGGGGCAGACAGTGGTGGTGGAAGCTACGGATGTCTCTCGTCCCCAGGCTGTCCGCTATGGGTGGGCGAGCTTCACGGATGCAAACCTGTTCAATCAGGCAGGGCTTCCGGCATCTACTTTTACCTCGGAGCAGGGGCCCGACTAGCCGAAGGCCAGTTCATCGGCGGATTCCAGCGGGGTCCCACAGACGCGGCAGATGACAGCAGAGCAGTCTCCGCACACCAGAGGGTCATAAACTTCGCGTCCGCAATTTGGACACCAGAGGCGTATTTCGTTTTCTTCTTTGGATTTTTCAGGGTGCGGTCCAGGCATTCTGAAGATGAGCGTAGCATGGAAATGGCTGGGGCTGTTCAATTCATTCTCAGGAAATACAATGCAACAATTTGTCAGAATCTGTGGAACTTCCGAATTGCCTGCTTCAGGAGCAGCACGCGAAATTGCTTCAGGCGACCGGATGCTGTGTGTGGCCAATGAGGGCGGCGTCATTTCCGTCATGGACAACGTGTGTCCGCACCGTGGCGGCCCGCTGGGACAAGGAATGGTGGAAGCAGGCAAGATCATCTGCCCGTGGCACGCCTGGGCTTTTGACTTGAAGACTGGAGCGGCGGAGCATACACCTCTGGCCAAAGTGCAGGTATATGAGGCCAAAATCGAAGGTGAAGATGTGCTTGTGAAACTGTAAATTACAAAGAAAGCTGATGAAAAGGCAGGAGAGTCTTTCATGTTCACATGGCTGGAGCGCTTTCAACCCTTTGGCGTATTGGTAGGCCGCTTCGTCCTGGGTGCCATCATGATGGTCCACGGAGCAGATAAAATTTTTCCACGTGGATCACTCTATAGTTTTACCCGGATGGTCGGTCATCTTGGGATGCCGCCCTGGCTCGGATATCTTTCTGCCTTTACGGAATTTTTTGGCGGAGCGCTCCTGATCCTCGGACTCCTCGTTCCGGTTGCCTCCCTGGGGATTGCCGTGAATATGGCTGTGGCAGTGCTCAAGGTCCACCTGCATCATGGCCTGACAGGGCCGGAAGGATTTGAATATCCTTTGTCACTTTTTGCCCTGGCGCTGCTGCTGCTTTTCAGCGGTCCCGGTTATCTGGCCCTGGATTCCGTGCTAGGGATACAGCGGAGACGGTAGCTTATTCCACTTTCAGCGTCAGCACCTGTTGCCCATTCAGTACGCTCTCAATGGGAACAGAAGCCAGCGGTACTGCCGACTCGCCATTCAGTGTGAGCTTCTGGTTCTGGCGCATGGGTTCGAGCACGTTTGCCATGGAAACAGGCAAGATGGTCAACGTGCGTCCATCCACTACCGCCTGTGGAGAGGGATCAAGGAGCGTGACATAGAGGTGGTCATTCTCATGTTCACTATTTAACTGTTCAATGGTCGCCGCCACGTCGAGGGGCTGCGAATTCAGAAACCGGGAAGGAGATTGCGTAAGACGGTCAAGCGTACTTCCATCACTGACCAGCAGGCGGACATTGCCTTCGGGTAAAACTGCGGGCAGCGTCACTGGAATGCGAATATTTTTGATTTCTCCATGCCAGGGGCGGATGGCCGCATTAATCATGATCGTTTGTCCCGCGTGGACCATGGTGGCCGCCGACTGAGCGCTTTCCAGTTGCGCGGTAAGACGCCGCGGTATGGCCTCGACCTCGACGTTTACGCTGTGGATCGGGGCCTGACGAGCAGCATTGTCATAGATGCGGGAAAAGTGCTCCCCTACCATGAGCGCGGCAGTCAGGTTGGCAGGAAGGTCGCCGGGTGCGGCCAGACCGGTGAATCGGACCTGAGGGTAGCCGGAAATGTCGACCGTGCTCTGCACGCGGTAGCTGGTTTCGGCGGTAAAGTTATTGCGCTGCATCAATCCCTGAAACACAGCAACCATGATTACCGAGGGGGTAATCTGCGGCTGGTCCACTACTTCCATGTGGAGTGTGTGCGGCGTGGCCTCGCCATGGATGGTCACGGTAATCGGAATCATCCTGGCCTGCTCGCCGAAGCGGCCGAAGATGGCAGATTCCCGGTCCTCCGTGAAGGAGCCTACTGTTTCCGTGGTGTTAATGATTTTGAATGCATTGTAGGGAGAAGGAAGCGTTGCCACGACCTGCGCCTTGGTCATGGGCAAGGAGACAGGGCCATATTGAGTAATCGGATGTCCGCAGGCCAGGAGCTGCTTCGGGTCCACATAGGTCACCGTGCAGGTCGCGGCAATCTCAAGGTCGCCGCGCATCAGCAGCGCGCTCACGGCGGATCCGGGAACGATGGGATCGGGCTGTTTTTCATCTCCAGAGGAGCCACCGATTCCCGCCACTGCTGTAGTTCCCAATGCAGCCGGAGCATGTTCTTTCCAGAACGCGAGCGCCTGCTGGTCAAACCCGCTGAAGACCAGGGGTGTGTCCATCGGACGGATGGCATCAGTTTGCACCGAATCAGAAACCGGGGGCAGCTCATCGGCTGCAGTGCCCTTCGAGGCAGCCAGCAGACCCGGGCCACCGTGGGCCACCTCCAGCATCTGTGCAATCGGGGTGATTCCGGCTATCGGTTCCTTGCTGAAGAGACCGATGCGATAGCTGAGGGCACCCAGAAGCTTGCCGTCTATATAAACCGGGCTTCCGCTCATTCCAGCAACGACACCCGTATATTCCGGTTTAGCTCCCATCAGGCGGGCCAGGATCATGTCCTGCCCGGGGCCCAGTGCGTTATGCAGAAGGCCCAGAATTTCCACTTCCATTGGCTCCGGTCTGGTGCCAGAGAAAACGGTGTAGGCGATCCCATGCTGGCCGCGGTGTACCTGGTCCAGAGGGTAAAAGCCTGCTGTATAGGGGGGAGGAGTCGGTGGCAGAGCATTGGTCCCGGACACGGTCTGCCCCCCCATGGTGATTGCTGCTCCCAGGATGAGCCAACCGATGTCTTTCAGGCGGGTAATCACGTCTACAAGAGTAGAGTATCAGTTCTGTGGACAGAACCATTTTGGTTTTGTAACAAAGGCACCTTCAGAAAGCTTGCAGTCGGGTGCCTGGGAGTCCGACAATGAAGTCACCGATGACGTATTCCCTTCGTAAGGCCCTGGTCTTGTGCGTGCTGGCAGTTTTTCTGCAAGCCGAGCTGCCCGTTCCGGCACAGCAGCAGACACAACAGTCGACCCAGCAGCAAAATCAGCAGACCCAGCAGGACCAAAACGCCCCCGAAGCCGGAGGGCCTGCCGGCGATACTGGCGCCATTGCCATCCCGAAAAAGAAGGAGAACGAGACGCCTCCGCCTCCGCCGCCGGAGCCCAAAGTAAAGAACCCGCCCGGGTTGGAGAATTATTCTCTGCGGGTGAATGTTCCGGTCGTGAATGTGGATGTGGGCGTCATTCTGGAAAAAACCCACCAGTTTGTGCCGAACTTACAGAAAGAAAACTTCCGTATTTATGAGGACGGGGTCCCGCAGACCATCACTGACTTCCGCCGTATCCAGGCCCCCATCACCGCAGTGCTGCTGGTGGAGTTTGCCGCCAATAGCTGGTGGTTTATTCAGGACATGGAAAATGCTGCCTATACTTTTGCCCAGCAGCTTAGACCTGACGACTATATCGCCGTTGTCATGTATGACATGCACACGCAGATCCTGACAGACTTCACGCAGGACAAGCGGCTCGTTTACGAGGCGCTGAATTCCCTGACCATCCCCACCTGGCATGAGACCAACCTGTTCGATGCGCTTTATGAAACCCTCGACCGGCTGACTCGTGTGGATGGACGCAAGTATGTGATCCTCATCTCTTCTGGCCGCGACACCTTCAGCAAGATCACGCTTGACAAGGTGATGCAGAAAATCAAGGCCACACCGAATGTAACGATTTTCTCCATTGGTACTGGCCAGACGGCGCGTATTCTGGCCGACAGCTATGGCATGATGGGGCCTATTCGTAATCTCGATTACCTCCAGGCTGACAACCAGATGACGACCTTTGCCCGTATGACCGGAGGTATGGCTTTCTTTCCTCGTTTCGCCGGCGAAATGCCCGACATCTTTCACCAGATCAATGATTCCATCCGAAATGAATATGTACTTAGCTATCACCCCACAAACCAGAAACTGGATGGAACATACCGCAAAATCCGCGTGGAACTGGTGGACAATGAGGGCCATCCCCTGCGGATGCAGGATGAGAAGCACCATCCCTTGAAATATGACATTATTGCCCGCGACGGGTATAAGGCCCAGCAGGAAGTAGAATAACCAGATTTTCACCTCCCCGGGGAGCGCGCTTCAAGAGCGGATTCACAGTCGATTATCCTGATTTCTACATGTCCAAGGCTTCTGTGAAACATCCGCTCCCCTCGGTTCGCGCGCAGATGGAAGCGCATCCGGAAATTCCTCTGGCTGAGGCCCTCTCGGCGGACCCTTCGCTGCCTCCGCTGGTCCAGCTGCGCCGTTTCGATACGCATCGGTTGATTCCTGCCAAGTACAGCAGCAACCTAGAATCGGTCCTGACTCGGATCGCTGACGACGATCATCATCTGCAGCACATCTTTGAGCTGGACAACGCCACCAACGCCCGGCTGGAAGCGGAGGAAAATCTTCGCCCCGGAATTACGCAGCGCGAGCTGGTTTTTCACGTACCGCACTATCGCATAATCAACGCAGCATTCACCCATCCTCACCCGCTCGGAGCGCGTTTTTCCACACCGGACCGCGGAGCTTGGTACGCGGGGTTTGAACTGGCGACGGCCAAGGCTGAGATCATTTTTCACAAATCGGTTGAGTTTGCCGAAATTAACTGGAAAGAACGCGAAGAGATACAGTATGACGAATATCTGGCAGATTTCACCGGCAGCTTCCATGACCTGCGGGCAGAGGCGGTAACGCCGGGACGCTTTCATGCATGTCTGGCCCCGGACAGTTATGTAGAATCCCAGAAATTGACGCTTCATTTGCTGCAGCACGGGTCCCTTGGCGTCATCTATCCGAGCGTCCGCCGTAAAGGAGGAACTTGTATTGCCTGCTTTCTTCCCAGTGTGGTGGCCAATGTGCGTAAAGGCAACCGCTACAGACTCACGTGGACGCCTACACGGGCCACACTGGTCAAAGAAGGATTTTGAAATTGAGATACAAACGCGTGCGCTGGAGAGCTATGTAGGGTCGCCCAGGTCGAAAGAAACATTGGGCCGGATGCGGAAGGTCCTTTGTTTTCTATCTTCCAGTGCTAACAGGATATGCTCTTCATTTTCAGAGGTCCCAACAGCCTTGAGAAGTTTTCCGGAGGAAGAAGTCAACAGACGCACCCGTCCGGAGACGGTGGCCAGGCTTTTCCCACCCAGACACAATTGCGCAAGACTTCCCTGATAATGAAGCTCAGCGCTCACGCCGTGCACTTTGGCTTTGAAGGTGGATTGTCCGGAGGGTGAAACAGGGCGGATGTTCCACTCAATGAATTCGCCTTGCTGACGCACGCCGGAAAGGCGCCAGACATAATCTAAGAAGACCAGTGCCGCCGGTGAATAGCCGCCTGGATCTATCTGTGTAAATTCGCCAGTCAGCGGGTCCATCTGCTGACGAAATTCTGCGTGGCGGCTGATGGCTTCAACCCAGCGCTGCATCATCCAGGCAAGATCAGCCGGTTTGCCGTAGTGCTCCATCCAGCGCGGCGCACGCAGTGCGGTGAGGGCCTGCGACGCTCCTCCCCATGAGTTGCGCGGAATTGGACGCACAAAATCAGGATCATCGAGTGCAATGGAGGGTAGTGGATAGGGTGCCCAGAATGCCTTTGGGTTGTGAATCTGCCGTTCGTAGATTGCTGCAAAGAGCTTGGCATCGACAACGTGCTCTCCAAGGACGCGGGAAATCACATCTCCGCGAATGCGAACAAAATGACCGTCCGTGTCGAGATCGTAAAAAGCAGCGTCTTCCGGGCAGTAGAGCTTTGCGATGATGAGTTTGCGGATGTGCTCTGCCTCTTCAGCCCAGCGGTCGGCCTCACTCTGCTTTCCGAGGGCCTTGGCCATGGCAGCCAGCGCCACTCTGCCGCCGTAAACAGTAGCTGACAAATCAGGGCACAGACGCGGCATTCCCGGAACAGGTAGGCACTTACGGGCGTCCGCATCCGGGCAGCGATTAGGAACTCCCTTCCAGCGCGGGCTGTTGTCGTGACCTGTATCGTAGGTGCAAAAGCCTTCGCACAGTCCCGTGCCCCGCGTATTGCGGTAACGGAGCAGCCATGCATCCCAGCGGCTGCACGCAACATAGGCCTTTTCGAGCAGTTCATTGTCTTGAAACCTCTGGGCCATTTCCCATGCCGTAGCAGCGATCGGTACGACCATCTGAATTTGCCCAAAGCCAACGGAGTCCTTCTTTATGCTGCATGGTAGCTGCCCATCTTCCTTTTGCAGAGAGAAGAAAATCATATGGTTGTTGCGGGCGATGTCCGGGCAGAGCGCACTGTAAACTTCGCCTTCCTGCGGCGCGCATTCCAGCCACACGCCGGGATACACGCTCCCTTCGACCAGTACCGAAGCGGAGTAAGGATGCAACTGCGTGATGTTTCCATGAAGCACAGAGAGCGCCGCTTCATAGGTGTGCATCAGGCGCCCATCGTCCGTGCTGAATTGCAAATCGTCAGGTTGCAGGACCTGCTGACTTTCAGCAAATAACCTGTATCCGCCGAAGGCCAGGATTCCCGTTTGAAGAAAGCGTCTTCTGTCCATCGTATGCTTTCTGAGGTTTGACCATATAGGGCCTGTTGTCAAGGTGGAAGGGCTTCATAGCTGGAAATCTTAATTATGAACAGGTCAAGTGAATCTTTGACAATTCATGTGGTCAGACCTCACACTGAAAATTTATATGACACTTTTGAAACGCCGCGATTTTTTGAAGGCGGCCGGGGCTGTTGCTGTTACTTCTTCAGGCAGCTTTTTCTCCTTGCATGGAGCGGAAAATGTCCCGCGGGCAAAATCCGCTTCGAATCGCAATCTATTTGACGCTCGTGATTTTGGCGCGGCAGGAGACGGAAAAACCAAGGACACCTCAGCCATTCAGCAGGCAATCGATCGCTGTCATGTCATGGGGGGTGGCGAAGTTTTCCTCTCCTCTGGGAATTATCTGACCGGAGCCATCCAGTTACGATCCCAAACGACCTTGCGGATCGATCACGATGCCGTGCTCCTGGGAAGCCCTGATTGGACTGACTATCCCGTAACCCAGGTGCGTTGGGAGGGGAAGTGGATTGCCGGACATATCGGCCTGGTCTACGCCATAGACGCCGAGCAGATCGCTGTAACTGGTAGCGGAAAGATCATCGGAAATCCAGCACTGGGTGGAAGACCAAATCAGCGGGACCCCCTGCGGCATCCGGCCCTCATTGAGCTGATTTCATGCCGGAATGTTCGGCTTGAAGGATTTTCTACCAGCTACGAGCGCATGTGGTCCGTGCATCCTACCTATTGTGAAGATGTCACCATCCGCAATCTGACCATACGCAGCAGCGGAGGCAATGGCGACGGTATCGACGTGGATTCCTGTAAGCGCGTATGGATTGATCATTGTGATATTTCCACCGGGGATGACTGCATTTCTCTGAAGTCCGGCCGGGGCAGCGAAGGGCATTCCCTCATGCGGACGACGGAAGACGTACGCATTACGAACTGCACTTTTGCAGATTCGCTTTTTGCATGCATCGGAATTGGCAGCGAGACATCCGGTGGAATTCGCAATGTGCGCATCGAGCATTGCCGGTTTACTCATGCCCGCAGCTATGCCATCTACATTAAGAGCCGGGAAGGGCGAGGTGCGTTTATCAAAGATATTGTGGCCGACGACCTGGATGTTTCCGGGATGGAAGGCGGGTTTCTCCGCATCAACCTGCTCAGTTCGGGACTGCAAGACCAGGCACCGGTTCCCGGCAGCGAGGGCATTCCCTCCGCGGAAAACTTCCGGTTCTCCAACATTCATGTGGACGATGTTCCTGTGCTTGTGAAAGCAACTGAAATTTCTCCAGAGAAGCCCCTGCACGGGTTTGTGCTGGAAAATGTTACCGGGACCTGCCAGAAAGGCGTCTTTCTTGCCCATGCGAAAGGAGCGCGTTTTCGGAAGCTTCACCTGACCGGACATACAGGAACCATGATCAACCTTCAGCCCTGAGTAGAGGTTTGTTCCTGCTTCCGCTCAAGGTCGGCCTCGTGGGCCACGCGCAGCGCATAGCGAGTCGCAGAATATTGCGCTCCGGCAAGCAGGATCAGGCCGGTAAGAAATGCCCACATCATCAACGTTACGGAAACAGAAAAAGGTCCATATACCGAACGGAGATCGAGCCAGGGCAGCAGCTTTACAAACAACACTTTGGCCCCTTCCCAAATCAATCCAGTGACGATACCGGTTGGAAGTACTGCCCGGAGCGGTAGTTTCCGGTTGGGTAGTACCCAGTACACGATGGAAAAAACAGCAACGCTCAAAAACGCCGCAGAAATGCGCAGAAAACTCCGCTCCAGGAACAGATAGACGAAGTTGTTGGTCTTTCCAAAGAAGAGAAACTTCAGTACTGCTCCCTGGGCGGCGGTGAAGGCAATCGAAGTGAGTGCCAGCAGGCCCATGCCTAAAGCCAGTCCCAGAGAGATCATCTGGTTCATTCCATAGCTGCGGTTTTTTGCCACCTGCCAGACCCGGTTCAATGCGACTTCGAGAGGCAGAAAGACGCCGGTAGAGGAGATGAGAAGCATCAGGATGGAGAGGACCTGCACTCCACCCCGGGGTGTTGCAAGCAGGCTCATGTTCCGGACCACGAAGTCCTGGTTGGAGGGGAGAAAGTAGCGCAGCATGTCAGCAATGACATCTTCCATGGCCTGCGAGTGAAAGATCCTGCGCGCCAGCGTGAACATCAGCACAATAAACGGAAAAAGAGAGAGGATGGCATTGGCCGCGACGCTAAAAGCATAGGTATGGACCTCGGTCTGTGTCAGATAGCGGACAAGGGAAACGATCTGGTTCCGGAGTCCATGACTGTGTCTGGGTGGTTTTGCCAAAGGTGGAACGGCATCTTTTTCAGGCATTGGCTCTGTTTTTCATCATAAACATGTGTCCGGCGTGCTGGTCCGTCCAGGCAAGACAACCGCATTTCAGAAATGGGTGACCGAAGGACATGCTGGGCCGTCCAAGGCCCTGGACCCTTTTAGACATTTCCATGCTTTGAGATTACCAAAGGCCACTGTCCCTTCGTAACTCACTGAAAATTGTGCCATTTAAGTGCATTTTTTACTTGATTTTGCGGCAAAATTCCTACATAACATAGGGCACAGCCCCGCTTTTGGGGCAGAGGAACATTTGTTGGAAGGCCGTTTTGTGTTGGGTGTTCGTTTCAGGAAAACTGCTCTGAATTGAAAGGCTGCCGCTTGCAGAAGTGGCGGCCTTTGGCATTTTGGAGAGACCTTTCCTGAAACCTTAACGAAAGGAGTACGCGTGAAAGAGCGTGGTGTCGTGAAGTGGTTCAACGGAGCCAAGGGCTATGGATTCATCCAGCGTTCGACAGGTGAGGATGTCTTTGTACATTTCTCGGCCATTCAGGATTCTGGATATAAAACTTTGAATGAAGGCGAATCTGTGGAGTTTGAATGCCAGCAGGGTCCCAAAGGACTTAGCGCGGCAAATGTTGTACGCAACAATTGATCAGATCATTTCCGGGGTCTTGACCGCCCCGCAGCTTTGATGACCGCAGGTCTTCATTTCTGTGGACCCTCCCTCCGCACAGAATGAAGACCGCGATACATGTTCCTTTGAAATTTCCCCGGGTCTAAAAAGAGTGCAATCCACAAGCCGGAAGAGTTCGTGCATTTTCAAAGCGAGCTGGCCTGATTCAAACCTTTCCATTTGTGAAAAATGGTAAGCCAAGTCGTCTTCCCGAAAGTGCATAGGAAAAGCGGCTTCCATGGATACTTTCGATTCGATTACTTTTCAACAACATACAGCTCATGCAATATGTAGATATTTCATAAATGGAAAAACTGGATGCCTAAATCTGCTCCTACGGTTTTCGTTGTTGATGATGAGGTGGTCATCGCGGAAACGCTGGCCACGATTTTGCTTACACACGGCTATTCCGCCATCCCATTTATGGATCCGTTGCAGGCCCTGAACTATACCAAAATTCGTCTCCCGGATCTCTTGGTTACGGATGTAAGAATGCCCCAGATGTCCGGTATCGAGCTGGGGATTGAGATCAGAAAAATTTGTCCTGGGTGCAGGGTTCTGTTGTTTTCAGGCCATGCATCGTCGGCCAGCATTCTCAAAGATAAGCGCATTGCGGAGATGAACTTTACTCTGCTTGCAAAGCCAGTCCATCCAAAAGACCTTTTACTAAAAATAAATAGTTTAATGGAGTGAATCCTTGCCAGCGATCTTCTGCATGGCCCATTGGGCTGCCTCAGCCAGTACCGGGTCATCCTCTCTGGACCATTCCTGAAGTTTAGGCAGGAAACGTTTCAGACGGCTATTTCCCATCGCGATAGCGATATTGCGGCGCAGGCCCTGCAATTTTGTCCGCTTCACCGGTGAGCCGTAGAAAAGTCTGGCGAAGTCTTCCGGACCAATTTCCGCCAGCCAGTCCAGGGAGGGATTTACCAGCTCGGTCCGGGGTTGGAGCTCCGGGTCAGCGGCGATGGGCGCTTTGCGGTTCCAGGGGCAGACGTCCTGACAGATGTCGCATCCGAAGACCTGCCGTCCGATTCCTTCGCGTAGCTCCAGAGGAATTGCGCCGCGCTTCTCGATGGTCAGATAGGAGATGCAGCGGCTGGCATCCATCTGACGGGGGCCAGTAAGCGCCCCTGTGGGGCAGGCATCCAGGCAGCGGGTGCAGCTTCCGCAGCGGTCAGCGGCAAATGCGGCACGCTGCTCCGGAGGAACAGGAAGTGAAGTCAGAATGACTCCCAGAAAGGTCCACGAGCCAAGCTTCTGGTTGAGGATACAGGTGTTTTTCCCGGTCCAGCCGATTCCTGCATATCGGGCATAGACGCGCTCCACCACAGGGCCGGTGTCCACATAGCAGCGTGATTGAAAAGGTCCCAGGTGTGTTTTGAGGGCAGCGTCCAGTTTTTCCAGCCGCTTTCGCAATACGTTGTGATAATCACTGGGCACGAGGCCATCATCTTTGCCGACGCGTGCCGTCCATGCATAGCGCGCAATCCATCCCGATTCCTCGGGTGCAGGCTGGATGGAAAGCGGTTGGTTGGAGTGGTAGGCGGCGGCACAGACAATGACAGACCGCGCCCAGGGTGCGGCAGCATGTAAAGTTGACCGTACGTAATCTCCGGCCTCGTTCCGCCGCTTGAGATATTCCATTTCGCCCGCATTTCCTTCTTCCACCCAGCGAGTAAAGCGATTGCGCTCCTGGATGTCCTCCGGCGAACCAGGCTCCGGGACGGCCGCGATTCCGGCGGCAGAAAAACCGGCCTCCTGGGCCTGCTGAGAGATGATCTTCTGGAGTGAGGACGGCATGGAAATGCTCTACTCTATGGTAGTTGAGAAACGGGGGGCCATTGCCTGACAAGCGGATACCACGCCGTCGCTGGCGCATTGCACTTTTGCTGGCGTGTGGCGTGCTGGTCAACTATTTTGACCGTGTAAACCTTTCCGTCGCACATAATGCACTCTATGCCGCGTTTGGCATTTCTGACATCACATACGGATATCTGCTGGGTGCTTACAACTGGACCTATGCCCTATGCCAGCTTCCCGTAGGTGTGCTGCTGGACAGATTTGGTGTGCGACGGGTCGGACGGATCAGCACCTTCCTGTGGAGTATGGCTTCTTTTGCCGCTGCCCTTACGCCAAACATCGGGGGCTTTTTTGCTGCCCGTTTCCTCCTGGGCATCGGAGAGGCGCCGACCTTTCCGGCAAATGCAAAAGCGGTGGGGTACTGGTTTCCTGCCAAAGAACGCAGCTTTGCTACGGCGCTGTTTGATGCCCAGGCAAAATTTGCGTCAGCGATTGGCGTGCCACTCATCGGCCTTCTGCTCTTGCGTATCGGCTGGCGACTGAGCTTTGCAGCTACCGGTCTCATCAGCTTCTGTTATTTTCTTCTTTTTTCCCTGGTCTACCGCGATCCAAAAGAAGACGACGGACTGACCGAGGCGGAAAGCCGTTACATTGCTGAAGCAGATGCCGAGAAACAGGTGTATCAACCGGACGAACATGTTTCCCTGGGATATCTGTTGCGCCGAAAAAAGGTCATCGGGCTTGCGTTGGGCTTCGGCTCCTACAATTATGTGTTCTACCTTCTTTTGACCTGGCTGCCGAGCTATCTTTCGCGTTCCCTGCACATGGACCTGATGCAATCGTTTCTTTATACCGGAGTGCCCTGGATTGCGGCAACCGTGACGGACCTTATGATTGGCGGCTGGCTGGTGGATGCGCTGATCCAGCGCGGATGGAATGCGGACCTCGTCCGGCGTGTTGTGCTCATTAGTGGAACGGCCCTGGGACTGGGCATCTTCGGAGCGGCCTATGCTCATTCTTCCGTACAGGCGTTGTTCTGGATCAGCCTCTCCATCAGTGGCCTTGCCGCCGCTGCTCCGGTGGGCTGGTCTGTGCCCTCGCTGATTGCGCCTCGGGGCAGCGTGGGAAAACTTGGTGGCATTCTGAATTTCGCCAATCAGGTCTCCGGCATTGCTGCCCCGGTGGTTACAGGGTATCTGGTCTCGGCTCAGCATTCCTTTGCGCTGGCCTTTGGCGTTGCTGCTGCGTATCTGGCGGCGGGAATCGCTGGCTACATTTTCCTTCTCGGAAAAATTGAACCGATTCCTGCAGAAGCGGGTCCGGAGTCCGTAGCATAATGTGTCAGGGAAGGTAAAAGACCTCGCGCATCATGGGAAAACGCTCTCCAGGGCGCAGTCCTTCCAATGGAGCGAAATACGCAGCCATGGCTTGCTGCCAGCGCGTATTGACCGGATCCTGTTCAATCTTGCTCCAGGTATCTTCAAAGTCCTCCACACGCATGGTCAAGACCAGAAGTTCATCACGCCGGAAAATGGAATACTCAGTGACCCCGGCGCGCTTGAGCAGTGTGAGCATCTCTGGCCAGACGGACTCATGGGCTTTGTCATAGGCGTCTCCGGCACCGGGCCGAAGCTTGAGCATAAATGCGACTCTCTGCATGGTGCTTCCCCTTCTATTGTGCTGATGGCCACGTAGCGACGGTGACAGCAAAGGGAGCCATCGTGACGGTCGTGCCGTCTGCCTGCGATTTCCGCGGCGCTTCTTCCCCGGTGGCTTCGTCCACTGTCCACAGCATCGCGTGGGCCGCTTCCTGCGGCAGGACCACTTCGACAGGATGGTTTCGTTTGTTGACCAAAAGCAGCTTTTTGCCTTTAGGTGTCAGGAAGGCCTGCGCTGCCGTCTCTTGCTGGTCGTGGGAGATGGTTGTTTCCATGAGTTTGTCTCCGGCGTGGAAATTGTCCCGAATAAGCTTCAGCACCCAATAACGCGCATTCGGCTTTCCCGTACGCCAGTCCATCATGGATACGCTGGGAAATTGCGATGGATAGCCGACGAGCTGAGACTCGCCAATCACATCAATCCCTTGCCGTGCGAGGCCCATAAAAAGATACGCATACATGGCCCCGGCAGCATTCCAGTAAATTTCAGGGGTGGTGAAGGGAAGCGCCCTTCCCAGCGCGTTCTCTTCGCCGTCGCCAGGAAGAATGACACCTAGCTCGTCGATGTCGGTCCTGGTTTCAGGAGAGAGACGCTTACGGATGGCTTCAATAAATTTGACCTCAGCCAGAAAACGGTCCGCCTGGTCGAAAAAGGCATATTGCCAGACATTGGCATCGTGACCATCCGGCGGAGAGGCATAGAAGTGATATGAGATGAAATCGAGCGGGATTCCGGGCTTGTGGTTCGCATGGTTTAGAAAGTATTCATACATGTCGGGCCGGTCGGCCATGGCAAGCGCAAGGCCCACAAACTTTGTTTGCGGGCTAACCCGGTGGATGGCGGAAACAATGGCGTCATAGCGTTCGGTGTACTGTTGTGGCATTGTCTTGTGCTCAAAATCGGGCTCATTCAGGACTTCCCAGTAAGGAAAACTGTAATGGTAGCCGGAGCGGTGCTCTTTGCCGCTTTCGTCAAGAAAGCCGCCTTTGGTGTACCAGCTCACCAGACGCGCATAGTAGTCGCCCAGCTCCTTGCCTGATGGGTCCCTGAGCTCTGTTCCCTGCGTGTAGTTCCATGTGACCTGATTGGGATCGTCAGGATACGCGACGGGCTTGTCTG
This sequence comes from Pseudacidobacterium ailaaui, assembly GCF_000688455.1. NCBI lineage: Bacteria > Pseudomonadati > Acidobacteriota > Terriglobia > Terriglobales > Acidobacteriaceae > Pseudacidobacterium > Pseudacidobacterium ailaaui. The sequence continues at coordinate 3,052,832 of NZ_JIAL01000001.1, forward strand.
TCTTAAAAAGCCACGCAGGTATTGTGCTGAAATTCATGATGGTGGAATGACCTTCAGTGGCGTTGAGAAAATCTGTGGTCATTGGATCAATGAGAGAAAAATCCCACGATCCTTTTTCAAGTTCCGCCACGGCGAGCCTGGGATAGGGCAACCAGGGGACATAGCGGACATAATCAGCGCCCAGGGCCTTGAGCGCGGCGAAGGACTGGTCGTGGATGGGGGAGCCTCGCCGCAGCATCGGATTTACGACAACCTGAAGGGTGGGTGTGGACCGGGAAATGAGCAGGACTTTGTTCCAATCCACTGAGATGGAAGGCGTCTGCTGCGCAGGGGAAAAAGTGGCCAAACCCAGCAGAAGCGCGAGTGTCGAAAGCGATATTTTTCGCGTCATAAGAAGTGGTCTAAACTCCGTCGGCGCAATGATAGTACGCCCGGATACAAATATGAAATAGAATTTCTATTGAAAATGCACAGCGATTGGAGCTACACTCCGCTTTGCCTGAGTCAGGTCATGAAAAGAGGATGAAATGCACACAGAGGACCGCTACGAGCGGGTTTTGGATCAGCTAGATGGCTTTGTCATTGAAATTCCTTCCTGGGGTTTTGCCAATACCGGCACGCGGTTCGGCAAATTTCTTCAGGCAGGGGCCGCAGCGGCCCTGGAGGAAAAATTTGCAGATGCGGCCCAGGTGCATGGTCTGACCGGGGCCACCCCCTCGCTGGCGCTCCATGTGCTGTGGGACCTACCCGGTGGTGTTGCCGATGTGGCAAAGGTAACGCAAATGGTCTCCCGATATGGCATCCGGGCCGGTTCGATCAATCCAAACCTGTTCCAGGACCAGGAGTACAAATTCGGGTCTATCTGCAATCCGGACCCTGCTGTGCGCCGTAAAGCCGTAGATCATCTGCTGGACTCGGTTGAGATCGCAAAGGCGCTGGGGTCACAGGACATTTCCCTATGGGTGTCCGATGGTTCGAATTATCCGGGTGCTCAGAGTATTCGGAAGCGGATTGTCTGGATGGAGGAGGCGCTGCAGGCCACGCATGAAGCCATGAATGACGGCCAGCGCCTTTTGATCGAATACAAGCCCTTTGAACCGGCGTTTTATTTTACCGACATCGCCGATTGGGGAATGGCCGCGCATCTGGCGCAACACGTGGGGCCGCGGGCCTTTGTTCTGGTAGATACCGGACACCATTACCAATCACAGAACATTGAGCAGATCGTCGCCTGGCTTCTGCATCTGCGGCGCCTGGGCGGGTTCCATTTCAACGACCGCCGCTATGCCGATGATGACCTGACCATTGGATCGATTGATCCGTACCAGGTGTTCCGGATTTTCCATGAGATCCTGAGCGAGTCGGACAGAAACGTAACTGAATCGGTTGCATACATGATTGACCAGAGCCATAACATTAAAGGCAAGCTGGAAGCGATGGTGCAGACCGTGGTCACAGCGCAGGAGCTTTATGCCAAAGCGCTTCTTGTAGACCGCGAGCGTCTGGCGGAGTTGCAGTCTGCATCCAGGACGGTGGAAGCTGAGGAGTGTCTGCGCGACGCATTTTGGACAGATGTACGTCCCTTGCTGAAGAGCTGGCGTGAGCGGCGTGGTCTGCCGGCAGATCCATTGAGTGCGCTTCGCGAAAGCGGGTATGTGGAAAAGATTGAGCGTGAGCGGGGCGCGCGAAACGCTACGTTCACGAGCAGTTATGCGTGATGATTTCTATTGGTAAATAGATTCTATATAGGTATAATCTGACTCAATTGCTTCTTAGAACCAGTAAAGGAACTTTTATATGTCTCCCGTCGCCGAACCGGCAAAAAAACTGAACCTGAAATATTTGGAAGACCGTTGGAACGATACGGAAGCAGCCGGGATGGATGAGCCAGAACGACTGCGCTATCGCTCGAACCTGCTGGGCTCGGACCTGCGCATTACCAATTTTGGCGGCGGCAATACGAGCTCCAAGATCGATCAGTCCGATCCTCTTGACGGCAGCACAAAGCGGGTGCTGTGGGTGAAAGGAAGCGGCGGAGACCTGGGCAGCATCAAGCGAAGCGGTTTTGCCACGTTATATCTCGACAAGCTGCTGGCGCTTGAAGCGCTTTACAAAGGCGCGGAGTTTGAGGATGAGATGGTGGATTACTATCCGCTCTGCACCTTTGGCATCAATCCGGTGGCGGCTTCGATTGATACTCCGCTGCACGGCTTTCTGCCTTTTGCCCATGTAGACCATCTGCATCCAGACTGCGCGATTGCGCTGGCAGCGGCGGCCAATGGTCGCGAAAAGATGGAGCAGTTCAATCGCGAATACGACCACAAGCTCATTTGGCTGACGTGGCAGCGTCCAGGCTTTGAGCTGGCCATGATGCTCAAACGTGCTGTGGCGGAAAATCCGGGCTGCGATGGTGTGGTCCTCGGCGGACACGGGCTATTTACCTGGGGAGAGACCCATCGCGAATGTTACGCAAACACTCTTACGATCATTGATGAGCTGACAGACTTCATCGAGAAGCATATTCAGAGGAAGGGCAAGGCGATTTTTGGCGGCCAGAAGAGAAGGCCACTCGACAACCGAAGCGATCTGGCGCTGGAGATCCTTCCCTTTTTGCGCGGCCGTGTTTCCCAGCAGAAGCGGCTCATCGGGACCTACTGCGACCTTCCGGAAGTGCTGGAGTTTGTGAACTCGACGGATGCCGCAAAGCTGGCATACCTGGGCACCAGCTGCCCTGACCACTTCATCCGCACGAAGATTCGTCCCTTCTTTGTAGACTGGGACCCAGCCAGCGACCTCAGTGTTTTGAAAGAACAGATTGAGTCCGGGCTGGAGCAGTATCGTAAAGATTACGTAAGCTACTATCAAGGCCATCGCGATCCTTCTTCTCCGGCCATGCGGGATCCCAATCCGACCGTTGTGCTCATTCCCGGCATCGGCATGTTCAGCTTTGGCAAAAATAAACCGGAGTCACGCATTACTGGCGAGTTTTATGTGAACGCCATCCATGTGATGAAAGGCGCAGCTGCGCTTGACGAGGGAAGAGTTTCAGGAACCGTTCCGCAGTGCGGATCGGCTGCGCTGGCCAGTGACTTCAAAGTAGAAGACAATTACGTAGCGCTGCCTGCGTCGGAAGCCTTCCGCATCGAATACTGGAAACTTGAAGAGGCGAAGATTCGCCGCCAGCCTCCGGAGAAGGAATTGAGTCGACAGATTGCTTTGGTCGTCGGAGGCGGCAGCGGTATCGGCAGGGAAGTGGCCCTGCTGGCGGCCGAGCGTGGCGCGCATGTTGTTGTTGCCGATCGCGATTTTGCTGGGGCAGAGCGGGTTGCAGAGGAAGTGAAGAGCGTTGCGGGCAAAGAAGCGGCCCTGGCAGTTTCCGTGGACATCCGCAGCCGCGAGGCCATTCGCGCCGCAATGCGCGAAACGGTGAAGGCCTTTGGCGGACTCGATATTCTGGTCAATACGGCTGCCATCTTTCCTTCCTCCCCAGACGGGGTCATTACAGAAGCGCAATGGGCCCTCACGCTGGAGATCAATGTGACTGCGAACTTCCTGCTGGTGGATGAGATTGGCAAGTTGCTGCGCGACCAGGGGCTTGCGGCCAATGTGGTGTTGACCAGCTCGGCCAATGCTGTGGTCCCGAAAAAGGGAAGCGAGGCCTATGACGTGAGCAAGGCAGCGTTGAGTCATCTTGTGCGTGAACTGGCCGTTTCACAGGCGCCACTGGTGCGTGTCAACGGCATCAGTCCGGCAACGGTTGTAAAGGGTTCGACCATGTTTCCGCGCGACCGTGTGATTGCCTCGCTCAAAAAATACGAGATTCCGTTTGATGCAAAGCTGAGCGATGATGACCTGCGGAACCTGCTGGCAAAGTTCTATGCAAAGCGCACGTTGACGCACCAGCCGATTGACCCGCGCATCTGTGCCGAGGCCATTTTGTTTCTTGCGGGCCCCAAGGCCCCATGCACCACCGGTCACCTGATTCCTGTGGATGGTGGTTTGGCCGATGCATTCCTGCGCTAGCGAGAAGACTCCATGCCAGAGAACCTTCCCTCGATGGTCGCAATCGATCTGGGTGCGGAGAGCTGCCGCGTCTCGCTGCTGTGCTGGAAAGACGGCCGGCCACAGATAAACCTGGTGCATCGCTTCCGGAACGCTCCGGTGGAGCAGGGCGGCTCCTTGCGCTGGGAACTGAGTCGGATTTGCGCTGAGGTGGAAAGGGGCCTCCGGTTTTGCGCAGAAGAGGCCCAGGGACCAATCGCTTCGATCGGTGTAGACGGTTGGGCAGTGGATTATGTCCGCCTGGACCAGGAAAGTAGGCCGTGGTCAGAGCCGTATTGTTATCGTGATACCCGAACCGAAGCCGCCGAGGCCGCGGTGCGCAGGCAGATTACTCCGGAGGAGCTGTTCCTGATTGGCGGAGCCCAGCCTCTGCGACTGAACACGCTCTTTCAGCTTGTGGCGGACAAGCTGGCCGGCCTGCCGGACAGTGCGCCGTGGGTGAATCTGCCCGAATACCTGCTGATGTACCTCGGAGGAAAGCGCGTTTCAGAATTTACCAATGCCACACACACTGGTCTGGTGGATGCAAAGACGCGCTCATGGAGCAGGGAAATCTTCAGCCGCTGCGGTCTGGATCTCAACTCGGCCCCGGAGTTGGTCCCCACGGGCAGCATTCTGGGAGAGGTCAAAGGTGAAATTTCCAGCTTGGCAGCCTTCCGGCGGGCAAAACTGGTTGCTCCATGCTGTCATGATACTGCTTCTGCTGTCGCTGGCATTCCGCTGCATGGTGATGACTGGGCCTACATCAGTTCCGGGACCTGGTCGCTTGTAGGTGTGCTTCTCGACCGCTCCATCGCCACTCGCGAGGCCTTTCATGCTGGTTTTACAAATCTGGGCGCGGCAGGAGAGCAGATCTGTTTTCATAAAAACGTGAATGGGATGTGGTTATTGCGGCAGTGTATGGCACAGCTCTGTCCGGAACAAGAGTGGCCGATGGCTGACCTGATTGCTGCTGCGGAACGCTTGCCCGCTCCGCAGGAACTGCTTGAGGTAGATGATCCTGATCTATTACTGCACGGAAAGATGGCATCGCGCATCAATGCGCAACGGAGGCGGCGTGGACTGGCGCCACTGGAGGAAAGTGCCTCGGCGATGCCCGAATTCGCGTCGCTGATTTTCCACAGTCTCGCGGCGCGCTATGCAGAGGTCTTACGCAACGCAGCCGAGTTCAGCGGAAAGAAGCTCCATCGGCTTGCCGTGGTAGGTGGTGGTAGCCAGAACCAGTTCCTAAATCGCCTGACGAGCCAGGCCACCGGCCTTGATCTGGTCTGTGGCGTGGCAGAGAGTTCGACTGTCGGTAACTTTGCCGTGCAGATTGCAGCGCTGGAAGGGGCGGCGCAATCGCGAGAGCGCCTCGCATACTGGTCCGGCCTGCTGACTGGCATGAGAGAATGCTGACGTTCGCTGTATACTTACGCTTTCATCCTTGCCCTTTGGGAGGCGTGGTTCAATTTGGCCCAGCAAAAGATCAAGCGGCTCTATCTTATCCCGATTCTGTCCAAAGCGCTCGACATTCTGGAGCTCCTTGAAGAAGAAAAGCGGCCCATTACGCTGGAGGCCATTTACCAGCGCTCGCACATCTCCAAAACAAGCGTCTATCGTATCCTGAAAACTTTTGTGCATCGCGGGTATGTGGCCCAGTCCGCAGACGGGTCATATCGTTTGGTTTCCCGCCCCAAAAAAATGCGGTTCGGCTTTGCAGGACAGAGCGCGGAGATGCCGTTTTCAGAGGCGGTGACCAGCAGCCTGCGAGCAGCCGCAGCCGCGTCTGGAGTAGAACTGCTGGTCCGCGACAACCGCTATGACGCAGAAACCGCCATCAAAAACGCACGGGAGTTTGTGGCCGAAGGCGTAGACCTGGTGATTGAATTCCAGATTGAGGAGCACGTCGCACCGACCATCGCGCACATTATTTCGCGTGCGGGGATTCCGCTGATAGCCATTGATATCCCGCATCCTCATGCCTGTTATTTCGGAGTAGACAATTTTCAGGTCGGCTACGAGGCTGGAGAGCTGCTGGCGCAGCACGCCATCTCGAAGTGGAAGAGAAAGGTGGACTGGGTAATTGGTCTGGATATTGCCGAGGCGGGTGGCTTTGTGCAGAGCCGCATCACGGGCGCATTTGAAGGCATCCGCTCGCTCTTGCCGGACCTACCGCAGGAAGCGCTCATCCGCCTGGATGGCCGCGGGATGCGCGAGACCAGTGCCCGTGTGGTGGCTGATTTCTTCCGACGTCATCAGCGCGCGGACCGCATTTTGATAGCCGCGGCCACCGACACCAGCGCCCTGGGAGCTTTGCAGGCCACACTGGATGCACAGCGAGAAAAGAACGTGGCCATTGTTGGACAGGACTGTATCCCGGAGGTGCTGGAAGAGATGAAAAAGCCGCAGAGCCCCATCATCGCTTCTGTCTCGCATGAAGCCCATACCTATGGCCCGCGGCTGATTCAGTTGGGTATCGCTATCCTGCGCGGACACACCGTGCCGCCCTACAATTGGGTCCAGCATCGGATGGTTACGGCGAAGATGGTGCAGGAGCAGCAGGACTGAATGTTTTAAAGAGATCCAGGCTCCACCAGCCGGTAACCCGCTGGGACTGAAAATTTTGCATCATCAATGGGTGCGGTTGAAAAACCACCACTCTGTGTCTGCATTTCCATAAGCACATTCGCTGTCTGCGCCTGCGGCTGGGCCGTCTGCGTGTCCGCCGGAGCCGTATTGTCCTGAGGTGGCTGCTTTCTACGCCCGAAGCCGCCGAGTCCAAACCCGCCCAGGCGGCTGCTGAGCGCGGAAGCAGCCGATTGCTTCGCAACATCACCCGCAGAAGGCGTTTCCGGGGCAGAGGAAGCGGGCAGAGGGGCCTCACTGGCTGCCGGCAAAGGGTCACCATTTGCGGTAGCGCCCACACGCAGGACCTGCAGGATGGGAATGCCCTTCATCTTCGAGACTTCCTTCACCATATCGGACATTCCCTGCGACATGGCCGGTTGCATGGCTGCCATTTCAGCGGAAATACCACTTCCGCTGAAGACTGTTCCCATCTTGGCTGCAAATCGCTGATAGAACGCTCGGGCCTCTTCGTAACCAGGGATGTCTGAGGCAAGCCACATATCATTCGTCATGGCAAATGCTCCCTGCTGCCCGGTTTTCCTATCTGTGCCGACCATCTGCATGGTCAGAATGGTTTCATGGGTGTCCAGTCCGCTGACCTGTTTTGTGGCCCCGGTATCGCGCAAGTTGATTTTGAACTGCACGTCTGTATCATTGGCGGCCTGTGGTTGTTCTCCCTTTTGTTGTGCCTGCTGCTCGCGCGCCTTTTGCGCGGCGCGTTCCATATTTTCCCGCATCTGCTGAAAGGTCATTACGGTGTAGGTGTGCTTCTGCAGGTCCACATTGGTGACCGTTTCCTTGTCCAGGTCTACGATTTCCATAGCGTATGGGCTGATCCGGGCCATACGGTTTTTCTGCACATAGATGGTGGAAACGATGGGTGCATTGGCCTGCTGGCGCATGCGTGAATTGAAGACACTGGCCATTTTCATCATGCCTAACATAGAGCCGCCAGTCATCTGGGTTGTTTCCTGGTACTGGAAGTCAGCATACGCAGTGAGAGGGAAGAGCGTGCCCAGCAATAGGGCGCCGTAAAGTTGTGCCTTCATAAGTTCCTTCCTTCAAGAGGAATTGAACGGGTCCGGGCAGGCGTGCAGGAGAAAAGGTCCTTCCCTGAAGCCGCAGTCGTCCATTCGGATAGGGAAGGGTCCGGCAAAATGGTTTCAGGCATTGCTTCGTGGTTTTGTTTCCTCTGCCGACTTGCTCCCCTTGGCCGTACCCGCTACTCTCATCCTGTGGGTTTTCAGGACTTTTGGGGGAACGAAGCCGCAGTGGGACAACTGCGGGCGGCCATTGCGCAGGGAAGGCTTCCTCACGCTCTGGTGCTTGCCGGACCGCGGGGAGCAGGCAAGTACACGCTGGCCCTGATGCTGGCGCAGGCAGCAAATTGTCTCCAGCCACGGGAAACCAATGGTCTGCCAGATTTTTGTGGATCCTGCCGCAACTGTACGCGGATTGCTGAGTCCATGCCACTGGAAACCCGCGTCGAGGAAGCGATTGCTGCCCGTGAAGAACTGCGCGAAGTAGATAAAAAGGAAACGCGCATCCTTGTCCAGACCCATCCCGATGTTCTCGTTGTTCCTCCCGATCCTCCGCAGCTGCTCATCAAGCTGGGGCAGGTCCGGACGGTCATCCGGGAGATTTACCGGATCCCCTCGGACGCAAGGCGTGCGTTCTATATCTTCACGAGTGCAGCATTCATGAAAGAGGCCGCAAATTCCCTGTTGAAGGTCCTCGAAGAGCCGCCGCCGCACGCAACCATCGTTCTGCTGGCGGAAAACCCCGGCGAATTATTGCCTACCATCCGGTCGCGTACCGGCCTTGTCCGTCTCCGGGCGCTTGACCTCAGAGAGATGGAGCAGCTTGTGGCCGATTGCCGTACCGATCTGCGCCCCGCACAACGCTCCTTAGTCGCACGTCTGGCGCAAGGAGCTGTTGGAGCCGCTCTGGGCTTTGATCTGGATCGATATCTGGCCTCCCGTCAGGACGCGATGACCCTCCTCCGTTTTGCAGTGATCGATCCGGACCACACGACCCTTTTCCGCATGACGGAAACATATCGAGCTGGGGCAGAAGGCCAGGGAAAAACAGAAGGAATGTTGCTGGCCTTCTCTGGATTACTGGAAGACATTCTGCTGGTCCAAAGTGGGCAACCCTCGCTGGTCCGCAACCAGGACATCCTGCCCGAATTGACGAGCATTGCCGGGAAGGTCCATTTTGAATGGCTGGAAAACGCAGCGCGGGCCGTCCAGCATGTGCGCTCAGGGATGCGGCGCAATCTGCTCCGCTCGCTCTCGCTCGATGCCTTTGCCGAACAGATTTGCAGTCGGTAAGGATTGCGGAATCATTTCATCGAAAAATTGTTTCTTCGTGACCCTATTTGGGTTACTCTTGATGTCAAGTTACTGCTTACAACTGTAATCTGAGGGATACTCTGTCTTTGAGGAGAAGGAATATCCATCCGGGGCGGAAGTAGCATCTCAATTTAAAAAACGCTGTACGGAAAAGATATGGCTGACGCACTTTCTTTACCGGATACGCGCAGGCTGCGTTCCGGAGATTCTGCCCTGGCTCCCGGAACAAGCAGCGCAAATGCGCCGTCTGACCCTGCAAGCCTTCCAGCGACTGGGCCAAGGAAGCTGGTTCGTCCTCCCTTGTCGGCCCGCGCGGGAACAGCCCCGTTCCCACGTCGCCGCCCTTCTCCTTTGCTGGCGCATCAGGAAATGCAGCCTGTACCCGAAGAAAGCTCCCATGCAGAGACCTTTTATTTGCAGAAGCAGATGCTGGCCCAGACGCCGATGGTCTTCGTACTGGAGGACGGGCAGCGCATTGAAGGCATCATCGAATGGTATGACAAGGACTGCATCAAGCTTCGGCCTCCAGCCCGGGTCCTCATTTATAAAGCGAGTATTAAGTACCTTTATAAAGAGCAAGAACAGAAAACCTGAGTGGCTGGCCTGCAGCAGGTTTGTTATGCCATGAATCATTCCTTTCCGCTGAACTTTCGACCTGGGCTACCGAAACTCCCCTTCCTGCACTCATACCTAGATAGCGATCCCCAGAGACGTTAAGGTTGAGAGATTCCTCCTAAGGCTGTTAATCTCCCTTTAGCGCATCTAAGTGATTGATTTCATTGGTGTAATTACATTTCTGAAAGTGCACTCGTAGTACTTCTTCATGGTGTCTTTACCGAAAGTCAAACCCGAATGGCCGGGCAGAATTGCAGCTTTGATGCAGAAGCATCGCCTGACGCAGGCGGCCCTGGCGCAGCGCCTGGGGGTCTCCTCGGCCACTGTTTCCCGTTGGATGAAGGGTACACATGAGCCCACCGGGGCCGCGTATGTGGCATTGGGCAATCTGGCTGGGCCGCCGGACGATGTCTATTTCTGGGAGCAGGCTGGTATCAACAGTTCGGGATTTGCCGAAAGCCGGTCTCGCGTGCTGACTTCATCGCTGAAGGTAAAGCTGGGTGAGTTCAGGTTCGTTACCGGCCGGAAGTTGAAGAAGAGTACTGTCGCCGACAAGGGGAATGCCGTCGCCATTCCTTTGCTGAACATCACAGCGTATGGAGACGAGGTCCCTCCGGAACAGCATGTGCGGATTGGCGATGCCCGGATTGAAGAGGTCCTGACTGTACCCCTCTCGTGGTGTCCTCATCCCGAGGCCATGATCTGTGTGCATATGACCGGGGATTCCATGCTTCCGATCATCGATTCAGGTACGCTGCTTGCGGTGGACACCGAGGTGACGGACAAAGACACTTTACTGGGAAAGATTGTACTGGCCAGCCACCGAAATCTTGGCTTTAAAGTCGCCCTTCTGCAAAGACTGCCTTCGGCGGACATTCTGGTGCCTGCGAATCATCGCTATGCGCCGATTGATATCGCCAACGATACCAAATGGAGTATCTTTGGGCAGGTGCTCTGGTGGCTTACCCGGCCACCCGTTGTCAGTCCTGAAGCAGATACGCAATCGCCTCCAGCATCTCCTCGGGAGCATAAACAGAAGCCACACCGGTAGCAATGTTATATTTCTGTCCCAGCTCTCGGATGTAATCGGCACTCCCTAAAGTTGTTTCAAGGGCAAGAAGGCGCACGGCCGGGAAAAGACGGTGGATCTTCTCTGCCAGAATTGCCGCTTGGGGCTGTTCTATGGTGTGGCAGAGGACCACGATGTGAAAGGTGTCCTCACGCAGGGCTTTCAGTGTGTCTTCTGGGTCTGCAGCTTTCGATTGCCATCGGGTGTGCACGACCGCGGCCCGCGTTGCCAACAATTGCGGATCGTTTCCAACCAGAAGGATTCTTGCACTCATGTTTCGTTCCCGACAGTGAAAGCCTGCCCATTGCGTGAGAGAAATTGGTTACAGAAGTGAATTGCAGCTCTGCAATAGTTGTATCCTCTTGACCGCAAAAGGGCAACCGTCACGGAGAAAGTTTGGAATCGGTTAGAGTAAAGTCATGCCATCAGAACAGGATGCAGGTCAACAGTTTCAACAAGCTGTTGCCATCATGGCGCAGCTTCGCGCCCCGGGGGGGTGCCCTTGGGACCGGGAGCAGACCTTTGACTCCATCCGCAAATATACGCTGGAAGAAACCTACGAGGTGCTTGATGCAATCGAGCAGAGAGATTGGGGACACCTCAAGGAAGAACTGGGTGACCTTCTGCTGCAAGTGCTCTTTTACGCGGAAATGGCTTCCGAGGCGGGGCATTTTACAATTTCCGATGTGATTCGCTGCCTGAACCAGAAACTCGTCCGGAGGCATCCGCATGTTTTTGGCGATGCGGCTTCGGCTGCGGCTGGAAACACGGCCGAAGGGTTGGCAACGCAGGGGATTGATGCCGGACAGGTCCTGCGCAATTGGGAAGAGATCAAGCAGCGCGAAAAATCCGGAAAGGAAGGGCGGAAGGGAAGGTTGGAGGCTGTTCCCCGTTCGCTGCCGGCCCTGATGGAGGCACAGAAGCTGGGATCGCGGGCCGCAAAGAGCGGCTTTGACTGGCCAGATGCGCAGGGCATCCTGGAAAAGCTGCAGGAAGAAATTGAAGAACTGGAAGCAGAGAGAAGGAGGCCGGAGCAGGACCTCGAAGCGATCAGCATGGAGCTGGGAGACCTTCTGTTCACGGTAGTCAATCTTGCCCGCCACCTGAAGGTGGATCCGGAGATGGCCCTGCGCGAGAGTAATGCAAAATTTCGCCGCAGGTTTTCTCAAATGGAAGCCCTGAGTCCAAAACCGCTGGAAGAGCTTCCATCTGAAGATCTGGAGGCGCTTTGGACGGCTGTCAAAGAGCAGGAGTCCAGAAGCGTTTCCGAATAAGAGAAGAAAAGCACAATTTCTAGACGCCGATGCTCAGCAGGAACCACATGACCTTTACCACGCCGCAGGGGCGGCAAATTTTGGTACGCCACTGCCAGGGATTTGAGGAGCTGGATGCCTGTGTCCAGTTACAGATAGACGTCTGGGGATACTCCGACGGGGACGTCATTCCCCGGCGGGTCTTTACCGTGACACAGAAAATCGGCGGCCAGGTGCTTGGAGCCTTCGATATCACGCACGGGAACCAGGCAACACCTGAGCGCCTGGTAGGTTTTGCCATGGCCATCCCGGCGGTCCGGGAGCCATCGTCGGCACGTCTGGAACCATACTTGCACTCCCACATGCTGGCAGTGAATCCTGAATACCGGAACTCCGGCATTGGCCGCCGGCTGAAGCTGGCCCAGCGGGAAGATGCAGTCAGCCGGGGTTTTCGGTTAATGGAATGGACCTTTGATCCGCTGGAGATCAAGAACGCTTTTCTGAATATCCACAGGCTGGGGGCCGTGGTCCGCAGATATACGCCGAACTTTTATGGTGTATCCTCATCTCGTCTCCAGGGTGGGCTGCCAACAGACCGGCTGCATGCTGAGTGGTGGATGCAATCGGAGCGGGTCGAGGCAGTGCTGGCTGGAAAGGCCGCCCTACCTCTGCGGGTGGAGCAGACGATTCTGGTCCCGCGTGAGATATACGAATGGAAGTCCTCAACAGAAGACCACGCACGTGCGCTCGAAGTGCAGACCAGAAACCGCCAGCTCTTTCTTGAGGCGTTTCAGCGTGGATTGGCAGTCATAGGCTTCAGAACAGATGCCGAAGGCAACGGGGTTTACGAACTCGGGGCCTGGCAGGAACCCAGGTGAGATTGTATGAAGATTGATTCCATCGTTCTGCGGGAAATCCGGATGCCACTGGTACAGCCGTTCCAGACCAGCTTTGGGACGACGACAGACCGTCGCATCATGCTGGTTGAGGTCCGTGCTGAAGGGCTGACCGGGTGGGGAGAATGTGTCGCCGGCGAGCATCCTTATTTCAGTGAGGAGACCATAGATACCGCCTGGCTGATGACCATGCAGGAACTTGCGCCAGCCCTGGCCAGCGCCGATCCTGAACACGGCGGCAAGTGTCCCGGAATCTTCCGTAAGGTCCGTGGGCATCGCATGGCGAAGGCCGCGCTGGAGAATGCTGTCTGGGACCTGGAAGCACAGATGCGAGGGATTCCACTGGCACAGCTCCTCGGCGGCACACGGGAGGTCATTCCCTGCGGGGTCTCGATTGGGATCCAGCCCACGCTGGAAAAGCAGCTTGCCGCGGTAGAAAAAGAGCTTGCAGCCGGGTATCAGCGCATCAAGCTGAAGTGCAAACCTGGGTGGGACGTTGAGATCTTTGAGGCGGTACGAAACCGATGGCCCGAGATTCTGCTGAGCTGCGACGCCAACTCCGCATATCGTCTGAACGACATGGACCACCTGGCCAGTTTTGACGCCTTCGATCTGCTGATGATCGAGCAGCCGCTCTGGGCCGATGATTTTTACTTCCATTCCATGCTGCAGAAGCGGATCAAGACCGCAGTTTGTCTGGATGAATCGATCCGCAACCGGCGCGATGCGCTGGCAGCCATCGACATGGGGTCATGCCGCATTATCAACATCAAAAACGGGCGCGTCGGCGGCTTCAGCGAGGCCATTGCCGTGCACAATGCTGCGCAGGAAAGAGGCGTACCGGTCTGGTGCGGGGGAATGCTGGAAAGCGGCATCGGCCGCTCGCACAATATTGCGCTTTCTTCACTTGAAAATTTCTCACTTCCTGGAGATGTCTCGGCCTCAAAGCGCTACTGGACTGAGGACATCATCGAGCCAGAGGTGGAAGTCTCTTCGCAAGGTGAGATCCGCGTGCCCACGTCGCCGGGACGCGGTTTCCAGGTGAAAACGGATCTTGTGGAAAGGCTTACGGTGCGCAGGGAAGAGGTCCGTGCCCTGGCGCTGGCCTGATGCATTCCTGAAATGACTGGGCAACACCTTACCGTTGCGTAGCGTTCCAGTGAGATGTCCAGATATGGGTGCCATCCAGAAAAAAAGTTGAGGCACCCAGAAGGTCTGTGCGATAGGTGCGAATGTGCGCCTGTTCGAGCTTTTCCAGGGTCTCAGGTTTCGGATGGCCGTATAAGTTGTGTCGACCCACCGAGATGACGGCGTAGGACGGTGAGACGGCCTGAAGAAAGGCTGCTGTTGTCGAGCTCTTGCTGCCATGATGCCCTACCTTGAGCAAATCGGATTGCAGGCCGCCTTCGGCAATCATGCGCGCTTCACTGGGGGCTTCGGCATCGCCTTCCAGTAGTGCTGAGGTGTGTCCATAGTTGACCCGCAGTACTAGAGAATCGTCGTTGGCAGGTGCAGCTTTGGGGGCGTAGTCCGGGGCCGGGGACAGGACATGTACTTCGATTCCTCCAAAGCTGAAAGTATCTCCCGCGAGATGCTGCCGAAGATGTACATGGTTGTAATCGGCTTCCTGCAGGATGCTGTCATAGGCCGGGCTGTGAGGATTGCGCCCCACCCACAACTCGTCAGGATGAAAATTTTCAATTACAGCGGGAATGCCGCCGATGTGGTCCGCGTGGGCATGGGTGATGGCAAGAGCATCCAGGTGACGGATGCCCAGCGCCCAGAGCGTTTGTGAGACTACATCTTCCCCGATGTCAAAGCGGGCGTCGGGAGCCGCACCCACGATTCCGCCTGCATCAACCAGCAGCGTCTTTCCCAGCGGGGTCATCAACAGAATACAGTCACCCTGTCCCACATCCAGTGCGCTGATGCTGAGATAGTTTTGCCGATGGAAAGGTCCATGCCATCCGGTGAGGATGGTGGCTCCGGCAAGAAGGAAGAACAGGGCTGCGGCCGCTGCAAACTTTTGCCTGCGCGCCATCCAGAGTGCGAAGGAGAGACAGGCCAGAAAGGCCAGAATCGCAAAAGAGGAAGGTGTGGCCAGCCGCAGGTTTCCCCAGGGGGAAAGCGAGGCCCAATGTACAGGCAGCAGCATGAGATGCAGCACTGCGGCCGTAAGCAAAGAGGGCAGAAGGGCAAGGGCGGGCAGGAAGGCCACACAGAACAGCGTCAGCATCGCGCAGGGTAAAAGGATGCCCAGAAGAGGAAGGACCAGCAGATTCACTGGGATGCCGGTGACGGTCACGCGATGAAAATAAAGCGCCATGGGCAAAGACATCACCAGTTCAATCACAACAGAGACCAGCAGAAGTTCCAGCAGGCGGAGCGCAAACCCTGTCCCTAGGGGGACCATCTGAGCGATTCGTGGGCCAGCCACCAGTTGCATGTGTTCGACGAGCAAACGTAGGCCTACGCGGAACTGCACCACACGCGGCGGGAGCGCCGGGTCACAGGGTAGTACCCAGAGATTTCGCAAGGCCCGCAGATAAGGTGCAAAGCTCTTCTCTGCGATGGGGGCGGCCACCCCAGCGGTAGACAGCACGGTCAGCATAGTCATCTGAAAACCTGCATCAAAGAGAGCGCGGGGATTGGCCACCAGAAGCGCCAGAGCTGCCAGACCGAGTGCATTCAATGCACTGCGTTCCCGCCACAAAAGACGTCCCGTGAGGTAGAGTGCAATCATCCAGAAGGCGCGCTGGACAGGCTGCCCATATCCAGTAAAAAGCGCATAGAGGAAGGCAAGAGCGATGGTGACCAGGGTCGCAACCGGACGAGAAAGCCTCAGGACATCGGCCACAAAAAAGACGAGTCCGGCAAAGATGGCCACATGCAGTCCTGAAACAACAAGGAGATGAAAAGTTCCAGTCCGCTCAAAACTTGTGCGGACACCGCGCGTCAGATATGCACGGTCTCCTGTGAGCATGGCCGTCAGCATGGTGGCGTCTTCGCGGCTGATGCGAAAAAAACCTGGGGATGGATTTGCAGCATGAGCAATCAGGCTTGCACTTACTTTTTGCTGCAAACTGTGCAGCCAACAGGAAAAGGACGCGCGGCCGCCCTGGCGAATGATATGGATGGCATGAAGGTTCGTGCTGCCAATCGCCCCAATACCTTGGGAAAGAAGCCAGATCCGTTCGTTCCACACGCCGGGGTCAAGATATTGCTCCGGTAAATGGATGGAGGTGGTCGCGCGGACGATACTTCCACAAGGTATCGCTGGAACAGGATCGGCCAAGGGTGCGTAGATCTTAAGCAGAATGCCACCGGAGACGGTCTGCATCCCTTCTTTTTCCTCGCTTACAGCGTGGACCTGCAGATGAATCTGCTGGGTCTGCTCCTGTCGGATATTTTGTGAAAAAGGCAAGGTCGATACGGCCAGGTGCGGAGCGTCTGTGCGGACGACAGTCCCCTCCACCGTGCGTACTTTACCGTCGGCCAAGTACGCAAGATCTGTCTGAGGATTCGGATAGGGAACTGCCTCGACGCAAAATGCTCCCAAAAGCAGAAACAGCACTGTGGGAGGGACGAGAGCCAAGGGGGATGGGGCATCGGCAGACAGGAGGCTGAGCATTGCGCACAGAGTTGCGCTGACAAAGAGCAGAGCAGGGGAGATCCAGAAAAAATGGCAGATGCAAACACCGCAGGCAAACCAGAGGGCGGCAAAAAACAAGGGTACTTCGGTAAAACGCAGCGGTTTCACAGCCTCTGCTGGCATAGCTCAATCAAGCAACAACACCGTTACACTTTCCAGATGGAACGTCTGCGGGAACAGGTCCACCATGTGGATGCTTTGGACGTGATAGCCGAATTCTAGCAATGCTCTCAAATCGCGGGAGAGAGTTGCCGGGTCACAGGAGACATAAACCAGCTGTTTGGCCCTTACTTTCGTAAGTAAGGAAGTGATTTCCTTGCCAAGTCCTGCACGAGGAGGGTCGGCCAGGATCAGGTCTGGTGGGGCCTCTTTCCGCTCTACCTGTTGGCGCAAAAATTTAAGCGTCTGGCTGGCAACCGCCTGATGGCCAGTTCCGGACAAATTGTGATGCAGGTCCTGTGAAGATGAGGGGGAAGCTTCAACCCCGATGACATGATCAAAAGTTTCAGCAAGTTTGCGTGAAAAGAGGCCAACTCCGGCGTACAGGTCCCACGCCAGATTACCAGAGCGGCCGTGGCAGGCCAGGCTGGCAAGATGGTCGACGAGAAAGCGGTTGACCTGGAAAAATGACCCGCTACTGACGCGGTAGGTATGGCCGGCTGCCCGGTATGTTAATGATTGCGCCTTCCATGTGGCCGCCCTGGAAACACGGTGTTTTCCCTTTTGTGAAAAATAGACGGCGGCCCCGGAGAGTGCAGGGACTTCCGGGCGAAGCGCCTCACAGAAGTGCCCAAGGACCGCGCCGACGCGCGGCAAATGTCTGTCTGTCCAGAGAGAAAGAAGCAGTTCATCCTGGGCATGGTTGGTAAAAAACTCGATCTCCTGAAAATTGCCGATGCCGCAGCTCTGGCCCACGCGCTGGACAGCGGCGATGGCCTGCTCAAGCATGGGTGCGGAGATGGGGCATTGATGGACCGCCAGCCCCTGATGCGAGCTGCGCTTTCGATAGCAAAGGCCGAAAGGCTGCTCAGCAATATGAAGGCGGACGCGGTTTCGATAGGCCCAAGGAGCAGCGAAGACTGGTTGAATTTCCGGCAAACCACGCAGATGCGCCCGCTCCAGTGTTTCAGACAAAATGCTGCGCTTGATTTCCAATTGCAGAGCATAGTCTGCATGCTGGTAATGGCATCCGCCGCATAATCCATAGTATTCGCAGGGAGGCTGAGAGCGCTGGTGTGAAGCTTCCAGTATCGTCTCCACCTCTGCCTGAATGTACCCAGGTCGTTCTTCAACGCTACGGGCCTCCAACAGTTCTCCCGGAAGCGACAGAGGAACAAAGACGGCCTTGCCTTCCACGCGAGCGAGTCCGGCGCCGCCATAAATGCACTTTTCAATTCGCAGCTTCATGACTGGTCCATGTAGAAGAGGCTCAGGCGGTGCAACTTGTATCGTTCGAGTAAGCGCTTGTGTACGAACTGCTGTTCAATTTGCCGGATCTGTACGGCGCTCATCCGCCGCTTGTAGGGGGCCAGTTCCTGCTCTGCCTGGGTGCGGAGGCTTCGCAGCTCGTCTTCCGGAGTCATGGTCAGTAGCTGGGCAAAGAGCTTTTCTTCGAGCGTGGCCAAAGTGCGCTCTAAGTCTTCCAGATCAGGCAGCTCAACACGGACGCCGGCAGCCAGCGCCAGAAGACGCTGTGCGGTTTCCTCGAAGCGTGCGGCTTTCAGGTCCTCGGCGCAACGTTCAAGATGTGAGGCGATGCGGTCTGCCTCAAACCCGGCAGCTGCCGTATGGTCGTTATGCTGTGCTGTGGAGGCACCCGTCGCTGCCTCTCGCATCTCCTCCACGGCGGCCATGACCTCCTGCGCGCAATAGGCCAGTCCGTTGATGCGCCGAGAGCGCGATCTCGCCCTGCGCTGTTCATATTTCTCAAACGTAGCGTCAATGCCTCGCAGAACAGCTTCAAGTGGCACGCCGGCCTCGCGCCAGGCCTCAATCAGCGCCCAGTCCAGGGTGGAAAGCAGAAGCACAGAACCGCGTTTCCTCTGGAAGTGTTCTTCGATTTCCGTAAAGTAGTTGAAATAGTTTTCCAAGATGTACTTCTGTTGATGCGGGTTGCGGAAATGGCGCCGCTTCTGTGCACATTCATTTCCCGCGGGCCGAACTACAGTGCCATCCGTAGTGGAAGCCACCGCCTCCGAGGGCCTTGTCCAAATCTATAGCGTCAGACGGCAGCTTCTAAGAAGATGCCCGGTTAGTTTCATCCGCATGGGCATGGCTCTTTGCGCTCCGGTTGCGGTCATGGATGATACGAAGGCCGTCAAGGGTCAACATATCGTCAATTTCTGAAATATATTTTGATTCGCTTGCAATCAGGTGGGCAAGTCCACCGGTTGCGATGCACTTTGTGCCTTCCCCTAGCTTCGCAATCATGCGTCCAAGGATAAAGTCCACCAGACCAATATGGCCATAAAAGAGACCAATCTGCAGATTGTCAACGGTGTTTGTGCCAATGATCTTTGCCGGACGTTTGATTTCCACGCGCGGCAGGCGCGCAGCGCGCGCAAATAGCGCTTCCGCAGAAATATTCAGCCCCGGGGCGATGGCTCCGCCAAGAAATTCTCCCTTGTGTGAAACCACATCAAAATTCGTCGCTGTACCAAAATCCACAACAATGGTCGGGCCACCATATTTGGCGAATGCTCCCACGCAGTTGGCTACGCGATCAGCACCAACCTCACTGGGGTTGTCGGTCAAAATCGGCAGACCGGTCTTGACTCCCGGCTCAATGAACAACGGTTTCTGGTGAAAATAACGCTCACAGAACTGGCGCAAAACCCAGTCCACCGGCGGGACCACAGATGCAATGACCACCGATTGGATGCGGGAGCTTTCCACCCCCTCGCTGTGTAGCAGGCTCCGTACCAGAATGCCATATTCGTCGGCGGTCTGGCCGTGGCGCGTGCTGATCCGCCAGGTGGCGCGCAGTTTGTCCGTGAGGCCATCGCTCTTCAGCGTGTATAACGCGATGACCGTGTTCGTATTGTTTACATTCAGCACCAGGAGCATAAGTTTCTTTCTTGTTTCAGGCTTCGCGGACTCCTCCGGAATACACCGTCCGGACTCCTTCGGTGGTACGCACCAAAAGAAATCCACGGGGGTCCAGACCCTCGGTCACGCCCCAATATCCCTCACCTTCCTCGACGCGCACATGCTTGCCGCGCACCCAGGAGGAGGCTGCTTCCAGACGGCGCAGAATTGCCGGCGCTGATTCGCGGGACAGCCCGGAAATCTCACGATGAAGCGATTGTAACAAGGCAATCAGCAGCTCCTGTCGCGGCCAACTCCTTCCCGTCTCGATTCGCAGGGAAGTCGCGATATCTCCCAGATCCGGAGGAAATTGTTCCTGCTGGACGTTCATTCCAATACCAACGACGGCATGGCGGATCCGAGTAACTTCGGCATTCAGCTCCGTAAGAATTCCGCAGAACTTCCGACGGCCAAACAGTAGGTCGTTGGGCCATCGCAGATCGCATTCCAGAGATGTGACCTGCCGGACCGCCTCACGCACTGCCAGTCCAGCAGCCAATGAGAGCCAGAGCACCTCTGCTGGAGGAATCTGGGGACGAAGCAGAATGCTGACATAGAGTCCGGAACCGGGCGGAGAAGACCAATGGTGTGCGCCCCGTCCTCGGCCCGCAGTCTGTTCCTCCGCAAAGTAGACGCTGCCGTGCGGCGCGCCAGCCTCTGCCTGCTTTAGAGCGTGGGTGTTTGTGGAATGAATGCTGGGGAAAAAATGCAGTTTGCCGTGGAAGGGAGTTCTCTCCAGGGCATGGTCCAGAGCTTCAAGATCAAAGCAGTCCTTCATGGCACAAATTCGTTATTTTTGTCGGGCCAGGACGAGAGTAATATCGTCCGGCTGCTCCTGGCCACCGATCCAGTTGCGCAGCGACTGCATGACTTGTTCCGAGATAAAGTCAAGCGGCTTATGGCGATGGCGGCGCACAACCTCAATCAGCCGGTCTTCGCCAAATTCGCCAAATTCATTTTCCGGTTCGGTGACTCCATCGCTGTATGCAATCAGAATGTCCCCCGGATGCAGTTGCTCCACACCCTGGTCATAAGTTGCGTGCTCCAGAAGACCGACGACGGTGCCACCGCAACCCAATGTTGCCACACTGTCGTCGGCCCGCAGCACCAGCGGTGGCAGTTGTCCTCCGCAGGAGTAGGTCAGTTGCTGCGTGGATCCATCGTAATGCGCGAGAAATAACGTTGCATATTTTTCCGGCTGTGTGCTGCGGTAAAGATGACGATTGAGCTGTGTCAGGATTCTGGCTGGTTCCAGAAATGGGTCGCCCTCCCCATCTCCATTGCGGCTGGCCAGAAGGTCCTCGCCAGCAAAGCGGTATGCGCGGACGGCCGAATGCAGAGTGGCCATCAAAAGTGCGGCAGAGATTCCCTTTCCACTGATGTCGCCGAGCGCCAGCCCAAGCTGGGAATCACCGAAAACCAGGAAGTCGTAGTAGTCTCCGCTTACAGTGCGTGCCGGATAGCATGCGCCATGTAGTTCCAGCATGGGCAGGGAAATCGCGCCGCGAGGGAACAGGTTGGCCTGGACTTCCTGTGCAATGGAAAGCTCACTTTGCAGACGCTCTTTTTCCCGCTGCTCGGCCAAAAGGCGCTCCAGTGAGTAGGCCATGCGATTGAAGGAACGGGAGAGGGCCGCGAGCTGGTCATTGCGCGTCACCTTTATGCGGTGGGTCAGATTGCCTTTGTCGATCTCCACGGTGGCGTCATACAGATCGCTGACCGATTGCGTGATGGTCCGGTTCAACCGCATGGCCATGATGAAAGCAATCATCTCCAGCAGGCCAAAGAAAATCGCCACTCCAATCAGGATGTCCTGTACAACTGTGGCGATCCTCAGTGAGGTGATAAAGAGACGATTGTAAAGAAGCGAGGGGCGGGATGTGACGATGGTAGACGTATCGCGCAGCTTTCCTGTGGACCAGTCCCTGGTCTCCAGCGGAGCATAGAAGGTGATGGGAATATCGTAGAAATGTTGGGCTGCGGGCAGAGAGCCGCCAGCGATGGAATTTTCCCGGATCTCCTCGGTGACTCGCTTGTGCCGGGTCAACTCTGCCTCGACGCCTGTATGTTTGCCGTCAGCCGATGGAGCTGGAGCAGTCTCATCCTGCACAACGGGAATCATTTCAATCCTGCCGATGCCATGAGCCACTTCATCAATGCTTGAGCTGTCCAGAAGTACGCTGGAGATGAGGGTCGTGGTATGTCCGTTCAGGGTATGCGAGTCCACCGCGCGCAGATAAAACCTGTTCTGGTCCCAGACCACTCCTTTCTCAAAGCCGTCTTTTACCCAGGCGGGCACTTGAGTAATGGAAGTGGCGTTCAGGCTCTCAGGCAGGACCGGGAGGGGTTTGCCATCATAAAATGCGGCAACACGCAGGCCCAGGTCACGACTGTCAGATGAGATGTCCACTTCAGGCAAGGGAACGGCGCGGACCGAAGGCTGCTGTGCGAGTACATGCGCCACATGCATGGAAAAGGCGCGATTTTCCGCAGCAAAGTGTTCCAGTTGGGCATTCAACTCCGCCGTAGCAGCAAAAATGGCAAACTGTCCGCTGAATACATAAAGCGAGATCAACGCCAGCATCACAAACAGCACCACCGGCGTCAGAGCCATCAGCAGATAGGTAAGGATGAGACGGTTACGCAGCTTCCAGAGAAAGCGGCCGAAGATCCAGCGAAAGAAGAGTGGTACACAAAAAATGACCAGTAGGACCAGCGTAAAGATGCTGATACCGTTAAAAATGTGTCCCGCCAGCCCAGGGAGCAGCCGCTCCGGAATCAGGACCAGATAAATGGTCAGCAGCCAGAAGGCAAGGCGATGTACCTTACTTTGCGGAGGCTCACGCCGCAGTGCACGAAATACGCGAGCTTCAAAATTTCTGACTCGTCCCATAAAGTGCTGATGCAATTGAGTGTATCGCAAGGCGGAAGGAGAGGAGCCGCTGGCGGGACCGTTTCCGCAAAGCGGGGGTCTCGGGATTTCCTCCACTGAAATCATCCGTGGGTCCGGGCTTCAGAGGAGTAAACCGGTATGTTTCGCAGCAGGTAAACTAGCCAGGACCTGGTCGACCCTCAAGAGGACAAAAATGCTTTTTCTGGAGAGGGGCAAATGATCCATTCTGCAAACTTGGCCTAAAACCAATTTGTTCAGAAATGGACATGCTCTGTTCGGAAGCGAACATTTCCCGAAAAGGGGGAATTCAGCAAGTCTTTTTATATCTATTGCTTAAACATAAATTGGCTTTGGTATATCTCATGCTTTTATGATGCGCTAAGAGGCCCACCATGCAAACTCTCCGGCAGGACGTTTCTTATGCTCTGCGCCAGATGCGCCATTCTCCCGTCCTCACGCTGACTGCAATGCTCACGCTCGCGCTTGGCATTGGTGCAACGACGGCAATTTTTTCTTTGATCCATACAATCATGCTGAAGTCCCTGCCAGTTGTGGATCCCTCCAGTTTGTATCGGGTGGGCAGCGGCAATGACTGCTGCGTAGAAGGCGGCCCGCAGGATGAGTGGGGCATGTTTTCTTATTCGTTCTACCAGCGGATGAAGGACGCAGCCCCGGAATTTGAGGAGATGGCGGCTTTCCAGGCAGGTGCATGGCAGTATAGTGTGCGCCGGGCAAATGCCGAGCGGCAGGCCCGAGCCATGTATGGTGAGTTCGTTACCGGCAATTACTTTTCTACTTTTGGAATCAAGGCTTTTGCTGGACGCACGATGACTCCGGCGGACGACCAGCCCTCCGCGCCTCCGGTGGCCATGCTGAGCTACCGCGCATGGCAGCAGGAGTATGGCGCTGATCCCTCCGTGGTGGGCTCTTCGTTCATTCTGGAAGGTCGTCCTTTCACCATCATCGGAATTACACCGCCAGGATTTTTCGGAGAGACATTGCGCA
The DNA here is from genome assembly GCF_000688455.1 of Pseudacidobacterium ailaaui. Classification (NCBI taxonomy): domain Bacteria; kingdom Pseudomonadati; phylum Acidobacteriota; class Terriglobia; order Terriglobales; family Acidobacteriaceae; genus Pseudacidobacterium; species Pseudacidobacterium ailaaui. Next base: position 3,076,328 of record NZ_JIAL01000001.1, read on the forward strand.
GCAATCCCCCGGATTTGTGGCTTCCGTTACAGCAGGAGCCGATGGTGCGGGGCGATGATTCTCTGGTCAAGAAGCCCGCTTCCGCGTGGCTCCGTGTGATTGGACGGTTGCGTCCGGGTGCTTCCGTGAGTGGCTTGTCTGCACGGTTCACAACCATGGTGCGAGAGTGGCTCCAGACAGACTTTATGTCCGATGCCGGCGCGCCTAAAGAATGGCTTCCCCAAATCAAAGCCACTCTTCCCAAGCAGATCATCAAGGTCATTCCGGCCGGCTCGGGCGTAAGCGATATGAAGCATGAATACAAAGACAGCTTACGCATTCTTCTTATTGTTTGCTGTCTGGTCCTGCTGATTGCCTGTGCCAATATCGCAAACCTGCTCCTGGCCCGAGGAGCTGCGCGCCGAAATCAGACTTCGGTGCGGCTGGCGCTGGGGCGTCCCGACCGAGGCTTATCCGGCAGTCGCTCACAGAGAGTCTTGTTCTCTCTGTGTTTGGTGGGGCATTGGGAGTCGCTGTGGCCTATCTTGGCGTAAAACTGATGATTTCTTTGGCATTCAGCAGGGCGCACTTTGTGCCAATTGATGCAACGCCTTCGCTCCCGGTCCTGGCCTTTGCTTTTGGGTTGTCGCTTGTCACCGGGGTGCTCTTTGGGACCGCGCCAGCATGGATTGCCACACATGCTGATCCAGCCGAGGCGCTTCGTGGAGCAAGCCGCAGCACGCATGACAAGGCATCCCTTCCGCAGAAAGCGCTGGTTGTGGTCCAGGCGGCACTTTCGATTGTTCTTTTGGCCGGTGCGGGATTTCTCACACGGAGCCTGCAAAAGCTCGAACATCAAAACATGGGGTTTGAGACAGACCACCGCGTGAGCATCGTTCTGAATACGCCTCCTGCCAGTTATTCCCAGGCACGTCTGGATGGACTCTATCGCGAACTGCAGGACAGGCTGTCTCGGATTCCCGGAGTGCAGCGGGCGGCGCTGGCCCTGTACTCTCCTCTGATCGACAACTGGGGTGAACTTGTAATTCGGGAAGGCAAAGGTGTGCCTACATTCAGTGATGATGCGTCATCGTCCTGGGACCGTGTCAGCGTCGGATATCTGGAACTGATGGGACAGCATCTTGTGCAGGGCCGCAGCATTACCGAGCAGGACACGGCCTCCTCGCGCAATATTGCAGTAGTGGATGAAGAGTTTGTTCGCAAGTTTTTCAAAAAAGGAGAAGATCCGCTGGGCGCACATTTTGGCATGGACATGCCACAGTACAGCGGAACCTACGAGATTGTTGGCGTAGTCCGCTCGGCCAACTACACCGATACGACGGGTCATTGGCGGCGGCCCGTGATCTTCTTGCCCCTGGCGCAGCACGCTCGTTATGACAATCCTCTGATGCAATGGGTAGACGACCGCACGCATCGAATCGAAAGCGCCGTCCTGCAGATTCGGGGCAGCATGACGGGTCTGGAACCCCAGATCCGGCGCGCCTTCAGTGAAGTGGATCCCAACTTGACGATCGTTCGTATCCAGACGATGCAGGAACAGGTAGACGGCACCTTGGATCAGCAGCGCACCATGGCGGAGATGACTGGGCTTTTCGGCGTTCTGGCTCTTGCCCTGGCTGCGATTGGTCTCTACGGCGTGACCGCATACACGGTCGAGCGGCGTACCAGCGAGATCGGTATACGCATGGCGCTGGGGGCCGATCGGGCGAACGTCGTCAGAATGGTGCTGCGGGGCGCATTTTTGCAGATCCTGATTGGTCTTGCGATTGGTCTTCCGATTGCCATTGCTTGTGGACGCCTGATTGCAGCCCAACTTTATCAGGTAAAAAGCTGGGACCCGCTGGTATTGTTCGGGGCCGTATTCTCCCTCGGACTCTGCGCTTTCCTGGCCAGTGTGATCCCGGCCCAGCGTGCGGCCTCGATTGATCCGGTAAAAGCATTACGGACGGAGTGATTTGCCGCAGAACCAGGAGTAGCTCCGGTTCCATCCTGATCTTCCGGCTTTGCGAGGCATTGTCGGAAGATCTTGGATGCTCAGGCGCAATTTGTCCCTCGACTGTCCTGCCAGCTATGATGGCTGAGGAACTTTTCTGAAGACGGAAGCCAATCCGGAACAATTTCATAGAAGGAGAAGACAGGAAATGCGAGTTGGTCTGCTTACTGGAGGCGGGGACTGCCCCGGTCTGAATGCAGTGATTCATGCTGTGGTGAAAAAGGGCATTTACCACTATGGCGATGAGTTTGTCGGCTTTCTGGAGGGCTGGCGTGGTGTTCTGGAGAACCTGACGACGCCGCTGACCCTTGAGGCCGTGGACGGAATTCTGGACCAGGGCGGCACGATTCTGCGCACTTCACGCACCAACGTCCGCAAGATTGAAGGGGGCATTGAGAAGTGCATTGCCAATCTGAAGGCCAATAAGATTGATGCGCTGATCGCCATTGGCGGCGATGATACCCAGTCGGTGACCAACGCGCTGGTCAAGGCCGGCGTACCCGGCGTGGGCGTTCCCAAGACGATTGACAACGACCTTTACGGCACCGACGCGTGTTTTGGCTTTGATACCGCTGTCTCCATCGCGACGGAAGCCATTGACCGGCTGCATACGACCGCCGAAGCCCATAACCGAGTCATTGTCTGCGAAGTGATGGGCAGAGACGCAGGCTGGATCGCACTGACCGCAGGCGTTGCCGGAGGCGCACATGCCATTCTGGTTCCGGAAAAGCCGATTGATATTGACCACGTCTGCAAGCTGCTCAAATACAACCACGATCACGGGAAGAAGTATGGCATTGTGGTTGTGGCAGAGGGGGCAAAGCTGCCCAGTGGCGGCCAGGCTACCGTGGGTGGCAAGGTAGACAGCTTTGGTCACGCACGGCTGGGGGGAATCGCCCAGGCACTGGCAGAGCTGATTGAAGAGAAGACCGGCTATGAAACCCGCTCGGTCAACCTTGGGCACACCCAGCGCGGTGGTACTCCTACAGCTTATGACCGGATGCTCTCGACCCGCTACGGTCTGGCGGCGATTGACCTGGTACATCAAGGAAATTTCGGACGACTCGTGGTGCTGCGCGGAACAGAAATTAAAGACATTCCGTTGGAAGAAGCCATTTCAAAGAACAGAACAGTGGATGAGCATTTTCTTGAAATCCTTAATGGACTCGAACCGAAGGTGTAGGGTCCACTCCGCAGACGGACAAAAGGCTGGAGACATCTATCTCCAGCCTTTTCTGTTGCCAGCTCTCGATACTTCATTAATTACTTTAAGCAATTGACTGCGGGAACCATTTTGGTTAACAGGAGAAAACCCGCATATTTACGGTCGAAACCCGAGGTTTTTCCTCAACTATAAGGAAAAGTTCTTGAATTTCAGGAGGAAAACGGGGTATAAGCACAGGGCCGGGAAAATTCTTCAGGCGGCATCATGATTTTCAGTGGGGGCAGAAAATGAAAACGTCAGCAGCGCGCAGTGAAGTTCGTGAGGTCATGGACATTCGGCAAGCAGCAGAATATCTTGGCATCAGTCCCGACACTCTTTATAAATATGCCTCGGAAAGCTTTGTTCCCGCTTTTAAACTGGGGAACCGCTGGCGGTTCAAAAAATCGCGGCTGGACGATTGGATGGACCAGCAATCCGGCGGAGCTTCCCGGGCGGAGATCAGGGTGGTCCGGCCGCGGCAAAAGAAACCGGTCCGGGCGGCACGATAAGACGGCTTTTGGGCGGCTTTCCTTTAAGAATTTCTGTTGAAAAACAGGCATACGGAATGCCTTGCGTCATGGCGTGAGCGTATACTCGCCAGCTGATGGGGGAGTAACGTTTATGGAAACGACAGAGGCACGATTGATTCCGCACCTGACGGTGAGCGATGCCGCAGCGGCCATTGATTTTTATAAAAAGGCCTTCAACGCTGTGGAAGTTGCCCGGCATATCGCCCCGGATGGAAAACGCATCATGCATGCTCGGGTGGAACTCTTTGGCAGTGCATTGATGCTGAACGACGATTTTTGCGATTATACCGGGGGAAAAAGCAATACCCCGGAGGCGCTCTCCGGCTCTCCGGTGACATTGCACCTGCAGGTAGATGATGCACGCCGGGTATGGGATTTGGCGGTGGCAGCAGGGGCCAAGGTTGTCATGCCATTACAGGAACAGTTTTGGGGCGATATTTATGGCATGTTCATCGATCCCTTTGGCCACAAATGGTCCGTTGGAGAGACCGTGAAAAAACTCAGCGAGACCCAAATTCAGGAAGGAGCAAAGCAAGCCTTTGGGCATGCCCCCAGGGCTTAAAGCAGAAGTTCTCCGGACAGACCCTGTACCGCCGGGGGAAGGCTGCGATTCAGCGGATCTGAATCTCCCCGGAGCCAGTTTCGGCACGAACTGTCGGGCCTCCTCCGTGGATGTCTCCCATGACGTGATGAGAGTTGAGGTTGCCGTGGATGGTCAGAGGTTGGCTGCTATGGATGGAGCCAGATCCGGAGGACGCATCCAGCGAGAAGTGTGCATCTCCTGTGATCATGGTGATGGAGCCCGAGCCGGTTTCGAGTTTCCATGAGGCCGTAGGCTGTCCCTGAATTTCCAGATCACCTGAGCCAGTTTCGGCAAAAAGGGCGCCCTGAACATTTTTCAGACGAATGCTTCCGCTGCCGGTCTGCGCCTTGACATTATCAGATGCGAGCATTTCCGCGCGAATCTCTCCGGAGCCAGTTTCGAGTAGGACCTGGCGAGACAGCCCCGAGGCATCAATGGATCCCGAGCCAGTGCTGATCTTTGCCGGGCCACTCAGGTTGGTGATGTGAATATCGCCAGAGCCGCTGCTTGCGGAAAGGTCTGTACCTTTCGGGGCTGTGATGTCGTAATCAATCGAAACATTGTGTTCGTTCAGGTGCTTTCCAATGGAAACCGTGTTGCCATTTTGCTCAATCGGAGGGTTGGAAACAATTTGTTGTACTCGCTGCTCGGGTGAAGAGCTGTCCATCCAGCTGCCCCATTTGCCGGCATGAACGTGTCCAATGATGTGAATCCTGGAGTCCTGTCCCGCAGTGACCCGAATCGAACCGGACCCGGTGCTGATGCTGAGTGTTGCCGGACCATTGACGTGCAGTGTTTTATCGAAAGTGCCGTCGGCGGCAAACAGGGCCGCGGGACAAAGCAGCAGCAAAACTGCAGACGATTTTTGAAAGACAGATACCATTTTGTTCTCCTGGCGAATGTCCTGCATTATTGTTGCAAAACGACAGTGTCTCCTTCCTTCAGTCCCTCAAGAATCTCGGTCTTGCTTCCGTTTGAGATTCCGAGCTTTACCGGGACCTTGCGCTGCCCATCTTTCTGTTTTGGGTCAGGGACAAAGGCGAAGGCATTCTTCTGGTTGTCATAGACAATTGCCTGTTCAGGAACAGTAAGTGCGTTCTTGTGTTCCGTAATCAGAATCTCTGCATTGGCAGTCATGTTGGCTTTCAGCTCGCCGGTAGGATTGTCAATCGAGACGCGAACCTCAAAGGTGGTCACATTGTCCTTTTCAACCCCAAGAGGTGCAATTTTTGTGACCTTGCCATGGAAGGTCTTATTGGGAAAGGACTCAACGCGGATCCGTGCCGGCTGGCCAAGGTATACGCTGCCGATGTCGGCCTCGTCCACTTTTCCCTGAACATAGACCTGTGTTGTATCGCCAAGTGTCATGACCAACGTGGCTGTAGATCCGAGAACCAGAATTGAACTGACCGCATCGCCAATCTCCACGTCGCGAGACAAAACGACGCCGTCGATAGGAGAGACCAGAGTGGTGTAGCTGAGTTGCTCGTTGAGCTGGTCGAGGCTGGCCTGGGCCTCCCTGACCTGGGCTTCGGCCTGCTTTAATTTGGCTTCATCCACCTGGATCTGCGCCAGTGCCGCATCCCTCTTGTTCTTTTCAGCAACGTAATTGCGCTGCGCGTCATCGAGCACCTGCTGGGAAACGATTCCATCCTTTTGCATGGCGAGATTGCGCTCGTAAGTTGATTGATAGAGAGGCAGATCCGGGGCCGCAGCGTTGACCCGGTCCTGGGCGATATTTGCCTGGTAAGTGACGACATTGGCCTGGGCTGCGGAAAGCTGCGCCTTTTGCGCCGCTACCTGGGCAAGAATTTCCTGCTGATCAAGTTGCGCCAGCACCTGTCCTTTGTGTACATGCTGATTGATGTCGACGAACAGTTTTTCGACGATGCCGCTGGCTTTGGATTTGAGCTCCACTTTGGTAATGGGCTGGATCTTGCCAGTAGCCACAACGCTCTTTGCGATGTCAGCACGCGAAGCTTTTGCCAGACGGCCGGAGTCAATTTTTGTCCCGCTGCCATGTGCTGCCGAAACAATCACAATCAGAATGATGAGCGAGGCCGCCGAGATACTACCCCAGAGCCACCATCTTTTTTTCTTTCGCTGCACAGCCACTGGACATACTCCCACAAATCAGTCTCATGGCGGCTGTAGATACTCCGCCTGCCAGGTATACGTAGAGGAAAAGGAATTGGTTCCCGGACCCTGTCCTCTTGATAGACTCAGAAAAAATGTCTGGATTTCTGCTTTTCCGGTTTGTTTCCATCGCCATGCTGATTCTGGCCAACGGATTTTTTGTGGCAGCAGAATTCGCCATTGTCAGCTTGCGCGATACCAGAGTGGAACAACTGATTGCGCAGAGGAGGCCGGGAGCGCGCATCGTCCGGCGGCTGCAGCAGAACCTTGGAGACTTTCTGCCTGCAGTCCAGTTTGGAGTTACGCTGTGCAGTCTTGCTTTGGGCTGGATTGGCGAGCCGGTGGTTGCAGACATTTTTGAGGTGTGGCTGGCAAATGTGCCCCACGCGAGGGTCTATGCGCATTTGATTGCAGTTCCGGTGGCCTTTGCGCTCATTACCTATTTTCACGTGCTGCTTGGGGAGCTGGTTCCAAAGTCACTGGCCCTGCGAAAGGTAGACCAGATGGCGCTGGGCGTTGCCGGTCCGATGGATGCGTTTATCCGCGTGACGCGTCCGGCGGTGCGGCTGATGAACCGGTCTGCCTCCCTGGTACTGAAACTATTTCATGCCCCCATGGCGCATGAGTCTTCCGTGCACACCCCGGAAGAGTTGAAGCTGGTGGCGACAGCGGCGCGTCGTTCCGGTGTGTTGCCGGAATTTCAGGAATCGTTGATTCATCGTGTGGTGGAGGCCAATGATATTTCTGCCAGAGAGATCATGACGCCCCGCCAGCGCATCTTCTCTCTTCCGGCCGACATGCTTGTAGAAGAGGCTAGTGCGCGCATCATTGAGGAGCAGCACTCACGTGTTCCTGTCTATGATCCGGCGCGAGGGCAGGACTACATCATCGGCGTCGTCTACTCAAAAGAGATATCGAGATTGATGCATTTCCGGGCCATGGCCCGCACACGGTTTGCGGATGCGCCATTTTCTGAGCTGCGGCTGCGGCAGGTAATGCGCGAAGTGCTCGTAGTGCCGGAGACCAAACCTGTCCTGGATCTGCTGCGAGAGTTTCAGCAGCGCCGCCGGCACCTGGCCATTGTTGTCGATGAATTCGGCACGACGGTCGGGCTGGTCACGGTAGAGGACGCAATCGAGCAGCTCATTGGCGAAGTCGAAGATGAATTTGATGTGACGGTGCGCAGGCCTTTGACTTCAGCCAGCGGAGGGGTCGTCCTTGATGGAAGCGTCAACCTGCGCGATCTAGAAACACAGATGAACTGGCATTTGCCCCGTGATGGAGGAGCAGAGACGCTGGCTGGTTTCTTGCTGGCCCGGCTGGGGAGGATCCCCCGGGGAGGCGAATGTGTGGAGTACGAAGGCCGTAGGATCACCGTGGCCGAGATGAGCGGTCATCGCATCAGCAAAGTACTTGTACAGGAGATTGCTCAACAAGAGAAGACGGAGAAGGCCTCCTGATGCGGGTGCTTCGCATACTGCTGATGCGACTGATGTACATTCTGCCAGTCATCTGGCTCGTGGTGACGCTGGTTTTCCTGCTGATCCACATCGTGCCGGGTGATCCGGTGGAGCAGATGCTGGGGGAAGGTGCACGCACACAGGACATCGCCGCTCTCCGCCATGCTTATGGGCTGGATGTCCCCATAGGAACGCAGTATCTGCACTACTGGCGAGGTGTGCTGCACGGAGACCTGGGTCGTTCCCTCCGGTTGAATGATTCTGTGACGCATCTGGTGCTGACGCGATACCCGTACACACTGGAGCTGACGCTGGCAGCGTTGGTCATTGCTTTGGTACTTGCTGTTCCGGCTGGAATCAGCGCGGCACTGCACCGCTCGCGTTGGCAGGACCATACGGTCGGTGTGGTCAGTTTGCTCGGTCTGTCATTTCCGGTCTTTGCTTCTGGGCCAATTCTTATCCTGCTGGTCTCCATCAAACTCGGCTGGCTGCCTGTTAGCGGGGCGGGAGGGTGGGACCACCTTGTCTTGCCCGCGTGTACGATGGGTGCGGCCCTGGCTGCGATTCTGACTCGCATGGTGCGCACGGCCATGCTGGAAGAGCTGGGACAGGACTATATCCGAACGGCACGCGCCAAGGGTCTGCCGGAGCGGACGGTGGTCTATAAACATGCCCTGCGCAACGCAATGGTTCCTGTACTGACGCTGGTAGGACTGCAATTTGGCGCGCTTCTGGCCGGGGCGATCGTGACCGAGACAATATTCAGTTGGCCGGGAATCGGACGGCTGACCCTTTCCGCTATCTCCAATCGGGACTATGCTCTGGTACAGGGCTGTATCCTCGCCGTCGGGCTCACCTATGTGCTGGTGAATCTCGTCACGGATTTGCTTTATATGGTTGTGAATCCGCGGGTCCGTAGCTGAAGAAGATCTTTTACCGGTTGGGCAATGGGCTGCACTCCCAAAATGGTCTGTCGCATATTTTTCCTGAGCGGCGGCTCTTCACAAAAGTACAGAAAAATGACGATGATATATGTTTCAGGCCCCTACCTTGGGCCGTCATCGAGCGTGTAGACTGAGGATATCTCCCCTGAAAGTAAAGAGTAGGAATGGCACTTCTTCAACCCAAACTTAACCTGAAAGTATCGCAGCGGCAGATCCTCACGCCCGGGCTGATGCAGATGGTGAGCGTGCTTGCGCTGAACAAGATCGAGTTGAAGGAGATGATTCAGGCCGAGATTGCGGAAAATCCGATCCTCGAAGAGTTGGAAGAAAACGTTCCTTTGCTGGATGATGTGGCCAGCCGGGAAGAACAACTGGCGCAGCCAACAGAGAGCAGCTTTGGCGATGCCGCCATAAAGAAATCGGACCCTTTTGATGAGATAGATTTCGGCTCTTATTTTCAAGAGTATCTGGACCCGGGCTTCCGCTCCCCGGACAGCTTTGAGGTCTCGGAAAAACCCTCAATCGAGAATTTTCTTTCCCGACCGGGCACACTCACAGACCACCTTAGCTGGCAGCTTGGATCTCTGAACATCTCACCTGCCGTGCGTGACGCGGCGGAATATATCATCGGCAACCTGAATGAAGATGGTTACCTTACCGCAACCGATGAGGAACTGCTTGAGGGGCATCTGCGCGAGCAGTTAGAGCCGGAGCACGACCACGGTGTTGTTCCGGCCGTCCGTCCGGAATTCCGAATGACTGACATTCCGGAGGCGATCCGGGAGCGGGCCCGAGGACATCTGGCAACGGCATTGGAAGTTGTCAGGTCTCTTGATCCGTTAGGCGTAGGGGCACGCGACCTTCGTGAATGCCTGTTACTACAACTGGATGCCCAGCGTCATGAATTTGAACTCATCTATCAGAGGCAGAAACACGCGGCGCAGGCTCCGGAAATTCATGCTTCGACAGAAGAGATCTCCGAAGATCTGGCAGGAGAAGACCACAAGCATGGAATGAATGGCAATGGGCATGCCCAGCGCCTGGCTGTATTTCAGGCCGCAAGAGAGATTGCGGACAAGCACCTGCTGCTGCTGCAGAAGCGCGACATGCGGGAGGTGGCAAAAGCTGCTGGATGCTCGGTAGAAATTGCCCGGCAGGCCGTGGATCTGATTCGCACCCTCGATCCACGTCCGGGACAGCGTTATAACCGTTCAGAGACGCGCCTGATTGAGCCGGATGTCGCCTTCGTGAAGCGCGGCGATGACTATGTTGTCGTGATGAACGATGAAGATATGCCTTCTCTGCGTCTAAACCAGGGATACCGTCGTATGATTACGCAGGACGGGACAGAAAAAGAGGTCCGGGACTACGTAAAAGAACGCTACCGCTCTGCGCTGCAGCTGATGCGGAACATAGAACAGCGGAAGAACACGATCCTGCGGACCTGCGAGGCCATCGTGCGGCGGCAGAAGGAGTTTCTGGAAAAGGGCGTGGAATCGCTCAAGCCGATGATGATCAAGGAAGTGGCGGAAGAAATTGGTGTGCATCCATCCACAGTGAGCCGCGCTGTATCCAACAAATATGTACATACTCCGCAGGGAGTTTACGAGCTGCGCTTTTTCTTTTCGGAGGGAGTCAACGGACCGGAAGGTGCGGGCACTCCCTTGATGCTGCTCAAACGGAAGGTAAAAAAACTGATTGAAGAGGAGGACCCCAAAAAACCGCTGACCGATGATCAGATCGCAAATATGCTTCAGTCACAGGGAATCAACGTGACACGCCGTACCGTGGCCAAATATCGCGAGGACATGAGAATTCCGAGCACCCATCAGCGTCGGGTACGGAGTTGAGGTAGAATCTACAAACCTGCTGAGGATTTGTGCATCTCCAGCAGTACAACATTTGGGAAGGGAGCTTTCGCCATGCAGGTTGAGTACACTGGCAGGCAGGTGACCGTCACCCCCGCTCTTCGCGCCATTGCCGATGAATCCATTGCGCGCATCGCAAAAATCCTGGGAAAAACTACGAGCGCCCACGTGGTCTTGACGGCGGAAAAATACCGTAAATTTGCCGAAGTCACCATAAAGACGCGCTTACAAGACATTGTGGCGACGTCAGAGGCCAATTTCATGGAGACCGCGCTCCGCGAGGCGCTGGAAAAGGCCGAAACCCAGGCCATCCGCTGCAAAAAGAAGATACAGGCCGTGAAACGGCAGCCGAAAGAGGAAAAACTTGCCGCTGAGCCCCAGTTGGCCCGTCCTCGCCGCTCGGCAAAGACCTCGCCTTCAGCAGCAGAAGAGACCATTCCAGCCCAGACCTCGGGAAAAGCCAATGGAAATGGACATGCCCGCCAGAGCATTCCAGTAACCGTGCATTCTTTTCCGGCCCGGGTCCCCGTACCGGAGCCACACATCGTCCGTTCCGCTGATTCTGTAGCGATCCGTCCCATGACCCTGGAGGAGGCGGTGAAAGAAGCGGAGTTTCGTGACCGCGAGGTCTTCGTCTTCCGCGACCATGAGGGGCAGGTGAAGGTGCTGCACCGCAAGCGGGATGGCAAGATGGAGCTGATTGAAGCTCCCTGAACCAAGCTGCCTTCTGCGGGTGGCCTTCTGGACAGAGAAGGTCATCCGCATACCACCTGGGGCCTGACAATGGTACGCTGGGCACATGCCATCCAAAAATGTCCGTAAACCTGCTGATGGTCCACGGAAAAAAAAGAACACTCCTGCGCACAATGTAGAGGAGGACCGTTCGCTCATTATCATCACCGGCCTCTCCGGGTCCGGAAAACTCTCCGCCCTCAAGGCATTTGAAGACATGGGGCATTATGCCGTGGACAATATGCCAATCGATCTGGTCCCGCGTTTTGCCGAACTGATTGGGGAATCCACCACCACAACAAAAGCGGCCCTGGTTGTTGATGTGCGGGAAGGGCAGGGACTGGAGCGTTTTCCTCAGATGCTGCAGGGCATCCGCCACATTTTACCCACGACGGTCATTTATCTTGAGGCTTCGGAGCCGGTGCTGCTGCGTCGTTTTTCTGAGACGCGGCGGCCGCACCCTCTGGGCAGGCAGGAGATGGTCGCCTCGGCCATACGCGCCGAGCGGAAGCTGCTGGATCCTATCCGCAATGTGGCAGACGTCATTATCGACACCTCGAATTTTAATGTCCATGAGCTGCGGGCCTACATACAGGACAAGTTCGCCGGGGCCGGAGATGGGAAAGACCTTTTGATCTCCTCCATCAGTTTTGGATACAAGAACGGTCTTCCACTGGAGGCTGATCTTGTCTTTGATGTTCGCTTTTTGCCGAATCCGCACTTTATTCCTGAATTTCGTCCTCTGACCGGCAAACATCCAAAACTGGTGTCCTATCTCCGCAAATTTGCGCAGACGCGGGAATTCTTGGATCGTGTAACCGGGCTACTGCTGTATCTTCTGCCTCATTACATCCATGAGGGAAAAAGCTATCTGACAATTGCTTTTGGCTGCACAGGAGGCCAGCACCGCTCGGTAATGATTGCTGAAGAAATCGGCAAGCGGCTTGCAAAAGAGGGCTATCGTGTTAAGACCGCCCACCGCGACATGCCGCGTTAATAGATCTCCGCTGTGATTTTCATACTCAGGTCTACGGCCGGGGCAGAATGTGTAAGAGCTCCTACGGAGATGTAGTCCACGCCGGCAAGAGCGTATTTACGAACAGTTTCAAGGTTCATTCCGCCAGAAGCCTCAATCGGAATGCTGAGGCCGCGTTCACGTACCAGCGTGACGGCCTTCCTGACTTGTTCCGGCGTCATATTATCCAACAGCAGGGACTCTGCGCCGTGATCGAGCGCAGTCGTCAGTTCCTCGAACGTGCGCACCTCGATATCGATCGTCTGGCCCGGTTGGCGCAGTTCCTTTGCGCGATTTAGAACTTTTTCAATTCCTCCGCCAAGAGAGATGTGATTGTTCTTGATCAAGATGCCATCGGAAAGGTCGAGGCGATGGTTCTTTCCTCCGCCGCAGCGGACAGCATATTTATCCAGAACGCGCAGTCCGGGTACGGTCTTTCGTGTGTCCAGGATGTGCGCGCTGGTGCCGGCAATGGCGTCTACATACTGACGGGTAAGTGTGGCGATTCCGCTCAGGCGCTGCATCAGATTCAAAATGACGCGCTCGCAGGAGAGGATGACGCTGGCTTTGTGGCGGATGACGGCAAGGGCGTGTCCCCGGGAGACACGGACGCCATCGAAAATTTCAGGATGATGCACAACCTCAAAGCGGCCGTGGTCTTTGCCATCAAGCCGGGCAAAGATCTCCAGAAAGCGCGGAATGCAGCCCAGTCCTGAGACTACACAGTCCTGTTTGGCGATGATGGTTGCTGAAGCACGCAAGGATGGATCAATGGTAAGCGCAGTGGTTACATCATGCGTAGCTTTGTCTTCTACTAATGCCTGTTCGAGAATCGCGTCAATCCGCCTGCTTTTCCAATCCATTATGCAAATTGCTCCAGTCTTTCCAGTGCGTCGAGCGTTTCCTGCCGTAACATGGATGCTTCCTCTGCCTGTTTTTTCAGGCCGGAAACAACCTTCTCCGGTGCTTTGGCCAGAAAAGATTCATTTTCCAACTGACGTTTTGCATTGGCCAGAAGTTTTTCGTACTGTTCCAGTTTTTTGTGCAGGCGTTCACGTTCCGCCGCAAGGTCTATCTGTTTTTCATAGGGCGTGCCAACGGTAAAGTTGGCTGTGGTCCGCGTATTGGCTGGCCCGAGCTTCCACTCTGAAGGAAATTGAATTTCAGAAACGCGAGCGAGTTTTTCAATGATGTCCTGGTTTGAATCGGCGAGGTTCCTGATTGCATCCGTCGCCGTAAGTTCGATGGCCACCGGCTCGCGTTCTGGCACATCCAGGTCTTTCCGCAGGGCGCGGACCGTCACGATGAGTTCCTGCAGGACAGACATCTCATTTTCCGCTACAGGATTCCGAGCGTCTGCACTCGCCTGAGGATAACGGGACAAAGCGATGGACTTTGCCGGAGGATTTTCCTCATAGAGCGCGTGCCAGAGCTCTTCTGTAAGGAATGGCATGAAGGGCGAAAGCAGTCGAAGCGCTGCTTCAAATGTGCTCAACAGGGTCATCAAGGCTGACTTGCTGCGCTGCTGATGGATGGAACTGCTGAAATCCAGCCTGATTTTTACCATCTCCAGATACCAGTCGCAGAAGTCGCCCCAGAAGAACTGATAAACAAGATTCGCGGCTTCGTGGAAGCGATATTCGCCCAGGGCCTGATTGACCTCTGCTGCAACCTGGTCCAGTCGCGATGTGATCCAGCGCGCCTCGATGGGAGCATCCGGCCCGGGAGCGGTCCTATTTGTAAACCATTGCGGATCAAGTTCAATCCCAGCTTCTTTTGCCTTGTCCACGTTCATGAAGATGAAGCGCGCCGCGTTCCATATCTTGTTTGCAAAAGCACGATATCCCTCAGTACGCGCTTCGCTAAAGGCAATGTCGGTTCCGGGAGACGCCATGGCCGCCAGCGTGAAGCGCACAGCATCTGTGCCATATTTGCTGACGATCTCGATAGGGTCAATCACATTGCCTTTGGTCTTGGACATCTTCTGACGTTCCGCATCGCGCACCAGTGCGTGAATGTAGACCTCGCGGAAGGGCACAGCATCTTTCAGTGTGCGCTGCGAGCCGTCCGGCATGGGCATGTCCAGCATGAAGTGGCAGCCCAGCATGATCATCCTCGCCACCCAGAAGAAAAGTATGTCAAAACCTGTAACAAGCAACTGCGTCGGATAGAAAACGTCGAGATCCTGTGTGTGCCTTGGCCAGCCAAAGACAGAGCAGGGAAGCAGTCCGGAGGAGAACCAGGTATCGAGCACATCGGTTTCCTGCTGAAGCACAGCACTTTCGCAGAAGGAACATTTTGCCGGCGTTTCGCGCGCGACCGTGATCTGTTTGCAGGCCCGGCAGTGCCATGCAGGGATGCGGTGCCCCCACCAGAGCTGGCGTGAGATGCACCAGTCGTGGATATTGCGCATCCATTCGAAATACGTTCTGGCGTACTGCTCCGGAGTAAACCGGATATGCCCCTGCTCCACCGCGGCAATGGCTTTGTCCGCCAGAGGTTGGATCTTGATGAACCACTGCGTCGAGAGCCGAGGCTCTACCACCGTCTTGCAGCGGTCGCATTTGCCAATGGATAGGGTATGGTCTTTGATCGCACCCAGCAGCCCCTGGGATTCCAGGTCCGCCAGAATCTGTTTGCGCGCCTCGTAGCGGTCGAGTCCGGCATAGGCACTGCCTTCGGCATTGATGTGTGCCGTTTCATCCATTACATTGATGGAGGGCAATCCGTGGCGCTGTCCCAATGTAAAGTCATTCGGATCATGGGCCGGAGTGACTTTTACCGCCCCGGTGCCAAATTCGGGACTGACCCACGCATCGGTAATGACCGGGATTTCGCGACCAACCAGAGGCAGCCGCAGGTGCTTGCCGTGCAGATGCTGGTAACGCTCGTCATCAGGATGTACGGCCACGGCCACATCGCCCAGCATGGTTTCCGGACGGGTGGTGGCGATGGTAAGAAACGCTCCTGGTTCTTCCGTGACGGGATACCTGATTTCCCATAGTTTTCCTTGCTGTTCTTCATGAACAACTTCAAGGTCGCTGATGGCTGTCTGGCAGCGCGGGCACCAGTTGACGATGTAGGCGCCGCGATAAATCAGTCCCTGTTCATATAGCCGCACAAAGGCTTCTCGCACAGCCACAGACAGGTTGTCGTCCATCGTAAAGTATTCGCGTGCCCAGTCCACGCTTGCGCCCAGGCGCTTCATCTGGTTGAGAATTGCGCCGCCGTAGTGCTGCTTCCATTGCCAGACGCGCTCAATGAAGGCCTCGCGGCCCAGGTCCTGCCGTTTTTTTCCTTCGGCGGCCAACTGGCGTTCCACCATCATCTGGGTGGCAATTCCGGCGTGGTCCGTGCCCGGAAGCCATAACGTCAGGTCGCCACACATGCGTCGCCAACGGGCAAGGATGTCCATCTCCGTCTGGTTGAGCATGTGCCCCATATGGAGCCGTCCAGTGACGTTGGGCGGGGGCAGAAGCATGGTGAAGGGGGATGCGGCAGGAGTGCCCTTCGGCGTAGGCGTTTCAAACAGGCGCTCGCGCACCCAGTACCCTGCCCAGCGGTCTTCTATGGCAGTGGGATCATAAGCTTTTGGCAAATCGTGAGACATGAATCAAAAATCCTAACCTTTCACGATAAAGCATTGTGATGGAAGAACAAAGGCCGCCGGAAGTGGCGGCCTTCGCTGCTGAAATTCTTCTGCTCTAGAACGGGTTCAGCTTGCCCAGGCCTTTCTTCTTCTTTTTGGTGGAAGACTCTTTACTATTGTCTACTGGGACATTCTTCTTGCCTTTGGTCCCGGTCTGGACCTGTGCTTTAGACTGTTCTCCCGCCTTTACGTCGTTGATCTGCTCAGGAGCAGGGGCGGGTTTGTCTACCGGGGGCAGCGGAGCATTGGTATTCGATGGGCCTACGGGCTTCAATCCATATTCTGCTCCCGGATTTGCAGGAGCGCTGCTGCCATTTCCAGGCGCGGCGGTCTCGCCAGTCCCTGTAGCTGGAGCACTCGTGTTTGCTGCTCCCGTACTGGAATTTGCACTAGGATTGATGACTTCCACGCTGGTGGACGTTCCCCCACTGCTTCCGGTTGGGACTGCTTCCATCTCCACCGCTGCGCCGCTGGAAGCCCCGGAGGCCGGAACAGAAGCGCTGGTGGCCGCCGCGGCCGCGGTTGCGCTCGCGCCTTGCGTGGGAGCGGGAATCGGCTGGCCCTTGACCGCAGCCTCGTACATGGCGGCTGTGGCCTCTCTCACCTGGGGCGCCGTGGTTTGGGGCGGATCCGTAACTGTAGGCTCGCCAACACGGGCAGCGCGGATAGTAGACGGCCCTGGTTTTACCAGGAGAAGCGCGCGGTCTTTAATGTGGACGTTGGTGCGGCTGCCTTCTTCGGCCTCACTTTCGGCCAGCTCGGCTTGCGTGGGTTCAGGAATGGGACGTCCCATGGCAATCAGGCGGTCCTTGGCATCTTCCACGTGCGGTGCCATCGCATAACGGGTCACCACGCGATCGTAAGCGGCGGCAGCGCGGTCGTTGTATGCCTGGACCAGCTCTTCTTTGGCTTTTGGCGGCAAATTCAGCTTCTGGGTCATCTGCGCCAGAGTGACATAGGCGTCACCAAGAGTAATGAGCGTCTGGTCACTTTTACTGAAGAGTGGATACGTATCAGCCACTGTCTGCAAGCGGGCAATGGAGGCAGTCCAGTTTTCGCGCGCAGCGTAGAACTCACCAATTTCAAATTGTCGTTGCGCCAGCACTTCCTGCACTTCGCGCAGCCGCTGTTTGGCCCTGGGAATCAGAGGCGAGTCCGGAAACTGCTGGATCATCGTCCGGTATTCCTGTTCGGCGTGCATCGCATTCTGAGGATCGCGGTCCGGCTTTTCCATCTGCTGGAAATAAATGTCGCCCACCTTCATCTGCGCTTCGGCAGCCTCAGGAGTGTTGGGGAAGAAGGTGATGAAGTCCTTGTACTCCTGCTCGGCCTGGGTAAGGGCGGCCGATCCGCCTTCCTTATACCAGGTGTCGCCGATGGCGAGCTTGGCGCGCATCGCGTATTCGGTATCAGGGTAGGTATTCAGGAGGGTCTGCAAGTCAAGGCGGGCCACATCATACTTGCCCTTTTTCAGGGCCTTCATCGCCTTGTCAAACAGCTCCTTGTCCGGCTGCTTGGAGTTCACGTTCGCCAGCGGATTCTGGCTCAGGTCCGTTTGCTTCTTCTTTTTCTTGCCCAGGGCGTGAGACGCTGCTGGTATCAGCGCCAGACACAGGCAAACAGCCGACATTTGTGTAACAAACCGTTTCATAACACTTCAACTCCTGGGCACGGGTGAAACGCAGGGTCCCGCGATTCTAAAAAGATCTGGCACCTTGCTGTGACCCGCATCGCCGCGAACCTTAAACAACTACTTCTGCCGCCCTGCGTGCCGCTTCGAGCAGAGAACGCGCATTTTCCTCGGCCTTTCCGTCACCAAAGACAGCATTGCCTGCCACCAGCAGCTCGCCACCATTTTCGACGACAGCGGGAATCGTATCGTGAGCCACGCCGCCATCCACTTCAATCCTATAACTCAGCCCCAGTTCCTGGCGAAGCTCGCGCAGCTGCCGCAGTTTTTTAAGCGAGTAAGGGATAAATTTCTGCGCCCCAAAGCCCGGATTTACGCTCATGACCAGCACGTGGTGCACCATGCCCAGCACCGGGCGCAGCAGATGCACCTCTGTTGCCGGATTGATGACAACAGCTGGCTGCATTCCGTGCCGCGCAATCAGTTCCAGAGTGCGGTGCAGGTGCCGGCAGGCTTCATAGTGGACACTTACCCAGTCGGCCCCGGCGTCAGCGAAAGCCGGAATATATTCATCCGGATTTTCAATCATCAGATGGCAGTCCAGAGGCAGTTTGGTGACCTTGCGCAATGACTTGACCACGGGCGGACCGAGCGTAATGTTCGGGACAAAGTGGCCGTCCATCACATCCACATGGATCACGCTGCCGCCGCCGCGCTCTGCCGCCGCAACCTCGTCCGCAAGACGGGCAAAATCAGCCGAAAGAATAGAGGGAACCAGCTCAACCACGATATGGCCAGTGTATCAAGTTTAGTGCAAACGCTCATCCCCGTTAGAATCAAAACGTGTCCCGGCAAGACGGCCCGAAATTCACTGTTCGACAGCGTATGGCGCTCGCCATTGTGCCGCGGTTGACGGCGGCCCTTCTGGCAGCCATTGGAGCAACGCTGCGGTTTCGGGTAATCGCTGAACCGGGGGCCACGCCCGCGACGCCTCCGGCAAGAGGGATCTTCTGCTTTTGGCACCGTTGTACGTTACCCTGTGCCTGGTATTTCCGCAAATTCCGCTGCTCCATCCTCATCAGCCGTAGCTTTGACGGCGAGCTGATCGCCCGGACGCTGGCGCTTCTGGGCTTTGGTAGTGTGCGCGGATCGAGTTCGCGCGGCGGTGCAGCAGGTCTTCTGGCATTACAGCAGGTCATCGAACAAGGGGAGCCCGTGGTCTTTACTGCTGACGGCCCGCGCGGCCCGATCTATCAGACAAAAATGGGGCCGGTAAAACTTGCCCAGATGACCCAGCGGGAAATTGGCAGCTTCTATCTTTTGCCGGAGCGGGCGTGGGTGGTGCGCTCCTGGGACCAGTTTTTGGTTCCAAAACCATTCTCGCGGGTGGCGGTCAGTTGGTCACGCCCAGTTGCACCTCCCTCGCCGGATGCAGACGCCGCCGCATTGGAAGACAAGCGCAGAGAACTGAATGATGCACTGGAGCGCGCAAGAACCAACGCAGAGCGATATTTCGCTTCATCCGGCCAGACGCACTAGCTGCTCGGCTTCCACCCGGGGGCCAAGAATTGAGACCTTGGGCAACTGGCCGCGGGCCATGGCCACTTCATCGCAGCGGTATAGGCGCGGGCAGTTCTGGCAGTCCTTGAAAATTTTGTCTGGAAGCGCGGCGCGGTCTTCGACAACGCGGAAGCCATATTTGAAGAAGAAATCCGGGATGCGTGTAAAGAGGCAGACGCAACCGACGCCGTGCTCCTCCGCTTCATCGAGCAAAGCGCTCAACAGGTTTGCACCCGCGCCCTGGCCCTTGGCCTCAGGACGGACGACGATCGAGCGCACCTCGGCCAAGTGCGGGCCATAAAGGTGGAGCGCGCCGCAGCCAAGAAAGACACCAGAATCACTTTCAGCCACGGTAAAGTCGCGTATGTTTTCACAGATCTCAGGAAAGGCGCGACGCAACAGCGTGCCGTCGCCGGAAAGGCTGTTCACAAGCTCGTAGATGTTGGTTGCGTCCTGGAGGCGCGCCTTACGCACCTGCATGGGATGCCTCCTGCGCTCCGAGATCGACCTTGCCGTAGATATCGATGAGGTTCTGTACTCGGCCCTCGGCGTCTTTCAGCGCTTCCTGCACGCGGTGACGTGCCGTTCCTCCAAGCACATCATGGCAGTCGAGTGTCGCTTCGAGTGTAATGGCAGCAAAGAAGTCCTGCTCGAACTCAGGGCCAAATTGCTTGAGTTCATTGAGGGTCAGTTGGTCCAACTCACAGCCTTTGTCCAGACAATAACGAACAGCATTGCCGATTTTTTCATGGGCCTTGCGGAAGGGAACTCCCTTATGAACAAGATAGGTCGCCGCAGCCATTGCATTCATAAATCCGGTTTGGCAAGCTGCGCGCATCCGGTCGGTGCGGAAGTTTAGCGCCGCCGTAAATTTCGCCAACAGATTGAGGGTAAGATGCATTGCGGTGGTTGCGGTAAAGACAGGCTCCTGGGTCTCCTGTAGGTCCTTGTTGTAAGCCAACGGCAGGCCTTTTAGTTGTAGAACGACTGCCTGGGCTGCTCCATTCACCCGGCCCACTTTGGCGCGGACCAGCTCCGTCAGGTCAGGATTTTTCTTCTGCGGCATCGCGCTTGATCCGGTAGAAAATGCCTCGGGCAAATCGACAAAACCAAACTCAGCAGTGGAGAACAGCGTGATCTCTTCCGCAAATCGGCTGGCATGCAATGCAACCAGCGTCAGCGCGTTCAGATATTCGAGGACAAAGTCGCGGTCGCTGGTTGCGTCCATGCTGTTGGCCGTTGGGGCGGTGAAACGAAGCTCTCTGGCAGCAACATTGCGGTCCAGCGCCAGCGTCGCTCCAGCAATGGGGCCCGAACCAAGCGGGCAGAAATTCAGGCGCTTCGCGCAGTCTTCGAGGCGTGAAATGTCGCGCAGCAACATCTCGACATACGCCAGCAGCCAATGTGCAACAAGCACAGGCTCGGCGCGCTGCAGGTGCGTGTATGAAGGCATCACGGCACTGCCCATCGTTTTCGCTTTTTCAATCAGCTGTTGCGCCCATGCTGCAATGTGCATGATGGCCACGCGAATACGGAAACGAATGTATAAACGCAGGTCTGTTGCGATCTGTTCATTACGGCTGCGGCCCGTGTGCAGTTTCAGGCCGAGATCGCCGAGGGCGTCGACGAGTTTCATCTCGACGAAGTGATGGATGTCTTCGGCATCGGCCTCGCTGATACCTGATGCTGCAATCTGGTCCAGAGCAACGGAAATCCGCGACCTCTCATCCTGTGTCAAGACCCCGGCCGCTTCAAGAGCGAGCGCATGAGCTTTACTGGCAGCTACTTCGTCATCGAGCAGTTGCCGGTCAAAGCGAAAGGAACGCTGCCAGTGGTCGAACGCAGGATCCAGCGGTTCGCGGAAGCGACCAGACCACATCTTGCCCTGCTGTTCACTCATCAAGATTCTTTGCCTTTCGTGGTGCTTCCGTTTTTCGCCCCGCTGTTCAGTTGCGGCATCTCTGATCCCTGGCTCAGCGTAATCAGGCCGGTCTGCGCATAGGTCAAAAGCTTTGCGCGAGTGTCCGCGATGTCGAGATTGCGCATGGTGAGTTGGCCGATGCGGTCGCGAGGAGAAAACGCGGACTCGGTCTTCTCCATGCTAAGACGTTCGGGAGCAAAGGTCAGGTTCGGTGATTCGGTATTCAGAATCGAATAATCATTGCCGCGCCGCAATTCGAGCGTGACCTCTCCGGTGACGGCGCTGGCCACCCACCGCTGCGCAGACTCGCGCAGCATGATGGCCTGCGGGTCAAACCATCTCCCCTGATAGAGCAGACGGCCCAGCTTGCGGCCGTTCTCGCGGTACTGCTCGATGGTGTCCTCGTTGTGAATGCCGGTAATCAGGCGCTCGTATGCAATGTACAGAAGCGCCATTCCTGGAGCTTCATAGATGCCGCGGCTCTTGGCCTCGATGATGCGGTTCTCAATCTGGTCACTCATTCCGAGGCCATGACGTCCGCCAATGCGATTGGCCTCCAGCATCAGCTCAACCAAGTCAGAAAATTCCCTGCCGTTGATTGCGACCGGAACACCCTGTTGAAAGCGGACCGTCACCTCTTCGCGCTGGATCTCCACATCCTCGCGCCAGAAGGGCGTTCCCATAATGGGTTCGACGATACGGATGCTGCTGGAGAGCAGTTCGAGGTCCTTCGCTTCATGAGTTGCGCCCAAAAGATTGGAGTCAGTCGAATAAGCCTTCTCCGCGGACATCTTATAGCTGAACCCGGACTTCTGCAGAAAAGCAGACATTTCAGCGCGGCCGCCGAGCTCTTCGATGAAAAGCGGATCCAGCCATGGCTTGTAGACCTTCAGGTCCGGATTGACCAGCAGTCCGTAGCGGTAGAAGCGCTCAATGTCATTGCCTTTGAAAGTGGACCCGTCGCCCCAGATGTTGACGCCGTCCTCTTTCATGGCCGTCACCAGCATAGTCCCGGTGACCGCGCGTCCAAGAGGCGTGGTATTGAAATAAGTCACTCCGGCAGTCGAGATGTGAAAGGCCCCTGACTGCAAGGCGGCAATGCCTTCGCGCACCAGCGGTCCGCGACAATCGATGAGCCTTGCCTTTGCTGCGCCGTACTCAAGGGCCTTGCGCGGGATCGCATCGTAATCGCTTTCGTCTGGCTGGCCCAGGTTGGCAGTGTAAGCATAGGGAATAGCACCTTTCTGCTTCATCCAGTGAAGAGCGGCACTGGTGTCAAGGCCGCCGGAAAAAGCGATGCCAACCTTCTGCCCAATCGGCAGACTTTCAAGAATGACAGACATCTGGTCGAAAACCTCGGATTTTATCGTTCGCAATGACGTTGAAAATGGAAATTTACTTTTTCGTGCCCTTGTTCCCCGTCGCTGCCCCTAATAAAAGCAGCAATAGCGCCTTCTGCGCGTGCATCCGGTTCTCCGCCTGATCGAAGACCACAGACTGCGGGCCATCGAGAACTGCGTCGGTCACCTCAGCATTACGATGCGCAGGCAGACAATGCATAAATACAGCGTGAGAAGCGGCATGGGACATCAGCGTTTCATTGACCTGATAGGGCTTGAAGATCGGTGCACGCTTGGTCGCCTCATGTTCAAATCCCATACTGGTGCACACGTCGGTGTAGACCGCATCGGCCCCTGTCACGGCCGCAATCGGGTCGTGAATGACTGTGATATTGCTCCCGGTTTTGTTGGCGATGGCACGTGCCTGCGCTACAATCTCGGCCTTCGGAGCATAATTCTTTGGGGTGCCGATGGTGCAATGTGATCCAAGCTGCGCCGCAGTCAACATCAGCGAGTGGCACACGTTGTTGCCATCACCGACATAGGTGAATTTCAAGTCCTTCACCGACCCGAAGCGCTCCTGAAGCGTCATAAAATCCGCCAGCGCCTGGCAGGGATGTTCCAGATCGCTCAGTGCATTGATTACCGGAACACTCGCATACTGCGCCATTTCCGTAATCGTCTCATGAGCGTAGGTGCGCAGGACGATGATCGAAACCCAGCGCTCAAGATTGCGGGCCATGTCTGCCAGCGATTCGCGCTCGCCGAGCGGCGACTGCGTCTGGTCTACGAAAATCGCATTCCCGCCCATCGTGTTGATGGCAGTTTCAAAGGTGAGCCGCGTGCGCAAAGACGACTTCTCGAAGAACATCACCATCTGCTTTGCATCCAGCGCATGCCGATAAGCCGATGGATTTGCTTTTACGTCGTGTGCCAGGTCCAGAATGGCCGCTGTTTCCTGCGGCGTGAGATCTGAGATAGAACAAAGGTCGCGCCCCGCAAGCGTCGCGCCCAGGCCAGCTTCGGGTTCAAGAACAGCAACGGTTTTGCTAGCCAATTTCAGTTCCTCCTTGGGATTGAGCGCGCTCGCCGGCGTAGGCAGGGCTGTGCTCGGTAAAGATTTGGTCCAGGGCAGCCGCGGCTTCATCCACGTGTGCCCGTTGAATGATATAGGGCGGCAGGAAGCGCAGCACTGTCTCGCTCGTGCGGTTGATGAGGATGTGCCGTTTCATCATCTCCGCCAGAACAGTTTTCGCCAGTTCAACGGATTCCACTTCAATGGCCAGCATCAGGCCAAGCCCTCGCACTTCCGTAATGGCGCTGTGCTTCTGCATAAGCGTTTTGAGCTTTTGCTGGAAATAACCGCCAACGCTGTGGATGTGGTCGAGAAGGTGCTCCTTCTCCATGGTGTCAATCACAGCAATCGCTGTAGTGCAGGCAAGCGGACCGCCTCCAAATGTTGTGCCGTGCATTCCCGGATGGATTGCATGCGCAGCCTCTTCCTTGCAAAGCATGGCGCCCAGCGGCAGCCCTCCGGCAAGCGGTTTTGCGAGGGTGGTCACATCGGGCTGCACTCCGTAATGTTGATAGGCGAACCACTTTCCTGTGCGCCCGAGTCCGGCCTGGATTTCATCTATGATCAGCAGCGCGCCTGTCGATTGCGTCAGTTCGCGTGCCGTCTGCATAAATTCCTGCGAAACAGGCCGGACACCGCCCTCGCCCTGGACTGCTTCCAGCAGCACTGCACAGACATCGGTCGAAAACTTTGCCTTGAGGTCAGCAACATCATTGAAGCGGACAAACTCCACTCCAGGCATCACCGGAGCAAATGGCTCCCGGTACTTTTCCTTGTGTGTCGCAGCCACCGAACCCATCGTGCGCCCATGGAAGCTGTGCTCAAGGGCCAGAATCTTTGTGCCCATCGGTTTGCCTTCACCGCGCTTTAAGCCAGCGTGAGCGCGGGCCAGTTTCAGGGCCGCCTCAATAGCTTCCGTTCCGCTGTTGCAGAAGAAGGCACGGTCCATTCCGCTCTTCTCCGTCAGACGCAGGGCCAGCTCGGCCTGGCCTTCATGAAAGTATAGGTTGGAGATGTGAATCAGCTTTTTGCTTTGCTCAGCAATGGCACCTACGATGGCCGGATGGCCATAGCCCAGCGCATTCACGCCGATACCGCTCAGCAAATCCAGATAGCGTTCGCCATTCTCGTCAATCAGATGAACGCCTTCTCCCCGCACAAAGAGCAGAGGATTGCGCTCATAGGTGGAAAGCAGCAGCTTTGTCTCTGCCGCGCGAATTGCATCGAGTTTCATTGAAGAAGTCTCCAAAGTTGCCTGCGAAGAATGCTGTCTTTTAAGAGCACAGCGGCGAAGGATTCTAAGCCACCATCACTTCCGTCCCATGGTTGACCCGGGCGCTGCACAGGTCAGGTAGGACCGATGCCACTTCTGCAGGCAGAATACGCACGCGCTTGACGCCCTGCAGCAGGGCCTCGCGGCAGGCGCTCAGTTTTGGCAGCATTCCTCCGCTGATCACGGCGTCTTTGGCGAGCTTCGCGATCTGGTCAATGGAGAGCCAGCGCATCACCTCACCATTCGCGTCCTTCACCCCAGGAACGTCCGTGAGAAAAACCAGTGCATCGGCTTTGCAGGCGGCTGCGCAGGCAGACGCCATCTCATCGGCATTGATGTTGTAGTATTCGCCATCAAAACCGAGTGCAAGGCTGGAGATCACTGGTACTGCGCCCATCTTCCAGATGGCTTCCAGCCAGCGCGGATCAGACGCAACAATTTCACCCACAAAGCCTAGATCGGGCGCCGTGCGCTTTTTGCGTGCACGAAAGACCAGGCCATCACCACCACAGAGTCCTACGGCAGCCTGCCCATGCTTGCCCAGAGCGGCCACCAATGATTTGTTGACGCGCCCGCTTAACACCATCAGCGCAGTGTCCCGTGTCTCAGCATCCGTCACACGCAGGCCGGAAATAAATTCACTCTGTTTGCCAAGCTGCTTTAAAGTTTTGGTCAACTGCACACCGCCGCCATGCACCAGGGCCACCTGGTTGCCGTCCTTCACCAGTTCCGCAATCGCCTTGGCGCAACTCTCGCGCAGTTCGGGATTTTCCAGTGCAGCGCCGCCAAGTTTTACGACGAATTTCATATCAACCCCTCCGCTTCATTCCATCCATACATGACATTGAGGTTTTGCACCGCTTGTCCAGCAGCGCCCTTGAGCAGGTTGTCCAAACACGACACAATCACGCATCGTCGTCCATCGGCGGCAAGCTGAAAACCGATATCGCAGAAATTCGTCCGCACCGAATACTGGATCTGAGGCAGATGTCCGGCAGGGAAGACCCGCACCAGAGGGCTATTTTTATAAAACTCGCGGAAGCAGGCTTCCACTTCCTCTGAAGTCCTTTTTTCTTGAAACCAGAAATAGATCGTTGAAAGAATTCCACGCGGAATCGGCAGCAGATGCGGCGTGAAAGTAATCTGTTCCGACTTCAGATCCAGCTGCTCCAGCAACTCGCCTGTGTGACGGTGGCCGAAAACACCATATGCTGAAAGATTGTCCGCGGCATACATGAAGTGTGTTTTCGCCGTCGGGGCCTTGCCTGCACCGGAGACACCGGATTTTGAATCACTCACGATGCCACGCTCAGCGTCCACCCAGCCCCTTGCCACCAGCGGTTTCAAAGCCAAAATAATGGACGTGGCGTAGCATCCGGGATTGGCAACCAATTCCGCATCCTTAATTTCATCGCGATGCAGCTCTGGCATTCCGTAGACAGCTTTGGTCTGCGTCTTTACTGCTACATCCGAGCCTTCATCGGGAAACTGATAAACAGCGCGGTTTTCCGCATGGACCAGCCGCCACGCTCCGCTCAAATCCACCACACGAATGCCGTGTTCCAGGGCCGAGGGCGCCCATTCACGCGACTGTTCATGCGGAGTAGCAAGGAAGAGCACATCCACGCCGCGGTCCTTTATTAG
Source organism: Pseudacidobacterium ailaaui (assembly GCF_000688455.1). Taxonomy (NCBI): domain Bacteria; kingdom Pseudomonadati; phylum Acidobacteriota; class Terriglobia; order Terriglobales; family Acidobacteriaceae; genus Pseudacidobacterium; species Pseudacidobacterium ailaaui. Next base: position 3,102,885 of record NZ_JIAL01000001.1, read on the forward strand.
GTCCCAGGAAAATGGTTCAACCATTATCGCGTGGGAACCATTGTTGTCCATGAGATGCGGATGCAGTTGCGTCAAGGGCTGTGCTGCTTCTGTGCGCCCCAGAAATAAAGGCGCTGCGCCCTTAAGCTGTGGATGGCGCAGCAGAAGCCGGGCCAGCTCCATTCCGGCGTAGCCTGAAACTCCCATCACCGCGGTTTGAATCTTCTTTGTCATCGTCAGCCAATCATTTCTTCCAGGCGTGCCTTTAAATACGACGCACTCTTCTGGTCCGGACAAATAATCAGGACCGTGTCATCCCCTGCCAGGGTCCCGACCACTTCTTTCCAATCTTCGTGATCAATCGCCAGCGCCACAGGCTGCGCACTTCCACTGGCAGTAATCACAACCAGTTGGTTTTGCGCCTGTTTCACCTTCAGGCCAAAGCTTCTCAGAACTTCATGAACAGAAGGCAAACCCGTCTCTTCTTCGGCGCGGAGGTGCCCATTTCCATTGCCATTTCCATTGGGAAGGGCATAGCCGTTGGGCCCTTTATAGAGATGTAATTCGTGGATGTCCCGCGAGACTGTGGCCTGGGTCACATCAAAGCCGCGCCGCACAAGTTTCCGCCGCAGCTCCTCCTGGTTGGAGATGACCGTTGTCGCCACCAGTTCCCGAATTGCGTTATGTCTCTCTACTTTGCTCAAAATCAGAAAAAACGCGGCAGCAGAGCCGCGTCCTCACGATGCATAAAAATACAATATCATTGTATAAATATACAAATCCCACTTGTCAATAGATTTTGTTTATTTTCCGGAAAAAGGGCCGGGAATGCGGCCAAGTGGAGCTGAGGATGACGGAAGGACGGCGTCATCCTCAAACGGGCAAGGCAGCCGGGTCAGGATGTAGCCGTCAACTGATAGCGCTGTTGGTGCCACTTCCAGGCGCTGGCGAGAATGCTGTCCAGGGATGCGAACTCTGGTTTCCAGCCAAGTTCACGACCAATTTTTTCTGAACTCGCAATCAGAATGGCTGGGTCGCCGGGGCGCCGCTGTGCCTCTTCAACGGGAATGGGATGGCCGGTCACACGGCGAGCAGCCTCAATGACTTCGCGGATGGAGAAGCCGTGTCCATTGCCGAGGTTATAGATGAGGCGATCGCGTTCAGCAAGAGCGTTGAAGGCAAGCAGGTGGGCTCTGGCCAGGTCCCACACATGGATATAGTCTCGAATGCAGGTGCCGTCCGGCGTGGGATAATCGGTTCCGAATACCTTGATGTTGGGACGACGCCCCAGGGCCACGTCCAGTACCAGGGGAATCAGATGCGATTCTGGTTCATGGGCTTCGCCCCGTCCCTCGATTGCCCCCGCAACATTGAAATAGCGCAGGCTCGCGTAGCGAAAGCCGTGGATCCGATTCAGCCAGGTCAGCATCTGTTCGACCAGGAGCTTCGATTCACCGTAAGCATTGGTAGGACAAAGTGGCGCATCTTCCTCAATTGGCGTAGTTTTCGGCTCGCCATAGACCGCTGCGGTGGAGGAAAAAACGAACTTCTTTACCTTATGCGCCAGCATGACCTCCAGCAACGTGAGGGTCGAAGCGGTGTTATTACGAAAATATACCTCGGGAGACTTCATGCTCTCTCCGGCTTCAATCAGGGCAGCGAAGTGCATCACTCCATCGAAGGCGTAACTTTGAAAAGCGGCATCCAGCGAGGCCCGATCAGCCAGATCACCCTCAAGAAAGGTAGCTTTGGCAGGAATGAGGGCCCGATGGGCATGGCACAAATTGTCATAGATGACAGCTTCATGCCCGTTCTGCATTAGAAGCTCGGCCACTGTCCCACCAATATATCCGGCGCCGCCGGTGACGAGAATTCTCAAAATTCCATCTCCTTTTGGGTTTGTTACGGTTGCAGATGCGGAAGGGAAAACATCAGGAACAAAGGGAACCTTTTTATTCACTTCCAGAGTAGCTGAAAGTTTTTATGGAAGCATCTAATCAGGAAAAGATTACACGGAAGAGGTATGAAATTCCGTAAAGTGACCAAGGTAATAGTTACTAGTAAGTTCTACTTAATTACTTGTTTGCGACGAGAATTGTCCTTAAATTTAGGCGGAAATGAGTGTCTTGCAGAGGATGTGAGATAGTGATTGGAGTGGGTGTTTTTACCTAGAGAGTGAAGACCGACCCCTCGTTATTTGGCAATCAACTTGCACATCATTCATTTGAGGGACTGCTCGTCTGCCTTCCATGCCTTGGGAAGTGAATATTTTGAATGTAGAGGCGAATGGATTCGTCTATCAAATTTTAGAGTTTTAGAGAAAAAGGTCATTTGGACAACTGGAAGTTATGGCGAGTAACGGGAACGATCCGCTGAATCGGGCAAATTTGGGTCTTCTGCCCGAAGAAAAGGGCAGATTCGGGTCATTTGGTGTAAGTACAGTCATCAACCTGGTGGCTGCCGGAATCCTGATTCTTCTAACGATGGCGCAGATTCATCAGGAGCAAAAGCGCCGTCAATATCAGACCACGGAATTGATATTTCCGGTAGAGCAGCCGAAGCCGTACGTGCCGCCTGCTCCAAAAATCCACATTATTCCTCCGCCTCCAAAAATTGAGCAACCGAAGATCACGCTCCCGAAGCCTCAGCCGGAGCCGCCGAAACCCGTGGCGGTAAAAGTTCCGACCCCAGAGATGCCGAAACTGGAGCCTGCGCCGCCCAAGGCCGTGACGCCACCGCCGCAGCCAAAGGTCGGGCTTTTCAAGAGCGCGGTCCCGACGCGAGTGGCGAACAATAATTCAGCTCCCACCCCGAAGACGGGCGGCTTTGGCGACCCCAACGGAGTAACTCCTAATCCTCATGCTACCCGTCCAGCCACCATTGCTGCGGTCGGAGCTTTTGCTGCAGCGCCTGGTCCGGCAAATGGAGCCGGAGCGGCGCGTCAGGGGGCAGTCCATGGGACGGATTTTGGCTCTGGAGTCGCCAATGGGGTACCCGGTGGGAAGGACCGCGGTACAGTTGCCTCGGCGGGATTTAAGAGTGGAGTTGTGGGAGGTACGGGGGCCCCGGGGAGCCATGGGACTGTGGCCACAGGCGGATTTCAGACTCCTGTGGGTACAGGAAATGGTGAGCAGCACCTGGCCAAGATGCAGGAGCCACAGTCGACCCCAATTGTGGTGGTCTCGAAGCCGCTTCCACAGTACACACCAGAGGCGAGACAGCTACGGATTCAAGGGGATGTAACGCTGGAAGTTCGCTTTACCGCCTCCGGGCGGGTTGAAGTGCTGAGGGTTGTCAGCGGGCTTGGACATGGTCTGGATCAGCAGGCAATTCTGGCTGCGGAGAAGATCCGGTTTAAGCCCGCCACCAAAAATGGCATTCCGGTGGACGAAGTGAGCACGATCCGGATCACGTTCCAGCTGGCATAGTAGAGCACGGCAACTTCTTGTGAAGGAAGGTCAGGATTCAGTGGTTTTCAGGTGCGGCAAATGCGGTCTGTCCGCCAAGACAAAGAACATAAATATATATCAGGAGCTAGACAATGCTTTTTCGTAAGGTGTGGATGACTGCTGCTGCAGTCATACTGGCGGCAGGTGCCGCGCATGCAAAGACACAAAAATTTGCGCCTCCGGTTCCGCTCTCTCCTGAACAATCAGCCCTGGTGCAGAAAGCGATTGCGCAGGAAAAGACCATCGTCAAGGCCATTCAGCAACACACTCCTGTGGTGCAGACTTACATCCAGAACATGCGTCCGGACCCGCAGCTTTATTCTGTGCCGGATTCAGACCAGTACATGCTGGGACGTGTGGACTTCAGCAAGGCCTTCTACAACAAAGGATACGAGGCGAAGCCTTCACGGCATGGATTCTTCAAAGGATCCATGAATTTCCTTTCTGGACTGACCAAGTCTTTTGACCTCAGCTATTCTCCTACTGGATTTATGGACATGATGTTCCTGGATCCGGTCAGCTTTGATCAGCAGCACTATGATTTCTCCTATGTCCGGCGCGAGTTTTTGGGCAGTATTCGCACCATGGTGTTCGACGTGCACCCAAAGCCTGGAACCGGTGCTGGCCGCTTTTTCGGACGGATCTGGATCGAAGACCAGGACGGCAATATTGTCCGCTTTAACGGGACGTACACGAACAGTAAAAATTCCGACATAACCCGGTACTATCACTTTGACAGCTGGCGTATGAACCTGCAGCCGGAAGTCTGGCTGCCTGTGGCCATCTATGTGGAGGAATCCGAAGGGGGTACTGGGAAAAAACATGGCGGCTTCCGTGCGCAGACCCACTTCTGGGGCTATTCGCTGAAGCTTCCACAGCGAGAGTCAGAAGCCGAATCCATTGTGGTGGAAAATGCACAGGACCAGAGCGAAAACTCCCAGGACGTTGGTCCGCTGGGGGCCAAGCGGCAGTGGGTTGCGCAGGCCGAACAGAATGTGCTTGACCGTCTCGTGCAAGCTGGACTCCTCGCTCCGCCCAGCGATTTTGACAAGGTGCTGGAGCAGGTCACGAATAACATCATCATCGGCAATAAGCTGGATCTTCCGGCAGACATTCATTGCCGCGTAATTCTCACCACGCCTCTGGAATCCCTTGCAGTCGGCAACACAATTCTGCTTAGCAAAGGTCTGATTGACGTGCTGCCTACAGAAGAGGATCTGGCTGCGGTAATCAGCTTTCAGCTTGCGCATATCGTTCTCGGGCACCATATTGACACGCGGTACGCCTTTAATGACCGCCTTCTCTTTCCAGATGAGGCCACGTTCCAGCGCATCAATATGAGCCATACTCCGGCCGACGATGAGGCTGCCGCGAAGAAGGCCGTCGAGTTATTTGATAACTCCATCTACCACGACAAATCGGCCAGTGTAAGCCTCTTTTTCCAGCAGGTTGTAGCCAGGGAAAAATATCTTCCGGGTCTGCTCAGCCCTAGGTTGGGAGACCCTTTGCTTAAAGCGGATGGAACACCTTGGTTGTCTGCCTTCCTGAATCGCGGACCGAAGTTGAATCTTACGGACATGAACCAGCAGCTTGCCGCGTTGCCACTGGGCAGCCACTTGAAGGCAGATCCCTGGGATGACAAGGTCTACGCGCTGAACATCCGTCAGGAACACATTCTCAATCCGAGCGACAAAATGCCGCTGGAACTGACTCCGGTTTATTTCCGACTGCAGCGCTATCAACCCCCGGCAGCCGCAGCATCACTTCCTGCGGGACAACAACCAGTGAATGGAAGCGCGCCTGCGGACAGTAACACGCCTCCGCAGCAGCCTGACAACAACACTCCGCAGCCACAGCAGACACAACCGCAACCGGGACAAAATCCCCAGTCATGAAGGGACAGAATTCATGACTGGCTACCTACATCAAGTTCGCTATGTTTTTTGCTCCTTGGCAAACCATCTACAGGAGACTGCTCGTGTCTAAAAAAATATTGGTCTTGGCCATTGTTCTCAACTCCCTTCTTTCTTTTGCGCAGGTGGCCCCGGCGAATCGCGGCGGAGGACTTTCGCTATCAGCAGGTGCGGAATATTCCGACTTTAACCCGGATTGGGGGCCTGACCGTTTGCAGGGCATGGCCGCTTTTTTTGATCTGGATCATCTTTTCCTGAACCGACTGGGAGTGGAAGGTGAGGCGCGCTGGCTGCGCTTCAATCAGCCCCACGGGGAAACAGAGGACAACTACCTGCTTGGCCCGCGCTTTCGGATGGTTCGTTTCGGAAAACTAGAGGCTTATGGAAAGTTCCTCATGGGCGGAGGGTGGATAACATATCGCGATAAACTTGGCAGCGGCAGCTACTTTGCTTATGCCCCTGGCATCACCGGAGAGTACCGTCTCTCTCGGCACTGGAAGGTGCGCGGCGACTATGAATACGAATTCTGGCCAGCCGCTCCCGGTGAGGCCTTCACCGCGCCTTTCGGAAAAACGAGTAGCGGTCTAACTCCGAATGGCTTCAGTGTGGGTGTTTCTTACCGCATCTTCTAAAAAGTAAGGAAGCAAGCCGCGGGCGGTTTGATGCTGCGGCTTGCTCTCCGTTCAGAACGTAGCTGGAGTATCATCTACTTAGCGGCCCCTTGCTGCAAGAGTGAGTCCATGTCCAAAAATTTCAAACGCGTCATTCTAGGAATATCCGTGCTTCTAGTCGCCATTGTCCTGATTGGCGGTTTGGGAATGAATGGTGTACGCGCCGGTACACAGAGTGATGGTGCGTACAGGCAAATGGGTGTTTATGAAGAGGTGCTGCATAAGATTCAGAGCGACTACGTGGTCGAACCCAACCTGAACAAAGTAACGACTGGGGCGCTCCATGGACTGCTGGAGTCCCTTGACTCTGATTCAAGTTACTTGACCCCGGCTGAATACACGACCTTTAAAGCGCATGAGAATGAAGGCTCCGCAGCACAGGTGGGCCTGAATGTTTCAAAGCGCGGTGGATATGCCACTGTTGTCTCTGTTATGCCGGGAAGCCCTGCGGAACGCGAGCAGATTCAGGACGGGGACATCATCGTGGCCATTGGGGACCAGCCTACAAGGGAAATGTCGCTGGCGATGGTTCGTCTTCTGCTGGAAGGCAAACCCGGGACCCAGGTGACTTTCTCACTGGTGCGTCCGGAGCGGGGCAAATATGACCCGGAGAAAATTACTCTTACCCGCACGAATGTGACCGTTCCGGCGATGGGACAGCAGGAGTACGAAAACTCAAGCATCCTCTATCTCAAGCCAGTGGTCCTGAACAAGGAGCGCGTAGACGAAATCGAGTCCCGCCTCAAGGCAATGCAGAAGAACGGCAACAAAAAGGTTTTACTGGATTTACGCGATGTTGCCCTGGGAGACGAGCAGCAGGCGGTTCGTCTGGCCAATGCTTTTATTCGTAACGGAACGATTGCCATGCTTGAAGGACAAAAAGTAAGCAAACAGACCTTTGCGGCAGATCCGAATAAGTTCATTACCAATGCTCCTTTGGCTGTTCTGGTCAACCATGGCACATCAGGCCCCGGAGAGTTGGTGGCTGCGGCAATTCTTGATAACAAACGCGGTGATGTTGTCGGAGACCGCACGTTTGGTGAAGGTAGCGTACAGAAAACCATTGAATTACCAGATGGCGCTGCTCTGATACTGTCCGTGGCAAAATATGAATCTCCTTCCGGAAAAAAGATACAGGACGAGGCCGTAACTCCAAACGTTCTGGTTGCTTCTGACTTTGACCAGTATGATGATCCAAACCAGAAGCCGGTCTCCCATCAGGACGATCAATTGAATAAAGCGCTGGATCTGTTAAAACAAAAGAACGCATAAACGCGAAAGCGGTCATGGCCAACTCTTTCCTATTGCAGATATGCGGCAGGATAAGCGGTCATCCTGAAAAACGTCTTTGAATCAACGCATTCAGATGAGATCTCCCTTTCGTCCGGGCACAGGACGGCGTAAAGTGGCCGGCGGCGTAGCGATAGCTGTCCTTGTGCTGTTAGCTGTGGCCGTTGGCTCTCTCAGCGGTCTCATGCTGGTCTACACCATCAATCTTCCGCAAATTGCCGATCTCATGCGTTATCGTCCTGACACGATTACGGAGTTGTACGATACACATGGACGGGTTTTTGGCTCCTTTGCGCTGGAGCGCCGGATTCCTGTGAACTACAACGATTTCTCACCTCTGCTTCGCGAAGCGGTAGTCTCGATTGAAGACAAGAATTTCGAAGATCATTGGGGAGTCAACATCTTCCGTGTTCTGGGAGCGGCCTATCATGATCTGACATCCAAGACCCGAGCTCAAGGGGCCTCCACCCTGACCATGCAGTTGGCCAGAAATCTTTTCCTGGGCCGTGAACGGACGTTCGGGCGCAAGCTACAGGAAGTCCTGCTTTCCATTCAGATGGAGCATGCCTTCACCAAGCAGCAGATCTTTACGCTTTATGCAAACCAGATTTATCTGGGGCACGGCATGTATGGATTTGAAGCTGGCGCGCAATATTATTTCAGCAAGCATGCCAAAGATCTCACTTTGCCGGAGGCCGCGCTTCTGGCTGGTTTGCCGAAAGGTCCTGTTGAGTATTCGCCCATCCTCAATCCGGAGAAGGCGTTCCGACGGCGCAATATGGTCATCAATGCCATGCTGGAGGATGGAAAGATTACCGCAGCGCAGGCCAATGTGGCACGGGCCGTACCGCTAGGACTCCACCTTCAGCCCCCTGCAAACAGCGTAGCGCCCTGGTTTGTCGAGGCGGTCCGGCGTGAGCTGGAGCAGAAGCTGGGAACAGACCAGGTCCACGAAGCGGGCCTAAAGGTCTACACGACGCTCGATCTGGATTTGCAGCAGGTAGCCAATCATGCTCTTCTGGATGGTCTGGCCAGCTATGAGCGGCAGCGTGGATGGCGCGGGCATTTGCTGAATGTGATTGCTGGCGGAGTTGCAATGGAAGGATTCAGGCACCCGGACTGGGTCATTCCGCCGCAGCCAGGAGATTACGTTCATGCACTTGTGACCGGGGTGCTGCCCTATCAGGTAACGGCGCGTGTGGGTGACCATGACTTATTGCTCGTGCCTGAAGACTGGACATGGACGAAGTTCCGTACTGCAGATGCATTTCTGAAGGTGGGCGATCTTGTCTATGTACACCTGCGGCAGCCAGAGGGCAGCCTTTTGCGTGGCACGCTGGAGCAGGATACGGGTGCTGAGGGAGCGTTATTGGCCATGGACAATGCTACCGGCGATGTCCTGGCCATGGTGGGAGGAAGAGACTTTCACCTATCGCAGTTCAATCGCGCCACGCAGGCCCAGCGGCAAACCGGATCATCTTTTAAGCCTTACGTTTACACAGCTGCAGTGGAAGAAGGCGCCAGGCCGGAAGAGATGATTCTTGATGCTCCAACTTCATTCGGCGGGTATACTCCCCACAATTATGAGGGGAATTACCTTGGCAGTATCACACTGCTCAAGGCCTTTGCGGATTCACGCAATATTCCTGCGCTGAAGCTGGCAGAACGCGTTGGCATCCGCAAGGTCATTGACGTTGCACATCGGTTTGGCATAACCACCAACATTCCAGCCTATCTGCCAGTGGCTCTCGGCTCCGTCGAAGTTACGCTGGAGCAGCAGGTGGCCGCATATTCTGTTTTTCCGAATGATGGCATTCGTATTTCCCCGCGGATCATACGCCGCGTCACTTCGGCTGACGGTGCACCGTTGCTCGAAGACAAACCTGCAGTCAGTGAGGTCACGAGCGCCCGTGTGGCCAGAATTATGATGACCTTTCTGCGTGAGGTCACACGTTCTGGAACGGCGGCCGCAGCGTCTTCGCTGAACCATCCTGTGGGTGGTAAAACGGGCACCACAAGCGACTTTACAGATGCATGGTTTGTTGGTTTTTCTCCTTCGGTCACCTGCGGGGTCTGGACCGGCTACGATAATCGGGAAAGTCTTGGAGACAAGGAAACAGGGGCCCGGGTTGCACTCCCCATATGGATGGATTTTATGCGGGCCGCCATTGCCGGCAGGAATGACGAGGCCTTTCCTGGAGACATGAGGCCAGTTTCGTCTCAGGCACGGATTGCAGCGGCGGTCAGCGCGCACTAGAGGTCCCGATTGCGTCCGGGTGGTATTCAGGATGAAGAGGCGGAGGGAAGTGTACGCCGGGCGCGCTGCCAGGAATAGGCAATGCGCGCGAGAATGCCAGAGAACATATACATAAGCGCCATGATGATCAGCACATATTCGGAAAAGAAAACCAGCGCGTAAAGGAGCAGGCCAATCAGCACCATCCACTGGAAAGGATGACGGCTGGAAAGGTTGATCTCCTTGCCGCTCCAGAAGCGCCAGGTGCTGACCATCAGGAAGCCAATCAGGCCGACCAACGCCATCCAGATCAAAGCTACCCATGGAATCGAAATAGGGATGCCGTGAAAGAAATGAATCACGGCAGCAATGATTCCCGCCGCTGCCGGAATGGGCATACCCACAAAATACTTTCGTCCCGGCCGGCCAGGGTTTTTGGGTACAGGATTCACACTGATGTTGAAGCGGGCCAGACGGCTGGCGCCACAGATGAGGAAGAGAAAACAAACAAAGGCGCCAAACTGTATCAGCTTCTGGCGGAAGACGAGATCACCCAGAGGTGGGAGCATACGGAAGCCCCAGGTAAAGGCAAGAATGCTTGGGGCAACGCCAAAAGTAATCACGTCGGCAAGGGAATCGAGTTCTTTGCCGAATTCGCTGGTGGTATGGGTCATGCGCGCGATGCGGCCATCGAGCGCATCGAAGGGTATTGCAAAACCAATGGCCAGGGCGGCCCAGTCAAAATGATGCGGCTCCTGTGCAGAGCCTTGCAGGCTCTGCATGATGGCAAAATAACCTGCCGCGATGTTTCCTGCCGTGAAAAGAGAGGGCAGGATGTACATCCCACGGCGCCGGCGTGAGCCTCTGGCCATTAAACCAACGTCTCCACTTCAAGTTCGGCCAGTATCGGGTCCTCAGTGAAAGCAGCAAGTTGTGCCAGCACCGTGGAGCCTCCCTGTACTCGATCGCCCTTCTTTACTCGGAGTTCGGCATAAACGGGCAGGAGCACATCGACGCGAGAGCCAAATTTAATCATGCCCACGCGTTCACCTCGCTCCAGGTAATCTCCCGCTTTGGGCTGAAAAACAATCCGTCGCGCCAGAAGTCCCGCAATTTGTTTGAAAGCCACCTCGTGGCCTTCCGGGCTATCCAAAACCGCCAGATTTTGCTCGTTCTTATCAGCCGAGGCGGGATCCAGCGCATTCAGATAAAGACCTTTCTGGTAACGGACTTCACGAAGCACCCCGCTGATCGGAGAGCGGTTTACGTGAACATCAAAAACGCTAAGAAAAATGCTCAGGCGGAGGCGCTCACCAGAAGGGGTCATGATGCGTTCAATCGCTGTGAGCTTACCGTCGGCAGGAGACACAACCAGACCCTCCCCCTGGGGGATGGTGCGCTCGGGGTCACGAAAAAACCAAAGAAAAAACACAGCGAGCAGCAGAGGCAACACTGCCCAACCCCAGTGACCGGTCAGTAAATATACAATGACCGAGACCGCAATCAGGGCAAACCCGTAATAGTATCCGTCACGAACCATGAGAGATTGATTCTCTCATTATAGAGGGAAGTACTCTCAGGCTACGTGATGATACATACCGTTTCTCAGGGCCTCCAACTGGTCTTTTACTGACAGTTTCAGCTTTTTCAGCCTTACCTCTTCAAGCTGCTCTTCGGCTGACAGGTAGGGTTTCTGGAGCAGACTTTCGAGCTTCTCCGAATAATGACGGTGCTGCTCTTCAAGACGACGGATGGCATCACTATCCGGTGACCCAAATATTTCCATCAGAACACCTCCTTATTTCTCTAAGACGTAACAAGCTAACACCACGTTTGCCTGAAGGCAACTGTGTTTTTAGGAGCAAGCGTGAAGAGGACCAAGCTCCATGCCCATGAGCAGAGCGTCTTCCGAAGGGGAAGAATAATAGCCTGGACGCAGGCCCTCAGTCCTCATCCCAAAGCTCTTGTAAAGTCTGATGGCCGTTGTATTTGAAGCCCGTACTTCAAGTTCCAACCGAACAGCATTTTTCAAACTCGCCCAGACCGCGACGGCTTTGAGCAGGGCCTTCCCCACGCCCTGGCTGCGTGCTTCTTTTACCACAGCGATGGATTCAAGCTCGCAGATATCCACAACGAGCCGGACAATCGAAAAGCCAATGATGCGATTGTCTGATTCGGCCACAAAGCCGGAGCGGCCCTCGTAGTCTCGGCGGGTCCAATGAGGTACTTCCGGGACCTCTTGTGCCAGCGCCAGTAAAGCATCAAGATCTCCGGTTTGCAGTGGGCGGACAGTAAATTTCACGGCCTCCGGCTCCTCAGCGCGCTGCTTCTGCGTGAGCCAGCAATCAGAATGTCCACAAGTTTCTTTGCGCTTTGCTGCCAGTTTGCTCCGGTTGCGATGTGTGCCACACCAATTAAGGCCCGTAACAGATCAAAAGGTTCGATGTCTGGCCGCAGCTCTTTGCTTTGGATGCCCCTCTGCACCAGCATCTCCACGGCCTCTTTCATCAGCCCATGCGAGCCTTGATAGAGCCTGCTTGGCCCTCCGGTCAGCGAATTCAGTGCGGGCGCAATGATGTGCTTGGCTGCAATGTAGTCCACAAACAACAGCATCCATTGCCGGAGTGCCTCCACCGGAGGCATGGTTTTGGCATATTGGCGTGCCGATGCTGCCAGTTTCTCCACTTCGCCCTGATAGACCGCTTCAATCAGAGCATCCCGGTTTGGGAAGTGCCGATAAAGGGTGCCTGCACCGACACCAGCCTGTTTAGCAATATCGTCAAGGCTTGCATCTGCTCCGTGGCGGGTAAAGGCCTCTTTTGCAGCTTCCAGAATTCGATCGCGGTTGCGCCGTGCATCTGCGCGGGGCCTTCTTGCTTCGGGTTGGGAGTTTTGGATCGACATAAAAATTTGCAACCGGAGAGTATCTCCGCTTATCTATTGCAACGGAGGCGTCCTCCGTTTTTGATATCAGCCGCTGATACAGTTCCGCGGCGCTACGGTTTAAAAATGTCCACATCAGGAGAATAAAACATGCGTGTTTTTGTTACAGGTGCGACAGGATTTATCGGATCAGCCCTGGTCCCGGAGCTGCTTAAGGCGGGCTATGAAGTACTCGGATTCGCTCGCAGTGATGCCGGAGCGAAGTGGCTGGCCGAAGCAGGCGCAGAGGTGCAGCGCGGCGATTTGGAAGATCTGGACAGCTTGCGTCGCGGCGCCGCCTCGGCGCAGGCCGTTATTCATCTCGCCTTCATTCATGACTTCCAGAAGTTTCGGCAAAACTGTGAGATTGACCGGCGGGCCATTGAAGCGATGGGCGCGGTGCTTGCGGGCCAAGACCGTACCCTCATCGTGACCAGTGGTCTTGCGTTGGCCTCACGGGGCCGTCTTGCTACGGAAGATGACCCGTCAGAACCTGTTTCCGAAAACTTTCCACGCGCCTCGGAGGCGGCCGCAGCCGGGCTGCAAGGAGTGCGGACCATGGTGATCCGTCTGCCTCAGGTCCATGACCGGAGAAAGCAAGGGCTGATTACCTGGCTGGTCCAGCTAGCCAAAGAAAAGGGTGTCTCTGCATATCTGGGTGAGGGGAAGACCCGCTGGGCAGCGGCGCACGTAAGCGATGTTGCCCGGCTGTACCGGCTTGCTATGGAAAAGGGAGAGTCCGGAGCACGATATCACGCGGTGGCGGAAGAGGAGATTCCCCTCCGTCAAATCGCCGAGGCCATAGGTCAAGGACTGGGATTACCGGTTGCTTCTGTGGCACCGGAAGATGCACTTGCGCACTTTGGCTGGCTCACGCGGTTTCTGACGTGGGACCTCACCGGTTCCAGCGCCAAAACACGCAAAGAGCTAGGCTGGGACCCAGTGGGACCTGATCTGATTACCGATCTTGCAAGCTTGCGCTTTTCATAAATTTCACCTCAGCGTCGGCGCGGCGCAGATAGTTTCCATCCAGGAATGTGGGATCGACAAAGTCGCGCCGCAGCCATCCAGGCAGCGCGAACGCAATCGCGTCGCTGGCAGTCGGCGGAGAGACGAACTGCGCATTTGGAAGCTTTTGTGCTGCTGTTTCCTCACAGATAGCAAGTTCCTGTTCTGCACAAGCTTTGCGAAGGACTTCCAGCGAAAGCAGTGCTTCCTGGGCCTGATTGAGCGCAGCATTGCGGAAGTAGAATTCGCCACGTCCGGCATCGAGGGCAGCATATTTTGTTTTTGCCTTATGTGCCAGTACAGCAAGGCGTGATATGGCCATGACCGGAACATGAAGTGCTTCCACCAGTCCTTTGACTGTACTCAGGCCGACACGGATTCCGGTAAAGCTTCCCGGCCCATGAACAACGATAATGGCCTGAATGTGCTGGACCCCGACTTGGTTCGTACGAAGCAGTTCTTCGATGCGTGGGACCAGCATGGACGAATATGTTTTGCCTGTCAGCTCAGTTTCAGCGAGCAGAGAGGCCTTTTCCTTATCAGGACGTGCAAGAGCGACGGTCCCTGTAGTGCTGCAAGTGTCGATTCCCAGAAGCAAGAGTAGGTCTATCCCCTTAACATGAGACGATGATTTTCGTGAATCGGGCCGGATCGGCTGCCCAGGCGGCGAATGCCTGCGGCGCCTCCTCCATTGGCACGATGGCACTGATGGCTGCGTCCACAGGAAAACGTTTGAGTTCCAGCATCGCGATGACTTCGCGGAAGTCCTGAGGAAGAGCATTGCGTGTGCCCAGGATGTCCAGCTCTTTTTGTACAAAGAGCCTGGTTTCATATGGCACCGGCTCCTTTGCGTAGCCAATGTAAACAACGCGACCGGTAAAAGCTACAACCTCAACCGCGGCAAGAAATGTTTCGGGCCGACCGACCGCTTCGATCACCACCTGAGGCCCAAGACCCTCGGTGAGTTCTTTCAGAACAGCCGGCACGTCTTCTTTTTGAGCGTGAATGGCATGGGAGGCGCCAGCCTGAAGCGCGATTTGCAGTTTGCTTTCGTCTACGTCAATTGCAATGGTGCGGGCGCCTCGAAATGCGCAGGCGGAGACGGCACCCAGGCCAACTCCTCCGCATCCAAAGATGGCCACAGTGTCCGTATTGGTCACGCGGCCCCTCGCTACAGCATGGAAACCCACAGTGAGCGGCTCAACAAGACAAAGCTCATGCAGCTTCAGGCGGGCAGGGAAGAGTTTTTCTGCCGGGACGGCAATGTATTCCGTCAAAGCGCCATCGCGCTGCACCCCCAGGGTCTGGTTCATCTGGCAGGCGTTGCTTCTTTGGTTGCGGCAGGCCCCGCAGCGTCCACAGCTGGTGTAAGGAGAAAGGGTCACATCCGTGCCCACGGGAATCACGGAGAAATCGCCGTCTGTTTCCACGACCGTTGCCGCAATCTCGTGTCCCGGAATGCGCGGATAGGAAACAAGCGGGTTGCGACCGCGGAATGAGTTCAGATCTGTCCCACAAAGCCCCACGTAGCGCACACGCAGCAATACCTGACCGGGTTTGCGTACCGGTGGAGGAACATCTTCAATTTGCGCGATGCCAGCTCTACGCAGGACCAGCGCCTTCATGCAATCTCTCCTTTTGTGAGCAGGTCCTGCTTGTCATTGCCGACGGTGCGGTCCGTCGGCAGGCAAGTCCTGGCAGATTTCCAGCAGAACGCCTCCGGTACTTGAAGGATGGATAAAGAAATAGAGATGACCGCCAGCGCCAACCTGTATCTCATTGGAGATGAGATTTACGCCGTTTGCCTTAAGGTCTTCCAGAGTAGCGGAGATGTTCTCCACGTGCAGGGCGACATGGTGCAATCCTCCCCCCCGTTTTGCAAGAAACTTGCCCACCGGTGAATCTTCCGAAGTAGGCTCCAGCAACTCAATGCGCCCTTCATCCAGAGGGACCATGGCGACACGCACTTTTTCATGTTCAATCGTTTCCTCCTGCAAGACAGACAGGCCCAGAGACTCATAAAATGCGCGTGCTTTGGAAATGCTTTTGACTGCGATTCCAAGATGATCAATTTTTGTCATAAGCGGTAATCCTGGAAACCAATTGATAGGGATCTTCTTCTCCGCGTGCAACGCGCGCTGCATAAAGCTCCAGCTCGGCATCAGTCAGAATCTGTTCCCGCAACCGCAGCATCAGCGCCTGAAGCACCATCTGGACGAGGCGTTCCCGCCAGCAGCGTTTGCGCCGCGTTTGCAGGTGGTCCTCAGTCTGGAGCCATTGTTTCATCTCTTCGATGGCCGAGGCCAGTTTGTCCAGTCCTTGGCCGGTGGCTGCAACAGTTTGGATCACAGGAGGCGTGCGGGACATTTGTGTGCTGGCCAGCGACTGCATCGCACGGACCTCATTTTCCACTCGGTCGGCCCCTTCACGGTCAGCTTTGTTGATCACAAAAATATCAGCGATTTCCATCATGCCGGCCTTGATGCTTTGTACATCGTCACCCATTCCAGGCACCAGAACGACCAGCGTGATATCAGCCAGACGGACAATATCCACTTCATCCTGTCCTACGCCGACGGTCTCAATCAGGATGATTTCCTTTCCGCTGGCCTCAAGAACCGAGGCCACATCGGCCGTCCTCTGTGCCAAACCTCCGAGAGAGCCGCGTGTGGCCATACTACGCACATAAAGACCGGTGTCATGCAGACTGTCCTGCATCCGAATGCGATCGCCAAGGATGGCGCCCCCGCTGAACGGACTGGTCGGGTCTACAGCGATGACGCCAACGGTTGCTCCCCTTCCGCGATAATGCCGGGCGAGCTGGTCTACCAAGGTGCTTTTCCCGGCGCCCGGAGGTCCTGTGACCCCAACGCGAAGGGCGCGGCCGCTCAAGGGAAAACATGCTGAGAGGACATCGCTGGCAAGCGGGGAGCCATTTTCAACAATAGAAATGGCCCGTGCCAGAGCACGGACATCGCCTGCGCGCAGGCGCTCGATGAGTTGCGGAATATCAGCAGTGCTCATGGACGGTGATGGGTGGCGACAAGGTTGCGCCAGCGCAAGGGCCGGGAAGATCCTTTATGCATCAGAGGCCCTCGCACAATCGCTTTCCTTGTCCTATGTGGTGGTTGTCTTACGGCAGCATGATAGCACCCTGGTTTTGGCACTCAGATGCCTTCATCCTCGGGATGGCACAACTTTCAGAATTTCACGCGCAATCACCATCCGCTGGATTTCGCTGGTGCCCTCGCCAATCGTGCATAGTTTCACGTCCCGATAGTACTTTTCAGCGGGGTAGTCTTTGATGAAGCCATAGCCACCATGTAATTGTACGGCCTGGTCACAGATGCGGACTGCGACTTCACTCGCGTAGAGCTTGGCCATAGAAGATTCGCGGGTCACACGCTGGCCCGCATCCTTCAGCACGGCCGCGCGCAGCGTCAGCAGCCTGGCCGCGTCCAGTTCCGTTGCCATGTCTGCCAGCTTCCATTGGACGCCCTGAAATTCGGCGATGGCCTTTCCGAACTGGCGGCGCTCCTTTACATAGCGAAGGCTGGCATCGAGTGCTCCTCGTGCGATCCCCAGAGATAGGGCAGCAATGGAGATGCGTCCTCCATCCAACACGCGCATGGAGTCAATAAATCCTTCGCCGAGGTTGCCCAGAAGATTTTCCTGAGGAATTTCGCAGTCTTCAAAGATCAGCTCAGAGGTGTCACTGGCGCGTAGTCCTAGCTTGTTTTCCTTCTTGCCGGGACGGAATCCCGGCGTTCCCTTTTCAACCACAAATGCTGAGAGTCCGTGCGTGCCCTGGGTCTTGTCCGTTACAGCAATGACGACGGCAACGTCGGCGTAATGCCCATTGGTAATGAAGGTTTTATTGCCGTTGAGCACCCACTTGTCTCCTTTGCGGACGGCCGTGGTCCTGGCCCCGGCCGCGTCAGACCCGGAGTTCGGCTCAGTCAGCCCCCACGCGCCCAGCCATTCGCCACTGGCCAGTTTGGGGACATATTTGCGGCGCTGCTCTTCGGTCCCGGCAAGAAAAATGTGGTTGGTGCAAAGTGAATTGTGGGCTGCAACGATGATGCCGATGGACCCGTCTACAGCGGAAAGTTCCTCAATCGCCGTGACATAATCCACATAACCCAATCCAGATCCGCCGTATTCGACCGGGAAGATGATCCCCATCAGGCCCATTCGCCCGAGCTGTCGGACAACCTCAGCAGGGAATTCACTGGCCTCGTCCCAGCGCATGACATTCGGTGCGATTTCCCGTTGAGCAAAATCACGGACTTCTTTGCGCAGTTGCTGCTGCTCCTCAGTAAGGGTAAAAGGATAAGTCCGGGCCGATGGCTGAACGACTTCTGTTTCTTCTATAGACATGATGACTCCTAAACAGCGTAGGATGACGAGAAAACCTGCAATCGTAGCATTTTTTCGGGGCATTTGTCGTGCGGACCAGACCAGCCGGTACTGTTGAAGAAAAAGGAGTCTGTTTTTTCTCAAGATACGGGCTTGTGCCCCAAAGGCTGTCTTTCACAGTTTGGCAAAGGGTTTCTGGTTATACTCACTGTGTCCATGAAAACACCAGCTTCTGACCTGCTTCGCTGTGCTGCTATTGCAGTGCTGATGCCTCTTCTGGCGGTACCCCCCTCTTTTGGGTGGGGAAATACTGGCCACCGTCTTGTCAATCGGCTGGCTGCGGAAAGTCTCCCTGCCGATGTGCCAGCGTTTCTGCGGACCGCAGCAGCTGTGGATGAGATAGAGTATCTCGGCCCGGAGCCGGACCGCTGGCGTTCGCCCGCTGAACCGGAATTGAATGCGATGCAGGCCCCGGACCACTTTATTGATCTGGAGCTGGCCGACGTCATCCACCCGCTTCCGCGCCGACGCTATGATTTCATTGCTGCAGCCTATGCCGCTAGCCTGATGCACCCGGCACAGGCGCGCGATCTGCGGCCGGAGCACATTGGCTTTCAGCCCTATATCACGAACGAGGTCTGGGAGCGGTTGAAGGCGGCCATGCGCGAATATCGCACCCTGAACACAAAACATGAGGACACAAAACCGGTAGAGGCAGCCATCCTCTTCTACGCCGGCTGGCTCGGTCACTATGTGGGAGATGGTGCGCAGCCCCTGCACACTACCGTGAATTACAACGGATGGGTAGGCAAGGAGAACCCGAATGGTTATACGACCGACCATCGGATCCATTGGAAATTTGAGGGTATTTTTGTCGACGCAAACCTGAAGGAAAGCGATGTGAGGCCGCTGGTTTCTCCGATGCGATCAATTGGCGATGAATTTGATGACTACTTAGGGTATCTGCGGCATTCGTCCACTCTGGTGGAGAAAGTCTATCAACTGGACAAAACCGGCGCCTTTGATGGGACAGGAACGCCCGAGGGAAAGCAGTTTGTGGCAGAGCGCCTGGCAGCAGGGGCGAGCATGTTGCGTGATCTGATTTATGCAGCATGGCTGCAGAGCGCGCAGCCTGTTCCTGAGCAGCATTCAGAAAACTAGGCGATGGCCGCCGGCGCAGTTTCAGCTTCCGCCTGCGCGGCCTGTTTTATCTGCGCCACAATTTCATAGGACCGCAGTCGTGCAGCATGATCATAAGGACTGCAGGTCAGAATCAGCTCATCGGCATTCGTTTTCTCTAAAAATGCTTCCAGCTTGCTGCGGACTGTGTGGCTCTCCCCGACAATGGCGGCCGCACGCTTTGAAGTAATTACAGCATGTTCCATCTCTGTTGCCAGGCCATTCAGGGAGTCCACAGGAGGAGAGAGAGGAGCCAACTGGCCGCGCACCAGACGGAGGAAGTTTAGATATTCCGTGGTGGAGAGGCGCTGTGCCTCTTCGTTCGTGTCTGCTGCCAGTACAGGCAGGCCGATCATGACGTAAGGCCGTTTGAGGACCTCAGAAGGCCGAAAGAAATGCCGGTATATTTCCAGCGCAGAGAAAAGGTCTACGGGCGAGAAATGCGCTGCAAAGGCGAAGGGAAGCCCGAGATCTCCAGCAAGCTGTGCGCTAAAGCCGCTGGACCCAAGGAGCCAGACGGGGACATCCAGGCCCGCTCCGGGAATGGCCCGGACAGCCTGTCCGGGACGTGGAATAGCAAAATATTCACGTAACTCCGCCACCAATTGCGGAAAAGGATCATGATTGTTAAGGTCGCGGCGCAGGGCCTGCATGGTGGGATAGTCTGTTCCCGGTGCGCGGCCCAGGCCAAGATCAATGCGGCCTGGATAGAGGCTTTCAAGCGTGCCGAACTGTTCGGCAATGACCAGAGGTGCATGGTTGGGCAGCATGATTCCACCTGCGCCAACGCGGATGGTGGAGGTGCCCCCGGCAACGTATCCGATGAGCACAGCCGTCGCGGCACTGGCAACAGAGGCCAGATTGTGGTGCTCGGCCAGCCAGTAGCGCCGATAGCCCCAGCGCTCGGCGTGTTGGGCCAGGTCAAGGGTCTCGCGAAAAGTTTCGGCGATGGTGTGGCCTTCCTTGATGGGCGCAAGGTCGAGAACAGAAAGCGGCGTACGGGCCAGACGGGAAGGTTGTGCCATGTTTGAATGATGCCTGAAAGAAGGAGATTGATTCAGGCGCGGCGACAGGTTTCGCGTAAAGCAACTCTTTCTGTTAGAATCTGATGAGTCAGCAATACTCTTCCCGCTGGACCTTCTGGCGCCATGGTGTAATTGGTCAACACGCCGCCCTCTCAAGGCGGAGAGTTCGGGTTCGATCCCCGATGGCGCTACCAATTTAGAATCAATAAACTTACGGGAGAATCACAGAATGTCCTAAGAGGCATTCTGTGCCGAATTGTTGTGCCTAGAGTTTACGGCGAAAGAGGCACACAATGAGACGCAAGACAGAGCACCCCGGCCATGCTGCCCGGTTTGCCAGATCGGTTCGGGCGTCCTTTTTCAGTATCCTAAGCTAGACATTTTTGCTAAGCTGCCGCTATGGTAGCAATAGAAACAGTCGAAGCTGTTCCCTCTGTAGAGGAGTGGACAAAAATGATGGATGACGCTTCTGCAGAAGAGGCGATTAAACTCTGGCAGCTGTCCATCGCATGCCTAGCCGCAACTAATTGCCAAGATCAAGATGGCTGGGGAAGGCGAATCGGCATCGCTGAAAGAATCTTGGACAAGCGCGGAATTTCTCGATATTAGGGCAGCTAAGCCCCATGCAAGCACGTCAGCCGGGCAGCCCTTACCTCGGCCAAAACTTCGCTCAGAAACCGGCTTAGAACGAGCTGCTGGCCCTCTAGTTAAGGTCAATGTATGGCCGAAATTCCGGGCACATTACAGGGCATTTTTTGGTCTAGATCTTTGTGTCTAGCGACTTCCAAAACAGCCCATAAGCCGCACAAAGAAACAAGCAGAATCGCTTAGAAATAACATGCTTATTTTTTAGCAGTTTATGCTTAATTTTCTGTGGTCTGTCTTACTAATTTACTGACGAAAATTTTGCCCTCTCAAGGCGGAGAGTTCAGGTTCGATCCCCGATGGCGCTACCATCAAAAATCAAGACCAGGCCGGCAGTACTTCAAAAGGACGCATCATCTCGTTGTCCTCGTGTTCGAGCACGTGGCAGTGCCAGACATAGCGTCCCGTGTATCCCTCAAATGGAACGATAATTCTTGTCACCATATTGGGGTCGCAGCGCACGGTATCTTTCCAGCCCCTCTCATTCGCATCCGGAGCAGTAAGAGGGCCAGTAAACCGCAGCTCACCTGTCTGCTGATAGTGAAAGGAATCGAAGCGGCGCCTGCTGAGCACCTGGAAGCGTACCAGATGCAGGTGAATCGGGTGCGAGTCGTCGGTCAGGTTCACAAATTCCCATATTTCGGTCGTGTTGAGCACCGGATTCTCCGTGACAGGAGCGTGCCACGGGGTGTTGTTCAGCAGCATCCCCATGGACCGCTGGACATCGTCCATGTTCTCGCCTAAGGTCAGACGGCGTGTCCGGACTGCTTTTGATTCGGCCAGCGACGCGAATTCGCATAGCTTTTCAGGAATTCGATGCTGGTTGTTCCGCGTGACCGTGCCTACCCTGAATTGCAGTACGGGAAAGGTGTCGCTGACCATCTCAAACCTTTTTCCCGCCTCGGTGCTGAAGTCAATAAGGAGGTCGGCACGCTCTCCCGGGGCCAGGAGCAGCCGCTTCTGCTCTACGGGGGCTCCAAGAAGTCCCTGGTCGGAGCCGATTTGGAGAAAGCTGATGCCAGTTGTCAAAGAGAGGCGAAAGAAGCGCCCATTTGAGCCATTCATGATGCGAAGGTGGTAGAGACGCGGTTCCACGTCGCAATAAGGCAGCAGCTTGCCGTTGGCCAGAATGGAGTCCCCGAAGACCTCCGGCACCCAGATCTGGCCAGGCTTGTCTGAGACCGGATACTCCAACTGCCCATCGGCCCTGAGGATGCGATCGCAGAGAAGCAGCGGAATTTCATAGTTTCCGCTGGGTAGGCCCAGGTTCTCCTCAAGCAGGCTGCGGACCAGGAACATGCCCATCATTCCGGCATAGGTATTCAGCCGGTTAATGCCCATGGTGTGGTCATGGTAGAAGAGCAGCGCTTCTCCGTGCTGCGAAGGATAGAAGCATGTCTGGGACTTTCCAGGCACCACCCAATGCTCGGGATAACCGTCGCTGTCCGCAGGAGTGCGTCCGCCATGCAGATGGATGACACCCCGTACCTCGGGGACGTCCTTGCCAGCTCCATGCAGAGAGTGGTCAATGGGAAGAAAATGGCGGGCCGGAAGGCGGTTCTGCCATTCAACAATGAGCCCTTTCTCTACCCGTGTTTCCAGGGTCGGCCCTGGGAAGGTCCCGCCGAGGGTCCACATACGGGTGGGCGGAAGGTCGCGATGTACTTTCACCATGACCTCGCGCATGGCGATGCGGTAAAACGGGATTTTCTCCTTGGGGTTGAAAGGATTCGTGCGCATTTCCTCTGCACGCGCAGCCGGAGGGACCGGTAGCGGATCGACATAGGGGTGCAAGGAGGAAGCTGTGAGCGGTGAGGACACCGGTCGGTCCAGGGCCGAGCCCGCCAGGACCAGCCCGGCGCGGGAGATGAACTTGCGTCGAGTAATCAAAGAGGGTCCCCTCAAAAGAAAAGGGTAGCAGCGCAGGGCCGCTACCCTGAGACGAGGTTTAGCAATTAACGCCAGTCGTGGTCTTCGTCTTGGTCGACCAGCACAAGCCCGGAATTCTGGTCAAGCAGGAAGAGGCCGCCATTACGAGGGTTGCGGAAGTCAAACATACCGTTCAGCGGCCCGGCAAGAGCGTCAAAAGCGCCGGTGATTCGCTGGCCGCCAAGCCAGTTATCTTCAATAAAGCGCAGGATCGAACTCTGGTCGGTGATGGTGTGGTCCACGTAATTCTTTTTTGCCCAGGGCGAAATGACCATCAGTGGAATCCGAGGACCATAGCCGCAGCGTCCTTGAGCGTGTTCAGCATTGACGCCCGCCAGGTTGGTGACGGTGCTGCTGCCGCACTGTCCAGGACCAGTGAGAGCATCCGCGGCAGTCTGTGACTGGTTGACGATCGGACTCATCTGATGGTCGTACCAGCCATCGGAATCGTCATAAGAGATGACGACGGCCGTGGATTTCCATTCCGGACGGGTCTCAAGAAAGTTGATCACCTGGACGACAAAGGCCTGTTCATCGAGTGGGTCTGAGTATCCGGCATGCGCGTCCTGATAGCCAGGGGCCTTCAGGAAGCTCACCGCAGGCATGTTCCCCGCCTTTACCGCAGCAAAAAAGTCATCGATGTCGTATTGATGGTTGGCCTGGTCGGTTTTCCCAATCATAGCGACAGATGTGGGGCGAAGGTGTTTCGGGTTCCAGGTAGATTCGTAGTACTGGAATGGTTGGTGGTGAGGAATGTAGTCCGCTTTGGTTACGTGTGTAATCGATGAGGTATGCGAACGCTTGCAACCGGTGGTCCCATTCGGATTGATTTTGGTCAGGTCGAAGCCGCCTTCAAAAAAGCCCCAGGTAATGCCTTTGGCATTCAGCAGGTCGCCTACGTTTTGCCCGCTGAACTGCACCAGTGCGCCTGTGGTTGTGGAGCACACATCGCCGACCGGATCAGCATCGCTGATAAGAGTGTAGCCTCCGGAACCGTCTTCAATCACATCGCCACTGGCGTTGATCTGATCGGTGACGCCGTTGGTCTGGCCGGAGATGAGATTGATGGCGCCTGGAGTGGAGGGTCCGAAGGTGGTGCCATACGAATTGTCGTTCATCGCATATCGCTGAGCATAGTTCCAGAGCGCGGTGACCGTGTTGCCATCGTAATAACCCATGACCAGGGCGTTGGTCGTCTGCCCGCTTGGCGGCGGTCCAGGAGTACCGGTGTATTCCGGAAAGGAATCCATCAATCCATTGTGAAAGGCCTGCTGCTCAGGAGTGTAGTCGTGGTCCTGGTCGGCAGTGGCAGCCTGCGTACGGTCCAAACGGAAGGGATTGCTGGCAGATGCGCCATTGCCTGCGGTGTTCAACAGATTTGGGTTGTTATACAGCAGCGCATCTGTAAATCCATTGACGGTAGGAGTGTTGCGCGAGGCCACAAATCTAGGCTCGCCTGAGGGGTTTAGAGCATGTGGATACGTGCCAAAGTAGTGATCAAAAGAGATGTTCTCACCAAAGATCACAACCAGGTGCTGGATCGGAGTCGTCGTGTCGCGGTCATGTTGTGCCTGAGCGATCGCAGGGATGGCGAACTGGCCTGACACCAGCAACGCTGCCAGGGAACTGGCAATCAACTTCTGCATGGTTCTTCCTCCATGCCGGGGGATGGGTCCTTCTTTCCGGCCATCTATGTAAGTAATGCGCGGGTGTGACTTTTTGTTTAAAGCCACGTTAGGGAGAGAAGAAAACTCATTCCGGAAAAGAAGTAAGGAAAGGGAGATGAGGGGACCAGGAATTCAGCGATGGTTCTGTTTTGGCTTCTTAGGGCAGAAGCAGGAAATTCCTCTGAACATCGGTTGTCTGCAACCGATAAAATATCTTTAGGTTACAGGACAGAAAACAGGCTTGAAACAGATTGCAATTCTCGGTTCGACCGGGTCCATCGGGACCAGCACCCTTGACATCATTGAAAAATACCCGGAACGTTTCTCCGTAGCTGCTCTGGCGGCGGGGAAAAATATGGATGCAGTCCTGGAGCAATGCCTCCGCTGGCGGCCCAGGGTGGTCTCTGTGGCCACAGAAGAGCTCGCAGAGAAAACGGCGTCCCGGCTGAAGCAGAGTGGCCTTCAGGAAGTCGAAGTGGTCTATGGTACCGAAGGCACGGTGCGTGTGGCCACCCTGCCGGAGGTGGACTTTGTGGTTTCTGCCATTGTGGGTGTGGCAGGACTGGAGGCCACCTACGCTGCCGTCCGGGCAGGCAAGGCCATCGGTCTGGCCAACAAAGAGGCCCTGGTGGCTGCCGGAGAAATCCTGGTCCGCGAGGCGCGAGCGGCAAATGTTCCCCTGCTGCCCATCGACTCAGAGCACAATGCTGTTCACCAGTGCATGAGAGCAGGAGAGAAGTCTGAGGTGCGGCGCATCTGGCTTACGGCATCCGGAGGTCCTTTCCGCACCCTGCCGTTGGACCGTTTCGACTCGATCACCGTGGAACAGGCGTTGCGGCATCCGACCTGGGTGATGGGGCGCCGCATCACGATTGACTCGGCCACCATGCTCAACAAAGGACTGGAGATCATCGAAGCCTGCCGGCTTTTTGATCTTCCTCCCTCCGCAGTGAAGGTCACCATTCACCCACAGTCCACGGTCCATTCGCTGGTAGAGTACATCGATGGAAGCATTTTGGCGCAGATCTCAGTGACAGACATGCGTCTGCCCATCCTCTATGCAATGAGCTATCCGGAACGTGTGGCTTCGGACCTTCGTTTTGATATGGCTGCACTGGGCCAGCTTTGCTTTGAACCTCCGGACTTTGACCGTTTCCCTTGTCTTCGCCTGGCCTATGAGGCGGCCGAGAAGGGCGGCGCACACTGTATCGCGCTCAATGCGGCCGATGAAATTGCCGTGGAGGCCTTTCTAAATAAGTCCATTCCTTTTACAGGAATCGCGCGTACAATAGAAGAAGTCCTGGAAGCCACCCCCGAGGCCCACCCTGCGACCATTCAGGAAGTGCTGGCATCAGACAAAAGAGCACGCGAATTGGCGAGGGAGGCCCTGTGCAGGGCCGGAAACGCTGCCGTCTCTGACGCCCGCTGACAGGTTTTCTTAAAGATCATGCCATTTGCAATTACCGCTATTCTTTCCATGCTCGTGGTGCTTGGCATCATGGTGCTGGTGCACGAGTTCGGACACTTCATCGTGGCCAAGCTGTTTGGTGTTCGAGTCGAAGTCTTTTCCATTGGCTTTGGAACACGGCTGATTGGCTTCCGGAGAGGCGATACCGATTATCGCCTGAGCCTGCTGCCTTTAGGTGGCTATGTGAAGATGTCTGGAGAGAACCCCGGTGAGGCGCGCACTGGAGATCCAGGAGAATTTTCCTCGCATCCTCGCTGGCAGCGCATCCTGATCGGGCTGGCCGGTCCTGCGGCAAACTTTGTCCTGGCCTTTGTGCTCATGACCGGCTATTACATGATGCACAACGAGGTAGACCAGTACCTTTCAGGCCCAGCTGTGGTTGATTTCGTACCGCAGAATTCGGCAGCGGCCCATGCCGGCATTCAATCCGGCGACCGCATTGTCCGCTTCGATAAAGACGTCAATCCTACCTGGGAAAAAGTCCGTATCCGGGCGGCGCTGGATGCCAATTCCACAGTTCCGGTGACGGTAGAACGCAAGGTAGATGGCCAGTTACAGCAGTTTTCTACCCAGCTTTACCTGCTGGATGGAAACAAAAGCGATGATTTCGAGGTGGAATCAGTCGGTTTGATTCCGCGCTATCAGGATGGCCCGTTGAAAGTGCATGATGTCGAGCCGGGATATCCAGCGGAAAAAGCCGGCCTGAAGCCGGGAGATGAGATCCTTTCCATTGATGGTCAGGAGCTTCACTGGACCTCAGCAGTCGTGGCCTACCTCCAGCAGAATGGTAGCAAGCCTGTTGTACTTACCGTGCTCCGCAACGGCAAAACGCTGCACCTCACCATGACTCCGGCCCTGGGGGATGATGGCACAGGACATACCAGCTACCGGCTTGGATTCAAGCCCTACCTGCCTCCATTCCGTGTGGAGCAGTTGCCGCTTCCGCAGGCTGTACGTCACTCTGTGAGCTTTAACCTGCAAAATTCCGGGTTGATCCTCGATGTGCTGCACCGTCTGGTGACCCGTCAATCCAACATCCAGCAGCTAAGTGGGCCGATTGGCATTGCGCGGCAGACAGGGGAAGCCATTTCCATGCCAGGCTGGCAGCCCATCATTACGCTCATGGCCCTGATTAGCCTGAACCTCGGCATCTTCAATCTGCTGCCCATTCCCATCCTGGATGGTGGAATGATTCTGCTGCTGCTGATTGAGGGCACGCTGCGTCGGGACCTGAACCAGCAACTCAAGGAACGTATTTATCAGGTGGCGTTTGTGGTGCTGGTCATCTTTGCGGTCTTCGTCATGTTTAACGATGTTTCCAAGTTTAACCTCTTCTCGAAGTTAAAACCGTAAACCACACTTCAGAAGGTATTTATAGATTCTTTATGCTGCTGAGGGGAGTTTTGGCCCGGCTCAGCGCATAAAGGAGCGGTCGCTTGGATTATCCCTTGCGGTTTCGCAGCCACTTGGCCAGTCCCAGCAGTAAAAGCAGAGAGCCAAAGGGCAGGCACATCATGGCAACAATCAGAGCAATCCAGCCAGGATTGGTATGCGGGCCCTCTGGTCCGATGCCTCCAAAAACAAACTTGGCCAGGCCCACAGAAGCCAGTCCCGCGGCCATTGTCCATATGCCAGAGAGCAACAACTGACGGGTACCATCGCCAGATGTGGGCTGAGTGGGAGCTTCAGCAGCGATCGGCATATCTTCTTTCATCGCCATGCAGCCAGCATGACATAAACAATGACCCCCGTGACGGAAACATACATCCAGACCGGAAACGTGAAACGCGCCAGCTTTTTGTGCTGCGGAAAGCGTCCTGTAAGGGAAAAGAAGAACGTAATCAGGACCATGGGCAGGGCCACAACCGAGAGCAGAATATGGCTTATCAGCAAAACCAGATAAGCTGTCCGGACGGGACCGTGCCCAGCAAAGCGCATTTCCCCATGCAGAGCGTGATTGATCACGTAGGAAACCAGAAAGAGCACGGAGAAGACGAAGGCCGTAAGCATGGAGGCGCGGTGCGCGGTCAGATTTCTTTTACGAACATAGGAAAAACCGATGGCCAGGGCAATGGCGCTCATCCCATTAAAAAGGGCGTTCAAGGCAGGCAGAAAGAGCAGCCTTGTGGCGTATTCCTGCGACGGAGGGTGTACATAAATCAGCCAGAACAAAAAGGCGCTGGCGGCCCCGCTGATGAGAATCAGGGCCGTGATGGGGGCCTTCGGCTGACTTTCTATCGTTTGTGCAGTTGCCTTTGCCATCATTGCGTCTCCTACCTTGTCGTATCAGGCTGCTGGCTGATTGGTTCTGCGGTTCACAATTGCCCAGGAGGCGGCAAATATCAGGAAGCAAAAGACCATCGTCACACCAAGATTGGTTTCCAAAGAGAAATCGGTTGTCTGCGTGGGAAAGAGGGCATTGCGCAATGCGTCAGTGCCGTAAGTAAGCGGGTTCAGGCGCATCAGCACACGCAACCAACCGATGGCCCCGCTTGCAGGGAAGATAGAACCTGAAAGCATCCAGAGCGGCAACAGAAGAAGATTCACAATGGCATGGAAGGCCTGAGGTGAATCCATGGGCCATGCGATTGCGAAGCCGAGCGCAGTGAGCTCAAAACTGATAAGCGCAATGGTGAGCACGCTGAGGGCAATCGCAGTGAGAGAGGGGTGCACGCCAACCAGCGGAGTAAAGAGCAGAAAGATCATGCCCTGGATGGCCGCCAAAGTTGTGCCGCCCATGACCTTGCCGAGCACGATGGCCGAGCGACTTACGGGAGCAGCCATGACCGACAACAGAAATCCCTCATTGCGGTCCTGAATGAGCGACATCATGCTGAAAATGGCCGTGAAGAGAACAATCATCACGACAGCTCCGGGAAAAAAATAGGCCAAATACTGGTCGGAACCGGTGCCGCTACTGTGAAAACTGTGAGCAAAGCCTGAGCCAAGCACGAACCAGAACAAAAGCGGTGAAGCGATCACGCCGACGACGCGCGCCTTCTGGCGGTAGAAACGGACAATTTCACGCTCCCAGAGGGTGCGGGCCGCAGTCCAGAGACTGGCGTTCCGTGAAGGAAGGGCCTTTGGCGCAGATGCAGTTGCGACAACGGTAGCCATGAATCAGTCCTCCTTGATCCCTGTACTGATTTCTTGTTCTGTCCAGAAGCGGTGACCGGTGCGCTGAATGAAAACATCTTCCAGACTGGGCTTGGAGACAGAAATTCCCTGGACCAGGCCCGGGAAGGCTTCCACCACCTCGGTGACGAATTTATGGCCTTGCTCCCGTTCCAGACGGACCGTGTTGCCGAGGGCAGAGGGTGCGAGGAGAAAGCGATTGGCGATCTTCTCGGCCAGCTCCTGCGCGTCAGAGGCGCTGGTGGTCTCAAAGATGACCACATCACCGCCAATCTCTGATTTCAGATCAGAGGGCGAACCGAGTGCAACCAGTTTCCCCTGATTCAGAATGGCGAGGCGGTCGCAATGCTCTGCTTCTTCCATCAGATGGGTCGTTACAAGCACGGTCACACCCTCCTCATCGCGGAGCATCTTGAGATACTGCCAGACATCGCGGCGTGCTCCGGGATCCAGACCGGTAGAAGGCTCATCCAGCAGAAGGACAGAAGGGGAATGAATGAGTCCCTTGGCCAGTTCGACACGGCGCTGCATCCCTCCGGAGAGGGTCTCTACGCTGTCCCTGATGCGGTCGAGCAGTCCGACACGAGAGAGCACCTCGCTGATCCGTCGTTTAAGGGTGGCGCCTTTCAGCCCGTACAAGTGGCCCTGATGTCTGAGGTTTTCTCCAACCGTGAGTTTGATGTCGAGGCTGCGCGCCTGAAAGACGATGCCAATCTGCTGGCGGACCCGGTTGGGTTCATGGGCAACGTCGAAACCCTGAATGCGAGCGGTCCCGTTTGTCGGCACCATGAGTGTGGAGAGGATCCGGAAAAGTGTGGTTTTGCCGCTGCCATTCGGTCCGAGCAGGCCGAAGATCTCTGCCGGACGCACCTCGAAGGAAAGATGGTCCAGGGCCAGCCTCCCTCCGTAATCATGAGTAAGCTGCGACAAAGCGATGGGCGGTGCTGCGCCAGCGGAGTTCTGCGGCGCGGGACTTGTTCTATATACGGCTGGTTCCTGAACAGAGGCCATCATCACACTACTTTCCTGCCGCGTTGAGCATGAGCACGGTGAGCAGAAGGGGCAGGTAGATCACGCTCACCTTGAGGAGGTCGCGCGCATACATTTTCGATTCGACCACACTGCGCGCGCGTGTGATACGAGCAAAACGCAAAGTATAGGCCAGATAGAAAATTCCCAGCAGCAATGCTGTCACGCCATAAATTCGGCCGGTCATGTGCAAATAGACCGGGAGCAGGCTGACGGGGATCATGAGCACTGCGTACGTAATGGCTTCAAGCACCGTAGACCATCCGTCCGGCTGCACCACAGGCAACATGCGGATTCCGGCCCGTCCATAATCTTCCTTATAAAGCCAGGCAATGGCCATGAAATGCGGAAACTGCCAGACGAAGAGTATGGCAAAAAGCGCCACGGCAGGCCATTCAATGGTCCCGCGGACGGCAGTCCAGCCGAGTAAGGGAGGCATGGCTCCCGGAAAAGCCCCGATAAAAGTTGCAAGGGTGGTATATCGCTTGAGAGGGGTATAAATGGCGACATAGCTAAAAGCCGTCAGCAAGGTGAGAGTTCCCGTAAGCAGGTTCGTCGCGTAAGTGAGCCACAGTGCGCCGGAGACGATGGCAACCATGCCGAGGGTCAGGCCATGGAGCAGGCCGATGCGGCCCGAGGCCACTGGCCGCTGGGCGGTACGGACCATCCGGGCGTCAAGACGGCGCTCTAGGACTTCATTGAGCGCCGCAGATCCGGCAGAGACCAGACCAATGCCCACGAGGGCGGCAAGGAGGCCAGGTTGCAAACTACTGATTCGACTACGCACAGACGCCAGATAAAAGCCGGCCCATGCAGTCATGACCACAAGTGCCGTGACGCGGAACTTGAAAAGCTCAGCATAATCTGCAAGACGCAAGGCCGTTTCTCCAGCGCGAAGAGGCGCTGGCCGTTCCAGGATGGCCTGTTCTTCAGCCACAGACGCAGGTGCGGCGGGCGTCATGCCTGTTTCGCTCGGAATGGTATGAAGTTTACCGTCAAGACCACTCTCCATGATACCAACGGAAAGAGCTGAATTGACGGGGGAATTGCCGTGGCGCTGGATTTCAGCTCACGAGTGAAGGTTTTCAACCTCCGAAAGCGAGCGGGGACCGCAAATCACAGGTTCGCTCTGCACCGCATATTCATCAAGCAGGACCGCGACCAAAACGGCAGTCGGCACCGCAACCAGGGCCCCACGGACACCATCGAGGGCCGCACCCAGCATCAGTGCGATAATAATCGCCAGTCCTGGGAGGTCTACGCGCGACTGCATAATTCGAGGGGTAAGGAACGAGGTTTCCAACTGTGCATAAATTGCGTAGAAAATAGCGACGCCCAGCACACGGCCCCAGGAATCGATGGCAGCTACCATGAGGGCCAAAGAGACGGTAATGATGGCCCCGGCTATGGGAATGATGTTGAACAGACCCATCAGGACGCCCAGAGCGTAGGCATATCGCAGATGCAGGGCAACAAAAACAATTGTGCTGCAGGTGCCCAGAATCAGCATGAGCGCGCCCTGTCCTAAAAGCCATTGGCCCATGCGCGCTTCGGCTCGGACCAGAGTTTTGTCGAGCCGCTGACGCATCTCAACTGGGAAGAAGCTCAGCATCCAGTGATAGGCCTTCTCCCCTTCCAGCATGAAGTAAACCGTCAGGACGATGCCGGTAATGATGTCAAAAAGCTTGCTGGCCCAGTGTTTTGCCGAAAGAAAAATGTAGGTTGCGAAGTTCGCGGCGAAGTCCTGAATGCGTGTATTGAGGGAGTTGACGTCGAGCCGCTGCATCAGGGGAATCTTCCGAATGCGTGCCAGCAACTGCGGGCCGCGGGTTGGAAGTTCGCTGATGAACTCGCGCAGGTCGCGTGCCACCGGAGGCAAGGCAAAAATGAAGAACATGGTTGCGAAGCCGGCAACGACAACCACAAGGACCAGGATGGCCACTCCCCGGCCCGGGCTCCATCGGCCAATGCGAACCTTCATGATGCCCTTCACTACGGGCGTCAGGACCACGGCAAAGAGTGCGCTGACGTAAATCAGGAGCAGGACATTGCGGACATACCAGGCAAGGATCAGGGCCAGGGCAAGGGAAAAGGTAAAGACAATGTCGCTGCGCAGAGTGCGACTTTTCATGCAGGGCGGCCTTCCTCGGAAAAAAGATTTAGAGATTCCATGATGTGCCGCGCCGTTTCCTCAGGGGAGCGCGCGGCCGTCTCTACCACAAGATGCGCTTGGCGGTAATATGGCAGCCTGGCTGCAAATCTTGCTTCTAGACGGTCGCGGTCCTGCAGCACCGGACGAACAGCGGCCCCGGCCTGCTGCTCACATCTTGCAACCATGGTCTCCAGAGGGGCCTCCAGAAAGACCACGCAGGTCTTCGGCGCGGAGAAGATAGCCTCGCGGGTCACTTCGGTTTCAATGGCGCCTCCACCTACGGCCAGGACCAGGTTTTCTTCGCGCAGTAAGGCGCGGATGACGTCAGCTTCCATCCGGCGAAAAGCTGCTTCGCCGCGGCCGGAAAAGATTTCCGCGATGGTCTGGCCGGCCTGCTGCTCCAGCACGACATCTGCATCCTGAAAGCGCCATCCGAGGTGCGGTGCGAGCAAAGAGCCCACGGTGGATTTGCCGGCCCCCATAAAGCCGATGAGAACAATTCGCGAAAACTCCGCTGGATGTTGTACTGTGGCCTGCATGTACAGGCATTATAAGAGGGCAGCCTCCGCGCAAGTACAATGGCGGAGGGAAGGCACCGCATGAGGTTGTTCCGTAAGAAACTGAAACAAGAACATAAGGTCATGCTGCAGGCAGAGCGCGCAGGTGGAGCACTGCTGCCGGAGTATCATCGGCCCACGTCAGAGTGTCCACATCCGGAACGCTGGCACATGTATGACTCTATGACGGCAGAGGCTGAAGTGCTTGAGTTTTTGCAGACGCTTGTGATGACCATCAAGCCGCAATTGGTGGTGGAAACCGGCGCTTTTCTTGGGGCCAGCACCCTTTGGATTGCCAAAGGACTGAAAGCCAATGGATTTGGCAGGATTGTAAGCTGTGAGTTTGATCCCGTGGTATATGCCAGGGCAAAAGAGAGAATTGCAGCTTCCGGGCTGGCGGATTGGGTCGATCTGAGGAATGAATCCAGCCTGGAAATGCAGGTCGAGGGAACGATTGACCTGTTCTACTCCGACAGCGACATGGAGATTCGTGCTGCGGAAGTCAAGCGCTTCCTGCCCCAGATTTCTTCCAACGGAGTTGTATTGATTCATGATGCCAGTTCCCATCTAAGAGTGGTAAGGGAAGCGGCATTTGCCCTGGAAAGAGAAGGACTGCTCTCGTGCGTGTTTTTGCCTACGCCGCGTGGAATGGTCCTTGCGCAGAAGCGGGAAGGCCGTCAGTAACTACGTCAATAACTAGAGGTTTTTGAGAAGGACCAGGATTCCATTGAATCTTGCCCCAGGAATGTAGCATCTTTTAGAAAGCACGATGTCTCAGAAGCGCGTCATTCTTTACAGCCAGCCTGGATGCCCTCCATGTTTTGCCGCGAAGCATTTTCTTTCCTCGCGTAAGGTGCCGTTTGAATATAAGGACGTGACGGCGGACCCGGCGGCTTTGCGTGAGTTGATGGAGTTAAACAGTCGTTCAACACCGACGATCGTGGTCGGGGAGGAAGTCATGATTGGCTTTGACGCAGAGCGGCTGGAGAAGATGCTCGGCTAGGCCTTTCTTTCTTGCCGCTCCCACCCTTTTGCTTGTCCTGCATCATTTTTAGTGCAATCAGCCATCCAGCCAGTGTACAATTCACATCCTAACTGCTTGCTGCCGAAAGGGTTTGCATTATGGCGTCTACGGTCTGGAAAGGCTATATCTCCTTTGGTCTGATCTCGGTCCCGATTCACCTGTTCGTCGCAGCTCGTGAAGAGCATGTGAGTTTCAACCAGGTCCACGCCGTCTGCGGGACGAAAGTAAAGCAGCAATTGTTTTGTCCGACCTGCGAACGTGTGGTGGAGCGCAGTGAAATTGCCAAAGGCTATCCGATTGACAAGGGCACTTATGTCCAGGTGACTCCGGAGGAATTAAAGGCACTGGAGGCCGAGTCTTCCGAAACGATGGAGATTGTACAGTTCGTGAAGCTCGATGAGGTGGATCCGCTGTATTACCAGACCTCGTATTACACGGTCCCTGAAGAACCGGGCCGCCGGGCCTATACGCTCATCCTGAAGGGCATGGAGCACTTGAAGCTGGGTGCGATTGCCAAAATTACGCTGCACCAGCGGGAGCAGATTGTGATGATCCGGCCTTATCACAAAGGCCTGGTGTTGCACACGCTGTATTATCCGGCAGAAGTGCGTGAGATCGCCGAATACGGTGTGGACGAGGAGAAGATTAGTCTGCAAAAGGCCGAGGTGGAGCTGGCCGAGCAGTTTATGAAACAACTGACGGCAAAGTTCAATCCTGACAAATTTAAAGATGAATATCAGGACCGCGTGCTGAAACTGGTCGAGGAAAAAGAGGCCGGGATGGTTACAAAGAGCGAGAAGCGACCGAAAAAGAAGCTGGCGCCGGTCATCAATCTCATGGATGCGCTCAGGAAGAGCATGGAGCAGCAGGAAGAGGCGGTAGGGAAGAAAGCCCCGCAGAGGGAGACTGCATCGGCGAAGTCCTCTGGCAGGCGCAGGAAGGCCGGATAAACGAACCTTTTTCCCTTTTCATGCTTGCGGTCAG
Organism: Pseudacidobacterium ailaaui; assembly: GCF_000688455.1. Taxonomy (NCBI): domain Bacteria; kingdom Pseudomonadati; phylum Acidobacteriota; class Terriglobia; order Terriglobales; family Acidobacteriaceae; genus Pseudacidobacterium; species Pseudacidobacterium ailaaui. Next base: position 3,137,506 of record NZ_JIAL01000001.1, read on the forward strand.
GCTTCAACCGGAAAGGGCACTCGTCCGTCTAATCAACAGCAGTCATGATGAGATCCCAGACGAAACATGTGCTCTGCCTTTTTGTGCCGTTGATGGCCCTGTGTGTCCGTCTACCTGTTTGTTTTGCGCAAGCCGGCCAGCCCGCAACATCTTCTGCATCTTCCACGACCTTGACCGTAAATGTGAAAGTGGTCACGCTTCCTGTAACTGTCCGTGACAAGAAGGGCCAGATTGTGACCAACCTGACGAAGGACGATTTCACTTTGATGGAAGACGGACGTCCACAGACCATCAAATATTTCAGTCTGGATACAGACCTTCCGCTGACGCTGGGGCTCCTGGTGGACACCAGTGGCAGTATGCGAAATGCGCTAGACCAGGAAAAGACCTCCAGCAAGAGCTTTTTAAACCAGATGCTGGTCAAGCCGCAGGACCAGGCCTTTCTCATTCATTTTGACCGCGAGGTCGAACTGCTGGAGGACCTGACCAACGCAAAGGAAAAGCTGGCGTCCGCCTTGGATGATTTAGGCCCGACGCGCGTGAGCGATACCTCTGATTCCGGACAGGAGGGCGACCGGAGTATGCATCGCGGAGGAACGCAGCTTTATGACGCCATCTTTCTTGCTTCAGATGAATTGATGAAAAAGCAGCAGGGGCGCAAGGCGCTGATTGTTCTGAGCGATGGCAAGGACCGCGGCAGCAAGGAGACACTGCACTCGGCGATCGAGGCGGCGCAGCGCGCAAATACGGTCGTCTATACGATTTATTTTCAAGGGGAACAACCTCATGACTTTGGCAATCGTGGGGGAGGTTACGGGCGTCCCCGCATCGGCATGGGCGGTGGGTGGCCCGGCGGAGGTGGGTATCCTGGTGGCGGGGGCTACCCTGGCGGGCGAGGAGGGCAACATCCAGCCGAAGGGCCTCAAGTGGATGGCAAGAAGATCATGATCCAGATTGCGCAGGAAACAGGCGGCCGCATGTATGAGGCGAAAAAGAAGGAAAACTTTGACCAGATTTATTCCGCCATCGCTGAGGATCTGCGTTCACAGTATATGCTGGGGTACACGCCCGACAAATTCAGCGCCGATGGCAGCTATCATAAGATTACTTTGACGGCCAAGAAAAAAGACCTCTTTGTGCAGACGCGAGATGGTTATTACGCGGACAAATGAAGTTCTTTGAGATTGTGAAGCTGTTCAAAGCCCCCCGGTTTACAGCATCTGCGAAATGCTTTAGCGTAAAAAGTTCTGCACTTTACGTCTGAAGGACAATGCTGTGTCTACAACTGCTTCTCCTGCGCTTCGCAAAACCGCGCTGAACGCCGTCCACCGCCAGATGGGTGCCAAAATGGTGGATTTTGGCGGATGGGACATGCCGGTGGAATATTCTGGTCTCATTGCCGAGCACATGGCCGTGCGCACCGGTGTAGGGTTGTTTGATGTAAGTCATATGGGCGACATTCAACTGCGAGGCCCGGAGTCTTTCGACGCCGTCCAGCACATCTGCATGAATGATGCCGCCAAGCTCCAGGTAGGACAGGCGCAATATTCTGCGATGCTCTATCCGCAGGGAACGTTTGTGGATGATGTGATCGTCCACAAATTTTCTGACAATGATTATCTGATCGTCATCAATGCCGGGACCCGCGAGAAGGACTACAACTGGGTCCGGAGCAATGCGCAGAAGTTCCATTGCCACGTGAGCGACTACAGCGACTACTACACGCAGCTTGCCATCCAGGGGCCGAAGGCGGCTGAAACGCTGCAAAAGCTGACCAACGTGGACCTTTCCACGATCAAGTTCTACTGGTTCAAGTGGGGGACGGTCTGTGGTCTGCCGAATACGCTGATTGCGCGCACCGGATACACGGGCGAAGATGGCTTTGAGATTTACATCCCGTCGGATGAAGCAACGAGCCGGCGCGTTTGGGAAGAGGTGCTGGAGGCCGGCAAGGAGTTCGGCATTCTGCCCTGCGGACTGGGCGCGCGCAACACGCTGCGACTCGAAGCAGCGTTGTCGCTTTATGGACATGAGATTTCTGAGACGATCAACGTCTTTGAAGCCGGCCTGGACCGCTTCTGCAAACTGGAAAAGGGGCCATTTATCGGTTCCGAGGCATTGCAGCAGATTCTGGCAAATGGCGGCCCTGAACGCAAACTGGTGGGGTTGGAAGTCATCGAACGCGGCATTGCTCGCGACGGCTACGGCGTGTTTAACGAAGCGGGTACTCAGATAGGCGCAATCGCCAGTGGATCGCCCGCTCCGTTCCTGAAGAAAAACATTGCATTGGCCTTTGTACCGCGTGAATATGCAGCTTTGGATACCGAAGTCTTTGTGCAGGTGCGCAACTCGATGGTGAAGACAAAGGTGGTGCCGATACCCTTTTACCGTCGCCCAAAGAAATAGCCGTTTAGACCGTACAATAAGAGAGAGAAAATTTCATGGCATATCCTGCAAATTACCGCTATACCCGTGAGCATGAATGGATTGAGGCCGATGGTAAAACTGGCAAGGTCGGCATTACGGACTACGCCCAGAACTCGCTGGGCGATATTGTTTTTGTCGAATCGCCCAAAGTTGGTGCGAGCCTGAAGAAGGGCGAGGTCTTTGGCAGCGTTGAGTCGGTGAAGGCCGTTTCCGACCTCTATTCGCCAGTGACCGGAACAGTGACCGAGGTGAACGAAGAACTGACATCGGCGCCGGAGAAGATCAACTCAGATGCACACTCGGCTTGGATCATGAAGGTGGAGCTGAGTGATCCGGCGGAGCTGGAGTCGCTTTTGACTGCGGCAGACTATGAAAAGTACATCGCCGAAGAGACCGGACACTAGCAGTTTTCTCCTGCGTGTACTCAGACATTGCCTCGACTCCGGTGTATGGCTGGGTCTAGTTTTGTATTGTTTCAAAAGCAGAAGACTGGCGCTGTCGCCCCGTTTTGCAAGAAGGACCACACATGCGTTATCTCCCGAAATCGCCTGCTGAGCGCGCAGCAATGCTGCGTGAGATAGGCGTGTCTTCTATTGACGATCTTTTCGCCACAATTCCTGAAGAGTACCGTTTGCAGCGGGACCTGAGGATTCCGCGCCAGATGGGCGAGTCAGAGATTGTGGACCACTTCAAGGCTGCCGCCGCGCAGAACGCTGTCGGTTATGCGAGCTTTCTTGGTGCAGGCGCCTATCGCCATTACCGTCCGGTCGTGATTGATTCGCTGGTGCAGCGTGGCGAATTTCTGACCTCATACACGCCGTATCAGGCCGAGATTACACAAGGCACACTCCAGGCCATCTTTGAGTTTCAGACCATGATTTGCGAGCTGACCGGGATGGACATCGCCAATGCTTCAATGTATGACGGCTCGACCGGCGCGGCAGAGGCGGTGATGATGGCCGTTCGCATTACCGGGCGGGATGGTGTCGTCGTGGCCCGGACCGTGCATCCGGAATACCGCGAGGTCATGGAGACTTATTCGCAGCACCAGGAGCACTCAGCGCATGAAGCTGGCTACGGACCGGATGGACGGGTGGATCTGGCGGCCCTGGAGCAGATGGTCACGCAAGAAACGGCCTGTGTGCTGGTGCAGTCGCCGAATTTCTTTGGGATTGTCGAAGACATTCCGGCCGTTGCTGAGATTGCGCACAAAAGAGGCGCATTGCTGATTGTTTCCATTGCAGAAGCGGTCTCGCTGGGCATCGTGCGTCCTCCAGTAGAGGCTGACATTGTTTCTCTGGAGGCGCAGTCCTTCGGAGTGGCCTCAAGCTATGGCGGTCCATTCTGTGGAGTGTTGGCAGCAAAGGAAAAATATCTGCGGCAGATGCCTGGCCGACTTGTAGGCGAGACAAAAGACAAGGACGGGCGCAGGGGGTTTGTGCTGACGCTTTCCACGCGTGAGCAGCATATCCGGCGCGAAAAGGCGACCTCAAACATCTGTACGAACCAGGCGCTGGTGGCGCTGATGGCCACCATCTTCATGACGGTCTATGGCAAGGAAGGACTGAAAGAGCTGGCAGTGCAGAACCTGGCCAAGGCCCAGTATGCCGCCAACAGACTGAGTGAAGGTGGCAGGCTGCTCTTTGCCGGGTCGCCCCGATTCAACGAATTTGTAGTTGAGACCAGCGAAGCTCCGGAGCAACTGAATGCAAGGCTGCTGGAAAACAGGATCATTGGCGGGGTGCCGCTGAAGAAGTGGTATCCGGAGCTGGGTCAAGCAACGCTGTGGTGCGCAACTGAGCTGACCACCAAGGAACAGATAGACGCGGCCGCTTCTGTATTGTCAGAAGCGCCCGTTGGAACCACGGTCTGAGGTAAGGATTTTTCATGGCAACCGAACAAGCATTTACAGGAACGACGCGCAAAGTCACTGCACATCTTACCCAGAATGAAAAACTGTCGTTTGAACTCTCTTCTCCCGGCAAGAAGGCCTACAAGCTGCCTCCGTTAGATGTGCCGCAGGTGGACCCGGCACAGCTGCTGGGCGGGGCCGTGCGCGAGAGCACAGGCACTTTACCGGAACTGAGCGAGATTGAGATCATCCGCCACTTTACGCGCCTTTCCACATGGAACTACGCCATTGACCTTGGCATGTATCCTCTGGGCAGCTGCACGATGAAGTACAACCCTCGCGTAAACGAGTTTGTGTCGCGTCTAGAAGGAATTGCGGAGGCGCATCCGTATCAGCCAGAGTCGCTCTCGCAAGGCTCATTGCAGATCATCAAGCTGTTGCAGGACTGCCTCATCGAAATTACCGGCATGGATGCCATCACGCTCCAGCCGGCAGCAGGAGCGCATGGCGAGTTTACCGGAATCCTGCTGATCCGCGCCTATCATCGCTCAAAGGGAAATACACGCAAGAACATTCTGATTCCTGATTCGGCACATGGGACCAATCCAGCCACAGCTGCGGTCTGCGGCTACCAGGTGGTGAATATCAAATCAAACGCATTGGGCGGCATTGACGTGGCTGCGCTGGAGCAGATGGTCAATGAAGATACCGCTGCGCTGATGCTCACGAATCCTTCGACGCTGGGCGTCTTTGAAAACGAAATTCATAAAATTGCGGACATCCTCCACGCAAAGGGCGCCCTGCTATACATGGATGGCGCGAACATGAATGCTCTCTGTGGCAAGACACGTCCGGGTGATTTTGGCGTGGACGTGATGCACCTGAACCTGCACAAGACCTTTTCCACTCCACATGGCGGCGGTGGTCCAGGCTCGGGCCCTGTGGCTTGCAAGAAGGTCCTTGAGCCGTATCTGCCCGTGCCGGTCCTTGAGAACGGAAGCGATGGTCAGCTTCACTGGAACTATCATCGGCCTGAATCCGTTGGGCGTGTACGCGCTTTCTATGGAAACTTCGGAATGTTCGTGCGTGCGCTGGCCTACATTCTTGCAAATGGGCCGGACGGTCTGCGCCAGACCACAGAAGATGCGGTATTGAACGCAAACTATATTCGCAAGAAGCTCGAAGATGTTTACGATCTGCCCTACAAGACGCCTTCGATGCACGAGGTTGTTTTCAGCGACCGCAGGCAGCTAAAGAACAGCATCAAAACGGGAGACATTGCTAAGCGCCTTATTGATTATGGATTTCATCCCTATACGGTTTCCTTCCCGCTGATCGTGCCAGGAGCACTGATGATTGAGCCGACGGAGAGCGAATCGCGTGAGGAACTGGACCTGTTCATCGATGCGATGCGACAGATTGCGCGCGAGGCTGAAGAAAATCCCCAACTCGTGCTGAATGCACCGCATTCCACCCGCGTTTCACGCCTGGATGAAACGACTGCGGCCCGCAAACCGGTCCTGCGCTGGAAGCCAACACCGGAAGCATCCTAACCCTGAAACCTGGAGGTGCATCCTGTCTCCTTCACAGAAGGGATGCTTTTAACAGACCGCTTCACGACCCTGCCGGATGAGGTCCGGCAGCCCGACACCGTGATAGGCATTGCCAATCAGCCGAAGGCCGGGCAGGGAACGAAGCCGACTGGCAAGCAGGTTCATTTTTGTGAGGTGCCCCACAGCATATTGCGGAAGGGACCGGGGCCAGCGACGAACAACAGTAAAGGACGGCTCGGGCAGGTGGCCCAGATATTGGGAGAGCTGCATGTGGGCCAGGGCCAGCAGTTCTTCGTCAGACCGACCCAGCAGGCGCGGTGCGTCATCTCCGCCGAAGAATGCGCGCAGAAGCACAGCTCCCGGCGGCGCTCGATGCGGAAATTTCTGCTCGACGAAGGTACAGGCGAGCAATTGTGGCTCGTGTACGAGAGGGCCGTTGGCAGGGGGTACAAGAAAGCCAAATCCGCGAGGGATCTGTATCGTCTCCGCATCTGTCGGCAGAAAGGCCAGGGCAATGACGATGGCCGATGAGGCGTCCATCGCCAACAGAGAATCAAAGGCCGGATCCAAAGGGGCAAGCAGCGAGCGGGTCACATCGGCCGGAGTCGCCAGAACCACGGCATCGAAACTCTCGCTTTCCAGCGGCGTAAAGACGCGCCAGATGGCTCCATTGCGGGCCAGTGCGGTGACCGACGTGTTTAACCGTATGGAAGAGGCAGGCAATGTCGCAGCCATGCTGTCAGTCAAAGTCTGTAAACCTGAGCGCAGTGTGGTGAAAACAGGCGCCGGACCCGAGCTTCGCTTTTGCTGTTGCAGGGCCAATACGAGCGAACCGTACTCGCGTTCCATTTTTACGAATGCGGGCAGGATAGCGCGGACGCTCAGATCCTGAATACTCCCGCCAAAGACGCCTGCCAGCAGCGGAGCGGCGAGGGTGGCGGTCACTTCGTCGCCAAAGTGGCGGCGTACAAAGTCGGCCACGGATTCATCGGAGCCTTCCGGAAGAGCTGAGACCTTCAGTTCGGCAGCACGTTCCAGCTCGCGGGTATATGCGAGTTGCGCATCCTGAGTGAAGAGCGGCGAATGTCGCAGTGCCTCAAGATCTCCAGGGACCATCATCCGCATTCCGTCAGGTATGGGAATGAGCTGCCTGTGCCGGGCGATGTAGGTCCGGCGGATGTGGTCATTGGAAGAGATGAGTTCCTCTTCCAGACCGAGTTCGCGAACAAGGGTTTGCGCCCAGGGCTTTTCTGTGACCCAGGAATCAGGCCCGCATTCAACAATAAACCCGTCGCGGCGTATGGTCTGAATGATGCCGCCAAGCCTTGGCGACGCTTCGTAAAGAACGAAAGGCCTTCCGGTGCGGGCAAGTTCATAGGCGGCTGCAAGGCCAGCGATTCCTCCTCCAATGACTGCGGTCTTCATAAGGAGGCGAGGCGCGCAAGCCCCTGACGCGCGATGTCAGCCAGTGCGGAAATCAGCAAAGGAGAATCGTTGAGCGACGGAGGACGTTCAAGATGCATACCGAGGGTCTTCGCATGCTCCCGAAAAGCGATGTCGATGTCATAGAGCACTTCTACATGATCACAGAGAAAGCCGATGGGTTGGATGATCGCTGCACGATGGCCTTCCTGCTGAAGTGCTAAGAGCGTTTCTTCCACGGTTGGTCCGAGCCAGGGGCCGCCCGACATGCCCTGGCTCTGGAAGGCAAAATACCAGGGGCACAATTCCGCAAGACTTTCGGCAACCAAGCGGGCCGTAAGCTTGGCTTCAACAGCGTAAGGATCAGGGGGCTGTTCCGGGCTGTGTTGTATGGTCCGGCAGGGAACGCTGTGTGCGGTAAATACGACGGGGACCCTGGTCTTCAACTGGTCCGAAAGCTTTCGCCATACGGGTGCAAGGCGCTCCGCAAAGGCCTCGATCAGTTGTGGATGATTGGCCCATCCCTCGACAAAGTGGATTTTCATGCGGCTTCCTGCAGCCTGCAAAACCGCGCGCTTGTAGAGTCCAACGCTGGTACGGGAGTTTTGAGGCGCCAGGCAGATGACCACAACAGAGGTCATGCGTTCCTCGGCCATTTGTGCCACAACGTCTGCAATGTATGGCCGCCAGTTTCGCATCCCCACGTAGACGGGGACATTCAGACGTTCTGCTAGAAGGCGGCCCTGTTCCAGTGTGAGGCGTGTGAGGGGGCTTTTGCCGATGGCCTGCATCCGATGCCGCACTTCTTCAATCACAGCTTCGGGCAGAGGGCGGCCTCCAGTCACATTGCGTAAGTACTCCGGGACCTCTTCGACAGAGTCTGGAGTGCCGTGGGCCAGCAGCAGGACTGCTGTACGGTCAGCCATGCTTTACCTCGCCAGAGATCTCACGCACAAGGCGGACGACATACTGTACATTCTCTACCGGAGTTCCTGGCACGATACCATGCCCGAGATTGAAGATGTGTCCGGGCCGGCCGCGGGCCTGATCGAGGATCTGTTTTACGCGGTGGCGTAGAAGTTCAGGTTCTGCAAATAACGTGATGGGGTCAAGATTGCCCTGGACCGCACAGGAGTAATCGAGAGACCGCCATGTCTCGCCGAGAGGGGCCCGCCAGTCCAGCCCAAGAACATCTGCTCCGGTTTCGCGCATGGCACCAATCAGGCTGGATGTTTCCACTCCAAAGTAGATGACAGGCACTCCCGAGGCCTGGACTTCACGAACAAGGGTCCTGGCATGCGGCAATACGAACTCGCGATAGTCTTCTATGCTCAAAACTCCGGCCCAGCTATCGAAAATCTGGATGACATCAGCTCCAGCCTCGACCTGCTGCCGCGCATATTCGTGCAGGACCTTTACCAGCTTGTCCATCAGGCTGCGCCAGACTGCGGGCTGGTGATACATCATTTTTTTGGTTTCAATATAGTGGCGTGAGGCCCCACCTTCAATCATGTAACTGGCCAGGGTGAAGGGAGCACCACAGAAGCCAATGAGCGCAATGCTGTCCTTAAAGTGCGCTGCGACTTTTTGAATCGCCTCTGCCACATACGCAAGTTCAGCCGTGCGGTCCGTGCGCAGACGGGAGACAGCTTCAGCAGTGCGCAGCGGCTTGTGGACGACGGGGCCTTCGCCGGCCTGAAATTCGAAGTCCAGCCCCATGGGAGCAAGAGGCAGAAGGAGATCGGCAAAGATGATGGCTGCATCCACATCGAGCTTTTCCGCCGCCGTGATGGTCACCTCTGCGGCCAGCGACGGTGTTCTACAGATTTCCAACAGGGAATGATGTTTACGGACTGCCTGGTATTCCGGCATGTAACGACCAGCCTGCCGAAGAAACCAAACCGGGGTCCGGTCTACCGGACGGCGCAGGCAGGCGCGGATGAAACGGGAACCGGAGGTAAGACTAAGTGTTTCCGGAGGCGGCCCGGAGATGCTTTCGTGCATGGAAAGGGTCACATACAAGGGTAGCATTTTTGCGGAATGCTGGCGGATGGACTTCGCCCTAAAACGGGCCCGTCAGCCCTGGACCACATGGGTGCCTCGGAATGTGTCGTATTGCGTGAAGATAAAATTATCGGTCATTCCCGCAATATAGTCGGCCACGACCCGTGGAGCTCCTTCTTCAGCCACTCGTGAAGCGTATCCGGCAGGAAGCAGATCGGGATCGGCCGTCCAGGCATCAAACAAGACCTGAATAATATGTGCGGCTTCTTCATGATCGCGGACAAGTTCTTCGCAATGATACAGCTCGGAGTAAAGATAACGCCGGGCCTCCATGCGTAGATCTTCCATGGATGGTGAAAACCGCGCAACCCTTAGTGGGGCATTGCGAATGTCTTCCAGGGCGGTGATGCCATGGTTCTGGATGAGGCGGGTGGTTTCTGAAATCAGATCATCCACCAGCGCATTCAGCATCCGCTTGAGTGTTTCCTGAAAAACGAGCTTCTCCGGAGCATCAGGCCATGCCGCTTTCATCGAAACATAAAACTGGTCAAAAAGACGCACATGCCGTCGAATGTCCTCCAGATGCAGGATTTCGGCTTCCATACCATCGTCCAGGTCGGCGGTCAGATACGCAATCTCGTCAACCAGATCAATCAGCTGCGCTTCCAAGGGCGGCCGTTTGTCCAGAACATAAGGGGCCAGTTCAGGATGCTCTTCCGACGTGTAATCGCGGGAGTGCTTAATTATGCCCTCCCGTAGAGCAAAGGTGAGATTCAGGCCACGAAAGGCAGCGTAGCGCTGCTCAAAATGCTCAACAGTGCGCAGGGCATGAAGATTATGGTCAAATCTGAGACCATGCTTTTTCAAAGACTCGTCGAGGGCCCGTTCGCCTGCATGTCCGAAGGGTGGGTGTCCGATATCGTGGACCAAAGCCAAGGACTCTGCCAGGTCCTGGTTCAACCCGAGCGCGGCGGCTACCGTGCGCGCAATCTGCGCAACTTCCATGGTATGCGTCAGGCGACTGCGAAAATGGTCTGAGTATCGGTGGGTAAATACCTGCGTCTTTCCGGCCAGGCGGCGGAAAGCACGCGAGTGGATGATGCGTCCACGATCGCGCTGGAAGGCCGACCGATAAGGATGCGGGTCCTCAGGAAATACACGCGAGGTCAATAGCGGATCGTTGTCCGCGACGGCGCATTCTGCCGAAAGCTGCATAAAGCTATTTCGGTGCAGCCATGGCCGCACCGGAGGACTCCCGGGCGAGGCGGACGCGGGCACTATCCAGCTTTTTCTGGACCTTGCTCACATCGCCCGGATCAGCGTCGGCGGAGAGAGAATGGGCGTAATCGTTCAAAGACTGCTCCCATTGCGCGGCGGCCAGCTTCAGGCGATTGGTTTTTTCGTATACCTCTCCCAGATGGTCATGCACCGTGGGATCTCCACTGTTGCGCGCCAAGGCCCTGGTCAGGTTTTCCTCTGCCAGATTGTACTGGCCGAGCTTGAAATAGACCCAGCCAAGAGAGTCAAGGTAAGCATACTGTTGCGGGTCAAGCTGGACGGCCTTTTTGATCATGGACAGCGCCTCGTTGAGTTTCACTCCCCGGTCTGCCAGCATGTAGCCGAGATAATTCAAGGTAACGGCGGAATTTGGTTCGAGATCGAGTACCTTACGGAACCATGTTTCCGCTTCATCAAAGTGCTTCTGGCGCTCTTCCAGTTCGCCGCGAAGAAAATAGACGTTGGCCTTGTCGTCCCGTTTGGTAGAGAGCGCATCGGCCTTGTCGATGACCTCTCCAGCGTCTTTCCACCGTTTTAAACGGATGTACATGTCTGCCATGCGCAGATACACATTGCGGTCGTTCTCAGCAGATCCGTTCAATACAGATTTCGCCAGACGGATGCCTTCTTCCGCCTTTCCCGTATCGCAGAGCTGCATGGCCAGCATAAGCTTGGCGTCGCGGGATGCATCCGGGTCATTGGACGTTTTGGTAACAGCCTCACGGGCAGTAGCTACCGCTTTGTCGTACTGATGGGCATCGCGGTATGTGTCCACCATGTAAGCATAGGCACGGGAAACGTAGTCCCCGCCAAGAGCTGCCATTTTCTGATAAGCGGCGATGGCCTGGTCGGTTTTGCCCTGCTCGCGATAGACATTGGCCAGCCGGTCAAGAAACACCGCGCGGTTGTTCTTCTCCCCTTCGGTGTATTGGCCGGTAACATGTTCGGAATCAGAGACGAGTTTCGACAGGACCTGTGCAGCCTGATCGAATTGCCCTAGGGCGTCGTAATCGAGCGCCTCTTCAAAATTGATTTCAAGAGAATCGGAGACCAGGTCTTTTGCCTTTTTCAGGGCCGCCAGGGCGTCTTCATATTTTCCCTGCTGGCGCTCAATCTTGGCTATGTTCAGCAGGGACTGGGCGTCGCTGGGGTCGCTGGAGGCAATGTCCTTGAAAGACTTGAGCGCAGCGTCTTTCTGGCCGTTGGCGAGCTGAGACTGGGCCAGGGCGCGCTCCACATCGAGGTTGTCCGGTTCCAGATCATAGGCCTTCTGATAAGCATCCAGGGCCTTCTGATTGTCTTTCATCTGCTCATAGGTCTGCCCCAGAGCATAAAGGGTTTTCGGGGTCTGGTCATCTTCCGGTAGCGCGCTCAGGACCTGCGCGGCGCGCTGGAGGTCTCCCTGCTCGGTGTAAAGCCCGGCGATATTGAGAACAACATCTTCAGAATCGGGATCAATCTTTTGCGCTGCCTTGAATTGTTCTTCGGCATGAACAGAATCGTGGTCCAGAGTATAGAGTCGTCCCAAAAAGAGATGGTTTTCGATACTGTTCGGTTCTAGCCGGACAATTTCCTTGTATTCATTGATTGCCAGCTTGAGCATCTGCTCGGACGGGCCGCCATTCTGCATGTTCCCCAGTGACCGCAGATAGATGCGGCCAAGCAATTTGTGTGCTTCCAGATTGTCAGGGTTTTTTTGGATCTCTGCCTGGGCCGAGGCAATGGCATCGCGTACTCTGCCGGTGTCAAAGTAAAGCTCTGCCAAGTGAGCATTCAGCCACGAAGAATCCGGGTCGGCGTTGAGCGCCAGCTTGTATTCTTCAATGGCGCGATTGGCATATTCTGGACGGCCATAGGTGGTGGCCATCTCTTCGTACATGTGTGCGAGCGTGTAATGGTAGTAGGCGGAGGCACGGTCCGGCTTCTGCGAGGAAGCGGAATGGTCCGGGGCAGATGCAGCCTTCTTCTGGTCCTGCTGGGGGGCCGTCTGGGCCAGGGCCGCGGGCCAGCAGGAAACGGTCAGGGCCAGCGTGGCAATGGATAGAAGTCGATGGTGCGGTATCAAACGGGCCTTGCTATTGATTTTCAAGAAGAACCCCTGCCAGTAATCCCCGGCCTGAATCAGTTGGATGCGCTCTCATGGCGCATCCTCAACTTTAAGACGATTGTAAACCGGATTGGGCTTCAGATAACAGCCGCCCTTGGTGGTGTCCCTTTCGGCCTGTGGGAAAGAAATACGGACAGAAGGGGTTGCGGCCCACCATTTTCAAAAAGCATTAGTGCCGGAAGTGGCGCATACCTGTGAAGACCATGGCCACGCCCAGCTTATTGGCAGCAGCAATGACCTCTTCATCACGGACAGACCCCCCAGGCTGAATGACGGCCGTGGCACCCGCCGCGGCCACGGTCTCAAGGCCGTCCGGGAATGGAAAGAAGGCATCGGAGGCGGCCACGCATCCTTTGAGGGGCAGCACGGCCTTCATGGCCCCGAACTTCGCCGCGTCCACTCGGCTCATCTGGCCTGCTCCCACGCTGATTGTCTGGCCATTGCGTGCGTAAACAATCGCATTGGATTTGACGTGCTTGCAGACCCGCCAGGCAAAGATGAGTGCGGCCAGCTCATCCTCGGTTGGCTTGCGTTCGGTCACGGTCTTCAATTCACCCACGGTGATGTGTCCGCGGTCAGCATCCTGCAGGAGCAACCCACCAGAAACCTGCTTGAGTACGCGAAGGGTCTGTGCTGGTCTCACTTCCACCAGGCGCAGGTTTTTCTTCGTAGCAAAGCAGGCTTTTGCTCCTTCCGTAAAGCCTGGGGCGGCAATGGCTTCGACAAACAGTTTTGTGATCTCCTCTGCCGCTTTCTCGTCCACCTCGCGATTCACCCCGATGACGCCCCCGAACGCAGACACCGGATCGGCTTCCAGCGCTTTCTTATAGGCTTCCAGGACCGTTGCACCCGTTGCTGCCCCGCAAGGGTTCGTATGCTTGATGATGGCCACGGCGGTCTGGTCGAATTCCTGGACCAATTCCCAACATGCGTCCAGATCCACCAGATTGTTGTAGCTCAGCTCCTTGCCCTGAATCTGGTGGCTGCCAGCGATGCCGGTAGCGCTGCCGTCTGTGTATAAGGCAGCCCGCTGATGAGGGTTTTCCCCATAGCGTAGCGACATGGCCAGTGGGTAGTGTATGCGCAAGATTTCAGGAAAAGGCGCGGAGGCGGGTCCGGAAGACTGGACCGGTGTCTCGGAAGGTCCAGACGGGGCAATCTGTTCTAAGGTGTTGGCGATGGCAGTGTCATAGGCGGCAGTCAGGGCAAAGGCCTTCTTTGCCAGACGCCAGCGGGTTTCGTACTTGAGAGCGCCCTGACTGGCTTCCATCTCCTCAGCAATGGAAGCGTAGTCCGACGGAGAGGTCACAATGGCCACATCTGCAAAATTCTTGGCAGCAGAGCGGACCATCGATGGGCCACCGATATCAATATTTTCAATCATTTCGGCAAAGGTCACCCCGGGACGGGAAGCGGTCTTTTCAAAGGCGTAGAGGTTGACCACGACCATGTCAATCGGTTCGATGCCGTGCTGCTTCACCGCAGCCGCGTGCTCGGCGTTCTCACGGATGTGCAGGATACCTCCGTGGACCTTCGGGTGGAGCGTCTTGACGCGGCCGTCCAGCATCTCGGGAAAACCCGTCAGGTCTGAGATGTCTCGGACCTGAAGTCCAGCCTCCCGAAGAGTTTTAGCGGTGCCCCCGGTGGAGACCAGCTCCACGCCGTGTTTAGCCAGTTGACGGGCAAAATCCACCAGCCCTGTTTTGTCTGTCACACTCAATAATGCGCGCCGGACCTGTCTGCTGCCGCTCAAGCTTTACTCCTTGGAGAAAATAAAGGGTCAAAATCTGATTGTAAAAGCAGAACAACCAGAAGTGGGGTAAGGTTAAATGAGACTGCTTTATGGGCGCGTGGGACAACAACAGGGATGCACAGGGGGAACGCCCCTATTCCACGCAGGCCGGACCGGAAATTCTTCCTCCGGAGAGCAGGGAAGAGCAGCACTCCTGGTACGATCAGCCCCCGCAGCCCGAATATGCGCCCCCTGCGCAGGTGCGCCGACCATCGCGGTGGGCGTATGCGCCAGCCACCTACGTTCTAGTGGCCCTCAATTGCCTGGTATTTCTCATCATGTGGGTGGATGGCGGCTCGATCGTGGAGCCGACCCTGCGCAGCTCCTTGTTTTCAGTCTTTGCCCTGAATGGGGGAGTGGTCCTTGAATATGGGGAGTGGTGGCGACTTTTCACCGCCACGTTTACCCATGTTGGGTGGGTCCATCTGCTCAGCAATATGTGGTGCCTGTGGAACCTGGGGCTTCTGGGAGAGCCGCTGCTCGGTCCCTTTGGAATGCTTGCAGCCTATGTCCTGACGGGCCTGGGAGGAAACCTGCTCAGCACCGCCGTCCATCCGGGCCTTCCTGGGGCGCCCAATGGCATTATCGGCGCGGGAGCATCGGGTGCCGTCTTTGGCCTGGCCGGCGTTCTGATTGTTTTGTTGAAATCGCCCCTTCTGCCGCTGCCGAGAATGGAGGTGCTCAGGCTGCGGAAGAGCGTCATCTGGTTTGCCGTGCTGAATTTTGTAATTGGGGCCGGGACCTGGGTTGCTCGTACGCGTATTCAGATAGACAATATGGCCCACCTGGGAGGTTTTTTAAGCGGACTGGCCTTTGCATTACCACTGGTGCCACGAATCGGGGCCTCGCGCGAAGATTTTTTACGGCGCCGCCGTTTTGCGGTGTGGGGAATGGGCTTTTTCCTGCTTTTGCTTGCTTTTGGCGTGTACTCGTTTTATGTAGGCAGATAAAACAGGCCAGGTACATCCGAGTGAATGCCCTGGCCCGGTTTACAGAAGGACTTGTCAGCGGACAGCCGTAGCTGCGAACTTTTTCACCATGGCGAGCAGCAGCTTCCGATCACTGTCATTGAGGTTAGAGGAATAGCGGCGTATCTGTGTGAGAAAGCGAAGCTCTTCATCGCTCAGTTTCTGCGTATTCAACTCCTGGGCGAGTGTATCTTCGGCGAAAAGTTGTGAGAGCGGTAAATCCAACGCGTTGGCTATTTTGGAAAGCGTGTCAAGCGAAGGGACGGTATGCCCGTTTTCCACCCTTGACAGGTAGCAGCGCAGCAGGCCGGTGCGCTTTTCTATGTCACCCTGCGATAACCCTTTTTGCAACCGATAACCCCGAATCGTAGTTCCAATTTTCATGGCTATGCCCATTTCCCGCTTTTCCGTTACCGGAAGAAGCGGTTTTTTTTATTGTGTTGGCTGCATAGTTAACATGCTTAAGGGCAGGAAGCAAGAAAAATTTTAAAAATTCAACAATTGTTACCGAATCGGATACTCCTCAGCCATTCCCTTTCAGGGTCCGAGCAAAAAATCTCTTCATCCGCTCCTGGGCATCTTTGGCGTCTTCTGGCTTGTAACCCTGGCTGTTGTTTGGATTTTCAAAGGCATGGCCGGCATCGGGGTAGATCTTTGCGTCCACTTCCTTGTGAAGATCTTTCATTGCTGCAACAAAGGCCTCTACAGAAGAGGGCGGAATTCCGCGGTCCTGGCCGCCGAAGTTCCCCAGCACCATGGCATGAATCCTGGCCAATGCGGCCTTTTCCGTGGGAAGCGGGCCATAGTTGATGGCAACTGCCCGCAGATTCGGTTCTGCCACGGCAAACTGCGCTGCATAGCCCCCACCCATACACCAACCCACAGCGCCGATTCGCTGCGGATCCACATCTTTGCGTTTTGCCAAAAAATCGAAGGCAGCCACCAGATCACGAATTCCGCGGTCCTGGGGCAGGCCGCGAGAAAGTTCATGGGCCATTTCCGGATCCGAGGCCACCTGACCTCGATATAAATCCACAGCCAGGGCCACATATCCTTCTCCGGCCAGTTCATTGGCCTGTTCTTTTATCCAGTCATTCAGGCCCCACCACTCATGAATGACGATGATTGCGGGATGAGGCCCTGCTCCGGAGGGTAGGTATAAGAGACCGGAAGCAGTTTCACTGCCGCTGGGAAAAGTGACCCTTTCCGGAGTTGCTGCCATGAGAGGAAGGCTGCAGAGCAGCAGGACACAGAAACAAAAACGCTTCATGAAAGGCCTCACAGATTGAAAATATTTCCATCGCCAGAAATCTTGCACTCAAATGCCATGGGATAGCAAATCCGCGCATCCTTGCGGGGAAAAGTTTTCATCGAAAAGAGTGGGCCCACGCATGAAAAAACGCAAAAAAACCTGCATAAAACCCTTCTTCCAACAGCTGGTCCAACTCAGCGGCATTGTCTATGACGAGTTATGGCGCAATCGGGTCTTTACGGTGGCTGCCGGTCTGGCCTATTATTTTTTGCTTTCTCTGGTTCCATTGGTCATTGTTTTTACCTCTCTCCTGCATTTTCTGCCGATCAATAACCTTGCGTATCAATTGCTGGGCCTGGTCGCGGCTCTGGTCCCTCCGGAGTCCATGAATCTGGTGTTGTCTGCTGTAAGCGGTATTCTCGCTCCGGGGCATGGAAAGGTCTTGTCTTTTGGAATCGTGGGGTACTTGTGGGCGGCGACCGGAGGATTTTCTGCCCTGATTGAAGCGCTTGAAATTGCTTACGATGTTGAAGATTGCCGGCCCTGGTGGCGACAGCGTCTCCAGGCCTTTTTCCTTACTTTTACTGCCGGGGCGGTGGCCATTCTGGCCCTGATGGCAATCCTGGCAGGACCGCACTTCGGGCACTTGTTGCTTCTGCTTTATCCCATCCCGGAGCGTTTCGTGGTTTTATGGCCTGCGCTGCGCTGGAGCATCATTGTTTTGACGTTTGTTGGCGGCACCGAGCTGATGTATTACTTTGGGCCGCGCGTCAGACCGAGTTTCTGGTCCACACTGCCTGGCGCCTTTCTGGCTGTCGCTATGTGGTTTTTGGGATCATTTGGTTTGAGCTTCTACCTGGGGAACTTTTCCAACTACAACAAAACTTATGGGTCTCTGGGGGCAGTCATCGCACTGATGTTATGGCTCTATATCAGCAGCCTGGCCATTCTGATAGGCGCAGAAGTCAACGCTGAATTGACCAAGTTAAAACAAAAGAAGCAGGTCCCGTTGCATGCAAAAGCCGCCTGAGAATCCAGCGAGTATGGAAATCGAAGCTGCACTTCCTGTGAGACTGGTTATTGGGGATTATGCGAAATGCTGCGGACAAACTGATAGTAGCCGGCCGCCCAGTCCCGATTTTGCAGACCTGCCTCTGCGGCCTGATGGAGCTGTTCAGCGAAATGGTCAGCAAGAGGGGTGCGTGTGTTGGTCGCGGCGGCCGATTCCCGGAAAAGCCGCATGTCTTTTTGTCCGAGTGCAATCGTCGCTCCGGGGACCTCTGGTGGGTGCAGCATGACCCTGGAATAAGCCTCATAAAAAGGCGAGCGGAACAGGGCAGCATTGACAACCTCAGCGTATTGGGCAGGATCAATGCTTTGTGATTCCGCATAGACAAAACCCTCGCTAAGGGAAGCAATCATGGCCGTAATCAGAAAATTCCCGCCAATCTTCATCGCATGGGCCTTATAAGGCTTTTCTCCGACCACGGTGATGCCGCGGCTAAATGTCTCCAGAAGGGGACGGATTTTCTCGATCGCGTCTGGTTTACCGGCGACCACGGTCCACAGTTTCCCCTCAGCCGCGACGTTCGGTCGGCCAAAAACCGGGGCTGCAACAAAAGAATGCCGGCGCACGGAATGTTCTGTTGTAAGCTGCTGCGAGAGCTGGACGCTGATCGTGCTGAGAGA
The DNA here is from genome assembly GCF_000688455.1 of Pseudacidobacterium ailaaui. Taxonomy (NCBI): domain Bacteria; kingdom Pseudomonadati; phylum Acidobacteriota; class Terriglobia; order Terriglobales; family Acidobacteriaceae; genus Pseudacidobacterium; species Pseudacidobacterium ailaaui. The sequence goes on from NZ_JIAL01000001.1 coordinate 3,155,850, forward strand.
AACATGAACTGAGCCTTCCGGCATAGCCTCCAGCACACCTTTGTTCAGCAGGACCTCAGAGACTGCAGCATCATCCATAAACATGGTGAAAAGGATGCGTGCATTTTTTACTGCCTGCCGAGGATCTGGTGCCTCGGATGCGCCGCGTTCCACCAGCGGTTTGAGACGGGAAGCTGTTCTGTTCCAGACCGTGAGCGGGAAGCCGTTTTCCAGGAGGCGCACCGCGATGGCGCTTCCCATCTGTCCTGTTCCTAAAAAGGCAATTTCCATATGAATCTTAGATTCGCAAAAGTGGTGACAGTCAGCAAGACGACGGACATCTCTGGATGGGGATGTCCGTCTCTGCTGCTTACGGATGCGGGGAATTTGTGTCCGATACGGGCTGGGCCCCGGGCACGGACCGGCCCTGTGCCTGGTCCTCCGCGGCCTTTTTCCTCAGCGAAATGATGCGAGCGTCTTCCGCCGTCTGCACAGCGGCCCGGGCATAAGAGATTTCCTGCTTACGCTGGCTCTCATGGTTTTGCATGTCCATCGCATTCTGTAATTCCTGTTTTGCAGTAGCGAACGTATCACTGGCATATTTCGCTGCGCCTGCGGCTTCGGCAATCTGTACAGCATTGATCGCCTCATAAAGTTCCAGCGGCCACTGGTCGTTGCGTGTAATCAACTCCCGCGAAGGCGTGCCTGTCGTAATGAGGCCATAAGAGCCTCGGGGCAAAAGCGAGGCGTGGGCATTGACTGGCTGAATGATGCCCTGCGTTTTGTCCGGAAGCACCTGGTTTTGCAGAACGACTGCGTCGCTGGGCATGGTAACGGCGAAATACGGCTCAGCCGTCACGATAAGGCCAAAAGACTGCAGGTCCGTAGTGACGGTCATCTCCGCCTCGGTGCCGTCGGGCAGCACTTCACCCAGGTTTACAGGACGGCCTTCTGGCGTGATGGCCCACAATACATATGTGAGGTACTCAACACCAAAGGCATTTGCAGGCTTCAGACCCTTGAACTTTGCGTGGATCGAAGTGCGGCCCAGATGGCTTTCCACCTCTGCCGTTCCTTTCGCCTCCGGCAGAAGCGGAGTTCCAGCAAAGCCGATCTCGGTCTTCCCGCTGCGATGGAAATAATTGATGGCAGGAATGTCTCTTCCAACCACCTGAATTTTGTAGACAGGAACTCCATTGCTCACTTCCATGGAAGGTTTGTTTTGCGGCCACTGATAAGTGGTTGCAGGATTGGGTTCCTGTGCGGATCCAAGCGCCGGAAGCATCAAGAAAATCGATGCAATTGTCAAAGTGGAACACAGCATTTTTCTCATCCTTAGGACTCCTGAACAAAAAGGCGACCGTTGCCAGCTTGGCAACTGCCACTTGTTGGAAGATGCGCCGGATCCCGGACGGAGATTGCTCAAACCATGGGAAAGAAAATCTGCTTTTGAGGCAACCCTCAGATCAAACAGGCAACGAAATTTTAAGCATTCAACTGCTGTTAACAGAGCGTTTAAAAAGTTTTCCCAATGGGTGGTTATGGTAAGTCCATGCAATCTCATTACTTTGGCCAGCTTCGCATCGTTTGGGGAGGCATTGTCCTGCTGATGATTTCCCTCGTTGCTCATGCACAGTTTGAAAACGGCAGTCTTGTGGGCACGCTGCGTGATGCAACGGGCGCCCCGGTTGCCGGGGCAGATATCAGCGTAACCAATACCGCCACCGGGATCGAAAATAAGACCAAAACCAATAGCGAAGGCAGCTGGGAGATTCCCTCCCTGCGAGTGGGGACCTATCGCGTGATGGCATCCATGCCTGGTTTTTCCAATGCGATTGCGGACAACATCATCCTTTCAGTGGGAAGCCGTCAGCGGATTGACCTTGTTCTGAAGCCGGGTGCGGCACAGGAAACCGTCGAGGTGAGCGATGTGGCGCTGCAACTGGAAACAGAATCCAGCCAGCGTGGTCAGGTGATCACTCAGTATCAAAGTGAAGCCCTTCCTCTTGTGAGCCGGAATTATGCGGACCTTTTGGGGTTGATTACAGGCGCTCGCGCCAATCTGAATGGTGTGCTTACCACCAATGCCAGCAGTCTGGTGCGTCAGGGGTCCTTCAACATCAATGGCCAGCGCAGTATGTATAACAACTTTTTGCTGGATGGTATGGACAACAATGCTTATGGTGAGAGTAATCAGGGTTTTGATAACCAGATTATCTCCCCGCCACCGGATTCAATTGCACAGTTTCAGGTAGTTACGAACAATGAGAGTGCCGAGTACGGACGCGCCTCGGCCGCCACGATCAATGTGGCCACGGCGAGCGGAACCAATCAGTTTCACGCAACGGCGTATGAGTTTCTTCGGAACACGGACCTGAATGCCATCGGTTATTTTGCTCCGCCTCTGGGAAAAAAACCGACCTTCAATCGCAATCAGTTTGGCTTTAATTTTGGCGGTCCAATTTTGCGCGACCGGCTCTTCTTCTTTCTGGACTATGAAGGATTCAGGCAGGTCCTCAAGCCGTTGACCGTTCTTAGTCTGCCAACGGCAAACGAGCTGAAGGGAATTCTGAGTGTGGACATTGTGGATCCTTATACCGGCATCCGCTATCCGGCCGGAACGCCCTTGCTCAATTTGCCAGACATCTCGCCGCTGGCCAAACAGATTATCGGATACATCCCAAATACAGGCTCCTCGACGGTGTCAAACAACTATCCCACCAATGCTCCGTTTACGGACAATTCTGACAAGGGAGACCTAAGGCTGGACTGGCAGATGAATCCGGCAAACTCTTTCTTTCTGCGTATCAGCGACAGAAAAGAGACGGGAGTCAACAAGCCCACGCTTCCGTTACCTCTGGATGGCGGTACGAATGGAACACAGAGAATCCTTGACCAGCAGATAGCTCTGGGCTGGACGCATCAGATGGGTGTGAACCGTCTGCTGGATGCCCGGCTTGGTCTTTCCCGCACAAAAGCCGGCAAGTACTCCTTGTCCATTGGCGACAATGCGTTCACGATTCCAGGACTGCCAACGGACCCCATCGTGGCGGGCGGACTTCCTTCGACGAGCATTTCCGGCGGATTTTCTTCTCTTGGCCGCCAAAGCACAAACCCTCAGTGGCAGAATCCAGCATTGCTGGACCCGAAGTTGAACTATTCGTGGGTCGTGGGCAAGCACTCCCTCAAGACCGGCTATGAATACCTGAAGATATGGATGGCCGTGCAGGATGCGAATCCCTTATATGGCAGCTTCACGTATTCAGGCGGCTTTACGAAAACAGGCACCAGCGCTGCTCCTGACAATTACTGGGCCGATTTTCTCTTTGGCGCCACCAGCCAGTACTCGATCGCTACCTACTTTGTCGCACATCTGCGGCAGGCCATGCACTTTGCCTATGTGCAGGACGACTGGAAGGTCTTACCGAACCTGACGCTAAATCTTGGCGTGCGGTATGAATATGGTTCACCTTACTGGGAAAAAGACAACCATTTGACGAACTTTGACCCAACCACGCAAAGCCTGGTCTACGCCCGAAATGGCAGCACCTATGACCGCACCCTGGTGGACCCAGACCTGAATGACTGGGGACCGCGCGTTGGTTTTGCTTATGCAGCCACGCCGACAACCTCGATTCGAGGAGGATTTGGCGTCAGCTACGTGCATTACAACCGGGCAGGTTCGGGCAACATTCTGGCCATTAATCCGCCGCAGGCCATTTTTGTAACGGTGAACCAGAAACCTGGGCAAGCCGGCTACCGCCGTATGGACCAGGGATTTCCGAACAATCTGGCGACACAGTTCAATCCATTAACAGCAAACATTGCTTATATCCCCAAAAACACTCGGGACAGCTATGTGGAGAGCTATTTTCTGTCTGTGCAGCAGCAGTTGGCAAAGAATGTTTTGCTGGATGTGGCCTACATCGGGAATCATGGCCTGAAGCTTCTGGACTTTTTGAATTACAACCAGAAAAACCCGGCCAATGGTTTTACCCGTCCACTTCCGTCCTGGGGCGACATCACCCTGGCCCTGAATGAGTTTTACTCGAACTACAACGCACTCCAGGTCCGGTATGAACAGCGTTTTGTTGCAGGGCTTACCCTGCTGAACTCCTTTACCTGGAGCCATTCGCTGGACAATGACAGTGCATCTTTGGAGAGCAGTACTCCCTCTCCTCAGAACGGTAACAATCTGGGGGCAGAATATGCGCAGTCTGACTATAATCAGCCCGTTGTCAATACAACCAGTCTGGTTTATGACCTGCCCTTTGGCCGTGGCCGCCGCTTCCTGAATGAGGGAGGCGTAATGAATGCGGTCTTTGGTGGATGGCAGATCAGCGGCATCAATCAGATGCAGGCCGGATTCCCATTCAACCTGACCTATAGCCCTTCGACTGCAAACCAGGTATCGCCAGGAATCAGCGCAACATATCGCGGTGCGAATGAGTACCGTCCGAATCGCGTGCCGGGACAGAAGCTGGTGGTTTCGCATTTGCAAAAAACGGTGACAGCCAGCGGAAGCCAGTATGTTCAATACATCAACACATCTGCTCTGCAACTGCCAGCCACCTATGCAGCGGACGGAAAGACGTTACTGAGTCCATTTGGCAACCTGGGTAGAAATCCGGCGCGCACGCCGGCGTATTTCGATACAGACTTGGCCTTCAACAAAAAATTCGACCTCCCGCTGGAAAGCATGAAGCTTGAGTTTCGCAGTGAGTTTTATAACATCTTCAACAAAACCAACTACAACACTCCAGGCACCGGAATGAGCGGCACGCTTGGCTCTACGCCGACTTCCGGTGGCGCGATTACCAGCACCTTTCAGCCCCGCATTATTCAATTCGGATTAAAGCTGACTTACTGACCCCAAAGGGTATATAGATATGCTGAAGCTGTTTTCGGCAAGGTCCATGGACAGGGGGCCATAAATGCAGCAAGTACTGGCAACAGCCACCGGGATCGCACTGGTATGCCTGCTGCTGAGCATCATCGCTTCGCATGTGCAGGAGATTGTTGCATCCTTTATATCGAGCCGCGCACGCACTCTGGAGGCGGCCATTCAAAAAATGATGGAAGATCCGCAGCTATATCAGATCTTTCTGAACCACCCTTTAATTCAGAACATCTCGTTTTGTCCGCCGAAGTTTCTCAAATTGAAATTTTTGTCTGAAAATCGGGCGCGTCCCACGTATATCCCTTCTTCGCTGTTCAGCAAGGTGCTGCTTGCTTCTTTGGCGATTCGGCATCGTGCGGCAGAAGCCGATTTTCCCACCCTGCTTGAGGTCATGCCGGAATCCCCGCTAAAGACCAAACTGCGAACCTTGATGACCGGGGTGCTACGCGACGCAGAGTCCTGCAGACTGGCCGTAGAGCAGTGGTATGACAGCACAATGGACCGCGTCAATGGTTTTTACAAGCGGCAGACCCAGTGGATGCTGCTAGGTTTGGGACTGCTGCTGGCGATTCTCTGTAATGCCAACCTCCTGCATCTGGCCAGTGGCCTGTGGGCCAGTCAGGCGGCGCGCGACCAGGTGAATGCTGTTGCCGAGATGTACCGTTGCAGCGGAGGACCGGAATGCGAGTCCCTGCGCAGAGATTATGATCATGCCCGGCGCACCATCGAAAAAGACTTATGGGCCCTGCCGCTAGGTTATGACCTGGGTTATGTAAAAAACTATTGGTGCACCTTCAATCAGCCAGCTTTAGGAGAAACCCGGCTGCACCACACGATGAAGATACTGGCACACTGGTTGGTAAACCTGTTTGGATGGCTTTTGACAGGTATTGCTGTCTCGCTGGGAGCGCCATTCTGGTTCGATGTGCTGAATAAATTCATCAATCTGCGCATCACAGGGGCGAAGCCGCCAAAGGCCGAGAATGCACAGCCCGCCTGAGCTGGCCTAACACTCATCCTGAAAAGCGTGCAGACGTGCCGGCCGCTGGTCTGTTGAAAGATTGTGTCCGCAGTGGACACAATAAAGGTCCGTAATGCGAACACTGCGGTAGCACTTTCCGCAGGAGGCAGAGATCTGATACGCGCACTGCGGGCAGAAGTGGTATTCACTCTGGACACGAGTGCCGCAAGCGGGACACAGAGAGATGATCGGCTGGCGAAGAAGAAAATAGAGCACCGCGCCGATTCCTCCAGGCATAACCAGGCAGATGACAATCCAGATCCGCGCACTCATGCCGCGGCGCGGTGAGTCATTACTCACATACCCCACCATCAGCATGTATAAAGAAGCCAGAAGCCCCCAGGTAATGGCAAGATAAAGCCGAATCCCCATGGGGGGATGATGGTGATTCTCATGCGGGAAGACCACCCAGAAGAGATACTCCATGCCAACGAAGGCCAGAATGGCGGCGGCGACAGACCAGCGAGGGATGAGCTTCAGCTCGCTCGAAAAGGATCCATCAGCTTCGATGCGGATTGGGTAATGAGTGGCCATGGCAAATCAACGGCGTTGATGACGCCCGAATCGCAGCGGTCCCTGATCTTTAAAGCTAATCAGAAGCACACCGAGTACGGCAGAGAAAAGGACCAGCGCCAGGAATGCGACCATCTGCGGCAATTCATAAAGATGTTCTCCGCCAAAATAATCATCCATCGTGCTCCAGATGGCAGGGGTCAGCAGCGCGGAAAGCGCAAGAAACACTACAGAGACAATGGCAATGTTCCGGCGGTTGCGTCTGCGCTGTTCGCGCAGTTCATTCGCAGTTTGCAGGACAGCGCGGCGGGTGCGCTGCACTACCGCGGTGCTGGCGGATGTATTCATCCCGGCCAGCATGTCAATCAACTGTGGATCAGGAATGCGCGGTGCGCTCATTGCGCCTCCTGCTTTGCGGTCATGGCTTCCAGGCGTGGTTTCAGAGAGGCCAGTCCCCGGTAAAGCCTGGATTTCACGGTGGACAGCGGGGCGCGCGTAATCTGGGCAATTTCTTCAAGCGCAAGCTCTTCGTGAAAGCGCAGGACCAGGACTTCGCGATGAAGAGGGTCGAGCGTCAACAGCAATTCTGCTACGATGCGGCTGTTTTCATAGCTCTGATAAAGATCAAAGGGATTTGGATCATTTCCGGCAACTTCGTAAGGACGCTCATCTTCGCCAGAATCGCAGAGTTCTTCCAGGCTGACCATGCTCCGTCTGCGTCGCAGGTCGATTACCAGGTTCCGGGCGATCGTAAAGAGCCATGTTTCAAAACGCGCGTTGCCGTTATACTGGTCGCCACGCATCAGGACGCGCATCCATGTTTCCTGAAACAGGTCCTCAGCAAGGTCGCGGTTTCCCGTGAGATAGAGCAGATACCGAAGCAGCCGATGCTGATACTGCACAATCAGTTCATCGAGAAGACCGGCGTCATGTCGCTTCAGGCCCTGGGCTATCAGCACGCTTTCTTCGCGCGCCTGGGCAGTCAGGGTAATCGATGCGGTGCTCATACCTTTGTTTGAGACGGAAGATCTGCCTCCGAAGACTCGCCCGGACAGAATATTTTCGAGCTTTTTGATCTGGCCCGTAAGCATAGGCTCCTTTTCTGGCCATATGGTTCCTGCTCCGGGGACGGCGCTGGGACCGGAAGGATTCTCCGGAACAAAAGGCAATTACTACCATTATCAGACACTTAGAGGTAAAGGAGCAAGGGATAAACTACTTCAATGGAAGTCCTTTATGGCCTGCATCCGGTTGAAGAGGCCCTGCGGGCAGGAAGACGCCGGTTTGACCATGTCTGTATCGCACGCGAGCGGCAGGACCAACGGCTGCAACGAGTAGTGGATCTCTGTCGAGAGGCAGGAGTCCGACTGCGGTTTGAACCACGAGAGCATCTGACTCGCCTGGCAAAGACCCCGGGACATCAAGGTGTTGTGGCTGTTGTAAGAGAAAAGGCGACTCTGGAGCTCGAAGATCTGCTGCAGTCTCCTGCGGACGGACGAGCGCGCTTGCTGCTTGCCCTGGATGGTGTGGAGGACCCCCAGAATCTGGGGGCACTGCTGCGTACGGCCGATGGGGCAGGGGTGGATGGAGTCGTCCTGACCGAGCGGCGGTCCGCACCCCTGAGTCCAGTAGCGGTGAAGGCATCTGCAGGGGCGGCGGAACATGTTCCGATTGCCCGCGTCGTGAACCTTAGCCGCGCCATGGAGCAGATGAAGCAACAGAATTTGTGGTGTGTGGGGCTCGATGAACGCGGTACCCTCTCTTACGATGAGTTTGATTTCACGTCTAACACTGTAGTTGTCCTTGGGCGGGAAGGGGCAGGACTGCATGATCTGGTGAAACGGCACTGTGATCACCTTCTCCGCATACCGATGGCCGGTAAGGTGGCATCTCTGAATGTTTCCGTAGCAGGAGCGGTTGTTTTGTATGAGGCTGCGCGGCAAAGGCGGGCAAAGGCGGGGAAAAGTGTGTCGCCGCCCAAGAAAAAAGAAAAAAGAGGTCTGGGTTTAAGTTCATGACGCTGGTAAGGCTGCTTGCTGCGGCCGCTCTCTGCACTGCAATTGCCTCGGCTCAGGAGGCGGTTCAGAATGCACCTTCGGAAAATCACGGGAAGGTCCTGTTTCGGAGTTCTGTGAATGGCCCGCAGACCTCGACTCCGCAAAAAGCACCGGCCATTCAGGCAAAGGCGACAGATGCGGAGCGCTCTGCTGTCACCTTGGTTCGCTACGACCTTGATGTGCACTTGATGCTTCCACAGCATGCCCTGGCTGTCCAGGCGCTCGTGACTCTTCGCAATGATGGCGATGCGCCCCTTCGTGAGGTCCCGCTCCAGTTGTCCTCACAGCTCCACTTTGAAACCGTGACTCTGGAAACAAAGAAGCTCGCGTTTGCACAAAACCTCATCAACAGCGATGCGGACCATACGGGCCAGCTTCGCGAAGCGGTGGTCGAACTGCCACAACCGCTCGCACCCAAAGGGGCACTGACGCTGGACGTGGCCTACAGCGGCGAAATCACGCCTTCTGCAAAACGGCTCGAACAAATTGGTACTCCTTCTGACATTGCCCAGCAGGCAGACTGGGACCAGATCTCTGAAGACTTTACTGGCTTGCGCGGCTTTGGTGATGTGGTGTGGTATCCGGTGGCTTCTGTCCCGCATCTGCTGGGCGATGGACCGCAGCTTTTTTCCGAGATTGGAAGCCAGAAATTAAGGCAGCAGGAGGCCAGAGCAATCATCCGCGTCACCGCGGAATATACGGGCACAGCCCCGAATGCTGCTGTCCTGGATGGCCAGTATCTCGCAGTGCCAGCGCCAAAGGTAACTCCCACAGCGTCCTTTCCCGGAGTCGTGACTTTTTCGCTTCCAGAGCACCGTCTTGGCTTTGGTTCCCTAAGCCTTTTTCTTGCGCCTCGAACGGTGCATGAGGCAAATGGCGTGCGAATTCTTACAACCCTGGACGACGAACCTTTTGTACAGAGTTATCAGACTGCAGCCACAATGGTGCAGCCGCTTGTTGAGCAATGGCTAGGGAAGGCAAAAGGCCCTCTCACAATCTTGGATTTGCCGGGCAGAGAAGACGCCCCATTTGAGCAGGGTGCACTCATCGCGACTGGACTTCGGCCTCTGGATCCCCAAAAACTTACCGGAGTGCTTTGTCATGGATTGGCCCATGCGGCCTTCCAGTCTCCGCGGGAGTGGCTGAATGAAGGCGTAGCAAATTTTCTGGTGACGCTCTGGCTGGAGCAGAGCAGGGGCCGCGAGGTCGCGCTGGAATCGATGGAATCATCGCGAGGTGCTTTGGCCATTGGCGAGCCATCGAGTCCGGGCGAGAGCGCAGGAGAACCGCTCATTGCCGCCTCAGATGCGATCTATTACCGCAGCAAAGCAACCTATGTACTTTGGATGCTCCGGGACCTTGCCGGAGATAAAGCTCTATCGGCTGCCTTGCGCAACTATGATCCCGCACAAGACACCAACTCGGACTATTTTGAACATCTGGTGGAGCAGGCCAGCGGCAAAGACCTGAAATGGTTTTTTGATGACTGGGTTTATCGTGATCCCGGGCTCCCCGACCTCTCCATTACCGCGGTTTATACAAATACCACATCGCAGACAGGGCAGTATCTGATTGCAGTCGACCTTGCCAACGATGGATATGCGGCAGCTGATGTTCCTTTAACGATCCACACGCGGGAGGGAACACAGACCAGCCGCGTGCAGGTTCCTGCCCGCTCCAGAATCACGCGGCGCATTCTTGTTACCGGCCTTCCGACAGAGGTGGTTTTGAATGATGGTGTGGTCCCCGAGGTGCAGGCCACCGTCCATAAGCATGAAATCGTGATGAGCGGAAATGCGAACTGAAAGAAAGGCCGTCTCTTGCCGAGAGGCATCCGCTGGATTCATTTTGGCGGGTGCTACAATGCCTGATATGCGGTGGCGCATCTTGTTTGCCGTTCTCATCGCGGCCTTGCTGGTTGCCGGACCAATCGCTTCTGCTCTGTGCGAGATGAGCTGCCTGCCGCAGGCCCAGCAGGGTCCATGCTGCTCCCCGCATGTGGTCGCGCAAGCGATGACCCATTGCGAGCATTCCAGGTCGTTATGGCTTACCGAAGCACATGCCTGTGACCACCCACAGCAGGCTGCGGTGATTGCAAACACGGTCGCTTGCGCCGGAATGAGTGTAATCCACGAGACAGAGTCTTCGCTCCACGTTCCGCCCGTGCCTGTCTCGATGCCCGAAATGACCAGCCTGAGGCCAGTAACTCCTGTTCCTCTTCGTATCTGAATCTCTCAGAGCTCTCTCTTTTCATCCTGCGGTCGATAGGCCGCGCGCATCTCTGTTTTTACTACGAGGAGCTCTTGTGACCCGATTTTTGCTCTTTTTCCTGCTTTCGTGCAGTGTTCTGTCTGGACAGGACATGTCAGACCTGATGGACCGTGGAAACCATGATTTTGCGCAGCAGATTGTGCATCACGCGACCTCCGGCACTAGCGCTGAGCCGAATTCTACCCCCACGCCGATGTGGATGAAGATGCAGGGCAACTGGATGCTGATGTTCCATGCCAATGCCTTTGTCATGGATGAGCAGCAAACGAGTCCACGCGGAGGAGACAAATTTTTTTCGACCAACTGGTTCATGCCCATGGCGCAGCGTTCGCTGGGGCCTGGATATCTGACCTTGCGCGGAATGTTCAGCCTGGAACCAGCGACAATCACAGAGCGCCGTTATCCATTGCTTTTCCAGCAGGGAGAAACCGCTTACGGCAAGCCGATTGTAGACGGACAACATCCGCATAATTTTTTGATGGAATTGGCCGCCATTTATGACTGGAAGCTGGGCGAGCATTCGTTATTGACTTTCTATGCGGCCCCGGTCGGAGATCCCGCCATTGGCCCAACAGCATTTCCCCATCGCGCCTCCGCATTGGAAAACCCGGTGGCCCCCCTGGGACACCATCAGGAAGATTCCACACACATTGCTGCAGATGTCATCACAGCAGGATTCACGCACGGCATTGTACGTATCGAGGGCAGTGGATTTCATGGGCGGGAACCGAACGAGCACCGCTGGCAGGTCCAACAGGGGGCGATCGACTCCTGGTCTCTGCGGCTGGCGATGCAACCCGGGCAAAACTGGAGCGGACAGTACTCCTATGGGCGCCTGCACAGTCCGGAAGCGCTGTTTCCTACCGAAGACCAAGAGCGCATGACAGCATCTGTGATGTATAACCGGCCTCTCAAAAAGGGCAACTGGGCGAGCTCACTCGTATGGGGAAGGACCCGGTCTCTGTCCGATCAGGTGATCCAGAATAGTTATCTGCTCGAATCCACGCTGCAATTTGCCGAAAAAAATTACCTCTGGACACGCATGGAAAACGTAGACCGCACTACAGAGCTGCTCGATGAAGCAGGACCGGAAGAACCGGCAGGCCGGGTTCAGGCTTACACCTTTGGATATGACCGCAATTTCAGCCTGCTGTCCCACTGGACGACAGCCTGGGGGGCGCAGGTGTCCGTTTACAGCCCCGGTCCGCCGTTGCAACACGTGTATGGAAGCGATCCTATGGGGGTGATTGTGTTTTTCCGCTTACGCCCGAGAGGGAAATGAAGCCCATGCGTTCACTGAGACATCGAAGAAATAGAACGGACGGATGAAAAACAAGGGACAGACAAAACCAGAGAAACCAGCGGCAAATAGGGATTTTTCTCACGCCTGGCGCGCATTACGGCACCGTAACTTTCGCCTCTTTTTTGGCGGGCAGAGCATTTCGCTGATTGGTACCTGGATGACGCGGATTGCGACTTCCTGGCTGGTCTATCGCCTTACGAAGTCATCACTGCTGCTAGGCACGGTCAGCTTTGCCGGACAGATACCAACCTTTCTGTTCGCCCCATTTGCAGGTGTTCTGGTAGACCGCGCAGACCGCCGCAAGGTGCTGATCTGGACACAGGCGCTGGCGATGGTGCAATCGCTGGCGCTGGCTGGATTGACGCTGACGCACATCATCACGATCCATGAGGTGTTGCTGCTGAGTGTCTTTCAAGGGCTGATTAATGCCTTTGACATGCCTGGCAGGCAGGCCTTCATGGTCCAAATGGTCGAGGACCGCGCAGACCTATCCAACGCCATTGCCATTAACTCTTCGATGGTCAACCTGGCGCGTCTGGTGGGGCCTTCGCTGGCAGGTCTGGTCATTGCTGCCACCAATGAAGGCTGGTGCTTCCTGATGGATGGTGTGAGCTATATTGCGGTGATCGCCTCGCTGTTGATGATGCGGGTCAGACAGGGAGATGAGAGGCCTGGTGCAACCTCCATGATCGAACAACTCAAAGAAGGCTGGGTCTATGTCTCCGGTTCTGTGCCCGTTCGCACAATTCTCTTGCTTTTTGCCCTGGTCAGTCTGATGGGGATGCCTTTTGTCGTGCTGATGCCGGTATTTGCTGCGCAGGTGCTTCATGGAGGGCCGCATACACTGGGTTTTCTGATGGGGGCATTGGGAGTAGGGGCCCTGATATCGGCACTTTCGCTTGTGGTCCGCAAATCAGTACGTGGGCTTTCCAAAATGGTCCCGCTGGCGGCCTTGATTTTTGGCCTGGGGCTGATTGCTTTTGGATTTTCCACCCGCCAATGGCTTTCCCTGCTGTTGATGCTGGTCACCGGCTTTGGCATGATGCAGGGAATGACGGCCAGCAATACGATCATCCAGACGCTCGTTCCGGAGGACAAACGAGGCCGTGTTATGAGCTATTACACCATCGCTTTTGTGGGTATGGCCCCCTTCGGCAGCCTGTTGGCCGGTGGGCTGGCCCACGCAATTGGCGCGCAGCGTACCGTCATTGTAAGTGGAATTGCCTGTATCGCCGGTGCCCTTTGGTTTTGGGCCCACCTAAAAGACGTGCGGGAAGAGATGCGGCCGATCTATGAACAACTCGGTATCCTTCAACCGCGGATGCCGGCAGTCGTAGAAGAAGAAGTCAACAGTTGACTGCAAATGCCAAAAACCGGTGCCTTATGACGAAATGCCGAGTGAAGACGGCTGCGTGGGCAGTTCCAACTGTTCTGACCCGGTAAAAGGTTCAAAATGCGTCCTGCACCGTGCTTCATATAAACCGACGGCCCCTACAACGACGAGTTCACGGCTTTCACCAAGCCTTTGCGTGTGGATCGCCGGCGCTCCGCACACCATACAAACAGCAGAAAGCTTCAACACCTCGTCGGCCACCGCCATCAGGTCGGGAATCGGTCGGAACGGTTCACCGGCGTAGGTCGTGTCCAGACCGGCAATGATGATGCGCTTTCCCCGATGCACCATCTCGAGCGCGAGATGCACCAGGCTTTCATCAAAAAACTGGGCTTCATCGATGCCCAGGACATCCACTTCATCAAGTTTTGGAAATAGCGCCTCGCGCAAATGGTCCACACTCGGAACCACGCAGGCATCATGGGTCTGGGCGCTATGGGAAGCAATTGCAGTTTTGTGATAGCGCAGGTCAATGTCCGGCTTGAAGCAAATCACGCGCTGCCGCGCAATCTTTGCTCGGCGAATCCGTCGAATCAGTTCCTCAGATTTACCGGAAAACATCGGTCCGGTGATGACCTCGATACGTCCTGGAAAGGGGACTGCGCTCATGGCAGTACCCCCTTTGTGCGGACGGCCTCATGAACTGCGAGGAGGCTTTCGAGGACAGGCCGAAGGTCCTTGAGGGCCAAGGCATTGGCTCCATCAGACTTGGCCTCTTTTGGATTGTCGTGGACCTCAAGAAAAACACCATCCACGCCGGCAGCGACTGCAGCGCGCGTCAAGACCGGAATGAATTCAGGCTGGCCGCCGGAAACTCCATTGGCAGCCGAGGGCGTTTGCACAGAATGTGTTCCATCGAAGACAACTGGAGCAAACCGGCGCATGATGGGAAGGGAGCGCATGTCCACAACAAGATTGTTGTATCCAAAGCTGGCGCCTCTTTCCGTCAGAAATACGCGGGAGTTTCCGGTAGCGGCTAGTTTTTCAACAGCATGTTTCATGTCCCAGGGCGCCACAAACTGGCCCTTTTTTACGTTGACTGCACGCCCCGTCCGTCCGGCCGCAAGCAACAGGTCTGTCTGTCGGCAGAGAAAGGCAGGAATCTGCAGGACATCGGCGCCTTCGGCGGCAATCTCGCAGTGTCCCGGCTCATGTACATCGGTGAGCACCGGCAGTCCGGTGCTTTCTGCCAGACGGCGCAAAATGGCCGTGCCCTCGACCAGGCCAGGCCCGCGAAAGCTGGTGACCGATGTTCGGTTGGCCTTGTCATACGAGGCCTTGAAGATATAGGGAACGCCCAGATCTGAAGTTACGCGCTGGATCGCTTCCGCCATTTTGCGCGCATGGGCTTCACTTTCGATGACGCAAGGACCGGCAATTAAAAAGAGCTTTCCGGCGCCCACGTGGACAGCACCAATTTCAAATTCACGACTCACATTCATGATTGAAACATAAGATCCACTGCACTGAGCAGTGGGAGTATTTGCCCGGAAAAGCAAAAAGGCCGCATTGAAGGGCCTTCTTGCTCAGAATAACGATAAGGAACGTTCCTCCGGGCCTGCGCTCCGTTCAAGCGCAATCCAGAGTGAAGGAAACCATCACCCAGCCGTGCTTTGGACGTTCTGTAAAGAGTGGTTTCCGTGTGGAATGGCCGCAGCACAGGTAGGCTGTCCGCTAGCGCTGTAGGGCGAATTCTGCGTGGAAGTCAACGCGCCGGTATTTGGGTTCAGCTCAAAGCCAGTCACGGTGTTGTCAATAAAGTTGGCCGTGTAGACGAAACGCCCCAACGCTGGCTCAACCAACACGCAGAAGGGTCCTGCCCCGGTGGCATAGGTCCCTGCCCCGGCTACCGCTGACGGAGTTCCATTGG
Organism: Pseudacidobacterium ailaaui; assembly: GCF_000688455.1. Taxonomy (NCBI): domain Bacteria; kingdom Pseudomonadati; phylum Acidobacteriota; class Terriglobia; order Terriglobales; family Acidobacteriaceae; genus Pseudacidobacterium; species Pseudacidobacterium ailaaui. The sequence goes on from NZ_JIAL01000001.1 coordinate 3,171,157, forward strand.
AGCCAATTGCGTATGCACTGATGTCGTTGGCATTGTAATTGGCGACATAGAGATACTGCCCACGAGGATCCACCGTAATATTGAACGGCAAAGTGTCCGTCTTGGTGGGACCATTGGGGTTAGGGCTCAAAGCACCGGTGGAGAGAATCGTAAAGGTAATGAGCTGGTTCTGGAGACTGTCGGTTACATAGAGGTAAGTCCCGTTCTGGCTCGTCACCGCAATCAGAGAAGAGGGCGAGGTCCCGGCCTGGAAGGGGCTGCCGGCCACATTCGACAGGGTTCCGCCAGAAGCCACATTAAAGGCATAAACTTCACCCAGGCTGGATGCGGAATTCTGGGCCGAGACGTAGACATAGTTTCCATTGGCCAGAGCAGAAACACCCGTTGGATTCATCCCCACCGGTACATAGGTTGCCGTTTGCGTGGTGTTGCTGGAATCCACAAACGTCTGGGTCACCGGAGTGCAGCCGGTAAGTGCCTGGTTGGAATTCAAAGGATAGACAACAACGTCGCCCGGGCCAGGATTGCTGCTGCTGTATACCGGTCCACCCGGATATTGCGGCGAGTACTGGTCGACCACGTATAAGAAAGTCCCGGATTGGTTCACGGCGATGGCCAGCGGAGCAGATCCCGGCGTATTGCAGGTCTGCTGAGGATAGATTTTGGCGTCGGTACCGATGGCAAACTGCACAATGTTGTTGTCGTCCTTGTTAACAACATACAGATACTTGCCATTCGGCGATGTCACCATGGCCACAGGATTTCTGCCGCCAGAGGGGTAGGGTGACTCCTGGATCTGCGTCAGTGCTCCAGACAGAGAGTCAGCCAGATAGACGTTGATCTGTCCTGGATTGTTCTTGGAGGCTGCCACATACACGTAGTCCACTGTGTTGCTGGGGCTGCAGGAGGTAAGAGCAAGACCCGCCCCCAGAGACGTTGCTGCGGCCAGAAGCAACCGGCCCGATTTCCTCAACTTCATGCGCTTCCTTCATCCTGGCCTCAAGCGGCGCAGGTATTCTTTTCGATTCGGGAAGTGACTCCCGTTTGCATTGTAAAATCCCGGGCCATGTTTGGCATATGACACCCTACATGGCCTATGGTCCTTGCCAACCGCTGCTCAGCTTGTGCGTCCGCTGATAGCACACCAGGTCGGATTGCCGACGGTATTAAAGGTCGACCCGCGGCGCAGAAGAGTCAGCGAGCCGGATTTTGGATCAAGAATACGTCCGGTAATCTGACTGTCGTTAAAGCCAGTGGTATACACATACTGGTTTGACGGGTCTTCCAGAATGCAGCTGACCCCGGAGCCTGAACCATACGGCTCTCCGGGAATGGGGGAAAGTGCTCCGCTGCTCGAATCTACAATGGTAAAACCCGTAATTTCACTGATTGGATTGACGGTTCCTGAGGTGGGCCCGGAATTGGCGACGTAAATAAATTTACTTTGACTGTCGACGATCAGAGCGGTTGGGTTCTGGGCCGTCGAATCGTTCTGCGTCACACCACTGGACTGCAACTGGAGAATTCCATTGGATCCTACCGTGTAAGAGCGTATCTGATTCAGACCGGCATCCAGGATATAAACGTCCGAGGCCCCGATCAGAGAGGTACCTTTGGCCGTGGTAATCGCTGACATCCGCTGGGTGCCCATGGCTAAAGGAGCATTTTGCGTCAGTGTTAACTGACCGGTGGAGCTGTTCAACTGATACGGGAAAACGGTTTGCAGATCATTGTTTGTGGAGCTTCCAGCATCTGCCGTCAGAACATAGCCGCCGGAGATGGTGAAGTCCACCGGGAAGCAGCCGACCGGGAAGTACGTAAGTTGTACCGTTGTGCCATTGGCAGTAGTGGCCTGCTGCTGCTGGTTGGTAATAATGGACAGGCGGCCCGTACTGCTGTCAATCGAAAAGACCGTGATCCCTCCCCGCGGATAATACTTTCCATCTGAGCCCTGGCAGGGATAGGTGCTGCTATAGCTGTTCTGCGGGGTGAAGGTGCTGGTGAAAGTCCCGTCCGCTTTCAAAATAGGAACATAAGTGTCCAGAGCGAACATGAACTTGCCGCTCGAATCGGTCAGGATGCGGGTAGTTTTTGAACCCTGGCTGGTATAGCTCAACTGAAAGGCCAGATTTCCGTACCCGCCGACGTTGAAAACAGCAATCGTGGCGCCGTTGTAAGTGATGGCGCCGCTTGAGTCTGTCTGTTCCGCCCCCTCATTCAGGACGTAGACATAACGTCCTCCACTGAGGACAAGGACCCGCACGGGGTTCGTGCCGCCGGAGCCGTATGGAGATCCCGGAGCCGGGTTTAACGCGCCGGTCTCATAGCTCACACGGTATGAGCCGATTTGGTTATATTGCGAGCCAACTGTGAAGAGGAATGCCTCTGTGTAATCGTTCCGGCACGAAACAGTCCCGACAATCAGGACTGCGGTAACTACCGCGGCCAAAGCCATCTGGCCAAACTTTTTAAACCTCATGCGCTTCCTTCATCCTGGCCTCGAATGCGGCGCAGGGAACTTGTTGGGAACCACTCCCGTCTGCATTGTAAAACATCAGGACCCAAAACCGTGCATATCACTCAAAGCAGAGCCTGTCAGGCGGACACTCTGTTGTGATCCATAGTTTTCTTGACGGCCTGATTGTTATTGAGACTTTTCTAATTTTGCACCGTAAGCAGAGGAAAGGGAATTTTCCGGCAGGAAAATTTCTTCTCCACAAGGTGCCAAGGCACCGATGAACAGCATCGAGGAGGCTGATTTTCGAGCAGCCCTCCACCGGGCCTGAGCGAAAAACTGGCCCGGTAGGAGGGATCGAAGCAGAAATTTTTCTTCTCCAGCACCCAAGGAGGCCGCTCACCATACGCGGCACGGATTGTCCGGCATCATGGGTTGGCCCTGATGGCAGCCAAATGCCTTGCCGAATTCGTCAAAGTTACGTACCACGCCATTGACGCGATACATACCGGGGGAATGTGGGTCTACCTTTGCGGAAACCCGCTGGGCCTGCTCGGTCCGGTTTTCGCACCAGATCTGCGCATAGGAGATGAAGAACCTCTGTGGCGCGGTATAGCCGTCGATTTTCGTTTCCGGGCTCTTTTGCTCCTCGGCCAGAGTGCTCATCAGCGCCTGATATGCGATCCGGATACCGCCGTTGTCGGCCGTGTTTTCACCCAGGGTCAGTTTGCCGTTGAGGTGCGTTCCCGGAACAGGTTCAAAGCCGTCATATTCTTTCACTTCGCATTCCGTGCGCTCGTCAAAGGCCTTCTTGTCTTCGGGTGCCCACCAGTTCTTCACATTTCCTTTGGCATCATATTTACTGCCCTCATCATCGAAGCCATGCGTCATTTCGTGTCCAATCACGACACCGATTGCGCCAAAGTTCACAGCAGGGTCCTTACTATTGTCAAAGAATGGTGGCTGAAGGATTCCGGCAGGGAAGTTGATGTCGTTCATGGACGGATCATAGTAAGCGTTGACCGTAGGTGGAGTCATTCCCCACTCTTTTTCGTCCACTGGTTTGCCAAGATGATGGATTTCCCAATCCCATTGAAAGGCAGCGGCACGCTCTACATTGCCAACCAGGTCATCCCGTTTTACTTCTAGTTTGGAATAGTCCCGCCACTTTTCCGGGTAGCCGATCTTCTGCCGGAAGGCCGCTAGCTTTTCCTCTGCCTGCTTTTTGGTCTCTGGGCTCATCCAGGGCAGGGACTGGATGTCTTCATCCAGCGCTTTTTTGAGCGCCTCCACCAGTTTTTCCATGTTCTGCTTTGCGGAAGGAGGAAAGTTTTCCTTGACCCAGTCCTGACCTACGGCCTCACCCATGGCGCGGTCGGTCAGCATGGTGCAGCGCTTCCAGCGGGCGGTTTGTTCAACCTGTCCTTGCAGCGTCTTCTGGAAGAAGTTGAAATTGGCATCATCAAAATCTCGCGATAGCCAGGGGGCCATGCCATTGATGACGTGGAACCGCAGGTAGCTTTTGATACTTTCCAGGCTTTGTCCGTCAAGGACCTCGTTGAGTGCCTTGAAGTAGCCGGGGGTGGCTACGTTCAACGTGTCAAAGTGCGGCGCATTCAGTCCGGCAATGTAACCCGACCAGTCAAAGTTGGGGGTGAGCGTATCCAGCTCGGTGACCTTCATGATGTGATAGACATTGTCTGGATTGCGCAACTCGACCCGAGGAAGCGACCCTTTGGCCAAAGCCGTTTCAATGTCCAGTACATTTTGGGCCTCTGCCTGGGCCTGACTGTCGGAATCTCCGGCAAGCTTGAAAAGCTGCACAATGTAATCGTGATACTGGCTGCGGATCTTCGCCATGCGATCATTGTCTTCCAGATAGTAATCGCGGTCCGGAAGCGAGAGGCCTCCCTGGGAGGTGCTGGCGATCTGTTTGGTTGAATCCTTCTGGTCCTGCTCCACGCCAAAGCCCATGAATGCATGGATTCCGTCCTGGGTCTGCAACTCAGCCAGCAGGGGGCCGAGCTGTTTTTTGTCACTGAGGGAATCGATCTTTTTCAGGACCGGAAGAATCGGCTTGTCTCCCAGTTTGTCTGCGAGGTCCGTATTCATGCAAGCAGCAAAGAAATCACCGTATTTGTGCTGGAGAGGAGATTGCGGGTTGTCTGCGGCCTTTTTAAGGTCGGTGTAGAGAAGATAGCGGTTATATTCGGCCAGCTCATTAAATCGCCCCCAGCGCACCTGGTCCGATGGGATGGGATTATTTTTACGCCAGTTTCCGCAAGCATACTGGTAGAAGTCGGTGCAGGGGTCAGCGGAGGTATCGATGGCCGAAAGGTCGAAGCTGTGAGGGGTTTTCGGAGCAACGGGAGCTGAGCTTCCCGAGTTTGTTCCGCTGATGCTTTGCGCCATGGCCAATCCAGCACTCAGCAGCAGTACCGAGGCAATACGAATCTGTTGCATAAATGTCCTCTATCTTCTTTGGCTTTCAATCTGACAAAGTAAGGTATCACGTACCGGGCGGGAGAGTCAGCATCTCTGGGCCGCCCAGTGGAGAGACAGGAAGGCCGCCAGCGATTTGCTCTATGGCGGCAGCGAGGCGGCCATAAAGCCGCGACTGATGGATGACTCAGAAAATCTTCAGGCGGATGGTCAGATATTTCTTAGGGTTTTGACGGATAGCTGTAATCAGGTCATTGCTGTTTTGCATTAACTGGTCGGCATGATCATATAGGCTGCGGTTGCGCATAAGCTGACCGATGGTACCCTCGCCATTATCGACGCGATTGAGAATAGAGTCCAGCTTGGTGACCGTGTCATTCAGCTTGTCGGCAAAGCGGGGATCTTTGGCCAGAATGCCGATGCTGCCTTTGCCAGCATTAATGTCAGTCAGCAATGCATTCAGGTTTTGGGTCGACTCGCGGAGGTTTTTATAGAGAGTGTCGTCCTTCAACAGTTTGCCAATGGTGCCCTGTCCCTGGTCCAGCTCGTTGGCCATCTTTTCCAGCTTCCCTACAGTATTGTTGGCCCGGTTGTAGAGCGTGTCGTCGGCGATGAGCTTGCCAATCGAGCCTTTTCCATTGCTGATCTGGTCAACCAGCCCCTGGATCTCATTCAGTGTATTGTTGGCCCGGTTGTAGAGTTCAGGATCGTTAATCAACTTGCCGATGGAGCCTTTGCCTGTGTTCAGAGCGTCTACAAGATTGTCTACTTTCGCAAGAATGGTATTGAGCTGCTCAATCGTCCCTTGGCTGGACTTGATGACATCGCTCAGGTTGGGGGATTCGGTGGTCTGCAACTCAGCTCCGTCCTGAATTTCGGGTCCTGTCGCGAATTTGCTGTTGATGTCTACGACTGTGTCGCCCAAAACTCCGATGGTTTCCAGGCTGGTTTTCGAATCGGTATGCAGCGCAGGAAGATATTTTCTGCTGACACGCATGATCACTTCTACCGGCGTCAGCTTGCGTTCAGGAACGATGCGGATACTCTTCACGTTGCCGATGGTGACCCCTTCAAGATTGACAGGCGCCCCGACCTTCAGGCCGGCAGAATTTTCAAAGTATGACCGGATGGTAAGTTTCCCGCTCAGGAAGCCGCCGGTACTGCTTGACATGAGAAAGACAAGCGCGGTGAGCGCTACCAGCGCTACCAGCACCAGAACGCCCACTTTCAACTGAGACCATTGAACTTCCTGCTGGCTAGGCACAAACCCCCTCGTACAAAGAAAGTGGTCACTAAACCGTGCTGCGACTAGAGGATATCAGACATAAGGTCCTCGGTTGCAGTCATCATTTGGATGAAGGATGGCTTCAGAGTGTTGCTAAAACTTCCAGTGCGCGCGGCCGTAGTTAATCTCCTTCCAGCAGCACCGAAGCCATGGCCAGCGACCCGGTATGCGAAATCGAAAGTGAAGTGTGGCGTACTCCGAGCCGCTGTGCAATTTCCAGCGCCCTTCCAGCAAAGTGCAGTGTAGGGCGTTGCCCCGGCTCGCGCCTGACTTCCAGCTCTTTCCAGGTGACCCCGTATTGGATGCCGGTACCCAGGGCCTTTGCGCCCGCTTCTTTGGCGGCAAAACGCGCAGCAAAACTCTCCGCTGCATTTTTCTTTCTCCGGCAGTAGCTGATTTCACCCGGAGTGAAGACTTTGTTCAGAAAGCGGTCGCCATATCGCGCAATCGAATGCGAAATCCGCTCAATTTCCACAATGTCAATCCCTGTGCCCAACAGCATGAAAGCACCGTACCACAATTCAGTCCTAAAGCTGGACGGTGAGAAGAAAAAACGAAGGGATTCCGATGGAAAGACTGTGCAGCCTGTTGAAGAAAAAATAGACTGGGACCTGACTCTTACCGGATTCGATTCGGGAGATCGGCAGCGGACCATCCGCTTTTTATCAGGTGCGATTATTGGATGTGGTGGCTGGGTGCTCTCCCGCAGTCTTGACGCCTCTGATTCGGCCGAAATTACCTTTGAATTTGCCCGCGTCATCAGCGTTGAGATTTACAGCGTGTTGATCGCGGCCGGGCTTGAATTAAGCCGTGACGCCCATTTGAGCATGACGGAACTCTGCCAGTGCACAAAGGCGCTGATTGACACCTGCGCCTATGATATTGCTCGCATCCGTCTCCTGGTCCTGCCTAAGGTGGTCCAGCCAGAACGCAAGAAGCGTGAAACCACGAAGACCGCTAAAAATCCAGGTTCCTGAGGAGAAGACAGGCAGCGCCACCCTCTTACACTCCTTTTTTCTGCGGCTCCCAGATGAATTTGTGAATCTGCAGGCTTAATCTCGCCTCCAGACCATCGGCCAGCATCCATTCCACAAGTTCGCGCGGATCAAGCAGGCAGTTCTCAGTACTGCGGGCTGTAGACGGAAGCTTGTGGAACGCAGGGGAGAGAAGCACACTGCCAACCCGGGCCTCCAGTGCATGACGGCGGATGAAGTCCCGTGCAAATTCATAGTCTTCACGATTGGCGATGACAAACTTGACCTCGTCTCTTTGGGTCAGGAACTCCAGGTTGCTGGCGCGAAAACTGCCGCTTTCCCCAGAGGCTGGACATTTGACATCCACGATTTTGTGGACAGCGGGCGGGACCCGGTCCAGCGGCCGCTCTCCGCTTGTTTCCATCATCAGCTCATAGCCAAGCACCAACAGACGCTGCATCAGCGGCACAAGCTCACGTTCCTGCAGCAGAGGTTCGCCGCCGGTGAATTCAATCAGACGCACGGGGGCAAGTTTTTCTATCTCAGTGAGGATTTGTTCCTCAGACAGCTTATGGCCCCCGTTGAAGGTATATTCTGAATCGCACCACGAACAACGCAGATTGCAGCCTGCCAGTCGAACAAAGATACAGGGGCGTCCTGCATGGCTGGACTCGCCCTGTACAGACTTATAGATTTCAATCAGATACACGGTCCGTTACTCGTAGTAGGTGGCCGTAGTGGTGTCGGTTTCATAGATGGTGCAGTCTTTCACGCGAACACGTCCACCAGTCATCTCTGCCAGTTGCTTGTTAGTTTCATCGTAGAAGTAGCGCGCGAGGTTCTCGGCAGATGGATTGATTTCCGTAAATGGATCAAGGTCATTGAGCATCTGGTGGTCCAGGCGGTCAATGACGGGACGCATCACCTGTTTAAGGTCTTTAAAGTCCAGCAAAAGGCCAGCGGCATCCAGCTCCTCTCCTCGCAGCGTGATGCGGACCTTGTAATTATGGCCGTGCGGATTCTCGCATTTGCCTTTGTAATTGCGCAGGTAATGTCCGGAGGAAAACCCGCGTTCCACGGTAACTTCGTACATTCTGAAATGGCTCTCTCAAGGGCAGATTGCCCATCTTTTATTGTATCGGTTAGCTAACGCGGTTTTCGCCTGCGCTGCTGATATTTGCGCTCTTCTGTCCGGCGGTCCACCTGTTCAAACATGGCAGTCAGTGACCCGGCCAGGGCCACGATCAGGCCGGCAAGGGCCAGAAACATGGCAGCGGTCTTCCAGAGCGAGCCATTGCCGGGCAGACCTGGCTGGGAGTTGCCCACATAGACCATTCCGCAGGAGATGAGTGCGAACAGCAGCAGCGTACTGGCAAGAATGTATAAGTTTCGGGCCATTTCCCCTCAAAATCTACGCTTGTTTCTGCTGAAAAAATGTCTCCACATCCATGATATTTTGTGTAACGCGGTATGGCGGCAGGCTTTCCAGAAAAATGCGGCCATAGCGCTGCTTTTGAAGGCGGGGATCCAGTAGAACAAGGACGCCCCGGTCTTCCAGGGAACGAATGAGGCGGCCAAATCCCTGTTTCAGCGTAATGACGGCAGCCGGCACTTGATATTCAAAGAACGGCGTCCCGCCATTTTCTTCAATCGATCGCATCCGCGCCTGCACGACCGGGTCCGTTGGGACCGCGAAGGGCAAGCGGTCAATAATGACGCAGCTTAGAGCGTCTCCCTGCACGTCCACGCCTTGCCAGAAGCTGGATGTCCCAAAAAGAACGGCATGGGGTGTGACGCGGAACTCTTCCAGCAAGGCCTTCCGCGGCGCATTCCCTTGAAGAAGCAATGGATAAGGCAGTTCTGTGAGGAGACGGTCATAGATCTCGCGCATCTGCTGATAGCTGGTGAAGAGGCAGAACGCGCGGCCTTGAGTAATTTCAAGTACCCGGCGGATGCGCTGGACGGCTTCATCCTGAAACTGCGGGTCGCGGGGATCGGGCATCTCGGGCGGTAGATAGAGCAGGGCTTGGTCACTATATCGAAAATGGGAGGGCACCACGAGTTCGCGCGCATCCCGCATTCCCAGTCGTTTGCGGATATGGTCGAAGCCGCCCTGTACCGTAAGCGTGGCCGATGTAAGCACCACGCTGGGAAAGTTCTCAAAGAGCAGTTCGCTTAACAGGTCGGAGACATCAATGGGAGTGGCCTGAAGGTATGTCGTGCGCGCAGGTTCCCGTCCTCGTCCTCCGCCGCGCCGTTCGAGCCAGAAGACCGTGTTGCGGTCGTGGGCTTCCATGAGGAACTGCAACTGCGTGCGAATTTCTGCCGTTCTGCGCCGCAACCCCGGAGCCTCGTCGACTCCACGGACGCGCTCTAGTTCGCCTTCCAGGCGGAGCAGCGCGTTGGTAAGTGCTACATAGAGATCACCCCGCGTTTCCAGAAATTCTTCGCGCTCTTCAAACTTGATACGTCCTTCCCCATTCATGCTGGCTGGTAATGCGGCAAAAAAAACACGGGACCGCTCACGCACTCTTTCCGTAGCAGCTTTCAGTCCGTCGCTGAGTGCCTGCCTTGCGCGAAGCATTGTCTCGACATCGCGTGCCAGCTCTTCAAAGCGAACATTACTGAGGCTGATTCCGAAGTAGCTGGATGCAATCTCTTCCAGTTCGTGTGCTTCGTCAAAAATGACTGCGCCTGCATCCGGCAAAACGCCGGCATCCGGGGCGTGACCGGCCTGCTGTTTGATGGCAAGGTCGGCAAAAAATAGATGGTGGTTGACGATGACAACATCGCTTTCTGCAGCCCTACGGCGCATCTCCGTGATGAAGCAGCGTTCGTAGTTGGGACAGCTCTGGCCCAGGCAAGCGTCGCTGCGGGCATCGAGCTTTGACCAGACAGCACTGGATTCCGGAAGGGCATTAATCTCCGCGCGGTCTCCGGTTTCTGTAGTTTTTTCCCATTCGGCGATGGCGCGGTACTGTTCGATTTCTTCCAGACCATTCAGGATCGGCTGGTCACGTAAGGCATAAAGCTTGTGGCGGCACAGATAATTGCTGCGTCCCTTCATATAGCAGACGCGAAGCGGACCCAGCAGCGATTCAAGAAACGGGACGTCCTTAAAAAAGAGCTGTTCCTGGAGGTTTTTGGTCCCGGTAGAAATAATGACCCTTTGCCCCATACGCAATGCGGGCAGTAAGTACGCCAGCGTCTTCCCGGTTCCTGTTCCCGCTTCCACGATGAGATGGCGCTGCTCTGACAAAGCCCGCTCAACGGCCTGCGCCATCTCTAGTTGCCCTTTGCGGAACTCATAAGGAAGGCTCGATTTGGAAAGAATGCCTCCCGGCGCGAAAAAGTCATAGAGCGAGGGAAGAGCGGAGGTTTGTGGGGCAGTAGAAGACACAGAAGGTTTCGCCTGATGTTCTCCATATCAGAATAGCGCAAATTGCTGCAATTTTTGTCCGAGCAGGAGCATGGATTTGGCAAAAGTCTCCCATGCCTCTGTAGGCCTTGTGGCAACCGGCAACAAACGCGAGGACCGCTGCGTCCCTGCTACTATCGCATTTGTGCTGACGATGGAAACACCTGTCCAGTTCGTCAAGGGAATTGGACCGCAGATTGCACAATTACTGGCCGCGAAAGGCATTTCGACCGTAGAGGACCTGCTCTATCATTTGCCCTTCCGGTATGAAGACAGGCTGCATCCGCGCAGGCTGCACGAATTGCAGCCCGGTGAGATGGCCAGCGTCATTGCGGAAGTGCGCGGCACCGCTCTGTTGCGCACACGGGCCATGCCAATTTTTGAGATGACCGTGGGCCAGGGAACACAGTCCCTCAAATGCATCTGGTTTCATGGGGCCTATCTCAAAGACCGGTTCAAGCACGGACAGATGCTCGCACTTTATGGAAAGGTGGAGGCATCGCGCTCCGGCCGAGGATTCAAGATGATCCAGCCGCAGTTTGAACTGTTGCCCACAGACCACGATGACGATGAGGACCGTCTGCTCGAAGTGGGCCGTATTGTTCCGGTCTATGAATCGCTGGGTGGAAGCAGGCTGACTTCGCGCTGGATCCGGCGCATGATTTTTCAAGTCCTCAGAGAACTAAGAGGAAATGTTCCGGAAACCATACCTGCAGCATTGCGGGAGCGCCTGGGACTGCCCGCCCGGGCAGAGGCGCTCCATCATGTGCATTTTCCGCCCCCCGGAACGCCGATTCCTAAGCTGCAGGCATCTGCCACTCCCGCGCACAGAAGGCTGATCTTTGAGGAGTTGTTCTATCTCGAACTGGGGCTTGAGCTGAAGCGCAGACGGTTTCGCGAGCGTGCAGGAATTTCATTTGAGACCAGCGACAAGGTCCGCAATGCCATACGCGAGGTCCTGCCCTTTCATCCTACGACGGCACAGAAACGGGCATTGGCAGAGATCGTTGCTGATATGCGCCAGCCTTCCCCGATGCGGCGGCTGCTGCAGGGCGACGTCGGCTCAGGAAAGACCATCGTTGCATTCCAGGCCATGCTGGTGGCCATGGAGAATGGTTACCAGGCGGCGATGATGGCCCCGACCGAGATCCTGGCAACCCAGCATTACCTGGCGGCGAAAAAGCTACTGGAGCGGTCTTCAAGAAAATATCGGATTGTGCTGCTGACGGGCTCCCTGGATGATGATCTGAAGCGATTGAACCGAAGGAGGATCGCGGAAGGTGAGGCGGACCTGGTCATTGGGACGCATGCGTTGATTGAGGAAAAAGCTGAGTTCCATAAGCTCGGCCTCATCGTGGTCGACGAGCAGCACCGTTTTGGCGTGATGCAGCGATTCAGACTCATGCGGAAACCCACCGATGCCGAGCCGGATGTGCTGGTAATGACGGCAACACCGATTCCTCGCACACTGGCTCTCTCTCTCTATGGTGACCTCGATCTGAGCGTACTTGACGAGCTCCCGCCCGGGAGGACTCCGGTCGTGACGCGAAGGGTTGCTGATGAGCGTGCGGAAGAAGTTTGGAAATTCATCCGTGAGCAGGCCGCGAAAGGTCATCAGGCTTATGTGGTTTATCCGGTAATTGAAGGAGCAAAGGATGACCAGCCGGAGCTCGATTTTGCGCCTCCAGAACAGGAAGAAGAAAGGCCCAAAAAGAAAAAGGCAAAGGCCCCGGAGCTGTTTGAAAGGCCTTCGCTGAAAGCCGCGGTGGAAATGTATGAAGCACTGCGTACAGGGCCCCTTGCTGGGCTGCGCTTAGGGTTGTTGCACGGACGGCTTGACTCTGACGAGAAAGAAGTCGTGATGCGACGATTTCAGCGGGGCGAAACCGATGTTCTGATTGCGACCACGGTGATAGAGGTGGGCGTGGACGTTCCGAATGCTACTGTGATGGTCATAGAACACGCGGAACGTTTCGGACTGGCGCAGTTACATCAGCTTCGAGGCCGGGTTGGGCGGGGAGCTGCGAAGTCCTACTGCATTTTGATGACAAGTGGCAAGGTCACTTCCGAAGCCGAGGAGCGTCTGGCGGCCATGGTGCGCACACAAAATGGTTTTGAACTGGCCGAACTGGATTTACAACTGCGGGGTCCGGGCGAGTTTTTTGGAACGCGGCAGGCGGGACTTCCGGATTTCCGTATTGCCAATTTGCTGCGTGATCGCGAAGCGCTCGAACTGGCCAAACAGGAGGCTTCGACATTCGTCAGAAATTCGGGCGAAGTAGCCACTGAAGAAGAGAGGTCGGTCATAAGGCAAAGGCTCCGTGAAGCATGGCAACGCCGGTATGGACTGATAGAAGCTGGCTAAAGAAGAGGGCTACTGCGGCTGCGTCTGCAGATATTTATCAAAGGGAATCTCAAAGTAAAAGAGCTCTTTGCCATCTGCGTCTTTCAACTGGCGTAAAAGGAGTTTTGCTCCATGCAAAGGCGAGGAACCGAGTCCCTGGATGTCATAGAAAAGGAACCCGGCGCGAGTCGTGTGAGGTTCGACGACAAGTGCCTGATATTCGTAATCAGAAAAGTCCTGTTCGACCTTTGCATCAGGAGTCTTCGGTTTGGTATGCAATTTGATCGGACCTACGGGAATATCCGACCCCTTTTTGTCTCGCAGCGAAATACGGCGTTCGATATCATCCGGTTCCGCAGCGGGGATACGGTCGCCCGCGGCACTGATGAAATAAATGCGGGCCTGATCAAGAGAAATGGGCTTGTCGCCGCTATTGGTGATGATGATGCGTATCGGCAGAAACTGGTGATCAAGGTAATTGACGCGAAAAAATCGTATCTTTTCCGCTGTGTTGTAAGGCTCGGCTGCAATGGCGACATGTTCGTCCGGATGCACATCGACGGCAGGATAGGAAGTTGCGTCTTTTGCCGGGGGCGGTCCGTGTTCAAAAGCGTGAGAGCAAGGTGAGGCAAGGAAAAACAGAACAGCCGTCAGCAGAGACCAGAGGCGCTTCATTCTGCCGACAATTATCATCATTGATGAAGACTTCGCAAAGCAGGATTTCGTAAGCGGATGATTTTTTATAGTTTTGCCCTGACGATGGCCATGCTGCTAGGCGCGCCATACTGGCTCTTTTGCATGGTCCGCAGCGGCAAATACCGTGAGGGGTTCCGAGAGCGCTTCGGAATTGTGCCACGGAGGATAAAGAGAGAGCATGGACGGCCTGTCATCTGGGTCCATGCTGTATCTGTAGGGGAGCTATTGGCCGCGTCGCACCTGCTGACCGAACTGCAGAAAAGGTTGCCAGACTGGCGCTTGGTGGTTTCCACCACAACGGGGACCGGACAGAGACTTGCAAGAGAGCGCTTCGGACAGGAAAGCGTCTTTTATTTCCCGCTGGATTTTGCTTTTGCGGTACGAAGTTATCTGCGCGCGCTTCGTCCTGCCCTGCTAGTGCTGGTGGAAACCGAATTCTGGCCCCGTATGCTGGTGGAATGCCGGAAGGCGCAAGTCCCGGTGGCGGTTGTGAATGCGCGCATTTCTGACCGCTCCTGGCCCCGTTATCGGCGGCTGGGGTTCCTGTGGAAACGGCTTTTACGCGGTCTGGCCCTAGCGCTCACCCAGAGCGAGCAGGACATGGAAAGGCTCCGCGCCCTCGGCGTTACCCATGTGCGCCTGGGCGGCAATCTGAAATTCGATGTTCGTGCCAGCGCCCTTGCTCCTCTGACGCAATGCGTGAAAGAACATCTCGCACCGCAAACCAGGGTACTGATCTGTGGCAGCACTCTGGATGGAGAAGAGAAGGTCCTGATCGAGAACGCGCCAGAAGATTGTTTGCTGGTCCTGGCTCCGCGCCACCCTGAGAGATTTGATGCAGTGGCCCATCTGCTTCGCCAGCAGGAAAGAAGATGGGTCCGGCGCTCGGAATGGGCCAAGCAACCGCAGATGCTGGGAAATGGACAAATTTTTCTGCTCGATTCGATCGGAGAGCTGGCTTCGCTGTACTCTCTGGCGAAAGCGGCCTTTATCGGGGGCAGCCTGGTGCCGTCCGGAGGACATAATCCTCTGGAAGCGGCCCAGTTTGCGGTCCCGGTTGTCATGGGGCCGCACTATGAGAACTTTCGCGCAATTGTTGAAAAACTTCGCGCGGCCGATGCAATCCGCATCGCAACGCAAAATGAAATCGGAGCAGTACTGCGAGCGCTTTTGCAGGATGATGCGACTGCGCGGGGCATTGGCGAACGCGGCCAGGCAGTGTTCATGGCTGAGTCCGGGGCAACGGCGCGCGCAGTAGAAGCCCTTGTGAAACTGGTTAAGGAGAGACGCTGATGCGCCGGCTTCTCTCTCTGTGCAATCCGGTCTACGCGGCCGCCCTGGCCGTGAAGAACCACGCATATGATCGTAAATGGCTGCGCATACGGCGGCTGGAATGGCCTGTAGTCAGTATCGGGAACCTCTCAGTCGGAGGGGCAGGCAAAACGCCGGTGGTCATGGCACTGGCCCGGCTGCTTACCGCAAATGGCATCCAGGCAGATGTGCTTTCGCGGGGATACGGCCGTGAATCCAGAACAGTGGAGCAGGTGGACCCGGGAGGCGATGCAAAACAATTCGGAGATGAGCCGCTTTTGCTTGCACAGGCTGCCGGAGTTCCCGTCTATGTGGGGGCAAACCGCTATCAGTCAGGACTTGTGGCGGAACGAGAGGTGGCCGGCCCGCGCATCCATCTGCTGGACGATGGCTTTCAACATCGACAACTGGCCCGCGACATGGACATTGTGCTTCTCCATCGCGACGATTTTTCTCAGAGCTTACTGCCTGGAGGCAATTTGCGCGAGCCCCTTTCCGCCCTACAACGAGCATCAGTGGTGATTCTGCGGAAGGAAGATGCCCATCTCGAAGAGCAACTCAGGATACATTGCCAGAAGAAGCCAATCTGGTACGTCAAGCGTACCCTGATGGTACCGTCGGGCATGGGAAAAGTCGTAGCCTTTTGCGGAATTGCGAGACCGGATGAATTTTTTCAGGCGCTCCGTCAGCTTCAGATCGAAATTGTCGAAGCAATCTCATTTTCAGACCATCATGGTTACGCGGAGCAAGACATCAGAAGACTGGTCCAGTCCATTTCCAGCGCCGGAGGAAGTGTCTTTCTTACAACAGAAAAAGATTTTGTACGTCTTTCCCGAACACAGAAGGCACAGCTGCAGGGTGTCGCGCCGGTGAAAGTGGCCAGACTGGAGGCGCATCTGCAAAATCAGGAAGCCATACTCAGTCGGATAAGCCAGCTCCTGCTCCGCCCCCGGTCTTAACTATGCCGCAGCGTGGGTCACTGACCTGCGTGCGTGCGAATCATGAGAAAATCAAATTTGCCAACAAAAAACCAAACATTAAGGGTGCTCATTGTAAGGCTGGGTGCGATGGGCGACATTCTGCATGCTCTGCCGGCCGTTACGGCCCTCCGCGCGGCACATCCGGAATGGTTTCTCGGCTGGGCGGTTGAGCCGCAGTGGCGCGGATTGCTGGCCGCCAACGGGGCCACGGAACGGGGCCCGTCCATGCCTCTAGCCGACAAGATCCATCTTGTGCCTGCGAAGCAGTGGGGACGAAATCCGCTAAGCGGCAGCACCATCCGTGACATCCGCCGCGTGCGCCGGGACTTGAGGGCGGAACACTACGATATTTGTGTGGATTTGCAGGGGGCCGTGCGGTCCGCCGTTCTTGGCAGGTGGTCACATCCGCAAAGATTGATTGGAGAGGCCAAGCCACGCGAGTGGGCCGCCCAGTATCTGTTCGATGAAACCGTGAATACACGCGGTGTGCATGTCATTGAACAGGCGATCGAGGTCGTGTGTGCAATCGCGCAAGAGGAACTTCCGCTGGTGCCACCGCGGCTTCCTCGGAGCGAAGATGCGGAACGGAAATATAGTTCTGTCCAGCGGCCGTTTGCCATTCTGAATCCAGGTGCTGGATGGGGTGCGAAGCGATGGCCGGCAGAGCGTTATGGTGCAGTGGCCCGGGCGCTCGCAGACAAAGGCCTCTTCGTTGTCATCAATGCGGGCCCGGGAGAAGAGGAGCTGGCAGAGGAGGTAAAGCGGTCCAGTATCGCAAAGGCCATCGTACTCTCGCCCAGCGTGGAGGAGTTGATTGCCCTGACTCGGGATGCCTCCCTCATGATTGCCGGAGATACGGGCCCCCTGCATCTGGCTTCAGCGCTTGGTGTTCCCGTAGTTGGCATCTACGGGCCAACGGACCCGGCGCGCAACGGGCCTTTCGGCGGAAGGTTTCGGGTGCTGCGGAATCCGCAAAGTAAACGGGACCACTCTCGGCGTGCGGAGCCGGAGGCTGGACTACTGACGATTTCCGTCGAGGAAGTGGTCCAGGCTGCGGAGGAGCTTTTAAAGGAGACGGGGAAAGATGTCTGTTGACTGGGACCATGTAGCGCGCCGGATTCGCGTACCCATGGGGTTTGTTTTTGCTTTTGTGTTTGTTCTTCTGGCACGGCCCACGCTTGTCTCAATGATGTATAGCCTGCTGCTTGTGGTCCCAGGATTGCTGCTTCGTGCCTATGCATCCGGATATGTAAAGAAAAATGCTGAACTAACGACGACCGGCCCTTATGCCTACACGCGAAATCCACTGTATCTTGGTTCGATGCTCATGGCATTCGGTTTTGCCGCTGCTTCCAGAAGTCTGCTGATTACTCTGCTGCTTGTCCTCTTGTTTGCTGTTATCTACCTTCCTGTCATCCGGGCCGAAGAGACGTTCCTGCGAAAGACATTTGCCGGCTTTGATGCCTATGCGGCAAGTGTGCCCCGTATTTTGCCGCGTCTTCGCCCCGCCCATCCAGGGCAAAACGGCAGCGGTGCTTTTTCCTTTTCTCTTTACCGGAAACATCGCGAGTACAATGCACTCATGGGAGCGGCGGCCCTTTATGCCGTGCTCGCCCTCAGAGTCCTATATTTCCATTAAGAGTGAGCACGTATTTTGAACAGGCATTCTCGACTGCTTCCCATCTTTTTATGCGCTTTGTTGCTGGCCAACCTGAAGGCACAATCCACAAACAATCCGCCGGTTTTACCCGCACCGCATCAGGGGCTGGGGCTCCCGGCAAAGCAGACCCTCAGCTATAGCGTGGACTGGAGGGTGTTTCCGGCCGGGACAGTAACTTTTCATCAGGAGGCGGAGGGTGACGCGCAGCACATCACTGTTGTGGCGGATTCGATCGGCGCAGTGAATCTTATCTATCGCGTTAGTGACCGCTTCCAGTCCTCTTTTGATCGCCGCACGGGCTGCTCGATTGCATTCAGTAAGCAGCTCCAGGAGGGGCGCCGCCAGGTAAACAGCACCCTGAACTTTAACTACGCGCAAAAAAAGGCGGTCATGGAGGAAAAGAACCTGGTTTCCGGTATCAGTCGGCACCAGGAAGCCCCTCTCCCTGGCTGCGTGAGTGATCTGCTCTCTGCCATCTTCTACACAGCATCGCAGCCCTTACAGGTAGGACAGAGCTTTCAGGTCCCGGTTTACGACGCCATGAGGACCATCCCGGTCACCATGAAAGTGGAAAGCAGGGAAGCGGTAAAGACCCCATCGGGTACCTATCAGACCATCCGAGTGCAGCCCACTGCTGATGCCGGTGTGGTGAAAAACCGAGGGAACATCTGGATCTGGTACACAGATGATGAGCGGCACATCCCGGTGCAGATGCGCGCCAGGCTCTTCTGGGGAACGCTTACGTTTCAGCTTACCGGCATAGACTCCAAATAATTTATTGGATACGGTAACGCTCGCGCATCAGGCGCTGGAGACGGGGCCTGTAGAGCAGGTCCCAGGCCAGTTCTTTGCCGGGAAACATGGCCAGCGCGGCGCGACGTGTATCGGCCACCATTTCTGATGCCTCATCAATCGTGAGCGAACCGTCTTGGCTGATGACAGACATGACCATGTTCATCATCATCTGGAGGCGGCGGATTTTCCGCTGCTCTTCCAGAACTTCTTCCGGTGTCTGCTGCGTGGAACCCTGCGATTGTTGGAACGTATGGCTGCTTCCGGCTTCGCCAACCCCCATTTGCATCCTCCCAATCTGCGAGCTAGCTTTTCCGTCATCCTACAACGGTAGCGATGCAGAGAGAATGGAAAAAGATTCCCGGCGGGACCAGAATGGATACATCTCGTTTCCTCGCCCGGGACGGATGAAATCAGGAGGTCTTGCCGCTGCTGCGCGCCACCTGCGGGCCGGCATCTTCCTTGAGCAGCATGTCGATCGCCTTCTGATAGCCAATGTCCGCCGGAACAGGTTCAAAGTGGCTCGCATCTTCCGTGGTCTGGAAGCTCAGCGGCTTGATCATCAGCGCTTTTCCAGTCAGATTGAGCTTCATATGCGTCGTTTCCCAGTGATGGTCGCCGACGTCGGCCTGTTCCACCAGAATGCTGCCGCCCTTGTACAGCTTCCCGAGGATGCCCCAACCAAAGTTCACATCGGCAATCAGATGTGCATCCAGACGGACCATGCGCTCTTGCGCCTTGTCGATCCAGAGCTCGCCCGCCATGCCGGCAAAGACTTCTGATTCGCGGTCAGGCGGGTTGAATGCTGGGTTGGGCCTGAAGCTGAGCCGATAGCAGGGGCCATTCGGTCCATCGACCATGCCCTCATATTGGTAGGTAAACGCATCCGGCAGTAGGCGGATCATTTTGTTGGCCCGGTCGCTATCTTCCTGCTCCTTTTTCCTGCGATGTTCCTGAAGTTCAGGATGTGCAGCCAGATTGTTCAGCCGGTCAATCTCAGCTTTTTCTGCTGCCGGATCGAGTGGCTTATCATTGACGGCGATCAGCCGGGCAACATCCCCCTCCTTGGTTTCGATGATTTCTTTGGTAGTGATTTTCCCATCGTCAATTTTATGGAGCTGATAGCGATAGGGATGATTTGCGTTGCTGGAATTCAATTCATTCCTGGAGGCCCGGCGCACTAACGCAATGGGATCGTGGCTGACATCAGCAGACGGCTCAGACTGCGTTTTTCCATAAGCAAGCAAGGGAAGTATGCCACATACTGCGGCACTCAGAATCCAGAAGGTCCGGCGCTTTTGTTTAGGGATCAGAATTGAAAATTCCATGTGGATGCTAAATCGCATGTTTCCATGCTTTGGGTTTAGACGCTGTGGGGAAGGGGGAAGTTTTCCCGTTGCGGTCGTTTCCATAGCGATTTTATAACCGTCATCGGTCCTGAGGTTCTTTTTCTTGCGGCTTTCATGCGGTTTACGTATATTCGTTCCAACGCTTCGAGTCACGGGTTATCACAGGAGATGGACAGATGGCAGGTGCGGGTAACGTTGCAATTGCAGCGATCGGCAAGTCAGTACAGATTCGCGGAGAAGTGAAAGGGAGTGAAGATCTTCTGGTAGACGGCGTCGTCGAAGGGACGATAACGCTGAGCGACAGCAGATTGACCATCGGTGCAAATGCCCGAGTGCAGGCAAATGTTGCTGCCCGAGACGTAGTGGTGAATGGCACCTTAAACGGAAATATTCACGCAACCGGAAGGGTCGAACTGCGGGCCGGCTGTCTGGTTACTGGAGATGTCCATGCACAGCGCCTGTCGATTGAAGAAAACGCTGTTTTCAGCGGAAAAGTAGACCTGATGCAAGGAACAGGGGCTACGGAACGGCCTTCTGCACCGTCCTCAGCGCCTGCCTCGTCCACTGCTGGGGAGAAACCGGGAGCGCTCTTTAGCGCCCCAAATTGAGACCCAGGGCAAGGACCGTTGGCCTCCAAACGATACAATGATGACAAACTTGCTTTCGGAGACAGGGACTGCTTTCCTGAAATGCCTCTGACGGGCAT
Source organism: Pseudacidobacterium ailaaui (assembly GCF_000688455.1). Taxonomy (NCBI): domain Bacteria; kingdom Pseudomonadati; phylum Acidobacteriota; class Terriglobia; order Terriglobales; family Acidobacteriaceae; genus Pseudacidobacterium; species Pseudacidobacterium ailaaui. The sequence continues at coordinate 3,191,569 of NZ_JIAL01000001.1, forward strand.
CGTCGGGACAGGCCTTCCAGAGTGGATGCTGTTTTCGGGAAAGCCCGTGTTCTGCTCTGTCTTGTGTGATAAACGCAAATGAGTGTTCTGCGTAGTTTGTTTGGCCGTGGGTCTGCGGAACCGCGGTCTGAAAAGCCGACCATCCTCTCTGGACCGCGGGTGCCCAGGCATTCCAGCGGATGGTCCGCCCTGCAAAAACACCTCAAAAGTGAACAGGCATTGAGGGTGCTGGACATTGGTCCCACCTCGCCCTCCAATATCAACTATCTGACCAGCCTGGGCCACAGCGTATGGATGGCAGACCTGGTCCATGAGGCCCTAAAGGGCGGCTGGGAGCTTCCCGCAGCTGAGGAGGGCGATGCCCCGGGATTTGACGTGGAGGGTTTCTTCGAGCAGAACATGAACTTTGGCGGTCGAGAGTTTGACGTTGTCCTCCTATGGACAACGCTCGATTACGTGCCTGAGCCGCTGGTGGCCCCGCTCATAGAAAAGCTCTATCATTCACTCCACGCCGGTGGACGGGTACTTGCTCTCTTCCACTCCAAGAAAACCGGCCCCGATACGGCCTTTTGTCGATATCACCTTACCGACAGCGAGTTGATTGAGATGCAGGAAAGCGAACCTTTTCCGATCCAAAGGGTTTACACAAATCGCAATATTGAAAAGCTCTTTTCGGCATACAGCAATTGCAAATTTTTTCTAGCGAAAGACCACCTTTACGAAGTAATGATTACTCGCTGACATCAGGGCGCTTCTTCCCAAAAAGACAACTGTTCCGTCTGCTCCACTCCACGTTCTGCGGTGCTGGGAAGACTTTCGTAGCGCTCCCCCAGACGATATTTGCTTGTGACCGCCCGGAGCAAATCAGAGATCCTTTTCCGGTATGCTTTTGACACAAAGGCGGCCTCCCCATAGCGTTTTTCATAGCTGGATTGCAGCGCGGGAAAATATTTCCGCACAAAATCCAGAAAAGTTTCTTTTGAACAAGGCTTGAGATAAAGCGGGTTGGCCGCCAAAAAGCAGGCCCGTGCATCCTTTGCCCGTTTGGCCATTGCTTCAAAGGCCGCTGGAGTATCGTTAATTCCCGGCATGATGGGACAGCACAGAATGCCGGTACGGATTCCGGCCTGACGCAGGCGCGCAACTGTCCGGAAACGGAGGTCAGGACGCGGCGCACGAGGCTCCAGAATGCGTGCCAGTCCAATGTCGGGCGTGGTGATGCTGAGATGTACCGTCAGACGATTGTGCTCCGCGAATTTCTTCAAAAGATCAAGATCGCGCACAATGAGTGTCGACTTTGTAACGATACCAAGTCGCAATCCACGACATCTGGCCAGCACTTCAAGCAGGCTGCGGGTCACGCGGGCCCGCCTTTCTATGGGTTGATAGGGGTCCGTCGCCGTGCCCATCGCAATTTCTTCGCCCCTGCGTAGCTTGCGCAGTTCCTGACGAAGCAGCCACGCCGCATTCTGCTTGATAAAGATCTGCTGCTCAAAGAGTGAGGGGTCGCGCAGTTCCATAAATTCGTGCGTGTAGCGTGCAAAGCAATACCTGCATCCAAATTCGCATCCGCGATAAGGGTTGATGCTTCTGCCAAAAGGTACGCCACGCTTTGAAATGACTGGATTCAAGACCGAACGGACCTGCATCGCGCGATATTCTGTGAGATGGCCTGTATCTGCGACGGCGGACTGGCTTGCGATGCGGGCAATCCCGATGAGAGGTGTCGGTCCGGGACCGGAAGGGAAGAGCGGCAGAGTATGAAGATTCGCTTTTTCTTCGCCCATGCAGACAACAGTAAGCCGGAATGAAATCCAAGTCAATCCACGGTGCGAAAACATCTCATGATGAAGGAGTTATGCAATGAATGATCTAAAGGGAACTACTGTCACCTGGTTGGGGCACGCAACGGTGCTGATTGGAACTCCGAAGGGTGTTTCCATTCTCATTGACCCGTTTATTACCGGAAATCCGAAATACCCCAAGGGATACAAGCTGCCAGACAAGATCGACCTGGTTCTGGCTACGCATGGCCATGGAGACCATATTGCAGACCTGGTAGAGGTGGCAACCCGACATCACGCTACGGTGGTAGGGATGCCCGAGGTTGTAGTTTGGGCCCAGTCCAAGGGGGTAAAGAATGGCGTCGGAATGAATCTTGGGGGCACCTGGCATTATGAGGATGCCGCCATCAGCATGGTCGAGGCAAAGCACAGTTCCGGCATTGTGGATGGCGAGCAGAAGATTTATGGCGGAGAGGCAGCAGGCTATGTTCTTACGATAGAAAATGGTCCGGTGCTCTACCATGCCGGCGATACGGCGCTCTTCTCAGACATGCAGTTGATCCGCGATCTGTACCAGCCGCAACTGGGGATGCTTCCGATTGGAGACCACTACACCATGGGGCCGAAGGCGGCAGCTCTGGCTGCGAAATATCTTGGGCTCAAGAGCATTTTGCCCATTCATTACGGGACCTTTCCTGTGCTAACAGGAACGCCTGAGGAGCTGAAGAAGCATCTGGAGGGAAGCGGCATTGAAGTGAAGGCAATTGGGCCGGGAGAAAGCATCCGATAATGGCGGAGAGAGTGGGATTCGAACCCACGATACGCTTTCACGTATACACGCTTTCCAAGCGTGCGCCTTCAGCCACTCGGCCATCTCTCCGGGGAAGCGTTCTCTACTAACGGTAACATATTTTTCACCGTTCTTCCGTGGGGCAAGGAGGCCATCGGGCCTCCTTTACTTTTTTGCATTTTGGTCCAATTCTTTACGCGGTGGTTCAAGTCATTCTCACGTTCCTTCGTTACATTAAAAGGGTGCCGGTCCTGTTTGAGGAAACAAAAATCGGGCGAGAGTTACGCGAGCTGATGGCCCTGGCCGTGCCCGTTGTCTTGTCGGAGCTTGGCTGGATGTCCATGTCCATTGTGGACACCATCATGGTGGGCCGCCTCAGCGCGGAGGCCATCGGGGCCGTTGGCATGGGCAATGCGGTCTATTATGCTCCGGCGCTTTTTGGAATTGGTGTACTGCTTGGGCTGGACACGCTGGTTTCCCAGGCCTATGGCCGCGGCGACTTTGATGAGTGCCATCGCTGGCTCTCGCAGGGCGTGTATCTGGCCATCGGATTTACACCTGTCCTGATGCTGCTGCTTTGGGCCGCGCCCCTGGCCTTTCCTTATTTGCATGTAAACCCCGTCGTCAGCGGGCAAAGCGCGGATTATCTGCGAATCCTCAACTGGGGAACCTTGCCGCTGCTGCTTTACGCGGCCTTCCGTCGTTATCTGCAGGGCGTGAAGCGGGTCAAGCCGGTGAGTTTTGCCCTGATTTCGGCAAACCTCATTAACTGGGGCGGAAACTGGGCTTTGATTTACGGACACCTGGGATGTCCTGCTATGGGGGTCCGTGGATCAGCACTCTCAACCTGTCTGGCCCGTGTCTATATGGCTGCGGTGCTCATTGTTGCCGCATGGAAAAATGAAGCCGAACGTGGGCACAATCTGTTCGCACACTGGCCGGGAGTGTCACGTCGCCGTGTTCGCGCTCTGATGAAACTCGGAACACCTGCTGCGGCGCAGATTGTGATGGAAGTCGGGGCCTTTGGCGCTGCTACCGTGATGGCCAGCAGGTTGACCCCTGTTGCTTTGGCCGCACATCAGATTGCACTCAACTGCGCTTCATTCACCTATATGGTCCCTCTGGGAACATCGGCTGCGGCCGCCGTTGCCGTTGGACATGCTGTTGGAGCAGGCAACGCTCCGCGCGCCCGGCGGGCAGGATGGCTGGCGCTTGCCGTGGGAGTGGCTTTCATGGCGTGTGCAGCCATGGTCTTCATTTTTGCCCCGCATCTGGTACTCGACATCTATACCAACCAGGAAGTGGTGGTGGGCACCGGAGTGCGTCTTCTGGCCATGGCCGCGGCGTTTCAGGTCTTTGATGGGATCCAGACCATTGCCACAGGCGCACTGCGCGGGCTGGGAGAGACACGCGCCACAATGGTGGCAAATTTTTGCGGTTATTGGCTTTTTGGCCTACCCCTGGGGTATTTTCTGTGCTTCTCCCAAGGGAAAGGCATCCTGGGTTTGTGGACGGGCCTGACGCTTGCGCTGGTGTTGATCGCAATCGTTCTCTTATTCCAGTGGTCGCGCCAGTCCGGAAGACTGGCGCAGGCTGCCTGAGAACGCTACTCGTCCTGTTCCCGCAATCTGGCGATCACGCTGAAGTCCTCCAGCGTGGTGGTGTCGCCTTTAATTTCCCCATTGGTGGCAAGCTCCCTTAACAGCCGCCTCATGATTTTGCCAGATCGTGTTTTCGGTAACTGGTCGGTAAAGCGGATGTCGTCCGGTTTTGCCAGCGCGCCAATCTCCTTTGCCACCCATGCGCGAAGCTCTTCCTTCAACTCACGAGATGGCTGATGGCCGCTTTCGAGGGTCACGAAAGCGGCAACGGCCTGCCCTTTCAAATCATCAGGACGGCCAACCACTGCGGCTTCGGCCACTTTGGGATGTGCGACGAGCGCAGACTCAACCTCCATGGTCCCCAGGCGATGTCCGCTTACGTTCAAGACATCGTCCACGCGCCCCATCAGCCAGAAGCAGCCATCTTCATCCACGCGGGCCCCGTCGCCGGTGAAGTATGCACCAGGGACCTCTGACCAGTAGGCATTCACATACCGGTCCGGATCATTAAAGATTGTTCGGGCCATCGATGGCCAGGGTCTGCGAATGATCAAAAGGCCACCATGCCCGGCAGGAACAGGACTGCCATCTTTGGCTACAACTTCCGGCACGATGCCAAAGAAAGGCCTTGTTGCGGAACCAGGCTTGGTGGGAACAGCGCCGGGGATGGGGGCAATCATGATGCCCCCGGTTTCGGTCTGCCACCAGGTGTCCACTATGGGACACCGGCCCTTGCCAATGACCTCTCGATACCACATCCATGCTTCAGGATTGATGGGCTCTCCGACCGTGCCCAGCAGCCGCAGCGAATCAAGACGGTGCTTTTGCGGGTACTGGTCTCCCCATTTCATGAATGCGCGGATTGCGGTCGGTGCTGTGTAAAACACGGTGACCTTATGGTCATCAATGATCTTCCAGAAACGGTCAGGGGCAGGGAAGTTCGGTGCTCCTTCATACATGAGCGTGGTCACACCGTTCTGCAGGATTCCATAGACCACATAGGAATGACCTGTCACCCATCCAATGTCCGCCGAGCACCAGTAGATATCCTCGTCCCGCAAATCAAAGATGTATTTGCTGGTCAGATAGGTCTGCACAGCGTATCCGCCAGTAGTGTGGACCAGGCCTTTTGGCTTTCCTGTGGTCCCTGAGGTGTAGAGGATATAAAGCGGGTCTTCAGAGTCCAGTTCTTCCGCAGGGCAATCCGCGGCGGCTTGGGCGATGAGCTCATGCCACCAGTGGTCACGCCCCGGTTTCATACTGACTTCAGAGCCAGAACGTTTCAGAACCACAACATTCTTTACCGAAGGGCAGTGGGCCAGGGCCTCGTCTACAGTGGCTTTCAGCCTGACTTCTGCACCGCGGCGGAAGGACGTGTCCTGCGTAATGATGGCTGTACACTGGGCATCGTTCACGCGGTCCACGATCGCGTGTGCCGCAAACCCTCCAAAGATGACCGAGTGGACAGCGCCAATGCGCGCACAGGCAAGAATGGCTATCGCCAGCTCTGGGGTCATTCCCATATAGACTGCGACGCGGTCACCCTTCTGAATACCAAGACCTTTCAGAACATTGGCGAAGCGCTGCACCTCGGCATGGAGTTCGCCAAATGTAATTCTGCGGACTTCTCCAGGCTCTCCCTCCCACAGAATGGCGACTTTGTCTTGTTTCCCACCGAGAACATGACGGTCCACACAGTTGTAGCAAAGGTTGGTTTTACCGCCAACAAACCATTTGGCCCAGGGTTGGTTCCACTCAAGCACCTTGTTCCATGGCTGGAACCAATGCAGCTCGCGTGCAGCATCGGCCCAGAAGCCCTCTGGGTCCTCCACCGAGCGCCGGTAGATCTGTTCATATTCCGCAAGGCTTTTCACATGGGCCTTTGCGGCAAATTCCGCTGGAGGAGGAAAGACGCGATTTTCGCGCAGAATGGAATCAAGATGCGGATTGGAACTGGTAGCCGAAGACGCCATGCGTACGATGAGACCTCTTTCCGGTAAAAATCTTCCCGCATTCACGTTAAAGGCTAGCGGTAACCAGTGGCAAGATACCACGGCAAGTCCTGAGCAACCCCTCGTGGATCTTGCTGCGCATGGGCCCGGCCTGTCGTGCCTTTCTCGATGCATCCAATTGTTACAATAAGATGAATCGAACGTTTCTGTGTGTGCTTTCCAAAGGAAAGAGCCTCTTCCATGAACCTATATATTCTGCGTCATGCAAGCGCCGGAACACGGCGCAAAAACCCGCTTCTTGATGTAAAACGTCCACTGGACAAGGAAGGCAAACAGCAATGTATGCTGATTGCCAGTTATCTGAATGCGCTGGATGTACAGTTTGACCTGGTGGCCTCCAGCCCTCTGAAGCGCGCCTTGCAGACCGCATCGCTGGTTGGGACCGAGGTCGGTTATGACCAAAAAATTCAGGTGACAGAAACACTTCTGCCGGAAGCGCCAATTACCAAATTCCAGGAATTTATTGGCGGCCTTGAGAAGTACGAGAATGTGCTACTTGTAGGGCATAATCCTAATCTGCCGCAGTTTCTGGGTGCGTTGATCGCTTCTCCGGGACGGGCTAGCATTCGCCTGCGCAAGGGGGCCATTGCCAGGGTGGACTATACGCGCCGCCCCGGTGTCCTGAACTGGCTGGTAGATCCGCGGATCCTGCGGGGCGTTTATACCAGAGTGACAAAGAGGTCTTTGCGAAAGACCTCTTTAAAATAGGCCGCTTCTTTGCGTAAAGACCACATTTCCAGCTCTGCACCGGTGGGGCCGGGATAAATCTGCAGCACTACTTGTTTGGGATAGACTTGCACCTTCACCCTCAGGACATCGCTGGCACGGTCCTGGTTGAGCGCCACAGCCAGACGCAGCAAGACCACAGCCCGCCGCACATGCTCATGTTCTTCCGCCGGCACTTGCCGCATCGTGCGACCTGTGGATTCCGGACGGCTTTTCCCTAAATAGCGGGCAATGGCCGAAGTGATCGTCCGCTGTACAGGAGTGAAACCGAACATCTCAGAATTGGCGATGATGTACTGCGCATGGCGGTGATATCCCTGATAATTCAGGAATTTGCCAATGTCGCGCAGCATCGCCGCAGCCTCAAGCCAAGTAAGATACTCTTTCGGTAATCTGTGGATCGAGTTGAGATCATGAAATAGCTGTACGGCGTGATGGCGTACCGGTTCTGCCTGCCTTGGGTCTACTCCATACTTACGGCAGATTTCCAAGACCGCTTCCCAGCGCTCGCGCTCGAACTGTCTATGGGCAAGCGCGCGCGGGTCCTGCTCAGCGAGCATCTGGGCCAGGATGCCATCACGAAGGCCCATGGGAGAGTAACGGAATCCTGGCAAAGAATAGGCCTCAAGCAGTTCCGCAAAAACATGGGCCCCGGCAACAATGATTTCAGAGCGGCGAGGTCCAATCCCCGGAACACCCATGCGTTCCGCATTGTTCATCTTCGTCAGCTTTTCGGCAAGCCGGCGAATGCTTTGAGTTGAGGTGATTTTTTTAAGGCCATCGGTACGGCTTTTTGTGGTCGCCCGTCCAGCCTCTGAAAGCGCCGCGGCAGTCCCGGACGTGGCAATCACCGTCTGCACCCGCGTGGGGCGAACCCGTCGCTCGGCACGACGTAACTCCCGTGCAATGAATTGCTTAAGACGAGCAATGTCTTCTTGTGAGGGCGGGTCACTGTGCAGAAACTCCTGCGTAAGTCGGACCGCACCTAAAGGCACACTCATGGTCTCCTTGATCCGCTTGTTTTCAGAAAGCGAGATCTCACAGCTTCCACCACCAACATCAATCAGCAAACAGCGGCCAGAGGTCCCAGGCTCATTGCTCATAACGCCGCGATGGATCAGGCGGCCCTCCTCCAGTCCGGAGATAATTTCTACCTCCCATCCCGTTTCATCGCGCACCCAGGCGAGAAAGGCACGTGCGTTTCTCGCATCGCGCATCGCTGCCGTGGCCACTGCCCGGACCCGGTCTGTGCCGTGCATCTGTACCGCGCGCTGAAACCGTTTCAGGGCGTTCAGGGTGGCGGACATGGCTTCCGGGGAGACCAGCCCAGTCTCAAAGACGCTGCTACCAAGCCGGGTGACTTCACGGTCCTCATGCAGGACCTTAAGTTTATGCTGTACAACGCGCGCGATTTTAAGGCGGCAGGAGTTGGACCCGATATCAATCGCAGCAAATGTCTGCATGAAAAAGAAGATACACGAGTATCACGGCACGGTAGGGGACGCTAGCGGCTTAATTCACCCTGCAGGGTCCGACGGGAGTGATGACCCCGGCTCTTTTGAAGAAAAATCTGACGGCAAATCTGGCATTCCCAGGGGTAGAGGCCCAGCTTGGGAAGAAGGTGCTCTTGCAAAAACCCACGCCGATGTGTACGCACGAGTGCTACGTTGTTGCAGTTAGGACAGGGGCGTTTCAAAGGGGCCATAGTAAGATCGAAAAATATTACCTAAGTAAGATTTATCGTGTTACCCGGCTATCGTCAAGAAAAAGTGGGGCCCCCGCAAAGGAAATCGTGCGCAAGTATGGCCCAGGAGGGAACGCAGAACAGGGACATGCCGCTCAGCGAGGGATAGGTGATACTCACCGACTGGTGAGTATCAGGCGGTGCGACTGAGGCGTTCTTCTGTTCCCAGAATGGAACGGGTGAGCTGAATCAAGTCCGTGGGGGCAAAAGGCTTCACGCGGCAAAGCACATTCAACCCTTTATATTCTTCTTCTACGCCCGGCATTCCGCTCAATACAAGGACGGGGACTGTAGGGTGAATTTTGCGGAGTTCAGAAACAAACCGTGGCCCGTGCATTGCGGGCATAAAGTGGTCGGTTATGACGAATCCGAACTGATCGCGCCGCTCTGGATTTTCCAGCAGTGCTAAAGCCTCTTTCGGGTCTCTTGTAACGACCACTGCATTCCCGGCGCTGGCGAGGATGGCCTTTCTGGTTGCGGCCTGAACAGGATCATCATCCAGCAGAAGAATTGTTGAGGACATCTTGTTTGGGTACCCGCCTCTCGATAAGCACAATTTTCATGAAAGATGCAGAAATTTTATCTTCGGGTTGCCTCAGGATCTCTTTTCCCGGATTCAGGACAGGGTAACTGAGTCTGTGACAGCGGGCAAGGCCAAACTTTTACGGAAATATTCCAGACATAGCTTCAGGCCGGTCTCCAGGTCGATTCGGGGCTCCCATCCCAGGAGTTCCTTGGCGCGCGAGATATCAGGCTTCCGCTGCGCTGGGTCATCCTCAGGAAGGGGACGGTGGATGATCCTGCTGGTCGAACCGGTGATTCGAAGTACGGCCTTGGCGCAATCGAGGATTGTCCATTCCTTAGGGTTGCCGATATTGATGGGCGAGTGTACCTCAGACTGCGAAAGACGAAGAATGCCTTCGATCTCATCAGAGACATAACAGAAGCTGCGGGACTGTGATCCGTCTCCGTAGACGGTGATGTCTTCGCCGCGCAGGGCCTGTATCAGAAAGTTGGAAATCACCCGTCCATCACTCGGTTTCAGACGCGGCCCATATGTATTGAAGATGCGCACGATACGAGTATCAGCTTTACGGTAGCGATGGTAGGCCATGACCAGCGCTTCAGAGAAGCGTTTGGCTTCATCATATACAGAGCGCGGACCAACAGGGTTTACGTTTCCCCAATAGTCCTCTGTCTGCGGATGGACCGCAGGGTCGCCATAGCATTCCGAGGTAGAAGCATGGAGAAATCGGGCCTGATATTTCTGCGCATACTCAAGCGCATTGCGGGTCCCCGTCGAGCCGGCATCCAGCGTTTCCACACCCAGTCGCAAATAGTCCTGCGGGCTGGCCGGAGAGGCAAAGTTAAACACATAATCGACTCTGCCAAAGTCAAACGGTTGGCAAATATCATGCTCGCGGAACTCGAAGCGCGGCTCCTTCGTGAGGTGGCTGAGGTTCTCCAGCGATCCAGTGCAGAGGTTGTCGATGCCAACGACGGAATGTCCTTCTGCTAAAAGAGCATCCGTCAAATGAGAGCCCAGAAAGCCTGCTGCGCCAGTAATAAGAATTCGCATCTTTTGCGTGTCTCTCTCAAAAGAGAATAACAAGGCCAACTTTTGGATGTATTGGGTGCGTTTTCAGGCTATATTCAGCTTTCCGGAGAAACTTCATGATGAACCTCGCCAGATGTGCCAGTGTATGGTTTGCTCTTACAGCCACAATTTTTGCCCAAAGCTTCAGTCTGGAACAGGTGATGAGTGCACCTTTCAACTCACAATTGACCGCGGCCCCCTCTCGCGTGGGATTTGCTTGGGTCAGTGATGAGCTTGGACACCGGAATTTATGGGCCGCTTGGAAGAACGGCAGCGGTTTTGCGGTAAAACAACTGACGCAATACACCCAGGATGATGGTCAGGAAATCAGCGGACTGACATGGACCCCAGATGGAGAATCAGTCATTTATGTACGCGGAGGAGATTCTGAATTTCCGGAAAAGCCGGCACCCAATCCGGCACTTATTCCGGAAGGGGTGGAGCAGCAGATCTGGATGGTCTCTGCGCGGGGAGGTGCTCCCCGTGAGCTGGCAGAAGGGGCCGCGCCTGCTGTCTCGCCTTCTGGCGATATGGTGGCTTATGTACTCAAAGGACAGATCTGGGCCGTCTCCTTGAAGGAAACCAATGCAAAGCCAGAGCAATTGCTGCATACGCGGGGAAGAGCATCGTCGCTGCTTTGGTCTCCGGACGGGAAATATCTGGCATTTGTAAGCCATCGTGGAGACCACGACTTTATTGGCGTGTATGTGCGAGAAACGAAGACGCTGCGCTATCTCGACCCAGGCACCGATCATGATGGATATCCGGTTTGGTCGCCGGACAGCAAACAGGTCGGGTTCGTTCGCGTTCCCTACAACAAAAAAGAAGAGATTTTTGCCCCAGTGCGGACGGGATATCCGTGGTCCATCCGCGTGGGCGATGTTGCAACAGGCAAAGGCCGCGAAATATGGCGTGCACAGAATGGCATGGGCAGCGTCTTTCACGAGACTGAGAGCCAGCACCAGCTTTTCTGGACGGCCCAACATTCGATTGTCTTTCCCTGGGAGCGCGACGGATGGCTGCACCTTTATGCGGTCGCAGAGACTGGAGGAGATGCCAGGCTGCTGACTCCGGGTGAATTTGAAGTCGATGCCGTCACCGGCAGTCCTGACGGAAGGCGCATTCTTTATTCTTCCAACCAGGGCGATATTGACCGCAGACATATTTGGAAGATAGACATCGCGTCAGGTGAGGTCACGCAATTGACGCATGGCGAGGGCATCGAGACGTTTCCTGCGTCCGGCAGCGACAATCAGACGATTGTCGCACTGCGGGCGGATGCGAATGTGCCGATTCGTCCCGCCGAGCTGGGACCCAATGGAACACTACGCGATCTTGCTCCCCAGATGATCCCGACTGATTTTCCAGCAGGAAGTCTGGTGGTTCCACAACAGGTCATCTTTTCTGCCGCCGATGGGCTGCGCATACACGGACAGTTGTTTCTGCCCCGAAATGTTGAGGATGGAAGACGCCACCCGGCGGTGATCTTCTTTCACGGAGGTTCACGCCGCCAGATGCTTCTGGGCTGGCACTACATGCAGTACTACTCGAATGCTTATGCAATGAACCAATATCTGGCCAGTCGCGGCTACATTGTCCTTTCCGTGAATTACCGCAGCGGCATCGGATATGGCGAGGAATTTCGCGAGGCCTTAAATTATGGGGCCACGGGGGCCAGCGAATTTAACGATGTCCTGGGTGCAGGCCTGTACCTTCGCGGACGTGCTGACGTAGATGCATCCCATATTGGAGTATGGGGCGGAAGCTATGGCGGTTATCTGACCGCACTTGCGCTGGCCCGCGCGTCTGACCTCTTTGCTGCCGGAGTGGACCTGCATGGGGTCCATGATTGGAATCTGGAGCTGGGAAACTGGCTCCCGGCCTATGATCCAGCAGCCGACCCCGAGGCTGCACGCACAGCCTGGAATTCTTCGCCAATGGCTTCGTTGAGCACCTGGCATTCGCCTGTACTGCTGATTCAGGGCGATGATGATCGCAATGTCCAGTTCTCGCAGACCGTTCAGTTGGCAGCAGCGCTGCGCAACCAGAAAGTAGATGTGGAAGAATTGGTCTTCCCCGACGAGATTCATGATTTTCTGTTGCATCGCGACTGGGTTGCCGCTTACGCAGCAGGAGCCGAATTTTTTGGGAGGCATTTGAAGTAGAAACATGGCTCGTGTCCAAGGACTGGAAATCCAGGGAAAGCCGCAACTTCCTCAGCTGAAACCGGGTTAGGTTGAGACGGGAAAGGAAACCATGATGAAACTCTTCTGGAACAAGTGCACTGCTTTGATTTTTGCTTTGCTGTTTGGTGCTGCCAGCGTACATGCCCAAATGGCACCGCCTCCACCGCCTCCTCCGCGCCCACATCCACCGATGATCTTTCTGGGAATGGCGCATGTGGATGGGTTAACCGACCACGACGATATCAAGGTCGGTCCCTATGCAGGGCGCTATCACTCCATTGTGCTGCGGGTCCGATACGCTCCTATACAGTTTGAGCAGGTGGTCATCCACTACGGCAATGGTACGTCGCAGGCCCTGCCAGTCAAGGCATTGATCCGTGCCGGAGGGCAGAGCCGACCGGTCATGCTGCCGGGTGGTGAGCGGGTCATTGAATCGTTGGAACTGTGGTATTCGCGGGCGAACCCCAATAACCCCAACAAACCGGAAGTGAGACTGTTCGGAATGCCATAACGCTTGCCCACTCAGGCCGATTTCAACCTGAGTGGGTCCGCCATCTTTACCGTCCCGTTGCTGAAAATAGAAAATTCACGCGTCGTTTCGGTCCGTATATGGCCAGCGAAACCCAGACTGCAGTCGCTTGGCTGAAGAATTTTCGCTGCCTGTGAGATTCGGCAAAATCTCTCTGGACGTTTCTTCGTGAAAGCGTGTACATTGCAGTGAGAACAGCTTGGTCCAAAGCTCTTTTTTCTTGATCTTTCCGGGCCAGGTTGCGTACCTTTACCCCTGAAAAGAAGGGAAGAACTGCGCACGTGGACCTGACACTCATCGACTGGCTCATCATGCTGCTTTATTTCACGTTTGTGCTGGGCATTGGCTTTGCACTGAAACGGTTCATGCGCACGAGCAAGGACTTTTTCCAGGCGGGCCGCTCACTGCCTGCGTGGATTTGCGGACTGGCCTTCATCTCAGCCAATCTTGGCGCACAGGAAGTCATTGGCATGGGGGCCTCGGGGGCCAAATATGGCATTGCCACGAGCCACTTTTATTGGATTGGCGCCATACCGGCGATGATTTTTGTCGGCGTCTTTATGATGCCGTTTTATTACGGATCCAAGGCACGGTCTGTCCCAGAATTTCTCCGGCTGCGTTTTGATGAAAAAACACGCGCCTACAATGCCTGCTCCTTCGCCGTCATGACGGTCTTTTCCTCCGGCATTTCAATGTATGCCATGGCGCGGCTGATTCAGACCCTGCACGTTTTCGATTCGCTCTTCATCCGGCTCAACATGCCCGTGGAGTGGATCTTCCACTTCGCCATTTTTGTTTCGGCAGTCATTGTGCTTGGATACATTTTTGCCGGCGGCCTGACCAGCGCCATCTACAACGAGGTGCTGCAGTTTTTTCTGATTGTGGCCGGGTTTCTTCCCCTGGTATGGGTGGGACTCAAAAATGTTGGCGGCTGGAGCGGACTGAAGGCGGCCCTGCCCGCTGCCTACACGCACTCCTGGCATGGCATGACCAATCCTCACAATAATCCTTTGGGCGTAGAGTGGTTTGGTCTGGCAGCAGGACTGGGCTTCGTACTGTCGTTTGGATACTGGTGTACGGACTTTCTTGTGATCCAGACCGCAATGGCTTCTGATTCGGAGGAATCGGCCCGTCGCGTTCCGCTCATTGCTGCGATTCCCAAGATGTTCTTTCCATTTCTTGTCATTCTGCCCGGATTAATTGCAATCGCTACCCCGGCCGTTACGCAACATGCGATGATGCAGCCAATCTCCTCGGGAACGACGGTCGCGAGCAGCGCTTCTGCAGATCTGGCCCAATCCAGCAAAGGACTGATTCCGGCCAAGGTCAATCCGGTCACAGGGAAAGTGATGACCGACGAGCACGGAAATCCCGTCCTGGATTACGATCTTGCCATTCCGAACATGCTGCTGCATTACTTCCCGACAGGCATTCTTGGTCTCGGTTTGACGGCGCTGCTGGCCAGCTTCATGTCCGGCATGGCAGGCAACGTGACCGCTTTCAATACGGTCTGGACCTATGACCTGTATCAGTCTTACATCAACAAAAATGCGCCAGATTCGCACTACCTGAAAGTGGGCCGTTGGACGACGGTGGTCGGCATCCTCATATCCATTGGGACGGCCTATATTGCCACGTCGTTCAACAACATCATGGATACGCTCCAGCTGGTGTTCTCTTTTGTGAATGCCCCTCTGTTTGCCACGTTTTTGCTGGGCATGTTCTGGAAGCGGACCACGGGCCATGGGGCATTTACAGGGTTGGTGAGTGGCACAATTGCCGCTGTTCTCCATCATGGGCTGACCCTGCCGGTCACAGCGCACCCGGGCATTCATGGTGGATGGATTGCGATTGTGCACACCTATCCGAGCGAAATGGCACAGAACTTCTGGACGGCCATCTGGGCATTTTCCACGAATTTTGTTCTTACCGTGGTCGTCAGCCTGATGACGAAGCCGCGGCCAGAGCCGGAACTGGTGGGCCTGGTCTATTCCCTGACCCCCAAGCCGGTGGAACATCATATGGCCTGGTATGCGCGCCCCAAGGTGATTGCCGTAGGCCTGGTAGCTTTACTGGTCGCGTTAAATTTGATTTTCCGTTAGTACTCCAAGTCTGACCGTGATCATGCGGAAGACAAGCACCCTGGTTAGAGGCGAGAAGAATGAGTCTGGATTTACGAATTCCGATGGGACTGATGTTCACGATTGTTGGATTAATCCTTTCCTCCTACGGCCTGTTTACGCGAGGAAGCACCATTTATGAAAGGTCCGCTGGGATGAACATCAATTTGATCTGGGGCATAGTCATGCTCGTCTTTGGCGTTACTATGTTCTTCCTGGGACGAGCCAGTGATCGACGGGCCGCCGCCCATCCCGTGGAGGGAACAAACCGTCCGTTAGGCGGGCATGGGCGTGGAATGGGGCATTGATATCGGGCTTTGCCTGTTCTTTTACGAAGAACTGAAGCGTTTGAGACGGATGTCCTTTGGATTCGAGGATGTTTTCTTTCTCTTTTAGGAATGAACTCGGAAAACTTCCTGCTTTCTTTACACTTTCACAATGCTGCTCTCGCTACACTAGCAGTAGATGAAGCATCGCACGATTAAGCATTATGAACTGGTGCGGCGGTTGGGTGCGGGCGGCAGTGGGGTCGTCTTTCTGGCCAATGACACGCTGCTGATGCGGCCTGTAGTGCTGAAGATTCTGAAGCGTGGCGCCCTGACTCTTGAACAAATGCGCACGACCGTATTGCGCGAGGCGCGTATGGCCTCAGCCATTGAGCATCCGAATGTCTGCGCCATTTATGAGGTAGGCGAAGAGGGAGAAGAGGCCTTCATCGTCATGCAATATGTGCCGGGGCAGTCGCTGGACAAGATTATTGCGAAAGGACCGGCCAGCATTCAACTTGTACTCTCTGTGGGCATTCAGATAGCCGATGGTCTGAACGCCGCGCACTCATTGGGCATCTTTCATCGCGATTTGAAGCCTGCCAACGCCATTTTGACCGATGGAGGACTGGTCAAACTGCTTGATTTTGGCCTGGCGCGGCGCATCAGTCCTGAAGAAGCAGAATTTGACCCGGCAAAGTCATCCCGACGCAAGCCCGGGCCGGTTGCGGCCACTTATACGGCCCGAGGTGGCACGATCGCATACATGGCCCCGGAGCAGTTCGTCACCGGCCAGAGCAGCGTGCAAAGCGACATCTGGGCCCTCGGCGTAATCCTGTATGAGCTGGTCAGCGGACGTCATCCTTTTGCCCGCCCCGATGCGGATGAGTTCCAGAGTATCCGTGCCATCCAGTTTGTGGACCCTCCACCTCTCTCTCGGTGCTGTCCGGAAGTACCTCCGGAACTCAGCTCGGTCATGATGCGCTGTCTTGAGAAGAACCCGGCAGAACGCTATGCCAGTGCGGCCGAGGTGCGAGAGGCGCTCAAGACCATCATGAAGGCGCTGCAAATTGAGACCGGCATCATCCCGGGGGAGGCCGCCGCGCAGCTACCTGTCTCTGCCCCGGAAGAGGAAAAGCGCACAACGGGTCTGCTTTCCATGTTGGCCGAGCGCTTTCGTGAGTCTGGTGACACGCAGACGAGGCAGCATACCATCGTTGTCTTACCGTTCCGAAACCTGGGGCCTTCCGAAGTCGCTCCACTCTACGGATTTGCGCTCGCCGATGCCATTTCAGCGCGCATTTCGCGCATGTCTACTTTGGTCGTCCGGCCTACCAGCGCGCTGATGCATCTGCCCATCGCGCAACTTGATCCGCTGGAAGTCGGACAGAAGTTACTGGTGCGATGGGTCCTGACCGGTAATTTCATCCGCTCAGAGAAAGGCTTCGATCTGAACTGGCAGCTTCTCGATGTTTCGCGGCAGAGTGTCAGCAGCGGGGGTGCAATCAGTGTGCCTTCTTTCGATCTGGTGGCCGTGCAGACAGAAATCTGCAATGAGGTCTTTGCTTCGCTGCAGGGGATTGGCCAGCTTACACAGGCCCCTGAACGTCATGCTCCGCGGACAACGCTTACAGAAGAGATTTCCGAGGAATACCTTCAGGCGCGTGCGGTGCTCTCTGCTTTTATGCAAAGGACCGGGAGTAAGGGTGACCTGGACCATGCCCGCGAGCTCTTTGAGCGCGTGACACAGAACAACCCCTCATTCGCTCCGGCCTGGAGCGGTCTGGGAATTACCCATCTGCAGTATGTCCGTCATGGTTTTGGTGGCCACATGCACGTGATGGGAGCGCGGAAGGCTTTTGATCAGGCGCTGCGCCTGGACCCCGGACAGGTCGAAGCCAATCTCTATCGCGTGTACATGCTGTTGTCACGCGGCGAAAAAGAGAGCGCCCGTCATGGCATTGAGCATTTGCTGCGTACCGCCTCCAATGACTGGAATGTACACATGGTGGCTGGCATCACGTTGCGGCTCGATGGCATGTATGAGGAGGCCCTGGATCAGTTCAACCAGTCTTTAAAGCTGAACCCATCGAACGCTGCGGTCATCTATAACCATCGTGCCCGTGTTTACCAGTATCAAAACCAGCTTGAACTTGCCGAAGATGAACTCGAAAAAGGACTGACCCTGGAACCTCGGCATCCTTTGCTGCGCACCTCGCTTGCTTATCAGCGAATGCGGCAGGGCGATCCGCATCAGGCCATTGCCATGCTGGAATCCGTCATCCGTGATGACGAAAGTATGCGCATTGCCTTTCCCACCCTGGCCATGTGCTATGTACAGGTAGGTGAACGCGAACGGGCTGTCTCGCTGATTACAGAAGACTCGATTTCCGCGGCCGAAGCGGACAGCGAAATGGCCTATCGCCTGGCCACATATTTTGCCGTAGAAGGCGATGAAAGTGAGGCCCTGCACTGGCTGCGTCGCGCCATCTATCTGGGCAATGAAAATTACCCGTGGTTCTCAAAAAATCCCGCGTGGAACCGCCTTCATGACCACACCGATTTTGAGCGTATTTTGGAAGATCTGAAGAAAAGCTTCCGACGCAACCAGAAGACATGGAAACGGCTGTTGTCTCAGGTGCCGGAAGTCATTTGACCCCAGAAAATCCACCTGGAATTGGGCACAGGAGGGAACTGGATCACGGCATCTTCAGGCCCAATGCTTTTACAATCTCGGGATCAGGCACGGCCTTGCCGTCTTTTTTGGTAACAATGCCAAAGTTTGCCTGATAGTCCCACATGGCCCAGCCAATATGATGCTTTTCCAGTCCCACGCGCATGTCGTGCAACCATTGTGCCCTCATGGCAGGATCGGCATGATCGCGCAGCACTCCAAATTCGCCGCAATACACCGGAGCGTGATACATCTGCGACCACCTCTCAGCAAAAGAGAGGGTCTTATCGATACGCTCCGCATTCCACTGGTCCAGGCCATATTGCTCTAGCCAGTACTGGGCGGCCAGAGTGGGTTCCTGGGGCAGGTTATGCTCGATGGCCTGGGGCGTAGAAGGATAAGGAACATTGCGCAGAGGCCGGACCTGGGACGCTGTCCACGTCGCTCCCTGATGGGTAAAAGGGAATGGTTCGTAGTCATGAAATGTGTAGATGACATTTGGCAAGGCGATGGGTTCCAGCATCAGCAGATCCTCCAGACCCGACCAGTGGGCGCCGGTGGCAATCATCGTATGTTCCGGCGCCGCCTGACGAATCTGCTCTGCTATGTAGCTTTCAATGCCCTGCCAGCGGTAAGGGTCTTCCTGCTCCGGTTCATTCAATATTTCAAAGAAGACCAGATCGGGATTGGTGTCCGCAAAGTGTTTTGCCAGCGCTCGCCAGAGGCGAGCAAAGTTTTCAACGCCTTCGTTGCCCTGGCGAAGCTGGGCCTTAAAATCACTTTCGGGATGGACATCAAGAATTACGGCCAGGTTCTGCTCCAGCATGGCCTGGACAGTGTTGTCTAATTCGTGCATAAAGGGCGTCGCATGGTCCGGACTGTGCAGCCATTCCATCAGCGGCTGGGCATCAATGCTTAACCTGACGTGGTCAAAACCAAGCTGACGCATCAAAGCGATGTCCTCTGTGGTTGTGAATATACGCAACCGTTCCACGGAGTAGTTCCCGGGAGACTGGGCAAACCACATACTGGCATTGATCCCGCGCCGCAGATGCTCCGCTCGTTGAAAAGCAAGGTCGTTGCCTTCGGACTGTGCCCATGAAGGAAGCCCAGCGCTGAAGAGCATCCATGCCAGTAGAAAAACGGTTTTCTTCATATCGATGTATATGTCCTGTGTTGGTCCAGATACCTGGTTTTCATCCTTGCATGGCAGAATACAGGTGGAGACCTATGAGCATCAAGACACTCAGCAGCCGTGAAGTTTACCGCAATGCATGGCTTCGTTTCCGCGAAGACGAGATTGAGCGCAGCAATGGCACGCATGGCATTTACGGCGTTGTGGACAAAGACGATTGCGCCGTCATTGTCCCCATTGACGGCGATCGCATTTATCTGGTCGGCCAGTATCGCTATACCGTGCAGGAACATTGCCTGGAGCTGCCGCAGGGTGGCTGGGAGACCCCCGACGTAGACCCTGAGGAGCTGGCCCGCGGAGAGTTGCGCGAAGAGACAGGATTCGACGCCGAAGAGATGACCTATCTTGGCATGATGTACATTGCCTATGGTTTCGCAAACCAGAAACAGCATGTTTTTCTGGCCCGCGGACTCAAACATGTCGGGACTGACTTCGACCCAGAGGAGCACGATCTGACAACGCACGCCTTCACGATCGCAGAATTTGAGCAGATGCTGCTGGATGGTTCCATTCGCGATAGCTGTACCCTTGCGGCCTGGGGGCTGTACAAGATCTGGAAAGAGAAGCACCAGGCTTAGCGCAGCCGGTCTTCAACAATGCGCAAAATCTGATGATGGACATCTTCGATTCCATCATCTCCTTCAATCACTGCCACCCTGCCCGTGTCCCGGAGAGCAATTTCACGGTACTTTTCATAGACGCGCCGATAGAAATCCTCGGCCTCTTGCTCAAAGCGGCCTTCGTCATTTCCCGCACGGGCATTCCGCTCATTGCGCCGGCGCGCGCGGTGAAGCGATTTTGCAAAGTCGGGCATCAGCAGAATGGTCAGGTCGGGTTGAAGACCACCGCACATTAGCTCATGGAGCTGAAGGATGACCTTGCTGCCGAGCTGGCGGCCACCTCCCTGATAAGCCTCCGTCGAGTCCGTGTATCGGTCGCAGATCACAATCTGCCCTGCACCCAGCGCAGGTAGTATGACTTCTGCTATCGCCTGGGCGCGATCGGAAAACATCAGTCCCAGCTCAGCCAATGGAGCAAGACCGTCCGTTCGGGAATCAAGAAGAATCTGACGGATACGGTCTCCAATCCGAGTACCGCCGGGCTGCCGTACCACTGTAACTTTATGACCGCGGCTTTCCAACTGGGCGGTCAGCTTGCGAATCTGAGTTGTCTTGCCGGACCCGTCCAGTCCCTCAAAGCTGAGAAAGAAGCCGCGCCTCATACCTCAAGCTTACATGCCGCCAAGATGGTAAAGGTCAACCGTCTCGTAGTCCTTGCGCTCAATGCCGTCGCGGATTTGTCTGGGAGTTTTTCCCATCTTCGTCATCTGATAGGCATATGCGCCTTCTTTGGCGCAGGTTGAGCAGATCGCGCCATGCGTGCCCTCAAAACAGCTATGCAGGCTGCTGTGACCCAACGCCTTGTCGCAACGACAATAGCAGGGAAGCTGATACAGGACGCGAGGAATCCGCGCCGCCTCTCTGTAGACCTCTTTCTGCCAGGCAAACTGGGAGTACTCCGCCGGCAGCTGTTCTGGAGTCAGTATCGGAGGAAGCGCTTCACCTTTGGCAGGCGGGGCAGTGTGGTATGCAGGAATATCATCAGCTGGGTTTGACCATTGTGCATAGCCGACAATGGTCATCAGACAGGCGGCAAGGGCCAGAAGGACACGTCTCATAGGATCTTCTCTTGTCTTTTAGACGATACCAAATCAATAGGAGACAGAAGAAGGACAGCCTGAAGAAAAAAAGACGGCACGAACGATGCTTTGTCCGTGCCGGGAGGCCAGTGACGCAACTTGTAAACTTACTAAACTTACGCTGCCGGGAGAGCTTCGCTCATCGACCAGCATTTGCTTCTACTACCTTAGACGCCAACTCTCAGAAAAAGTTTCTTCTGTTTGAGAATTTCTATGATATCCCGTACGTCTTCTTCAATTTCCTGTAGTGTACTGGATGCCGCAGCCTGATGCAAGCTTTTTTAAAGCAAAAAAGCTTTTTTCATGGGTTCGTGCAACTCGAAATGGGTTTCGTGTCACTATATCCTTAAAATGGTCCGGAAACTACCAGAAGCATCTATGGTCCAAGCGATTGAAAACAAAGATCTTGATTCCAAAAAATCTCGCATTCGAGCAGGCTTGTGGCTTTTAGGCTCGGCGGTCTTCGGAGGAGTCGCGGTCGCCCTTTGGAATCGAAGAACTCTGGCGAAGATGCAGGAAAAACAAAAAGAGGGCCAACCGCAATCCCAAAAAGCGGATGAAAACGTGATTTATTGAATCCGCAATTTCATTTTATGTAGAGGATTGATTGATGGCTGCTGCCAGGCTGAAATCCTTGTCTGTCAGCCCGCCCGCATCGTGTGAAGTCAGCGCCAGACGGACTTTGTTATAGCGGATATCGATGTCCGGATGATGTCCTGCTGCCTCGGCCTGTTGTGCAACCGTATTCACAAACTTCATGGCCTCAACAAAGTTCTCAAACGAAAAGTCCCGGACAATCTCTTGTCCTTGTAACCGCCAGCCTTGCAGATGTTCCAGCTTCTCCTTGATCTGGTCCGGTTGCAATCGCGTCATGGGTACCTCCATCCACAATCATAAGATTCAGAATCGAAGTTCCGGAGAACTGAGAGCTACAGAGGTAAACCGCGGATGCTGGCTGATTTCGCGGCGAAGTTCCATCCAGAGACGGTCCGGCATACTTGCATAAAGCTCAACAACGCGGGGATCGAACTGTGTTCCTGAGCAGCGCTGGATCTCTCTACGGGCGATTTCAATACTTTGCGCCCTGCGATAGGGACGGTCGGAAGTAATGGCATCCAGAGTATCGGCAACAGCAAAAATACGCGATCCCAGAGGAATCTCATTGCCTTTCAGGCCACGAGGATAACCGCTTCCGTCATACCGCTCCTGATGGGTGTAGACAATCTCGGCCGCCTCCCTGAGATAAGGGATCTTGGAGAGAATTTGATAGCCACGAACACAATGTTCGCGCATCAGGGACTGCTCATCCATTGTCAGCTTGCCAGGTTTCAGCAGAATGGCATCAGGAATGGCCATTTTCCCAATGTCATGCAGAAAGGCCCCACGGGCAATGATGCGGATCTCAGAGGGCGCCAGCCCCATAGCGCGGGCCAAGGCAACGGTATAGGCGGTGACCCGCTTGGAATGCCCCTCCGTCTCTGTGTCTTTCAGGTCCAGAGCGTCTCCCAGGGCTTCAAGCGTAATGTCGTAGGAACGCTCAAGGTCGGAGACGGCGCGGCGCAGCATCTCGGTCCTGGTTGCGATCACCTGCTCCAGGTTCGGTTGAAGAAGATAGGACTGCTGCATGTGGCGTTTATGATGAATCGCTTCACCGACAGCCGACAGCAAAGTATTGATTTCAATGGGCTTCAGCAAGCAGTCAAAAGCCCCTTTGCGCAGGGCATGGATGGCTTCCTTGGCGTGGTCCTGGCTGGCGGTAATCAATACAGGGACATCTGGCTGGGCCCGGGAAATGATCTCAAGCAGTTCAATTCCGGGAGCGCCTCCCATGAGGTCTACCAACACAATCTCGTAGGGAGGATCCTCCTTGAAACGGCGGATCGCTTCCTGACGGGTGCTTGCGGTTATCGTGTAGTAACCTGCACTCTCCAAAGCAGATGCAATCATGGCTCTTCCTCTCTGCTCTGTATCCACTACCAGTATTCTTTCGGAAGCCATAGAAAAATTTATGTAATCTCTTATACATTGAAAATGTAAGCCCGTGTTTCTCTTCGTACAGAAAACAATTCAGCTTTTTCTCATACATTTCCATTTGTGTTTTTGTGTTTCAAACGAAGGGAAAGTTGCACTGCTCTTTCTCCCCTGAGAGAAATGTGCCGACGCCAGGGGGGATGCCTGCAGGGTTGCTCGAAGACGCTGACTCTTTCCAGAGGAGGTACTGAACGACAAAAAAGCACACAACTCAAAAATCTTATGGCCTATTCTTTGAGATGACAACTGAAATTTCCTCACGGTGCATCCTATCTGCCACAATGGGAGAGCAATCCGTTCTTATCTCTGGACGCAATCTCCTTACAAGGACAGTACGTGACGACTGAATTCGGTGGATTTTCCCCCCAGAGCAGAACTGCCATAGCCGCCGTTCGCGCGGAGAAACAGCAAAAGGAGCAGGTACAGCGGGACATTTATGACAGCCACCGTCACCGCGTTTTTTCTTTGGCCTTTTACATGACCGGGAACGAGGCCCTGGCCGAAGAGATTTTGACCCAGACATTTGTCACCGCTTTTCAGAAGCATCCGCACCCAGACCGCGAGTGTATTGATAAGGCACTCATGGCCCAGTTGCACTGCCCGGATGAAGTCTCCACGCCACTGCCCGCAGAGGAGCAGAGTGAACAGCGCCTTCAGAAAAACGTAAAGCGTACCGAACTTGAGATCGCCCTCCAGCATTTGCCGGGCATGGAGAGGCTGGCTTTTCTGTTAAAAGACGTTGAGGGCTATCCTCTCGAAGAGATTTCCGGCCTAATGCAGCTCCCGCCGGCGCAAATCTGCCGCATTCTGATTTCGGCGAAAATCCGGTTACGCAGGGTATTGGCAGGAATGCAATCGGGTGCATCCCGGGAAGGTTCCACCTAACGATGGATTGTGCCGGGCAGGCAAGAGGCTTACACTCTCGGCCATGACCCTACCTACCGAACCAATCGGAAGCATTCCACGCCCCCAAAAGCTTCTTCAAGCTCTGCTGGAGTTTCAACGCGGAGCCATCCCGCAGGAGTCTCTGGACCAGGCACTGGAAGAGGCAGTCATCGACACGCTAAAGAGGTTTGAAGAGACCGGATCTCCTATCATTACCGATGGCGAGCAGCGGAAATCCAGCTTTCTCACCTACCCACTCGATGGTGCAGCCCATCTTGCTCCCGATGGGGTTCTGGTTCCTTTTGCTGATGGACACACAAGGCGCCTTCCCCGTCTGACTGCGGGGCCTTTCCGTTATACAAAATATTCCGGGACGTTTGTCGAGCAGGCGAAACCCTACACCTTCCGGCCGCTTAAACAGGCGGTGATTGCGGCATCGGCTCTCAGTCTTCTCTATCCTCCGGATGGGATACCGGGATATTCGCAGGATGCTTTTCTCCTGGACCTGGTCGAGGAAGCGGTACGAGACATCCGCTCGGCCTTTGCAGCCGGAGCACAGGTTGTCCAGATCGATTTTACTGAGGCGCGGTTGTCTCTCAAGCTTGATCCTTCCGGCTCTCTGCTGAGAAACTTCATCCATCTCAACAATCGGGTACTGGAACAGTTCACGGATGAAGAGAGGAAGAGAATCGGCATTCATTCCTGCGCCGGAGGCGACCAGGACTCCACACATTCGGCAGACGTGGACTATGAGGGGCTTTTGCCCGAGCTGTTTCAACTGAAAGCCGGCCGGTTTTATCTCCAGATGACCAGCGAGCCCAACCGCAAAGAAATCTTTCAGCAAATTCGGCAGTGCATGGGAAAAGACCATCTTGTCCTGATCGGAGTGACAAGTCCTATCTGTTCCCGAATCGAAACGCCGGAAGAAGTCTGTGCCAGCCTGCTTGAAGCGGCCTCCTGGATTCCGGCAGACCAGCTGGGCTCCACCGACGATTGCGGATTTTCGC
This sequence comes from Pseudacidobacterium ailaaui, assembly GCF_000688455.1. Classification (NCBI taxonomy): domain Bacteria; kingdom Pseudomonadati; phylum Acidobacteriota; class Terriglobia; order Terriglobales; family Acidobacteriaceae; genus Pseudacidobacterium; species Pseudacidobacterium ailaaui. The sequence goes on from NZ_JIAL01000001.1 coordinate 3,216,415, forward strand.
CCTTTGCGGATGACACATCTACAGCACGAGACATTGCCTTTGCCAAGGTCCGTTCCCGGGTAGAAGGTACGGCGATGGCAGCGCAGAGACTCGGGCTGAGGTGAAGGGCTTTGCGTTGCGCGGCCTAACTTCCTTTCACAGCGTCTTTAGCCGGTTGGCGAGTGCCGCGGTGTGCGCTTACCCATCCGGGTTTGGTGGTCTGTCGCGCCCTGCCCAGGGCCAAAGCATCTTCCGGGACATCCTCAGTAATACAGGACGCGGCTGCGATGTAAGCTCCACGTCCGATGACAATGGGGGCCACCAGCGTGGAATCACTGCCCACAAAAACACCATCTTCAATCAAAGTGCGGTGCTTGCTGGTGCCATCGTAGTTACAGGTGATGGTGCCAGCACCGATGTTGACGCCGCTCCCGATTTCCGCATCGCCAAGATAAGTAAGATGGTTGGCCTTGGAGCCTTTACCTAAACGGACCTTCTTGGTCTCAACAAAGTTTCCGATGTGGGCCTCTTCGCCGATTTCACTGCCTGGCCGCAGATGGGCGTAGGGGCCAATCAGTGCACCTGCGCGAACATGGGAATCGAGGATGACGCACCCCTGCCGCACGAGCACGTGGTTCTCAAGCGTTGAGTTTTCAATGACCGAATAGGAACGAATTCGGCAGCCTTCGCCAATCCTGGTGTGGCCCAGCAACTGCACAAAGGGCTCAATGATGGTATCCGGTGCAACTTCAACGTCGGCATCCAGCACGGTGGTTTCCGGACGGTAAATTGTGACGCCGCTGGCCATGAGCCTGCGCGCGGTAGCGAGTCGTATCTCGGCATCAAGCGAGGCCAATTCGGCCAGCGTATTCGCACCAAGCACCTGGGTTGCTGACGGGGCCTGAAGTGCGATGACCCGTTCGCCCTCTTCAACCAAAATGCGGGCCATGTCGGTAAGGTAGTATTCGCCGTGCGCGTTGTTCGTGCTCAATTCCTGAATGTGCTCAAAAAGCGGCTTGGTGGAGAAAGCATAAATTCCTGAATTGATTTCTCCGATTTTTTCCTGAGCCGAGGTAAGCGCTTTTTGTTCTACGATTGCTGCAACTTCCGGCGAGTTGGCTGATTTGCGCAAAATACGGCCGTACCCGAAGGGATTTTCGGGTACAGCTGTCAGGATGGTCATGGCAGCGTGCTCGGCAATGTGAAAATCGCGAAGCTGCGCGATAGTTTGTGCTTCGAGCAGCGGAACATCGCCAGAAAGGACCAGAATATGCTCGTATCCATGCACGGCCTGCCGGGCGCAAAGGATGGCGTGCCCTGTTCCGCGTTGTTCAGACTGCAGGACAAAATTTACGCCCGTGTGCGCCATTTCGGCCTGTACTGCTCCGGCCTGATGTCCAACGATGACGAAGATGTCCTGTGGAGGAACAATCTGCCGTGCAGCAGAGATGACATGTTCCAGCAGAGGCTTACCGCCAATCTGGTGCAGTACCTTGGCGCGTTTTGATTTCAGCCGCGTTCCTTTGCCCGCGGCCATAATCACAATGGCGATTCGCATTTCACTGCGCTCCTTCAGGACTTCCAGCAACTTTTGGTTCCTGAGGCGGAAGTCCAGGAATCGAGATATCAATCGGGTGTGGCGTACCCATGTTAAGAGCAGTCAATGGCGTCCCAAACTCCTTTTCGTTACCAACGACAAGCACCGCCAGCCTGGACGGATCGATATACTTCCGGGACACACGCTCCAAATCCGCAATCGTTACCTTTTCTACGTTTTCGCGATAGCGTTCCAGAAAGTCGGGCGGGTAGCCATAAAATTCAAGCTTTGCTGCTTCTGCCAGCACTTTGTCTTTGGTGTCGTAATTGAAAATAAACGAGTTCAGGACCTCATCCTTGGCGCGGCGAAGCTCATCCTCGGTAAAGGGTCTGGTCTTCAGGCCGCGGACCTCATCGAGCATGGCCTCCGCCGCCTGCACGGTGGTCTGGCTCTTTGTTGCCGCGATCACGCGGAACATGCCGGGATGATCATAAGAGGACCCATAACTGCCTCCGACCGCATAGGCAAGTCCCAGCTTCGTGCGCACATCCTGAAAGAGTCGCGACCCAAAGCCGCCGGAGAAGATTTCGTTCATCACCGAAAGCGCAAAATAGTCCGGATTGTTCCGCTGCGTGCCTAGTCCAACAATGAAAACGTTGCTCTGGTTTACGTCGCTCTTGTCCACGTAGTAGACGCCCGGTTTTGGCCCGGTGAACTCTTCCTTCACAGGGGGTATGGCTTCGCCACGGGGCAAGTTCGCGAAGGCATGCCGCAGGACCTTCTCCATTTCGTCCGTGTTGAAATCACCAGAAATCCCGAGAACCATATTGCTGGCAACAACTGTCTTGTCGTGCCACTGCCTCAGATCATCCAGCGTGACCGCCTGGATGGTTGCAAGCTCGGGCTGACGTGCGTAGGGGCTGTCTGGCCCATAGACAAGCTTGGCCGCCTCGCGGGCAGCAATACCTTCGGCATCATCGTTGCGGCGAACAATCGAGGCCGCGGCCTGCTGTTTTGCCAGCTGAAGTTTGTCTTCGCGGAAGACCGGGTGTTCCAGCAGGTCTAAGACGACACCAAAGACGAAATCCTCATCCCTCGTCAGGCAGGACCAGGAAAGGGAAGTAGAGTCGATGTCGCCTCCGGTCTCCACTTTGGCCGCGCGCGCTTCCAGAAGGTCATCCAGTTGGTCGCCGTTGTGCGTGGCTGTTCCGCTGGTGCGCCATGCATCCGCGTAAAGCCCCACCAGGCCGGCCTTGGTGGCTGCTTCATCCCGTGATCCGCCGCGTATCTCAATAAAGCCGTTGATCAATGGCAGCTCGTGGTCTTCCTGAAGAAGAATGACCATGCCATTGGGCAATGGAATGCGCTTCGGTTGCTGCGGATGAAATGGATGCAGCGGGGGAATGGGAATCTGTTTCCAGGGCTGTGCCTGCTGCGCGGGGGCAAGGCAGGGAACCAGAAAGAGCATCGCTACAAGGAGAAACTGCACTGCGCCGAAGACGCGGTGTCCAAACTTGCCGGACCCCGGATGGTAAGTCATCTTCTTCTGCTCGGAGAGGGAAATGAAGGAAGGGCAAATCTCAGTCACTGCGCACCTCCCTTGGTTTGCCGGGCCTGTTCAGGGGCATGAAATTCAACCATCGTGTATGTCCTGTTGGTGGGCACAAATGTTTTATTGGCTACGCGCCGGATGTCCGCCTTACTCACCGCATCAATGCGCTTCAGCTGATTGAATAACTCTCGCCAGTCGCCGTAGCGCAGTTGATAGGTAGCCAGTTGTTCAGCCAGTCCTTGATTATCAGCCAGTCCGCGCAGGATGTCCGCGCGGGCGCGGGTCTTAAACATGGCGAGCTCTTCATCGGAAACATCGGTGGTTTTCAGCCTGTCAATTTCTTTGTGGATTGCGGTCCTCATTTCCTGAGGGGTATGCCCTGGGGCGGGGACAGCAAAAAACGCGAAAAGGCCCGGATATTTGTCCCCAGGAAACCCGCTGAATCCTTCTGCTTCCACCGCAATCTTCTGGTCCCGTACCAGGCTGCGGTATAAACGGGAGGTGCGTCCGTTGGAAAAGATGTCCTGGATGGCGTCATAGACAGCGTCGTCTGGATCACGGTAGTCAGGCCTGTGATATCCCTCAAGATAAAGCGGCTGTGTCGGTTCCTGGATAACCACAGACTTTTCAGCGGTCTGGGGGGGCTCAACGGTGGTCATCTCTGGCGGCTTAGGGCCGGCCGGGATGGCCCCGAAATACTTTTCCAGCACGGGCATGGCCTGGGCCGGGTCCACATCTCCTACCACGGCGATCACAATGTTAGAAGGCACATAATACTCTTTGTGGAAGGCATCCGCCTCCGTTGCTGTAATGTGGCTCAGCTCGCTGGCCCAGCCCACTCCGGGACGGCGATACGGGTGCGCCATATATGCCGTGGCAAGAAACTGTTCCACCATCCGGCCAATGGGGCTGGAATCCACCCTCATCCGTCGCTCTTCCATGACGACGTCTCGCTCCTTATAAAACTCCCGCGGAACCGGGTTGGCGATGCGGTCGCTTTCCAGATACGCCCACAGCTGGAGGCGGTTTGAAGGCATACTCCAGAAATACTGCGTGGCGTCCAGGCTGGTCTCAGCATTAAGGCCGACTGCGCCATTTTCTTCCGCGATTTCTGTGAACTGATTGGGAATGACATACTTCTGCGCCTCAGCTACAGCCTGCTCAAAGGCGGCATGGAGCTGCTTCAGCTTCTCCGGATCGCGCCCGACTCGTTTGAGTGACTCAGTATCGTAAGCGGCATAGGCCTTTTCCACTTTATCCAGCGCGACCTTTTCCGCTGCGTAATCTGTGGTGCCAATGTCTTTTGTGCCTTTGAAGGCCAGATGCTCAAACATATGCGCCAGTCCGGACTCTCCCCCGGGATCATTCGCACTTCCTGCATCCACAATCGTGAAGTAGGAAAACACCGGTGCCTCTGGGCGCTGGCAGAGAACGATCGTCAGGCCGTTGGGCAGGACCTTCGTCGTGACGCGCTTTTCAAAGCTGGCCAGGTCCTGCGCAAAGGCTGCAAGTGTTGCACACCAGAAGAGGGCAAGCAAACGGACGGCGGAAGAGAATCTCATGCGGCCTCTTATGTAAAAATTCTGCTGCTGAAACTATTTTGACGCTACCTGTAGGCCGATAGCGTGTCAAACTTGACCCGCAAGGAACGCCCTTAGTATTCTGCGCCGTACTCCGGGAGCATTCAAATGAAGACAGCCAACGCCTCCTCTCCTCCCCTCTTCCGCCGCTGTGCTGTACTCGGTGCGGGCACCATGGGATCGCGTATCGCTGCGCATCTGGCCAATGCCGGCGTCCCCGTGCTGTTGCTGGATATTGTTCCGGAAGGTGCAGACGCTGGCAGCCGGGACCGCGTCGCCACGCAGGCCGTGCAGTCGTTGCTGAAAGGGAAACCTGCAGCGTTTTTTGACGCGACAAACGCAAATCTGATTACACCAGGAAATTTTGAGGATGATCTGCCGCACCTGACAACCTGCGACTGGATTATTGAAGCAGTTACGGAAGACCTTGAGATTAAACAGGCATTGCTGACAAGAATTGCCCCCTACCTGGGGCCGGCGTCCATTGTGACCACCAATACCAGTGGTCTTCCGGTGGCCTCGATTGCTGCAAAAATGCCATCGGAGTTCCGGCGGCGCTGGTTCGGGACGCACTTCTTCAATCCACCGCGCTATATGCGGCTGCTCGAAATCATCCAGACGCCGGAAGCGGACCCTCAGGCTGTGGCCGCCATCGCTTCCTTTGCCGACCGCAGATTGGGCAAGGCCATTGTTTACGCCCGCGACACGCCAAACTTCATCGCAAACCGCATCGGCGTCTTTGCCATGCTGACAGCCATAGAACTGATGCAGCAGCTCGACCTGACCATCGAGGAAGTGGATGCGCTGACAGGTTCAGCGATTGGTTGGCCGCGCACTGGGACCTTTCGCCTTGCTGACATGGTAGGCATTGATGTGCTCGCACACGTGGCGAAGAACTTTTCCAGAATAAAGTCAGAAGATGCGGCTGCAGCAAAGCTGCCCGATTTTCTGGAGGTGATGCTGGAGCGAAAGTGGCTCGGAGACAAAACCGGCCAGGGTTTTTACAAAAAGCTTCCGGATGCGCCGGACCCCAGAAACAACCGGCTGGCTCTGGACTGGAAAACACTGGAATATCGCCCGGCACAAAGGCCGAAATTTCCTGCGCTGGAAATGGCAAAGAACGCTGAGACCCTGCCGGAGCGCCTGCGTCTTTTGATTGCGCCCGGCCCAGGCAAAGACAAGGGAAGCCTTTTTCAATGGACTCTTTTGACACGCATCTGGAACTACGCCGCAGATTGCTGGCCTGAAATCGCCGATGATCTTGCTTCCATCGACCGGGCCATGCGTGCCGGATTCAACTGGGAGCTTGGACCATTTGAGATGTGGGACGCTGTCGGCGTGCCGGAATCCTGTGAAAAGTTGAAGTCTCGCGGCGAGCATGTGAGTCAACAGGCTTGGGATCTGCTTGCCTCAGGTAAAACAAGCTGGTACAGCAAAGACGCGGAGTTCGACCTTGCCACACACAGTTATCAGACTGTTCCTGTGCCTGAGGGAATTGCCAGCGTCGCAGCCATCAAGCGCGCAAACGGCGTCATTCGCAGCAATGCGGGCGCTTCTCTGGTGGACATTGGTGAGGGCATCGCCTGCATCGAGCTGCATTCGAAGAAAAACGCAATTGGAGACGACATCGTCTCTCTGGTGACCCAGGTGCTGCATTCCGACAGCGGGCCGGTGCGGAATTTTCGGGGCTTCGTCATCACTGGTGACGCCTCTGATTTTTCCGTCGGCGCAAACCTGATGCAGTTGCTGCTCGCCATGCAGGAAGGGGAATGGGACGAGGTAGACCTGGCCGTCCGCGCCTTCCAGCGCATGACCTCCGCCATCAAGTTTTGCCCGCGACCGGTGGTCGTGGCGCCTTTTCATTTATGTCTGGGCGGCGGGGTGGAAATTTCCTTGCATGGCGCGGCGCGCCAGCCTCATGCAGAGCTTTACATGGGGCTGGTGGAAACCGGGGTCGGCCTCATTCCCGCCGGGGGCGGTACGAAAGAGATGGTGCTGCATGCGGTCGAGGCCGCAGCGCAGAGTTCAGGAATCTGTCCCGAGAATGATCCCAGAAGATTTGCTTTTTCTGCGGAGTATCAGGAAGCACTCAAGAAGCGCTTTGAAACCATTGCAATGGCCAGGGTTTCTACCTCCGCCGCTGAAGCGCGCAGGCTTGACCTGCTCCAGGCATCTGACAAGATTACCGTCAATCGTGATCGCCTGTTGCTCGATGCGCGTGAGACTGCGGTTTATCTGGCCGAATCCGGATACGCTCCTCCCGCACAGCCGATGAAAGTCCCCGTCCCGGGTGAACAGGTGGGCGCGACGTTGAAGCTCGGCGTACACCTGATGCGTCAGGCAGAATTCATCAGCGATTATGATGTCATCATTGCACACCATCTCATTCGCGTCATGTGTGGAGGAAACCTCACTCCGGGAAGCATGGTGACCGAACAATATTTTCTGGACCTCGAACGTGAGGCCTTCCTTTCCTTGTGTGGCGAGCGCCGGACGCAGGAACGGATTGCATTCACTTTAAAGACAGGAAAACCACTGCGAAATTAAAGATGGGAAAGATACCGAATCATCCTGATCGAAGTGATTGCCGAAGGCAAGGTCGAAGGACGCAGCCCCTGTTTGCTCTCCGACCGGCCTTCCTGGTCCTCTGCTTGTTGTCGGCCTTTGTTTCTGCGCAGACTTCAGAGCAGGACCTGACTGGTCAAATCCCGACCGCGCAGGGGATGCGCCGTTACACTGTCCGTTTGTTGCCGCCTGCCTCTTTTCCGGCGTTGCCCCAGAAGATTGCCGCGCAGCTCAACGAGATGCAATGCATGGTGCCGCAGACCTTTGAGGCGCACCATCCGGAAAATGTCATTCATGGCTCCTTTGAGAAGAAGGGAAGCGAAGACTGGGCAGTGCTATGTGCCCATGACGCAATCATCGATCTGTTTGCATTCTTTTCCAGCGCTCCGGACAGGCCCTTCCGGTTGGCGACGCATGGTCTGACCGAGCGCATGGGTGCAGACACCCCAGCAAGCGAGATGGGGTCGGCATGGGGCATCACGGCCATCCCGGCTGACGGCATGGCACATACACCCGGAGTGCATCAGCATGGGCCGTTTGAACATGATGGCATTGAAGATGATTTTGTCGGGCGGTCGTCAGTCATCCACTATTACAGGGCCGGAAACTGGCTAACGCTCGAAGGCAATAACTGAGGTGAAGCATGAGAGATGCGGTGATTGTCAGCGCAGTGCGCACAGCCGTAGGAAAAGCACCGAAGGGAACACTCTCCTCGACGCGGCCCGATGAGCTGGCGGCGGTTGCCATCAGAGGTGCGATGGAAAAAGTCGCCGCCCTGGATGCGAAGCAAATTGAGGACGTGGTCCTGGGTTGCGCCATGCCTGAGGCCGAGCAGGGAATGAACGTCGCCCGCATTGCCAGTCTGCGCACCGGGCTTCCTGTAGAAGCGTCGGCCATGACGATCAATCGGTTCTGCTCCTCCGGACTTCAGGCCATTGCCATAGCGGCAGACCGGGTCCGTACCGGGTCGGCCGAGGTGATGATTGCCGGAGGAACGGAGTCCATGAGTATGGTGCCGATGGGCGGCAATAAAGTGAGCGCGAATCCCTGGCTCATGGAGCATTATGCAGACAGCTATCTTTCCATGGGACTGACCGCAGAGCGTGTTGCAGCAAAATATGGGATCACACGCGAGCAGGCAGACGCATTTTCTCTAAGCAGCCATCAAAAGGCGCTGGCGGCAATCCAGTCAGACAAGTTTGTCGAAGAAATTGTTCCTGTAACAGTTACGTATGTTTTGCCGACGCAGAATCCGGCAAAGCCTGAACGGAAGACCATCGAATTCACAACCGATGAGGGTCCGCGAGCAGACACCTCCCTGGAAGCCCTGGCAAAGCTCCGGCCCGCCTTCCACGCCAACGGGACGGTGACGGCGGGGAACTCATCGCAGACATCGGACGGCGCTGCGGCCGTCATCGTGATGTCCGCCGAGCGCGCACATGCCCTGGGACTCAAGCCGCTGGCCCGCTTCGTCAGCTTCGCTACGGCCGGATGCCTGCCTGAAGAGATGGGCCTCGGCCCGGTCTTCGCAATTCCGAAGGCGTTGAAGCTGGCCGGATTGTCGCTGGACCAGATCGACCTCATTGAACTGAACGAGGCCTTTGCAGCCCAATCGCTGGCAGTCATCCAGCAAGCAGGGCTCGATCCGGAAAAGGTCAATGTAAACGGGGGTGCCATTGCGCTGGGACATCCTCTGGGCTGCACCGGGGCCAAGCTGACGGCGACGCTTCTGCATGAAATGAAACGCCGCAAACTGCGCTATGGACTGGTGACGATGTGTGTGGGCGGAGGCATGGGGGCTGCCGGAGTGTTTGAGAACCTGGAATAGGTTTTCCTTCTTTTGAAGCCGACACTTGGCGGCAGCAAGCAAAGGGAGCCTGGGCTTTCAGACCGGAAGGCCCCCAAAGGCCGCACACAAATTTCATCAAACAAGCGTAAGATGCTTCGTTGAGCAAAAACCGGAGCTTTCCTTATGGCAACTGTTTCCCATCCCACGTCCGCTTCCGTTCAGGCCCCGGCCGGAGGCAGCTTTCTCATCGAAGACCGTCTGCCTGCAGAAATCTTTACCCCTGAAGACTTTTCTGACGAACAACGCCAGATAGCGGAAACGGCTGCGCAGTTTGCGGTCAATGAGGTACTCGCTGCGGCTGAGGAAATTGAAGCCAAAAACTTTGATGTGACGCGCGCCCTGCTCAAGAAGGCCGGAGATCTGGGCCTGATGGCCGTAGATGTTCCTGAAGAGTACGGGGGCCTGGCCATGGACAAGGTGACCTCGGCCATCATTGCAGACCGCATGTCCATGCTTGCCAGCTTTTCGGTTGCCTTCAGCGCGCACGTGGGGATCGGCACTCTGCCGATCGTCTGGTATGGGACCGATGCGCAGAGAGAAAAGTATCTGCCAAAGCTGGCGACCGGTGAATGGATCGCCGCCTATGCACTCTCTGAGGCGTCTTCCGGATCGGATGCGATGAATATCCGCACGCGTGCTGTTCTCTCTGAGGACGGCCGCCATTACATCCTGAACGGTGAAAAGATGTGGATTACCAACGCTGGTTTTGCCGACCTGTTTACTGTTTTTGCAAAAATCGCCGATACCACAGATCCCGACCCCCAGGCCCGGGAAAGGTCCGCAAAGTTTTCAGCGTTTCTGATTGAACGCAACACACCGGGGTTGACCGTTGGGGCCGAAGAGCACAAGCTTGGCATTCGTGGATCGTCCACCTGCCCGCTGGTCCTTTCTGACTGCAAGGTCCCGGTGGAAAATCTGCTGGGCGAGGCAGGGAAGGGCCATCACATCGCATTTAACATTCTGAACATTGGCCGCTTCAAACTGGGCGCCGCATGTGTCGGCGGCGCTCGCACATCGCTTGCCCATGGAATCAAATACGCAAAAGAGCGCAAGGCCTTCGGCAAGTCCATTGCTGATTTCGGGCTGATTCAGCAGAAGATCGCCGATTGCACGGCGCGCATTTTTGTCGGCGAAAGCATGGCCTATCGTACGGTCGGCATGATTGATGCGGCGCTGGCAGCCATTCCAGAAGACCAGAAGCGCAATTCGCGTGAAATTCAAAAGCGTATTGAAGAATACGCCGTGGAGTGCTCCATCCTGAAGGTGTGGGGCTCAGAGATGCTGGATGCGGTCGTGGACCACGTCGTCCAGATCTATGCCGGGTATGGATATGTCGAGGAGTATCCGGCAGAGCGGGCCTATCGCGATTCGCGGATCAACCGTATTTTTGAGGGGACAAATGAGATCAACCGGCTCATCATTACCGGATTTTTGATGAAGCGGGCCATGACGGGCCAGCTTGCTCTGCTTCCGGCGATCAAGCAAATCATGGATGAGGTGATGTCTCCGCCTGCTTTGAATTTCGATGAGTCTGCCGGCGATGCACTTGCGCGCGAAGCAGCACTCCTGGCCAACGCCAAAAAAATCGCACTCTTCTGCGCTGGAAGCGCAAGCCAGAAATACATGAACACCCTGGCCGACCAGCAGGAGATCATGGCCGATCTGGCCGACATGCTGATAGAAGTTTACGCCCTTGAGTCAGCACTTCTGCGCGCCAGAAAGAACAGCTCGCCTTTAGGGACCCTCTGCACCCGATACTATGCAGCACATGCCATCCAGACAATCGAAGCTGCTGCGCGTCGCCTGATCGCGGCAGTTTCTGAAGGGGATCTGCTGCGGACACAGCTGGCCATCCTGCGCCGCCTGCTGAAGCATGAGCCGGCAAATGCAGTGGAAACGGGCCGGACTTTGTCCAGATACGCCATCGAAGCAGGAAGATATCCGTTGTAGTATGACAAAAAAAAATTCACCCCCAACAACTTCCTGTGTCAAAATGCGGTTTAATCTAACACACGGAGTTACGCTTGCAATCGCGTAGTGACAAGCCGCTTCCCCCCAACTTGTCTTCAGGCGGTGCTGTTCCGTTGCACTGGAACTTCTACCCGAATCGATTGTTTACGCACTTTACAGGATGGCCATGTTCGACCAATATTTACGTGGACGCGCTCTTTCGTGTCTGGTAGCGGTAGCCGCCGGACTTTTTGTCTTCACTGCCTGGGCCTTTGCTCAGAACCAATCTGACGCAATCGTACCCAACCGCATTACACAACCGATCAATCCGGACCAGCGGGTCACCCTGCAGCACAATGTGCATCCTCTGGCCCAGGCACGGTTTGACCGGGCAGCGGCCCGGAAGCCATGCCCACCGGTCGCCTGATGCTGCTTCTGAAGCATAGCTCCGCACAAGAGATTGCGCTGAAGCAGTTTCTGAGCGAGGTGCAGGACCCGTCATCGCCCAACTACCACAAGTGGCTTACCCCAGCGCAATATGGGCAGCGTTTCGGAGTCAGCGATGCGGACCTGAATACGGTCACGGCATGGCTGCAGTCTCAGGGATTCACAATCGACAAAGTACCGCAGGCCCGCAACGTGGTCATTTTTTCAGGAAATGTGGCCCAGCTCGAACAGGCATTTCACACCTCGATCCATAAGTATGTTGTGAACGGCGAAACACATTTTGCCAATGCCACGGACCCGCAGATTCCTGCGGCGCTTGCGCCCGTTGTGGCAGGGGTGGGCCCACTGAATGATTTTCATCCCAAACCTGGCGCGATTCTCAAGGCAAAGGCCCACTATGATGCGGAAAGCAAGCGCATTGTGCCGGACCTCACCCTTACAGACAGCTCTGGGAATGACTACCTGTTTATGGCTCCGGCAGATGCTGCAACAGTTTATGACACGCCCAATTCACAGCTGAATGGAAACTACAACTCCAAGCTTTTAGGAGGGAAAAGTTACGATGGATCAGGTGTAACGATTGGGATCGCCGGGGATTCCAATATCAACGCCCAGGACGTTGCAAATTATCGGGCGGCCTTTCTTCCTTCAACCTACAGCACCAATGTGCCGAATGTGATCGTGGATGGAAATGATCCTGGCGTGAATGGGGACGCCATCGAGGCATTACTCGATCTGGAAGTTGCAGGGGGAATTGCTCCCGGAGCGACGATCAATTTCTACACTTCAGGCGATACCGACCTTCAGTCAGGGCTTTTTCTCGCAATTTATCGCGCCCTGGATGACAACCAGATCAGTATCCTCAATGTCAGTTTTGGAGCTTGTGAATACAACCAGGGATCGTCCGGGAACCAGCAGATTTTGAACGCTTGGGAGCAGGCGGCAGCCCAAGGGATTACGGTCACCGTCTCCAGCGGGGACAACGGATCGGCTGGCTGCGACAATGAGAACACTGAGACCCAAGCCCAGTATGGTCTGGCTGTCAACGGACTTGCCTCGACTCCTTATAACATTGCTGTTGGTGGTACCGACTATGACGTCCTGAGCAGCTCCTTTAGCACCTACGTCAGTTCTACAAACAGCGCTTCAAACTATTACCGCACGGCACTCAACTATATCCCGGAAAACCCCTGGAATGATTCCACCAAGACAAACACTGGTGGCTACACCATGAATTCGCCTTTAACTGACAGCAATGGAAATACAAACATTGTTGGCGGCGGAGGCGGCCCGAGCAATTGCAGCAGCATTACGACCCAGAACAATACACCTCAATGCTCTGGTGGCTATCCGGTACCATCTTTCCAGACGGGACTCTCCTCCACGCTGAATTTCACTTTCAACGCACGCACACTTCCTGATGTTTCATTTCTTGCTGCCGATGGCCTTTATGGAGCACTCTGGTTGGTTTGCGCCGACAGTTCCATCACAAATTCCGGCTCTGGTGCGGACTGCCAGTTGAGCAATGGGCAACTCACGCAAAGCAGCACATTCTACGGAGTCGGGGGCACTTCCGCTGCAGCGCCTGCATTTGCCGGTATGCTTGCACTGGTTGCACAGTCCCAGGGAGGAGCGCGGCTTGGACAAGCTGATTATGTCTTGTACAATCTTGCTTCTCAGGCTGGACTATACAGCAGTATCTTCCATGATGTAAGCGCTGGAAATAACTCGGTCTATTGCAAAACCGGCAGCCCAAATTGCGGCAGCAACAACTTTCTTACTGGCTACAATGCCGCAGTAGGTTACGATGCGGCCAGCGGCCTGGGTAGCGTGGATGTTTCTCAACTCGTGGCCAACTGGACCAAGGCATCCTTCGCTTCCAGCAGCACGACGCTGCAAATGGGCACCAGTTCTGGTTCGTTGAGTACATCGCCAACCATCAATGTCACCCACGGCACCAATCTATACTTTGGCGTTTCTGTAAATCCCGGAAGTGCCAGCGGAGACGTGAGCATCAACACCAATGCGAATGAAACAAACTCCAACACTTACAACAGTGATGCGATTGGCCTGCTGACCTTGCAGAATGGATCTGCTACGGGTTCTACAAATACTTTGCCCGGTGGTACCTATAAGGTATATGCGTACTACGGTGGAGATAAGAACACCGCGGCCAGTACTTCAAACCAGATACAAGTGACCATCAGTCCTGAAAACAGCGCGACTCTGCTCTGCGCCAATGTTTATGACGCTCTCACTGGAAACCCCATAAGCTCACCTGTTCCCTATGGCAGCTATATGTTGCTGAACGCGCAGCCTTACGGGACCAGCGGAAACGCCCCTTCTTGCAGTAACATCGGAAATACCAATGGATACGCTACCGGTAGCATTGTTTTTCTGAATAACAACGTGCAGATTGCAACCGAGAAGATCAATTCCAATGGATTTGCTTCTTATAACAATGTTTACTCGCAGAGCGCATCGCTACCTCCAGGCAATTACAGCATCACTACGAACTATTCCGGCGATGCCAGCTTTAAAGCAAGCAATGGCGGACCGGTCACATTTACTGTGACAAAAGGCAACACAAGCGTCGCAGTAACACCGACAAGCGCAACGATTTCTGCGTCCGGCACCGTAACGTTGACCGCAGAGGTCAACACCGACAGCATCGGCGAGTTTCCGACAGGTTCGGTAACATTTACTGCAGGCAGTACCACCCTGGGAACGGCCAATTTCTCAAAAACAGGATTTGCTAATAATACCGTTGCTGCCGTTGCCAGCTTCACGGTCAACGGGAGCCAGCTTACTTCTGGCACAAACACCATTACGGCCACTTACAGCGGAGACACGAACTACGCCGGCTCTGGCGGGACTGCAAGTGTTACCGTGACAGGTGGCGGCTCAGGCAGCGCCAGTTTTGGTCTGTCCGGGCCGTCCGGCGGAATTACGATCGCCAGCCCAGGGCAGTCTGGTAGCGGGACCATCACTATCACTCCTGCGAATGGCTTCACCGGAAACGTGGCGTTGTCCTGCTCACTAACATCCAGTCCCTCAGGTGCGACGGACCTGCCCTCATGCAGCATCAACTCTCCAGTCGTTATTAGCAGCAGCGCGGCAGGAACTGCTACCTTGACGGTGACAACGACCGCTGCAACAAGCTCCTTGAGCTATCCGCTCGACCGTTTCTTCCGGAGCGCCGGCGCAACAGCTTTGGCATTTGTTGTACTTCTGGTGGTCCCCGCAAGACGGCGTAGCTGGAAGAATCTACTCGGACTGGTCCTGTTTGCTGTCGTCCTCTCCTCTGTCCTGGGCTGTGGCGGAAGCAGTAATGGCGGCGGTGGCGGCGGAGGCGGCAATCCAGGAACGACCGCTGGAACCTATACATTCACCGTGACCGGTACTTCAGGCAGCATTACCGCGAGCACAACGGTGAATGTCACTGTGCAGTAGATGGAGAAGGCCGCGTGCAAAAGCGCGGCCTTTTCCTCTACCATGCATGGTATCGTTACACCATGAAGAAGATGCTTCTGTCCCTGGCAGTCCTGGCTCTTTCCTCTGTACTTCAGGCCCAGCAGCCAAAGGCCCTCTTTTACCTCACGCGAAGTGCCGATGGTGTGCGTTCCTTTTATGCTCATCAAAATAAGATTGATATCCTGGTGCCGGCCTGGTATGAGGTCGATGCGGATGGTCTGGTCTCCGGAGGCCCTGATCCAGCCGTGCTTTCTGCGGCAAAGCAGCACCACATTGAAGTAATGCCTATTGTTGCCAGCTCTGGTTTCAGGCAGGAGCCGTTTCATCGGCTCATCACAACTCCGGCTGCCTGGCGGCGCATGGTTGAGCAATTGATAGCGGCCTGCAAGCAGAATGGTTATTCTGGCTTTCAGTTCGACTTTGAAAATATTGCCTGGACAGACCGGGACACACTGAGTCAGGCAGTGGCTGAGGCTGCTCAGGCACTGCACAACGAAGGGCTCAGGCTTTCCATTGCGACAGTACCGAATGCCCCCGGAAGACCGGGGCAAAGTGCGTTTTCCGCCTGGCTCTATGCCAACTGGCGGGGTGCTTATGACCTTGCGGCCTTGGCCAAATCTGTAGACCTGATCTGCCTGATGACCTATGACCAGCATACGCGCTGGACAGCGCCCGGGCCGGTAGGCGGATGGGGCTGGACCGTCGAAAATCTGGATGACGCACTGAAAGTTGTTCCCAAAGAAAAGCTCTCTCTTGGCATCCCCCTTTACGGTTATCACTGGTTCGCCGGACCGCCGCAAAATGATAAGCCAAATCCCAGCGCAGAATATATTGGCGGACAGGACGCACTCGACCTCGCGCGGGCCTATGGTGGTAAGGTGGAATGGGACCCCGTGGATCGCACTGCATGGACATGGTTTTATCGGGATGATATGCGTGAATGGATCTTTTTCACCGATGAGCGTACCTTCCGTGAACGCTATGACCTGGTAAAGCAGCGTGGGCTCCAGGGATTCTGCTCCTGGGTGCTTGGACAGGAAGATCCGTCCATCTGGAACGCTTTACCGAGTCATCCGTGAAGCCCCTCGAGGAGAATGCGCATCCATACAGGCATGACCATCGCTACACATCTAGAGACGCGGCAGCTTGGCAATTCTGACCTCCATCTTACCCGCATTGGCTTTGGAGCATGGGCCATCGGAGGAGGGAACTGGGAGTTCGCCTGGGGACCCCAGGATGATCAGGAATCCATTCAAACCATCGAACGTGCCATCGAAAGCGGCCTTAACTGGATTGATACGGCCGCCGTCTACGGCCTGGGTCACTCTGAAGAGGTCGTGGCACAGGCGGTAAAACGGGTCAGTAAAAAGCCCTACATTTTCACCAAATGTTCCATGCGCTGGGACGCAGAGAGAAAAATCTATCGCAGCCTGAAGGCCTCCTCCTTGCAGGAAGAGCTGGACAACTCTCTGCGCCGTCTTCAGGTCGAGGCGATTGACCTGTATCAAATTCACTGGCCCAACCCTGAAGGAGAAATTGAAGAGGGCTGGGAGACACTGGCGCGCTTTAAAAAGCAGGGCAAAGTTCGCTATATCGGTGTGTCGAATTTCAATGTCGAGCAGATCAAGCGCGTGCAGAAAATTGCTCCTGTCACCTCGCTCCAGCCACCGTATTCCTTATTGAACCGCACCGTGGAGACGGAGATCCTGCCGTTCTGTCAAAAGAACAACATCGGCGTCATCAATTATTCGCCGATGGTCTCAGGCCTTTTGACCGGAAAGATGACTCGGGAACGCATTGCCAGCCTGCCGGCCGATGACTGGAGAAAGCGCAGTCCGAACTTTAACGAACCCAGACTCACGCGCAATCTTCAGCTCGTGGAGCTTTTACGCGAAATTGGAAACAGACATGGTGTAGAGCCTGGAGTTGTTGCAATTGCCTGGACCCTCCGTCATCCTGCGATCACGGCTGCCATTGTCGGAGCGCGGCGCCCTGACCAGATCGCAGGGGTCCTGCCGGCCGCCAGCTTCAATCTGAGTCAAGAAGAAGCCGAGCAAATTGAGGCCTTCCTCAAGTCTGACATTCAGGCATAGATGGAGCATTGGATATGGATTCAATCATCACGGTCGCAACATTTACTGAGCCGCTGGAGGCAGAGATGGCCAAACTCAGGCTCGAATCTGCTGGCATCGAAACATTCCTCTCCGGAGAAAATGCCCGAATCCTGGAACCGGGACTAGGCCCGCTGCAACTTCAGGTCAAGTCTGAAGATGAGGCCGATGCCCGCGCCATTCTGGCCGATCCCGGGGCATCTTCCGGTACAGCCAACGTTTCAGAACCCGACATTACTTAACGAATGGGGACTTTACATGTCAGTTTTCCATGACAGACGCGACGACCTGGAGAAGTACGAGTTCATGATGGGCGTCGCGCGGGGCCGTCTGGCGGTCACGCTGGATGCGCTGACAGATGCGCTGGTCCTCGTTGGCCAGCATGGTATCTACTGTGCTTCCAGCAGAAATCCGGCCAAACCAGCACTGGACCTCCAGACGATTATGCGAGACATCAACGGAGCCAAAGAACTGGTGCAGTCCGTGATGCAGGTGCTGGAGCAGAATCCAGCAAGATAATCTCAGAGCATGTTATGTCTGATAATGTATATTATGTAAACTTAAATTCATACACTTCCGCCATGTAGGCATTCCCGTCGCATGGGCGTTTTTTCGCAATGAAAACGCCCATGCGATCCTGCACACTTTCTTAAACGCCAATCACCGCACACAACTCGCGGACGGCTTCTGCGCTTTTCTTTAATGCCGCAGACTCTTCCTCAGTCAGCTTGATTTCAAGAATCTGCTCTAGGCCGCGTGCACCTAGTTTGCAAGGGACCCCTACATACAGGCCGTTGATGCCATATTCGCCCTGAAGATAGGCAGCGCATGGAAGGATCTTCTTTTTGTCCTTCAAGATGGCTTCGACCATCTCAACTGTGGCTGCCGACGGCGCATAGTATGCGCTTCCTGTTTTCAGATACTTCACAATTTCGGCGCCGCCGTCGCGTGTACGCTGCACGAGAGCTTCAAGCCTCGATTTTTCAATTAGTTCTGTAATCGGAATTCCAGCAACGGTTGAATATCTGGGAAGAGGGACCATCGTATCTCCATGACCACCCAGTACAAAGGCCGTTACATTCTCAACCGAGACCTTCAGCTCTTCCGCAATAAAGGTACGGAACCGGGCAGAATCCAGCACTCCAGCCATGCCGATGACGCGCTCGCGGTTGAATTTTGACTGTTTGAAAGCAGCCTGGGCCATGGCATCCAGAGGGTTGGAGACAACAATCAGAATGCAGTTTGGAGAAACTGCGGTAACTTTGCCGACAACGTCGGACATAATCTTGTAATTGGTTTGCAGCAAGTCATCCCGGCTCATTCCCGGCTTGCGCGGAATACCGGCTGTAATGACGACAATGTCAGAATTTGCCGTGTCGGCGTAATCATTGGTGCCGATGATGTGACAGTCCCGCTTCTCAATCGGCATGGCTTCGAGCAAATCGAGGCCCTTACCCTGCGGAATTCCTTCCACAACATCAATCAGGACTACGTCGGCCAGCTCTTTAGAGGCGATCCAATGGGCCGCTGTCGCGCCTACATTTCCGGCGCCTACGATCGTTACCTTTTTACGCATTACTTCTCCTTGATGATTTCCTAAAAACCTCAGGAGGCCCAAAAGGCCTCAAAACATTGGCTGAATGGTATGGTCAGAGCCGTGTCTTTTGAAAAGGCAAGGTCATCCATTCCCTCTTACATGTTCTCAATCATGCGTGTTGCAAACTCGCTGGTTTTGACCTTGGTTGCACCTTCCATCTGGCGTTCAAAGTCGTAAGTAACATATTTCTGCTGGATGGTTTTTTCCATCGAAGATTCAATCAGTTTTGCCGCCTCATGCCAGCCCAGGAATTCAAAGAGCATTACGCCAGAAAGCATGACCGAACCGGGGTTGATCACGTCCTTATCGGCATATTTCGGGGCCGTTCCGTGCGTGGCTTCAAAGACGGCGTAGCCGTCCCCAATATTGGCCCCCGGGGCGATACCCAGGCCCCCGACCTGCGCCGCGCAAGCGTCTGAGATGTAATCACCATTCAGATTCGGGCAGGCCAGCACGCTATATTCATCGGGGCGAATGATGACCTGCTGAAAGATCGAGTCAGCAATGCGGTCGTTGATCAGAATCTTCTTTTTCCACTCTCCATTGCCATGCGACTTGCCAATGGAGTCGAGTACGCTTTTTACCTCCGCGTAAAGGTTTTTGCGGAACTCTTCGGAGCCAAACTCAAGTCCAGGTTCAATCAGGGCTGCGTTCTGCTCTACCGTGAGGTTCGGGTTCGCTTCCAGGTTCCCCAGAATCCAGCTCTCACGCTCCGTCACCACCGCGTCGCGGAACTCCTGGATCGCGACTTCGTATCCCCACTCACGGAAGGCGCCTTCGGTAAACTTTTGAATATTGCCCTTGTGCACCAGTGTGACTGACTTGCGCTGGTTCTCGATTGCATATCGGATGGCAAACCGCACCAGGCGCTTGGTCCCGGTAATCGAAATCGGTTTAATGCCTACGCCGGAATCTTCGCGGACCTTCTTTTTGCCGCCCTTGAGCATTTCATGATTCAGGAAGTCAATCAGCTTTTTGGCCTCTGCACTTCCTTCTTTAAACTCAACCCCAGCATAGACATCCTCCGTGTTCTCGCGGAAGATGACGACGTCCAGCTTTTCTGGATGCTTCACCGGGCTGGGCACACCTTGGTAATACTTCACCGGGCGCACGCAGGCATACAAGTCGAGAATCTGCCGCAGTGCAACGTTCAACGAGCGGATGCCTCCGCCCACCGGAGTCGTCAGAGGGCCCTTAATGGAGACGCGCAGGTCGCGCGCGGCATTCACCGTATCATCCGGCAGCCAGGTATTAAATTCGCGAAAGGCCTTCTCTCCTGCATAAATCTCAAACCACTTTACTGATCGCTTGCCGCCATAGGCTTTCTCGACCGCCGCATCAAAAACACGCTGCGAAGCGCGCCAGATGTCGCGCCCGGTCCCATCACCTTCAATAAAAGGAATGATCGGGTGGTCGGGGACCTGATACTTTCCATTTACGTATTCAATCGGTTTTCCGTCCTGCGGCAAAGACTTGCCGTTATATGTCGTCTGCATTTTTGTGGCTGTCTCCAAGCACAATGAAAGAATGAGGACTGCAAAGGATGATCCACTTTTGAGGCTATCATTCACAGAATACGAGTGGCAATGGAGCGCCAGATAGATGAAGAATGTGGTCCTTGCAGGCAGGTTTGTTCGAATACAGCAGTTGCTTCAGTAGCGGGGCATTTTATCGATCCATGCACATGGTTCAGGCACTATTGCAGCATCTCTCAGGGATTCATAATCCGGTGCAGATCAACAGACGGGGGCGGGACCGGCGTCTGGCTCAACATCACATGCAGCTGTCCGCGGTGATGGGTCTGGTGATTGAAAAAATGGGCCACGGCAACTTGCGCGGTTTCGATCATGTGCCGCCCCTGAGAGTTTGTGTAATGAAATGATCGGTCCATAAAGTCGGGAGACAACTGCTTGAAGTATTCTTCGATTCTGATGTCCTCTTCTCTCCGGGCAGACCACAAATTCTCAAAATCATCGAACAAAATCGTATCGAGAGGTGGAGTTTGTTTCCCTTCGCCTTCAAAGCGCGCCATCCATATCCTGTCTGCAAGCAACAGATGATTCAGCAGGCCATGAATACTGCCAAAAGAGCCTTCCCTCTTCTTCAGATATTCAGCAGCTTCCAGATACGAACACCGCTCATACATACGTTCGTTGGCGACCCGGTTATACTGCGCAAGCATCTGGAAGTGCAGGAAAAGGCCCGTTCGCATGGATTCCCCTTGCAGAAAATACCGTTGTTCCGATGATAGGGTACAATTCCCACGGAATCGTTACCATGCAGATTTTTTCCCGTCTTTCAGCTCTGTTTGCCTGCGCGGCACTTTCGACCATCGGTTTCGCGCAATCGCCCGCACCCATTCGCGTTGCCATTGTCGGACTGGAACACGGCCACGTTGCCGGATTCCTGCATCAGTTCCCTCTTCAGCATGATGCCGATCTGGTCGCCATTGTGGACCCGGACAAAGCGCTCGTCGCCCGCTATCAGCAGCAGTTTCATCTGGACTCGAAGCTGTTCTACAACACGCTTGACGAAGCCGTAGCTGCCACCCACCCGCAAGCTGTGCTTGGATACACCTCAGTAGGCGAACACCGGCACGTGATTGAAGAGGCAGCGCAACATGGTTTGACCGTGATGGTCGAAAAGCCCCTTACCCTCTCGCTTGCCGATGCGCTCGCCATCCAACGCACGGCAGAAAAGTACCACATTCAGGTGCTCGTGAATTATGAAACCACGTGGTATGCAAGCAACCGCGCGGTCTTTGATGAGATCAGCAGCGGCAAGCTGGGAGACCTGCGCAAGGCCGTGATCCATGACGGTCATGAAGGCCCAAAAGAGATCGGGATCCAGCCGGAGTTTTTGAAGTGGCTGACTGATCCGGCGCAAAATGGGGCGGGCGCGCTCTATGACTTTGGCTGTTACGGCGCTGACCTGATGACCTGGTGGATGCATGGAGAAACGCCGCTTAGCGTCACCGCCGTTGCACAGACTGACAAACCTGAAACCTATCCGCGAGTGGATGACGACGCAACCATCATCCTGCAATATCCTCATGCCCAGGCTGTGCTGATGCCATCATGGAACTGGCCATTTTCGCGCAAAGATTCCGAGGTTTATGGCACCAGAGGATACGCAATCACAGTAGGACCAGACCAACTGCGGGTGCGCTATACCGGCGAGGAACAGGAGCAAAACATTTCTGCCGCTCCACTCACTCCTCCACAAGACACTTCCCTGCACTACCTGGCCGCCGTTGTCCGTGGAGAATTACGGCCTCAAGGCGATTTGACGTCGCTCAACACCAATGTCATCGTCATGCAGATTCTGGATGCTGCAAGAGAATCTGCTCGTACAGGCCGCACCGTCAGGATTACGCCCTTAAAGTAAGAAATTCTTCTTTTTTTCAGATTTAAAGGATGCTCTGGACGCGTTTTGCCGCAGAGCTGTAAACGCTGTTGGCAGAATCCAGGGCATCTTCCACAGCTTCCCTGCCCGCTTTGTAAACAGAGCTGGCGCGCTCGCTGATGGTGTCTGCCGTGTCGCGAACATAATCAGCTGCATCTTCCAATTTGCGCCGGACCTGACGACGGGTCTTTTCTCCGGCTTGCGGAGCATAAAGCAGAGCAACCGTTGCTCCAGCGGTAACTCCGATGGCAAACGCTGCCCAGAATTTCCATCCATTCATGACAAAACTCCTTGTGATTCCGATGCATTCGCTACTCGAAGTGAGATACACAAAACGGGCCGGAAGGTTGCTGTTTGTAAACGGGCGTTTCTGTCTCTGCGTCTATACAATGGATGTTGGCCACCTTGTCCGGTGCCGGTAAGCCGAGCTGCATGCAGATTTGTTATTTTTTCCGCTTTTTGCGGTTCCTGGATCCTATCTTTTTGTGCCATGCTCTCTGGATTGGAGCGTGCGCATGAAGCGTCAGCCAGTTGCAATCATTATTGGTGCCGGTC
This sequence comes from Pseudacidobacterium ailaaui, assembly GCF_000688455.1. Lineage (NCBI taxonomy): Bacteria > Pseudomonadati > Acidobacteriota > Terriglobia > Terriglobales > Acidobacteriaceae > Pseudacidobacterium > Pseudacidobacterium ailaaui. Next base: position 3,239,016 of record NZ_JIAL01000001.1, read on the forward strand.
CTGCCGGCCTGACGGCCGCCCTGGAGTTTGTGCGTCGCTCTGACATTCGCCCCATTGTGCTTGAGGCCAGCCATGAGATTGGAGGCATCTCACGCACCATCCGCTATAAAGGCAACCGGATGGACATCGGTGGCCACCGTTTTTTCTCAAAGTCCGACCGGGTGATGAATTGGTGGACCGAACTCATGCCAATCTGTGCTGAAGAAGACGGAGAGCATTCTGTCCGGTACCAAAACAAGGAACGAAAGGTTGCAGCGTCTACCACCTACCTGGATTCCGACCGGGTGATGCTGGTACGCCCGCGCAAAAGCCGCATCTATTTTTTGCGCAGCTTCTTTGACTATCCCCTGAGCCTGAATCTGCGGACCCTACGTCAACTGGGGGCCTGGCGTGTACTGAAAATCGGTGTGGGATATCTTCATGCGCGGATCTTCCCTCGAAAGCGGGAAGAAACTCTGGAGGACTTTTTAATAAACCGTTTCGGTACAGAACTTTATAAGACTTTCTTCGAGTCTTACACTGAGAAAGTATGGGGAGTGCCTTGCCGGGAAATCAGTGCTGCCTGGGGGGCGCAACGGATTAAAGGTCTTTCTTTGCGATCAGCGATTACACACTTTGTGAAAAAGACATTCAGGCAACGCAGTGCGGCGGACATCGCACAAAAGCAGACAGAGACATCGCTGATTGAAAAGTTTCTCTATCCCAAATACGGTCCGGGGCAGCTTTGGGAGTATGTAGCTGAGTTGGTCCAAGAGCAGGGGGGATGCGTGCAACTAGGCTGGCGCGTGGACAAGCTGCATACTTCCGGTGACCGTGTCACTGCCGTGGAAGCAGTCAGCGACACGGGACAAAGACGGGTACTCGAAGCAGACTATGTTTTTTCCACGATGCCCGTGCGTGAGCTGGTCCGCAGCCTCGACGTTCAGGTCCCGGATGAAATTCGAAGCATCAGTGAGGGGTTGGTCTACCGAGACTTTATCACCGTCGGTTTGCTGGTAAACAAACTTCTGGTCACAGAACCGGATGGGTCTCCGCTCAAAGACACATGGATCTATATCCAGGAGCCCGATGTGCTTGTGGGTCGATTACAGATCTTCAACAACTGGAGCCCTTATCTGGTCTCTGACCCTGACAAGGTATGGATTGGACTGGAGTATTTCTGCTATGACACGGATGCGCTGTGGCGCAAAAGTGATGAGGAAATCAAGAAATTTGCCATTGCCGAGGTAGAGAAGATCGGTATTCTGCGGGCTTCCGATGTTCTGGATTCGCATGTTGTGCGCGTTCCCAAAACTTATCCAGCTTATTTCGGCAGTTATGAGCGATTCGACGAGATTGTCCGCTACCTGGACCGTTTTGAAAACCTTTTTCTTGTCGGCCGAAACGGGATGCATAAGTACAACAACCAGGACCATTCCATGCTGACCGCAATGACGGCTGTAGACCAGATCCTGGCCGGAAAGATAGACAAAGACGTGCTTTGGCAAATCAATACGGAGCAGGAATATCACGAGGAAAAGAAATAGCCCTGGCATCCCCTGGCCCAAAACCTGTACACTGCTATGTCTTTAGGGGAAAGACATGGGCCCATACAGCACGCTGCGTACTCATACCACGGAAGAAGGCGTCCTCACCATAACGCTGCATCGTCCGGAGCGGCGCAACGCATTGGATCCTGAGATGATTCAGGAACTGACCCATGCGCTGACCGCAGCCGAGCATTTGCACGTTGAGGCAGTCATCCTTACGGGAGCAGGTTCTGCCTTTTGCGCCGGGCTCGATCTGGACCATCTCCAGACGCTCCATGCAAAAACGCCCGAAGAGCACCGGGCGGATTCCAACAACATTGCCCATCTTTTAAGGACGCTTTATGACTTCAGCAAGCCAACAATTGCCGCGGTCAATGGTGCGGCCATTGCAGGTGGTATGGGTCTGGCTACCGTCTGTGATTTCACCCTTGCGGTCCCTGAGGCGAAATTCGGCTATACAGAGGTGAAGATTGGTTTCATTCCCGCGATTGTTTCGGCCTTTCTGGTCCGGCAGGTTGGGGACAAAATTGCCCGCGATCTGCTCCTCTCAGGACGATTATTCAAGGCTGAAGAGGCATACTCCTATGGCCTCGTGAATCGAGTTGTTGCCGAACAGGACCTTATGCCAGAGGCGCGGTCCCTGGCCCAGTGCCTGACGCGGAACAGCCCGGAAGCGATGCGGGCCACCAAGCGGCTTTTGAACCACTATGCCGCTGATAGACTCGACGCAGAATTACAAGCGGCCATCTCTGCTAATGTAAATGCTCGCGCTACAGAGGACTTCAAGGAAGGCATCCGTGCATTTTTAGAAAAACGCAAACCTGAGTGGCCCAGCAAAAAAATTCCGGCATAACTCATGGAGTCGCTGGGGACATGGCCACGGAAACCAACGAATCGGCGCAGCCATAGTATAAAAACCACTTCCCCGAAAGAAGACAAGACCCTCGGCAAAGGTGGTCCCGGCCGCGTATTGCCCCGTTTTTTCATAGGGGAGCTCCGGTTGTAAGACCGGCGCATCCGTCTGTGCCAACAGGTGCGAAGGATCGTCCTTAGAGAAAAGCGCCTCCCCTGCTGCATACGCATTTGGCCCTAAGGAGGGATCGCCGCCTTCTGGCGCGTTTTTTCCATTGTAGATGACAAGGATCCCGTTCTGAGTCAGCACCGGAGGTGGGCCAGTCTCGGGAAAGCTGCTGTCGAAGTGCCCTGGGCGTGGCTTCAGGACCTCCACTGGGTTGCCATTGGCGTCTTCGACCGGGGACCAGTGGATCAGATCGGTCGACGTGGCAAGATGGATGGCGCCTTCTCCCCAGAACATCCAATATTTTCCCTGAATGCGCACCGCCATCAGTCGACCATTCTGGACCCTTGTCACAATCCCGGCAGACTTGTATTTCAGCTCTTGATATTTCCCACCTGCCGCATCCTGAAAGGCCGGCCCGTATTTTGTCCAGTGGATGAGGTCGCGGGAAGTGGCAATGCCCACCGTGTATGTCTTCCGGTTCCATTGCGTGTAAGTCAGGATGTATGTCCCATCCTCGGATTCGACGACACGCGGATCTTCCACTCCGCCGGGCCATTCGCGGTCCTTTTGCGCATCCTCTGCCGGATAGAAAACAGGTATGCCGCTACGCTTAAAGTGGATGCCATCGCTGCTCACGGCCAGCCCCAGCCGCGAGGTGTGCATTCCAATCTGCATTTCACCTGTGTTGTCCTCTGCCCGGTACAGCACATAAATCTTTCCATTGCGGACAATGGCGGCTGGATTAAAGGTATGGAGCGCCTCCCAGTGGACTTCTTCATGCAGGATCGGGTCCTTGAATAGGGACGCGGGAACGGGCCGGATGACGGGGTTGCCAGTGGCCGGACGCGTAAAAGGAGCAATGACCCAGGAGCGCTGGGCCCTGACAAAGCAAGGGCAACCCATCATAAACAGAAAGACCCACAGTCGCCGGAACCTTCGCTGCATCTTTGTTCTCCCGTCCAATCGCTTTGCCTTAAAGTCGAGCATGGTGGGCGCGCAGCTCTGAGACAATTTCTGCGGCCGCCTTGCGTGCCAGCTCGCTCTTGTCCGGAGGAAAGCTGATGGCTCCCACCCGTGCATGCCCTCCACCCCCGTAGCGTTCACAGATGGTCGCTAGATTTACCATGTCCTCCGGTCTTGTCTTTGTCCAGGGATTCGAGCCAACAGCCACCTTGGTCCGGAAGGATGATTTGGAAAGGCCGATGGAGTATGTGGCTTCCGGATAAAGATAGTAGGGAATGAATTTGTTATATCCCTCCAGGGGATGATCGGTGATGTCGAAATAAATAGTGCCGTCTTTGTACTCAGCACGCTCCCGAATCAGTTTTAATGACTGCTCATGACGTTCCAGCAGGGGCGGCAAGAGCTCCGCAACAAAAGGCTGCTGCAGCACTTCTGCCAGAGGCATTTCAGTCATCAAAGGAATCAACCGGGGCGTAAAAGCAGGGTCCTGCGTGGATTCAATAATGAGCGTAAGCTTCATTGCCGGCTCAGCCATCTCCACCGCAGCCTGAGGGCTTTCATAAAGCGCGCCATCTACGATATCGGCCCATTTCACCAGCTCCCGGACGGGAGTCGCGTCAAATCCGAAGCGCGTCTCTGCAATATGGGCCAGAAAGCTGGTGCATGAGGTGTAATCAGGATCATAAAAACGCCGATAAATGTACCGCCCATCGGCAATCCCCTTCCGATAGTCTTCGTGGTCCTCCGGGGTAAGAAAAGCGCTCAGATGATGATCAAACCACCAGGTAATCCTGGGCGATGCCGAATACTTGAAGTCAACAATTGCATTTTCATCACCGATAAAATCGGCTTCACGGAACAAGGCCCCGGCGCGATGGACCAGACCGTGATACTCATAGTCAGCATCCGGTCGAATCCGCTCCCTGTGAAAGCGGGCAAATAAAGAAGCCGAGCAGACCCCGTCAAAGCATTTATCGTGATAAAAAACGCGTACCTTCAAAATGACATGTGCTCCCGAAGTACAGAAATAAAAAGCAGGAATCTCTTAGGATTGCCGGACTCGCTTTAGGTGTCAAGCCAAGGCACCTCGGGGAGCCGGAAATCACCAGGATCAAAGGAACACCAACCCGTGTGGATGGTGAAAAACCCATAAGGCGGATCGCGATGCAGGCCCTCCCGTTACCATTCCGGTGACCTTTGTTACAATCCGGCCCTCTGGTTCGTCTAAGCTAAAGTAAACTGGGTTCGATTATGAGCGCGTCCATGTATATCGTGGTCGAAGGGGAAGATCCAGGCTTTGACATCTTTGTGAACGGACGTGCGCTGGCCCGGAATGAGGATGCCCTGGAAAAGCTTGCCTTCCGGCTTGGGGTCAAGCCTTTGCTCGACTTTTTTTCTGCCGATGAAAACTCGATGGCCCTGCTTCTAGAAGAGGGCGCAGGCGACCCGGAATGGGTAAAAACGCTGCCTCCTCCGCAGTGGTTTTCTCCCGAAGATGGCCTTGAGACCATCTCTACTCTGCTCAATTTTCTGCGGAAAAATCCTCTCGCTCTGGGTTCAGAAACAGTCCCCGTCATGAATGAACTGGAAGAATACGAGCGGGTTTTGCGCAAGACTGCCGAACGGAGTCTGCGCTGGCAGCTGGCCGTCAGCTGGCGTTAACTCGCCTTGTCCAGACATCCACCTTGAGCACGATGTGCATCTTCACTTGATTTCCATTTAGGATGATGGAAGCCGCGCTGAATTTCCCTCATGCCCGGATGGCGAAATCGGCAGACGCAGCGGACTTAAAATCCGCAGGAGATAACCCTCCGTGGGGGTTCAAGTCCCCCTCCGGGCACCATATAATAAGCAGACTTAATGTGATTTAGCCTCTCAAAATTTGAGAGGCCAGTATTGCTTGGTGGCTGTTGGTTTTTACTGGTGGCTGAATGGCTGTTTTTGCGCCGCGGCGAGTTGCAACCGAGAGCAGGACAGACGTGTATGAGGAGGTGGAAGCCTCTTCATTGATTGCTAAACTCCAAGGTATGAATGATCCCATCGTTCCCGAGCCAAGCGCTGTTTATCCGGAATCCGCATTTGAGGCGGCGATTACAGAAGTTGTTCGTGCTCTGCTTGATGGTATTGACCACGCCGTGGTTCCCAGGTTCGGGCTCGACATCGCCGTGTTTAGAAAGAGTGCAGAGGGAAGTCGGGTTTCTCTGATAGAAGTAAAGTCTTTCAATGACCAGCGTCAGGGAGGCATTGGCTTCGGAAATGGTCGCGGAGAAGGTCCTCAAGTCGACCTTTTGCTCTGCAACTCAGATCAGATGAATATCATCAACAAGCACATTCGCTGGGCATTCGTGAATGCACGCCTGCCGCATCGGTCATCAAGGTATGCACTGATAAACTCCTCGCAAGCCTTGCGCATTGTTATGGGCGAAGTGAAGAAGGGTAAGCAGAACAATTTCAGCGTGATCCGTCTTGCACCCCACTTGACTTCGTGGCAGGTATTTTGTGAAGAGCTGTCCAATTTTTTGTTGAACTGAATTCGCCGTCACGGCATTCCCCGAATGCCCGGAGTTATAGCTGGAAGCCGGGCCTGAGTCAATGCCGTGCTAAAGAGTGCTGCCCGCGCTGGTCTACAAACCCTGCTTCAGATTCAGCGCATAAATATTGACCGAGGAGCTCTGGGTATTGACGATGGGCTGGTCTCCAGGGGCAAGGGCAATCAAACGGTAATCTGAAGCGTAGGCGGGCTGAAGGTCTGCCAGGGTTGCAATCTTGTGTGCGGTCCCGGTGGCTATGTCCAGCCGGTAGAGCGGCTCTCCCGGCTCCAGAAAGTTCTGATAATAGAGTGACCTGCTGTCGCTTGCCCATACCGGATCAGAGGCGCCGTTGTCTACCATCTCGACCCAATGCTGGGTGTGAAAATCATAGAGCATCATGGTCTTCTGGTCTGGACGCAAAGCAGCCAGATAACGTCCATCCGGAGAAAGCCGGGGACTGAACAATCCATCCGAACCGGGGACCTTTTCGACCACATGCGTATGAAGATTTACCGAGAAGATCGCCTTTGGCTGCGATTCCCCTCCCATGATGTCTGGCACGCGCCCGAACACGATTGTGCTTCCGTCCGGAGACCAGTTCGGATCCGCCTGGCCACGGTCCTCTTTGAGAACAAGCTGAAGATTTCCGCCATTGGCGTCTACCAGATAAATGGCCCAAATCCCCCCGGCCCTACGCGCCATCAGGGCCAGCGAGTGATTGTCCGGCGACCACCGCATACTAAAGATAGAAATTGCAGGTGTTGATGGAATGGTGAGTTGCAGGCGCTCTGTTCCGTCAGCCCGGCTGCGCCAAAGAGTACTGTCTGCGGCATTGAGCCAGGCAACCCACTGACCATCCCGCGAATATTCCACTAAGGCCGTGGATGCCAGATTGTTTGCCAGAGGAAGAAAGCGGTGCGCCGAAGCTGAGTACATCAGCATCTCGCGGCGCGAATCCACACCGGTAAAGAAAATATGTTTGGCCCCGCTTACTGGAGATTGATACGCCAGCGGGCCATTGGTGAGCCGGACTGGACTGTGATCCAGAATGCCGCGACGCAATTCCCAGATGTCGGCTGAGCCGTCATGAGTGGAGGCAAACACATAGGCATGCCCGTCCGGGGTCCAGTTCCCGCAGCACTCTGCTGAAGGCTGACTCCAACCCTCCAGCAGACGGCGCAATTTGCCTCCGGAAGCGGCATATTCCCACAGTGAGGGTGCACCGGTCTCAGGATCAAGCACGGTGAAACGCAGCAGCTTCCCATCTGGAGACCACCGCAGCCAGAAGGCCCGGCCGGGAAGCGCCAGAAAGGCGCGCTGCTCCTGGCCGTCTTCACGGGCAAGAAAGAGCGAGTTCCCTGCTGCGTACAGAATATGCTGTCCGTCCGGCATCCACGTCGCATCATGCGCCAGCACATTGCCGATCCGTTGTGCTTGTCCGCCCAGGGCCGGCACAATCCAGAGGGGTTGTTCGGGCTCTCGCGCCAGGTGGCTCCTTACGATCAGTCGCGATCCATCCTGGGAAATGGAGCAGATGAGCGGCGCAGCAATCTCGGAGGGCAGACGAAGGTCTTCAACCTCGCCATTTGCCGTAAGCGCTTCGGCCAGAACAGGACGGCCCTCTTCCAGCTGGGAAAAATAGATCCGGCCTCCCTCAACCGCCATGGCAGAAAAGTTCTCAATGTCTAACTGGGTCGCCAGAACTTTGCCATGGTGCGTCACAGAGGAAATCCGCAACGGCACTTTCGCAGGCCTGAAAAACCAAGTCCCGATCACGACAATGCAGATAACGGCCGCAGAACAGCTCCATTGCAGAAAACCACGTCGATCTTTTCGAGAGGGATTTTGATGCTGCTGCGCGCGCGCCCCGTCAACGTTCGACACGATGCCCGATCCAGGGCCAGAAGCAGGCAGGAAAGGACCCGCAGTGAGATCCGATGATGCTCCCGGCGGGAGCTCTTTTAGGGCATAGGGAGCATGGATTTCGCGGACCGGAGCAATGAAGCGATATCCCCGCCGTGCAAGCGTCTCAATAAATCGCGGATTCTCGGCGGAATCACCCAGCGCATCACGCAGCTTATTGACCGCGATTCCCAGACTGTGATCAAAGTCGACAGTGGTGTTGTCTCCCCACAGCCGCTTCTGTATCTGCTCTTTACTTACCACTTCGCCGTGGTGTTCCAGAAGCACTGCCAGAACCCGGAAGGGCTGCCCCTGGATACGCACGCGTTTCCCATTTTTGCGGAGTTCACCTGCCTTTATGTCCGCTTCAAAAAGACCAAAAGCGTAACGCTCTGGCAAAGATGACAACCTGCTGAGTGGTTCTTCCGCTTCCATGGAAAAATCCAATCATCTCCTGTCGGTTTATACTCCTTCGCACTTGCTCAAGTCAATCCAGGGCCTCTGGAGAATAAGCTTTATATATAAATGAAAACAAACAAGTTATTTGGAGATAAATATTTGATTGGAAATAGGGGCTCTGGGGATTGCCAACTGTGCTGCGGAAGAGCGATGTTTTACGGCGGCCAAGGAAACTTGCCTCCTGGTCCAAAGCATTTCACAAGGAAAAATGTAGTCCCGTCTTTAACCTTTACGGAGCCATTCGATGCATACGACCAAGTATCCTTTCTATCGTTTTCCGCTGAGCATAGCGCCTCTGGCGGCGATCCTCCTTCTTGTGGTCGCCCTCTGCGGAGGCAGGACTGCGTTCAGCCAGACGGACACTGCCCGGATCCAGGGTACGGTCCTCGATCAGAGCGGTGCGGCAATTCCCAATGCCACAATTACCCTGACCAACACCGACACGGGTGTGATCCAGACAGCGACCAGTGATAGCGCCGGCAATTTCACTTTCAATGCGCTTACACGCGGAAATTACACGGCCGAGGCGCAGGCGGCAGGCTTCACCACGCAGACGCAGAAGCTGACGCTCGAAGTCTCGCAGGTGCAGGCCCTCAATTTCCGGATGCAGCCAGGAGCAGTTTCAACCTCTGTCACCGTCACCGACGCCGCGCCCATTGTCGATACTGCTACCTCTTCCACCGGGGCGGTGATTCAGGGAAAGCAGATTACTGAGCTGCCGCTGAATGGACGCAATTTCACGCAACTGGCGCTACTCTCACCCGGCGTCACACGCGGCGCTTACGGTGATAACGCTGACGGCTCCCAGGGAAACACGGAGACCTATCGCTATGCCGAAAGTGGTGGTGCGGCGCTTTCGGTCAACGGTCTGCGCCCGCAGTCGAACAATTTTCTGCTCGATGGCATTGATAACAATGAATCCCTGGTAAATACCCTGGTCTTCTTTCCACCGGTAGACGCAACGCAGGAGTTCCGGATTACGACCAGTGTTGCTCCGGCGGAGTTCGGCCGTGCCGGGGGCGCAATTATAGAAAGCTCGATCAAATCCGGGAGCAACAGCATTCACGGCTCTCTGTTTGAGTTCTATCGGAGCCAGGCCTTTGATTCCAATCCGAATTACCGGTTCTTCGGCACGCAAGAGGTTGCACCGCTGCCATTCAACCGCAATCAGTTTGGCGGGTCGCTCGGACTTCCCCTTATCAAGGACAGGCTCTTTGCTTTTGGTGATTATCAAGGGCTTCGGGAAAAATATCCAACAAACCTAGGCTTTGCAACTGTGCCCACAGCACTGATGCGCACAGGAAACTTCTCTGAGCTGCTGAATCCGGCGTTGAGTGGAGGAAATTATCTGACTACGGTTCCCAGTTGCGCGTATCCGTCGGGTACGACGGCACCTCCCAGTAAAGGACAGATTTACGACCCGCTGACCTGTACGCCGATTCCTGGCAATGTGGTTCCCCCGGGCAGATACATGAACCAGGCTGCCCTGAACTACCTGAATGCTTTCCCTTTGCCGAATGTTCCCGGAGTCATCGAAAACAACTGGGAAGGTACGCAGTCTTTTATCAGCCACTATAACGACTTCGACGTGCGGCTTGACTTTGTTCCGGACACCAAAGATGCCTTCTTTGTGCGATACAGTTATGCTCACGATTACTCAAACAAGACATCTCTGTTTGAAAACCTTCCTGCAGGCTTCGGCCTGGGCAATGGAGCGAACTTCACCCACGCGCAGGGAGTGGCGGTAGGGTATACACGCACCTTTACCCCGTCCATCGTCAATGAACTGCGGCTTGGATATATTCGTGACACATTTGGACAAACTCCAGAGCTGAGCGGCATCCCGGTCTCTGCCAACCTCGGCATCGTAAATGCTAACCGCACGCCGGAATTGGGTGGGGGAGCGCTTATTGGCGGCTACAACGCTGAGATCCAGTACACCGGCGATTATGGCAGCTATCTGGTCCCTGAGAATACCTATGAGATCAGCAATGTGACCACCTGGACGCATGGGGCCCACAACATCCGCCTCGGCGCGATGGGCATCCGCCGTGAAGTCGCCTTCTTCCGTCCCATTGCTGGCAAGGGCTATTTCTTTATCGGTCCCGGAACAGGAGACTACACCGGCTATGAGGTTTCTGAACTGCTGCTGGGTTTTGTTGATAACTATCAGATTGGTTCGCAAGACGGCTTCTTTGGCACCCGCAATTATGAGATTGGCGTCTTCGGGCAGGACGATTGGCGGGTTTCACGCAGGCTAACACTGAACCTGGGACTGCGATATGACATCCTGACCTGGCCGACTGAAGAGCATAACCGGCAAGCTGCCTTGAATGTGGCCACAGGCACGGTCATGCTGGCTGGAGCCAATGGAATCCCCCGCACCATTCTGAATAATGATTATGGTGACATCGGCCCCCGTATCGGATTTGCTTACGACCTTTTTGGAAATGGCAAAGCAGCGCTGCGCGGCGGATACGGGATGTTTTATTTTGTTGACCGCGGAGGCATCAGCAACCAGTTAGGCCAGCAGCCGCCTTTCGGAGGCAGCACAACTTATTTCGCAAATCAGGGCTACCGCATCACCTTCAGCGGGCAGGGACCCAAGGGTAATGGTCTCTCAGGTTCCACTGACAATGCAGCGGCCACTGCTGCGCTGTTTGCTCCAGGATATCCCAACTTTGACCCCGCCAATCCACCTGCTGGGACAAACTTTCTTGCTGTGGAGCGCGACAGCAAAAACTCACGGATCCAGCAATGGAACCTGCAGCTGGAACAGCAGATTACAAGCAAGACCGTTGCTGACATCACGTATATCGGTACAAAGGCCGACCACCTTTCTACTTACTACGACTACAACGACAATCAATTCACTACCGGGAACAAGAACTTCCCGCTTCTGGGCTCCATTACCTGGCAGCGCTATGCCGGCACACTGAAGTACAACGGCTTACAGACATCCATCAGCCATCGTTACAGCCAGGGACTGATTGTTACCGGTGCATACACCTGGTCACATGCTCTCGACAATTCTCCAGGTGCATTTGAAGGCGCCAGCGCCCTGTTTTACTTTGATCCTGCCGCCAATTATGGAAACTCCAATACAGACCAGCGCAATGTAGCCAGCGCCAGCATTTTGTATGAGCTTCCCTTTGGACGTGGGAAGACCTATGGCGGCAATGTTTCACGCCCCATGGACTGGCTCATCGGCGGATGGCAAACCAATCTGGTTGCTTTCCTGGGAACCGGAACTCCAACCGACATTTCGGCCAACCAGAACAACCCGAATCGGCCTGACCTGATTGCACCCATCCGCTACCCGAAAAGCATCACTGGACACTGGTTCGATCCAGGCTCGTTTTCTGACAGCAGTATTCCAGTCGTCAGCACACCCAATGGCAATGTATGGGCCCGTATCGGCACCCTGCGTCGCAATCAGGTCTACGGTCCAGGGACCCGGACGGTAGATTTTTCTCTACAAAAAAATCTTCACCTGACCGAGCGCTACAACCTTGAATTGCACGGAGATGGCTTTAACATCTTCAACACACCGCAGTTCACCAATCCCGATTCTGGCTTCACCGATGCCAATTTTGGAAAGATTACCGGGACACGGCAGTTCTCCAACCGGGAAATCCAACTGGCAGCGCGGCTGACCTTCTGATATTCATCTTTTACTGCGCTGCGCCGGCTCTTCCGGCGTAGCGCTCTTTTTTCAAAAAAAGGATTCCTCATGCTGCTGCGGAAGTGTGTGCTGGCTGCTCTGGCCCTGGCTTTTTCTATTTCCAGCCCTTTGCTGGCCCAGGATGTGGCAAAGTGCGAAGAGGGGCAAGGCTCTGCTCCCTGCATCGACAGAATTGACCCGCCAAACTGGTGGGCAGAAATGCCCGCACCCATGCTTCTGCTGCATGGAGTACACCTCGATCATGCGCACTTTCTTTTAGAGGGGACGCATATTGGGCTGACAAAGAAACAAGTTTCAGAAAATGGCCACTGGGCCTTTCTCTGGTTGGATACGCAGGGCTCTCCCGTGCAAAAACTCAGAATCGTGGCTGAATCCACATCCGGACATGCGGAAAAGACATTCGAGTTGATGCAGCGTAGACCCTCCTCGGCCGGGTTCCAGGGCATTGCCCCAAAAGATGTCATTTACTTGATTATGACCGACCGTTTTGCTGACGGCGATCCATCCAATGACAGCATCGGCGGTGACGATGGAGGCCGCGGGGCGCCGCGCGGCTGGCATGGCGGTGACTTCAAGGGCATCGAAGAGCACCTGGATTATCTTCAACATCTGGGTGTTACCACCCTCTGGCTGACGCCTATTGAAAGCAATGCTGGAATGAAAGACTCATACCATGGGTACGGGGCCACAGACTTGTACGCCACCGACCCGCATTTTGGCTCCATCGACGATTATCTGGACTTGGTGAAGGCGCTGCACGCCAGGGGGATGAAGATCATGATGGATGTGGTGCCAAACCACGTAGGGGCCGCAATTTTGTGGGTGAAAGACCCTCCTGCGCCTGAGTGGTTCCACGGCACGCCTGCACACCATACACATCCTGTATCGCCTTTTCGCTACCTGCCCGATCCACATGCGGCACCGCTCGATGCATCCAACATCGTTACAGGATGGTTCACAGATTCGCTGCCTGACCTGAACCAGGAGAACCCACTCGTAGAAAAATATCTGATTCAGAATGCAATCTGGTGGATTGAAATGGCAGGCATTGACGGCCTTCGGGAAGACACCTTCCCTTATGTAGGAAGGCAGTTCTGGTCAGACTTTCATCACGAGATCCACACGCTCTATCCGATGATAAAGACGGTAGGTGAAATCTTTCATGCAGACCCTGACATTACCGCTTACTTTGCTGGAGGAGTCACTCGTGCTGGCATCGATACAGGGCTGGATACGCCCTTCGATTTTCCCACATACTTCTCGCTGCGGGACGTGCTGCTGCACGGCAAGCCCATGAATGCGCTCGAAGAGTCTCTGGGACGGGACTGGCTTTATCCGCACCCGGAACGTCTGGTGACTTTTCTGGGAAATCATGACACGAAGCGTTTTCTCTCAGAGCCCGGAGCAAGCCTGGCCAAACTGAAGACAGCATTCGGCCTGCTGGCCACTTTGCGCGGAATACCGCAGATCTACAGCGGTGACGAGATCGCCATGCTCGGCGGCGATGATCCGGACAACCGCAGAGACTTTCCCGGCGGGTTTCCTGGAGACACAAATAATGCATTCATTCAGGCTGGACGCACCGCCGAACAACAGGAGGTCTACGCATGGGTGCAGGGACTGCTTCACCTTCGCTCAGATAATGCGGCCCTTACGCAAGGAGCGCAGCAAAATATCTTTGCCGACGATACCGTGCTAGCGTTTGTGCGCGGAATGCGTCTGGACTCCGGATGCAAATCGGGCGAAGATCGAGTGCTGGTAGTGGCAGGAAAGAATGATTTGACAAGACGAATTTCGCTCACCACTACACAGACTGCGCTCCAGGGTTGTGAACACTACAGCCAAATGTACCCCGCAGTACCGTCCCAATTCCATGTGACAGCAAACACCGTGACCTTTGAGCTTCCGCCAAACGGATTTCTTATTTTTCGGTCCACCGAAAAATGAAAGTAGGATTGCTGAATGCATGGATGGCATGGATGTGCGTTGCACTGACTCGCAGGGTCAGCGAAGCAAACTTGAAGATGTCTGAATAAGGTTAGTGGCGGAGAGGGAGGGATTCGAACCCCCGATACCCGTTAAGGTATGCCTGATTTCGAGTCAGGTGCATTCAACCGGGCTCTGCCACCTCTCCGCTTTATTGGTCTGTATTCTTGATTGTAGCAGATATCAAACCGTGTAATTTCAAGCGTTTGCTTGTATTAAACGGTGGTACAGGTCGAGATAACGGTCCATGCTCGGGTCAAATGCAAAGCGGCGAAGGTTCTCAAATCCCCTGCTTCTCAGGTCCCTGAAATCGTCGGCATTTTTATCAATCACCTCTGCGGCCTGCTCGGGCAGTTCAGGGTCAATATAGATGGCCGCTGTACCAGCAATCTCCGTCATGGGAGGACGATTGCTGGTGATGACGGGACATCCGCAAGCTTGGGCCTCCAGAAGCGGCCAGCCAAAGCCTTCCTCCAGCGAGGGGAACAGCAGCGCGACAGCTCCGGAGTACAGGGCCTGCAGCTCTTCATTCGATATGTCAACTCGCTCCACTAGGGCGTCGAGCAGATCCATTCTCTGCGCGAAATCGCGCATTTCTCTAGTCCATGGCTTCCCTGCCAAAACGAGTCTCGCATTCTGAAACCGCGGAAATTTTCGCAATTCAGAAAAAATGCGCATCACCCCCAGTCGGTTCTTGTACCAGTGATTATTACCCACATGAAAGAAATACTCGTCGTGCACAGTGAGACCACACTTGGCTTTTTCGGCCTCAATCGCTTCCCTGCTCGCCGGAGCATATTTCCAGTGAAGCGGGTGATAGATGACTTCTAAATTCTGTGGCGCATGCGCACACAGCTCCTTTACATCCTGTAGGGTTTTCTGCGAAACACACACAATGTTTTTTGCCTGCATGAGGCTGCCTGCGATCCAATTTTGCAAAAGGCGGCCCATTTTTCCTACACGAACTCCAGGATATTTGCCGCGTGCAGAAAAAACCGCAATCAGGTCATGACACGTAATCAGGCAAGGTTTTTTCCCAGCACACTTGAGATACATTGCATTGGAGTGGTCACAAATGTGGATCACGTCCACAGCAGCGGCCTTTTTTCGCAAATAGGGAAAAGCAAAGATATATTTGTCCAGATATCCGGCCCACTTCTTCCAGGGCCCGTGCAGCCAGGAAGGCCGGCCCAAAACCGGCGGTGGAAAGACCGTCTCAACCATGACGCCCCGACTGCGAAGTGCATGCTCCAGCATATCTGCATAGCGCAACATGCTCTCCTGGGCGTCTGGCGGATAATTGGAAATGAGCAGGACTTTCATGAAAGAAGCAAAGGCTTAACCTCGGGAGGTTCTGTCGTCACATATCCCTTAGCTGCGTCTTGGGCCCTGTGACTGGTCTCTGATGCAAGGATGCAAGCGTCAGGAGAGAAAGAAAAAGGAACGGCCTTTGTGGGGCCATTCCCTTTCTCAAACAATTAACGGCCGACCGTGGCCAGCATCTGGCTTTCAATCCATTCGTAGGTCTTTTGCATTCCATCACGCAAGCGAATGGAAGGCTCCCACCCCAGATACTTCAGAATTTTCGTATTATCACTGTTGCGTCCGTTAACGCCCTTTGGGGCATCCAGCTTGTATTTACGCTGGAGTTTTACTCCGGCAATCTCTTCGACAATATCTACAAGCTGATTGATCGTGACTAATTCACTGCTGCCCAGATTAATGGGCTCAAGAATATCATCACTTTCAAGGATGGCCTGGGTCCCTTTGGTGCAGTCATCCACGTACATAAAACTGCGCGTCTGGGTCCCGTCTCCCCAAATTTCTATCTCGTGTTTCCCTGACATCTTTGCCTGAATGACTTTTCTGCAAATCGCTGCCGGGGCCTTTTCGCGCCCGCCGTCATACGTTCCGAAGGGACCATAGACATTGTGATAGCGTGCAACGCGGGTCTGAAGACCGAAGTCTTCTCGAAAGTGACGGCACATGCGCTCACTGAAAAGTTTTTCCCAGCCATAGCCGTCTTCAGGCAGCGCAGGATAGGCATCCTCTTCCTTCAGCGGCGCCACATCCGGGGTCTTCTGTTTTTCACCGTTATAAACACATGCTGAGGAAGAATAAAAGAAGCGCTCGACGCCGGAATCCCTTGCCGCCATCAGCATATGCGTATTGGTCAGAACACTCAGCATGCACAACGCTTTATTGTTCTCAATAAAGCCCATTCCACCCATGTCTGCTGCCAGTTGGAAAACTACCTGGGTTCCCTTGGCCGCTTGATAACAGTTGTCCTTTTCGCGAAGGTCCAGGACCAGGTTTTCGACGTCCTTTGACTTCTGGTACCACTCGTCGAGCGGCTTTATATCTACAGCGCGTACTACATTGACACCATTCTTCAAAAGAGCATTCACCAGATGTCCGCCGATAAATCCACCCGCCCCACAAACCACTACCTTTTCATT
Source organism: Pseudacidobacterium ailaaui (assembly GCF_000688455.1). Lineage (NCBI taxonomy): Bacteria > Pseudomonadati > Acidobacteriota > Terriglobia > Terriglobales > Acidobacteriaceae > Pseudacidobacterium > Pseudacidobacterium ailaaui. The sequence continues at coordinate 3,255,551 of NZ_JIAL01000001.1, forward strand.
CGTCAGTTTCATTCCTTGCTCCAGTTTGATTGAGTCTAACTAACCACCAGGCCCTGCGTCTCAAAAAGCATACTTTGTAAACAGTTATGGCAGATTATAGAAAAACGTTGCCTCTTTCTCCTGCGGCGCCGCAGCTCTTCCCACTCCAAGATAAGTAAATCCATAGCGACGCATTACAGATGGATCCAGCAAGTTTCTTCCATCAATGACGACCGGATAACGCATGATCCGAGATAGCCGGTCAAAGTCCAGATCTATAAATTCCTGCCAGTCCGTTAAGACCAGTAACGCGTCAGCATCTCTTGCGGCCTCGTAGGCATCCTCGGCGTACATCATGTGCGTGGATGATGGAAGCACGTAGCTCGCTCTCTCCATCGCTGCCGGATCGTAAGCCGAAATCATGCAGCCTTCCTCCAGGAACATCCGCACCAGATCAATCGCTGGAGATTCTCGGATATCATCCGTTCCCCCCTTGAAGGCAAGGCCAAGCACTCCCAGCTTTTTCCCTCGGAAGGTCCAAAGCGCTGAACGCACCTTCCGGAAGAAGCGCTTTTTCTGTTCGCGATTCACTTTTTCAACTTCATGCAGCAGGCCAAACTCAACTCCAAGATGCTCCGCTACATATCGAAAGGCCGCCACATCTTTGGGAAAACAGGAACCCCCGTAACCAATTCCTGCTTTAAGAAAGCTGTTTCCAATCCTTCGGTCGGACCCGATGCCCTGACTCACTTGTTCGATGTCCGCTCCCACAGCCTCACAAATATTGGAAACAACATTGATGAAGGAAATTTTCATCGCTAAAAAGGCATTGGATGCATGTTTAATAATTTCTGCTGCCTTTGTCGAAGTTTCAAATAAAGGTGGGACATGATCTGGAGTTCTTGCCCCGGGGATTGCGCTGGTTTTCCTATAGTAACTACCAGTGGTAAGCGGTGCATACACCCTACGCAAAAGGACTGCAGCTCGCTCGCTGTCTACACCAATGACGATGCGATCAGGATGGAGAAAATCGGCAACTGCTGTTCCCTCACGCAAAAACTCAGGGTTCGAAGCGACATCAAAAAGCTCACGTGATACTCCATTGCGCACCATGATTCGGCGAATCCACTCACTGGTATAGACCGGAACAGTACTCTTTTCCACGATGAGCCGATAGCCGGTAATCGCACGCGCAATCTCACTGGCAACCGCATCCACATAAGACAGATCGGCGGTCCCTGCGTGGTCTTGCGGAGTGCCAACCGCAATAAAAAGTATCTGCGCCCGTTCAGTCGCTTCTTTCAGGGCCGTAGTAAACTCAATCAATCCATTCTGATGCCGCTCCAGTAATTGGGGCAAATACTCCTCGTGAATCGGCGCTTTCCCTTGTCGCAAAAGGGCGACTTTGCTTTCGTCGCTATCAACACAGATGACATAATGACCCAGTTCCGCAAAGCAGACCGCAGCGACAAGACCCACATAACCAGAGCCTATAATTCCTATCGTGAGTTGCTCTTCCATAAGCTGAACTCAAACCTTTTTGATGAATGGAACAGTGGTGCGCAAGATTCAGAACAGCATACCTAGAAATGGAACGGATGAAAATTTTTGTACTTAGGTCTGCGTTGCCTATTGGTAGGATTATTTTAATCACATTCTTTGAAAAGGCAAAACCCAATCCTCACCGGTAGGTCCGGACGCGAAAGACTGGGCGGACAAATTCAAGATTAATTAATACGAGTTCTCTTCATCCTCGTCCTGTGCATTGAGTAGAGGATTATGATAGCGGGTGCGAGTTAGCCTTCGCTGCCTTTTCGTTGCCAACCATGCATCCGTGTTGTCAAATTTGTCCGGCAATTGTGTTCTGGGGGCGAAGAGATCTTTTTGCTCTGTACGGAAATCCGCGGTCGTTTTTCCATGCAGTTGCTGCTTATTTGAATTTGAGGAGGAAGACGCCCTTTTCTTTGGTGAAGAAGCCGTAAAAATATTTGGAACAAACATCTGATCTGTATTCCAGGTATCAGACTTGCGAAATGGACTTACTCTGTCCTTGCTATACGGCCATGGGTCCCAATCAGACCACTGCGGTCCGCTTGTTGTCGGATCGGTCGCTAAAGCGGCAGGAACCTGCGGGACCGATACGATAGCAGTATCCGAAGATAGGGCATCCGGCTGCTGGTAGGTCCCTTGCTGCATATAGGGGTCCTCTATGCCATAGGACACCGATCTGGAAGAATTGGCTTGGTCCAACGGTTTCTTCATCCCCCTCCTGATTTGGTTGTTCGGGGACGCGTTTTCAATTTTCGTGTATCTGCCAACCGCAGGGCGATATGGAACCGAAGGCTGATCCTCACGTTGCATCCGAACAGATTCACTTCCATCGAAACGGAAACTGTCATTTGAAGGACGGAAGCTATCGAGCATGGCTGCCGAACCGCCAGCCTTCGGACTTGAAATAGAAAATCTGGCCGTGGATGGTCTAAGAGGTGAGAAAGCAGACAGGATCGGCGTCCTCAATACGTATGCAGGACCAAGTGGATCAATCGGACTTAAAGGAATCTCCGGACGCGCTCCAGTTAATGTCATTGCGTCCAGCTGATCGGTAGACACCTGAGAAGGCGGCGATGGAATGGTCAGCGTCCGGTCCAAGGAAGGGTTCATTCTTGTAATGAATACGTCAGCGCCTACGGTGTCCGTTGTTAGAGTATGCAAATCCGGATTGACAAGGTTACTAGATCCTGGTTCGATCTCCGCCGAAGTAGTGGGTGCAAACCCCGAATTGCTGCCATCAGCGTTACTGCCCAAAGGCTGCGAGATAGGAGTTACATCTGATGGAATATCAAGATTGATTTGTGCAGAAGCTACGACACATCCTCCTATAAATAACAGGAGGAACAGATAGCTGACGATTGGACGATGCCCGTTCATCGCCACCCCTGAATCAACTCTCTTGAGGATGATCTTTCCGGTAAGTAAATATGAAATATCTTGAAATAACACCAGAAAAATATTGCAAATATTAAGCTGTTTCGCAGGGTGACTAAATGTCCCCAAACCTCTGTCTCGGTTGAAAAGGCGTCAAATAGAAGTGCAAACGTAATAAACGCACCAATCGTGGGGGGCAAAAAAGAGCTTGTGATGCGATTGGAGAAAGCAAAGAGAACACTGATCATCACTGGATAAGCAATCATCCCCCATATCCCAAAATCCAGTGCCCCGGAGGTAAGAATTGAGTTTGCCTCATCTATGTAGGAAAAATTGAATTGCATGTTAGCAATGCCTTCTTCCTGATAAATGGAGGAGTTCTTGTCTTCCCAGAGGATCCCGGGAATTGTTACGAGCAATTCATGATAGATAGCATTTCCCATGGCCGGGGTTTTCTGCTCACTTGCGCCCAACAAATCAGAAAGATACCCCAGGACAAAGGTGCGTTGTTCTAAATTATTAATGAACTGGGCTTTCACCCTTGAGTTGTAGCCACTTTCATAGATTTGAATGGCCATCGAGATCCTATCATATGTAGAGAGTGTGCGCTTTGTACCGTATCCAGCTACCCGAAGATAATAGAATGCCAAAAGACTCACACTCAAAACCACGACCATTGCTGTGAGGTAAGCCACTTTCTTGAAAAGAGACCATTGCTTCAGAAAATTGGATGCGCTAAACCTACCAACAATGACTGCCAGAAGTATGGAATAAATCAGATTTCGGCGGCCAGTAGGCAGAATTAAGACAAACTGGATGACAAGAAAAACAACCAGTCCCCAACGCTTTAAACCGTTTGAAGAGTTCAAAATGCCCAGCGCAGTGGTTGCAAACAAGGCTGGATAGATCCACATTAAAAATGATGTGAAGATGCTTTCTGATCCTCCGCCCTTGGCGACACCTCCCATGTAGCCGATATTTCCTGTAACATAGCCAACCAGAAGCATCGCTGTACCTAAAACTATGAGCACCACTACCTGGGTATCTACTTTCAGCTTCAAACGTGGTGGAAAGATTGGCTTCTCAAAGATTTCGCCAAAGATGCACAGAACGGCGGAAGAGACTAAAACAGCAGCCATGGTTCGTGTAACAATTTCGGTGTCTTTTAGAAAATAATTAGCAAGGCTGATGTCTTCCCGTGGAATAGAAAGCCAGCTATTGAAAGCGCCGAAACCGTACCCGAAAGCATTTGCGATGAAGAAAATATGGGAAAAACGAAGAGGGGCCTGTTTCACCACAACGTCCCAAAGCACATAGCCGCCCGCAAGCCCCCCCGCAGCAGAATCTACAGCAAGCATTGAGTCCGTTGGGAATGCCCATCCAAGGAAGGCCGCACAAAATAGGAAAAGCGGTATATAGAGGATGTACATCTTGCGCCACTGGATATGATCCGGGCCCGTGATATTCAAAAGCACTGGAGGCGCAAGATTCATCGCATAGCTCATTCGGCATTCCATAGATAAGTTGCCGAGCGGTAACTACTTTCAGGGGTGAGCATAGATCAAAACACCACTTACAGTAGAAATCGCAGCTTCCACTCCTCTGTAAGTCATGGTCTTTCCCACGCTCGATGGCACAAAGATAATGTCGCCATCGGCCACTTTCATATCGGCCTGCGATCCATTGGTTACATGCTTCAAATCCAGGTCCACTTCTTCTCTTCCTTCAGCCGTCTTACGAATCAGCTTCACTTTACTTAAGGCGGCAGTCTTGTCCCAACCTCCGGCCAGTGAAAGTGACTGCATCAGCGAAATCGGATTATTGTTGTCAATCAGAAATCCTCCAGGCTTTAGCACATCTCCGATGACATACACGACTCCAGCTTTGGCGACGATGATCGTGTCTCCGGGAAGGATCACAGGATTCTGCTGGGCCGACAGCTTTCCCGGTTGGGACTGAAGCGCTATGTTCTCCGGATGCTGTGGATCATCCCGATGAATAATGGATATAGTCTTTCCTGCAGTAGGCTGAAGTCCTCCGGCCACGGAGATCATATCCAAAAGACGCCGTGTTCCCAGAGTCGGATAAACTCCGGGGGTCCGGACCTCACCCATCACTGTCGCACCCTGGGTAGCATATTCAGAAATCAATACAGTGACATGAGGCTCCAGAAGAAGCCGGCGAGTGCGCAATTCCAGTTCAATCTTCCTGGCAGCGTCAATCGTCGTCATGCCCGCGAGATGAAGACGTCCAAGCACAGGAAGATTGACCTCTCCATCCTGCGTCACGCGGGCTGAGGTGCTTAATTCCGGAGTATCAAACACGACAACGCTTAGCAGGTCGCCTGCTCCGATAAGGATGTTTGGGGACTGGTTTTGCTCGGTGTTCTGTGGCGGGACCACGGCCGGCGGCTCTCCGGTCTGCCCATAAGACATAAAGGCCTGAGAGACCATCCACACAATACACGTCAGGATCAAGCATTTATTTTTTCGCATCTTGAACGTCTGGCGCTCCATAGCCTGCTCCGTAGCTTTTGTAGCCGTAATCATAGTGTCTGGAATAGGTGTAGTAGTTTTCCAGGCGAAGGTCTACATCATTCATGACCGTTCCCAGCAGTCTTGTGTTCACACGCAAGAGTTGATCGCGCACTCTCAGCAGGGCCTTCTTTCGAGTGATCCCTGCACGCACTACAATGAATGCCACATCTACATGGGGAGCAATGCTCAGAGTATCTGCCACGGGAAGTATGGGTGAGGTATCCAGAATGATGTGATCATATTCGAGCCGCCACTGCAGAAGCAGGTCCTCCATACTGCGCGATCCCAGCATCTCGCCAGGATTCGGAGCAACTGGCCCGCGCGTCAGCAGGGTAAGGTTTGGCAGGTCAGGAACAGGCCGCTCATAGGCTTCTTCCCCAGATTCGCGGGCCAGCAATGTGGACAAGCCGGCACGATTCGAGGTCTTGAACTTTAAATGCAGGGTTCCTTTCCGTAAGTCAGTGTCCACAAGCAACACTCGCGCGGAGCGTCTGGCAAAGGAGATCGCAAGGTTCGCAGCGCAGGTAGACTTTCCTTCCGCCGCCAGGCCGCTTGTTAATAAGATGAGCCGCGGTTCTCGGTCCACCGAAGACAGCAGAATGGAAGACCGCAATGTTCTGAAACCTTCTGCGCCAATCGAGTGTGGCTCCAGGTATGAGACCAGCTCAGAGGCCACGAGGCCCTTATCGATTGCTGAGGCTGCATCTGCTCCTGAGGTAGAGATTTTCCTGGAAGTCGCAAAATGTGGAATGACCGCAAGCGAAGGTAATCCGGAAATGGCCTCAACATCCTCTGACGTTCGCAAAGTATCGTCAAGCGACTCCACAAGCAACGCAATCAGAATTCCTACCAAGGCCCCGCCGAAAAGCCCGAGCGCCAGGTCTAACCGCTTTATAGGAGAGATCGGTTTCGCCGGCTGGGTTGCCCGGTCAATCACATCAATTGCGTTTGAATTCAGTCCAGCAGTAATGCCGGCTTCTTTCAGCTTTATTTGGAGTGCGTCATAAAGGTCGGAGGCTGAATCGGCCCCATGCTTCAGAATTTCAAATTCAACTTCAGAAGAATTGGCCCGGTATGCTTCCTGCTTGATCTGCTCCAGGCGAGAGTGTAAGAGGTTTTCCGTGTTGACTGCGGCATTGTATTCTTCTTCAAATTTATTTGTCAGGTTGTTGATTTCTGCATTGATATTGTCCTGAACAGTGGCAAGCTGCTTTTCTGCTTCTTTCAGCTTAGGCCACTCGGGGCCATATTTGGCCTTAAGCTGCGCATATTGCACCATTAACTCGCTTTGTTGCTGGCGCAGTGTCTGCAGGGGGGAGCCGGGTGCAACGGAGGCAAGCAATTCGGGATTGCGGGTCTGGGCCAGTTTGTAGCGGGCTTCTTTTACAATGCGGTCCGCTTCCGCCTCCGCCAATTGCTGGTTCACCGTACGCAAGTTCTGCGCTACCAGGCTGTCTCCATCCGTTGTGGTCCCAACCAGATCATTTTTTCGCTGGAACTGGATAACGGCCTGTTGCGCATCCTGCACTTGCTTCTTTAAAGCATTCAATTGTTCTGAAAGCCAACTGGAAACCCGGAGTGTACCTTCGTAGCGGGCCCGCAGATCACGCTCCATGTAAGCATCGACAATGGCGTTTGTAACATTGGTGGCCACTACGGGGTCCGGATTGGAAAACTTGACCTGGACCAGATTTGTGCCTGGCAGCACCAAAATTTTCAGATTACCGGACATTATCTGTAACAGGGCTGCGCGTTGTTTCGGAGTGAGAGTGCCATTGTAAGGTGTTTTACGAAACACTTCCGCAAATGGCCTCTTATGATAAAGGTCCAGCGTATGGATCACGTTCAGCAATACAGTATCGCTGCGCATGATCTGTATCTGTGTTAAGAGCCGTTCAGAAGCAGAATCCTCACCCACCAGACGCTGTTGAATCAGATTGCTGATGCCGATGTTCGTTGAGCGGGTCAGGTCAATGTCTACACTTGCTGTTGCCTGATATTGCGGCACAGACAAGAAAGCGATGCATCCCCCTACGATCACTCCCAAAAGAATGCAAACGATCAGGATCCACTTGCGCTTTAAAACAATTTTGCGCAGGTCGGCCGGAGAAAGAATTGATGGCCCGAAGCCTGTCTGGCCAGCGAGATCGAAAGGTAGCTCCTGTTTCTGCGGTGTAATCAACTGGCCTCGCATAAGATTGATCAGACTCCTTTGCTTCCCTGCAATGATGATGTCATCTGCGATATCACTTTGGCCGGCTCTTGTTTTCTTTCAATAAGTTACAAAGCATGACAGTGAAAAGTAGTAGTGACTCTTAGCTTACTGCCACAGAATATCTATACTTTATCCGAATCCCAGAACATGGATGTAATTTAATTTTGGAAAAGAGGTGGGGCCGGTGCTTGTCAGAGGCCGACTATTCTTGAAGGGCAACTGTTTTTGCAGCAATGTAAAAATCGAGCACCGTTCTCCAAAAGCCAAATGGCCGGAGGATGGTCTCCTCCGGCCACTGACTGGTTCTGTTCAGAAGCTACCGATTCTGCGGGTAATCCACCCGTAAGGCGAGTATTTCATACGGATGAATTGGGACCGTCACTTGTCCGTTTGTTACTGAAAGTGAAGGACCCTCCGGCTGCTCCAGCAGATTGGTCTCCGTAGCTGAGACTGCTCCCGAAGGCACAGTCACTTCTACGTTCGCCTGCTTCCCTGCCCATTCATACATGTGCAGGACAAGCGCATCGGAGTCCTCTGCTTTCTTCATCGCAGTCAGCACCACATTTTCAGGCTTCACGGTCAGGAAGGAATGCTCCAGCGGAAGCGTTCCCGTATGCGCTTCTAGCTGCACTGCCTTCAGCTTGTAGTTGTATTCATAGCCATGGCGGACCGTAAGCGCCTGCTTCCAGTCTCCTGCATGAGGATACAGCGCAAAGCTGAAGTGCTGGTGTCCACGGTCAGCCTCCGGATCAGGCCATGTTGGCGAACGCAGCAAGGAAAGACGCAGCACATTCCCCGCATCGTCATAGCCATACTTCGACTCATTGATGAGGCTGAATCCGTGCTGTCCATCTCCAAGGTCGGCCCAGCGCAGCGCGGGAACCTCAAACTGTGCCTTGTCCCAACGATTGTTTCGAGTTGTCGGGCGCTCAATGCTGCCATACGGAATCTCGTAGGTTGCCTTGTCACTGGAAGCCGCCAGCGGAAACGCTGCTTTCAGCAGGATATGCGTCTCATGCCAGTCAATGTCATTCACGATATTGACCTCATCCGAGTAAGCAGCAAGCTGGATTTCCTGCACAAACTTCGAGTTCTGCCAGTGCCGTGTCACTCGGACCGAAGCCCGCGCAGGACCCTTCTCCACCAGTTCCACCGAATCGGCCTCTGTCAGTTTTGTTGGCGGAGCATCAAGTGTGCCCGGGTCAATGTTCCAGGCATCATAGTCCTTCGGAAGGTCCTTGAATGCCTGCAACTCATTCCCGCATGCGCCGGAAGCCAGCGACTCGAAATTGCTTTTCTTATCAAAAATGCTGGTGATGCATCCCGTGGTCTTGTCGACTGTCACACGCAGCAGCGAATTTTCAAGCGTGAGGCCGCTCACCTTCAGATCACTGGCAAAGGGCTTCTCTCCGGGGATGGCATGAAGCACGGCGTAGCCCATCGAGGGCACGTTCTTTGCAAGGACGAGCAGCTTAAAGCTGTTGGTTGCCTTGTCGCTGGAAAGGACAAGAGACGGCAGTACCTGATTTTTTGCATCCAGCACAGAGATGCCCGATGTTGCATTCGGCATCTGCACCGAAACTTCAAACCACCCGGAACGCTCCCACGACAGTGGATTGAAGACCAGCACTGGCACTTCGCCCGCTGCTTTGGTATTGATCCGCGCAGCAATGGTCTTCAGGGAATCCTGCGAGATCTTGTCGGTTTCAAGGTGCGTCTTGTCGAACTGCTCCTGCGCTTCTTTGTAAATAATGCCGATGCCCGAACCGGCGGCCAGATCGTGGAAGTCATTAAAGGTGATCGTCCGCCATGCATCTGTCAGTTCATCATTTGGATAGCTCTTTCCATCGAGCCACGCCAGCGACGCCAGTTTCTCGGCATTCAGCGCCCACATTTCGCTGTGGCGCATGTTCCACTTGTGGTGCGCCTGTGTGGTCATCACACCGCGGTGATACTCAAAGTACAGTTCGCTCTTCCAGGTCGGAATCGCAATCTGCCCTGCCGGTGGCATGGAGGGAGGCGTGTAGCCCTTCATGATTTTGAAATAGTCCCATTCCGGTGATTCCGGGGCAATCTGCTTCTCTACTGTACTGAAAAAGCTCTGCGCCGTCCCGAATTTATAGTTGGGAACAATCTTGTCCGGCTGTGCCCAGTGCATGCCTTCATCCAGAATTGCGCGGGTCGGACCACCGCCGTGATCGCCAATGCCGTAGAGGTCCATCATCTCCGTCATTCCCGGAGACCATTTCCGTGCTGTTGCCAGATCAGCCGATAGCCGCACTGGATTCAGGTTGTTATTTGCATAATCGTGCGGGAAATACGTCAGCACCTTGCTGCCGTCCGGCGACTCCCACCAGAAGAGCTTGAAGGGGAGCTGGTTTGTATCGTTCCACGCCATCTTCTGCGTTACGAAATAATCAATCCCGGACTTTTTGTATATCTGCGGCAGTTGCCAGTTGTAGCCGAAAGAATCCGGGTTCCAGCCAATACGGACATCCACGCCATACTCCTGCTGATAAAAGCGCTTGCCCAGCAGGATGGAGCGGGCCGTCGCCTCGCCGGATGGCATATTCAGGTCTGGTTCCACCCACATCCCGCCGACAATTTCCCAGCGGCCTTCCTTGATGCGCCTTTTGATCTCATCATTGATGGCCGGATACTTGGTCGCCATCCAGTAGTTATAAGCAGCAGCCGATTGGGTGTAGGTGTAGTCCGGATACTCGTTCATCAACTGCAGCGCCGTGGAAAACGTCCGCTTGACCACGTCCACCGTCTCCGTCCAGGGCCAGAGCCATGCGGCGTCAATGTGGGAGTTCCCGGTCAGGTGGAACGTCGCTCCCTTCAGCAGAGGCTTGAGCGCTTCCAAATCACTGCTCGCCTGCTTCAGTGAAGCATCAAACTTCGCCTGGTCTGCAGCATCCAGTGCTTTCAAATCCACTGCATGGACGGCCTTTTCCAGCGTCGCTTCATCACCCTGAGGATTGGTCGAGAGGCTGGGGACCAAAAGGGCTGCGGAAAGAAATTCCTTACGCAGATCATCAGGATTAGGACGGCTCTCAGAAAAATCAATCTTGAAGTCCGCATTGTGGAAAGTCTTCTGGTCCACCGTCTGCAGCAGCTTGACCGCAATCAAAACCTTTTGCCCGGGTTTTGCATGATCAAGCAGCACAATCGGTTCAAGATCATCGCCCAGAGCAACCCGGCTGCCGTTAAAGTAAATAATTTGCGGCATGGGCCCGTTCGCATATGCCTCAAAGCGGAACCAGATGCGCGTGTCCGTCAGGTCATAGCCGTGCAGCGTCTTCGGTACCTCTACCCAACGGCGGAACCACGCAGCTTCCCCCGATGCCCGGAAGCCAGGTTTCACCGTCTGCCAGTCTGAATCATCCAGACTGACGCTTTCACCATGCGGAACGTCCCCTGCATGAAATTTCCATTCCCCTGCATCCAGATGGTCCAGCTCTCCCAACCGCTGAATGACCATTTGCGATTCAGCGGGCATTGCCTTTGTAATCTGCGCGACCTGTTCGGCATCCTGCGCCCAGACGGCAGACGAAACACACAAGGCAGCCATGGCCAATGCCTGGCCCCAACGGCGTTTTACGCGTTCACTCCTCACCTGCACACTCCTCGCTCGTATTTCCGTGTCCATCTCCACAAAGCCCGGAGAAAACTGACGGGTAGAGACGGTTGGATTATACCTGCTGAAGGGCATTTGTGGAAACGTTCCCATGATCAGGGCCGACGGGACAGCACCCATGGCTGACCATCGCCCCCTTTTCTCGCCTTGTCCGGGCTTGCCCGGCCAGCGAAGCTTGCGAAAATCTCCACCTCTTCTGTTTTCCGGCGAAAGTGTATGCCTGGTTCCGCTGTATCCTGTAACTTGTTATCAATGAAGCTCCTATTCCTGCCGGTATTCGTGGCCCTTGCCTGCTGTGCCTCCCTTGCACAGGGGACCAAACTCTGGACTCAGCAACGCTTCGACGAGTTCGAAAAAGGCACTCCCAAGGGTGTGGCCATCCGTAGCAACGGTCTTCTGGAGCCAGGACCGGAAAGCCGCCAGTTGGCCATGACTCCTTCCACTTATATCTGGGCCCTGGCTGCTGACTCTGCCGGCAATGCCTATACGGCCACCGGATCTCCAGCCACCGTTTTACGGATCGCGCCGAACGGGAAAATCACCAAGCTCTTTACCAGCAAAGACCTCTCCGTGCAGGCCATCGCCGTTGCAAAAGATGGTTCTGTATATGCCGGGACACTGCCGTCTGGCAAGGTCTATAAGCTGCCTGCGGGCGCCGCAGACCTTGACGAAACAAAGGCAACGGTGGTCTTTGACCCCGCTCAGACTGAGGCCAGACCCAAATACATCTGGGCCCTGGTCTTTGACAGCACCGGACGCCTCTACATCGCAACCGGAGCTCCGGCCGCTATCTATCGGCTGGACCCTGCTTCAGCCAATCCCAAACCCGAGCCTTTCTTTAAAAGTGACGAGCAGCATATTCGCGCCCTTGCCTTCGATAAATCCGGAAACCTCATTGCCGGGTCTGACGGCAGCGGACTCATTTATCGCATCGACAACACCGGCAAAGGCTATGTCCTTTTCGATGCTCCCCGGCACGAAATCACCTCACTCTCCATCGCAGATGACGGCGCGATCTATGCGGCCGGCGTGGGAAGTAAAGGGCAAACCACACTGCCGCCGCTTCCCGTCCAGGGCACGCCCTCTGTATCCACCACGATTACATTTGTTCAACCAGGCTCCGTGCAGGCGTTTAATGGCAACACTGTGATCCCGGATGGATCTGAGGTCTACCAGATCGCGCCGCATTCGGCCCCGCGTAAAATTTGGTCCGACCGCGATGATATTGTGTACTCCCTCCGTTGGACCCCTCAGGGCCTGCTGGCGGCCACTGGCAATCGGGGCCGTATCTACCGCATTGAGGACAATGGGGACTATGCTGACATTGCCCATCTCGAAGCATCGCAGGCCGTTGGTTTTGCCGATTCGCCACAAGGGCTGCTGGTCGCCACAGCCAACCCTGGGAAGGTCTATCTGTTAAGCCATGCTCCTGCTGCGGAAAGCACGTATCTGAGCAATGTTTTCGATGCAGGTGTCTTCTCCCAATGGGGCCGTGCGGAGGTGGATTCGAATGGCTCAGACTACGAGATCTACGCACGCGCTGGTAATATTGAGAATCCTGAGCGTGCCTGGAGTGACTGGAAGAAGATCACCCCCAATCTTGGCCCGCTCGGCCTGGAACAGGCGCGCTTTCTGCAATGGAAAATTGTGCTCCATCCCGGCACAGCTGTCAGCTCTGTCGCCATCAATTATTTGCCTGTAAATGTAGCGCCCGTCATTGATGAAATCGCCGTGGTTCCAGGAGCGCGGGTTCCGGCCCCTCCTCCGCAACAGCTACAAAACCAGCCCATCGCCATCAGCTTCGGTGAGCCATCGCGTCCCCCCGTGCAGTTCAATGAGCAGGGACATGAACCGCTCACCGGCATCAGGGACAAGTCCGCAGTGACTGTTCGCTGGGCGGCCCACGATGACAATGGCGACGACCTGATTTACAGCCTTTACTATCGGGGCGATGGCGACAAAGAAACCAACTGGCAATTGCTCAAGGACAAGGTCTCGGAGCGCTACTTCAGCTTCGACGCCACCACCTTTCCCGACGGCGCGTATCGACTAAAAGTCGTCGCCAGCGATGCACCTTCCCATAATCCTGGGGATGCGCTCACTGCAGAAAAAGTCAGTGACCGTTTTGTGTTGGACACGACGCCGCCTTCGTTGTCTCCCATAGAAGCCCATCTCGTCAACGGAAGGATCCACGTCGTTCTTACAGCGACAGACACAACCAGCCCGATATCCCATGCTGAATACTCCGTTGACTCAGGCCCCTGGCAATATCTCGAACCCGTTGGAAAGCTCTCCGACTCGCTTACCGAGCACTATGACTTTGACGCGGCGGTCCCTCAGCGACAGCAGGGTCTTGCTCCTGAAAACCCCTCTGAGCATCTGATTACCGTGCGCGTCTACGATCGTTATGACAATGTTGCGGCAGCAAAGGCAGTTGTGCGGTGAAGTTTGAGCTTTTTGTCGCCGCACGGTATCTGCGGGCCAAGCGCCGCCAGGCCGTCATTGGCTTCATCACGGCCATCTCTGTGATTGGGGTGGCCGTCGGAGTTGCCGCGCTCATCATCGCGCTGGCCATCACCAATGGAATGAGCCGTGACCTGCGCGAGCGCCTGTTAAGTTCCACAGCCCATGTTTCTCTCATGCGCATCCAGAGCGACGGAATCGGCAACTGGCGCGCCCTCACCGCGCGGCTGCGCCAACTCCCTCACGTCACTGCCGCTGCTCCCGGACTTTACGAGCCAGTACTCATTTCCCGCGGGGCCCTCTCTGCCGGGGCGGAGATCAAAGGCATCATTCCCCAGCAGGAGCGTACCGTCAGCGATCTGCTCTCACATCTCACACAGGGCAGCGCTGCTCCCCTGTCAGGGCCGGAAGCCTCAACAGCAGATGCAGAGCGCCCTACGCCCCCGATTGTGGTCGGATATGACCTCGCCGACTCACTCAATGCGAAAGTTGGCGATACGGTGATGGTCACCAGCCCTCAGGGCGAACTTACTCCCTACGGACTTGTTCCGAAATATCAGCGCTTTCAGATCGTAGGCATCTTTCATTCCGGCTTCTACCAATATGATTCCAGCTTCGCTTTTGTGCGCCTCGCCGACGCCCAGCGCCTCTTCGATGAGCCGGACCTCGTGTCCATCATCTCTTTTAAGGTAGACGATCTTTACCATGCTGACCGCATCAGCAAAGAAATCGAGCAGGCCGCAGGCCCCGGTTTTGAGGCCACCAACTGGATGGAGCAGAACCGCGAGCTTTTCCGCGCCCTGAAGCTCGAACAGGTCGTAACCTTCATCGTCATTGGCCTGATTGTCTGTGTCGCCGCCCTCAACATCCTGATCGCCCTGACCATGATGGTGATGGAAAAGACAAAGGACATTGCAGTGCTCATGTCCATCGGCGTCCGGCCCGAACAAATCCGGAGCATCTTTCTGATGCAGGGATTTCTCATCAGCCTCATCGGCACAGGAATCGGCCTTGTTCTTGGCTATGTCCTCTCCTGGGCCGGGGCCCATTATCGCTTTATCCATCTTTCGGCAGATGTCTATTCCATTGACTATCTTCCCTTTGCCCCGCGCATCCGCGATGGTGTGATCGTGGCGCTTGTTTCTCTTGGGGTCTCCCTGCTGGCCACGCTCTACCCGTCGACCTCTGCGGCCCGCGTTCTGCCCGCCGAAGCCTTGCGTTACGAATAGTGCAAGCAACCGGCTATGATGAAGGCTGCTCCAACAAACCGATGCTGCTTACTCGACAGAAGAAAGCCCTTCTCCGCAAGGCAAATCCTGCGGACACCTTTTCTGCCTTAGCGTCCGGCGGTCAGTTTTTTAGATGGAAAAGGAAGGGGCAGACGCAACTCCCTTGGCTGACAGGCGCTCTCATCGCTGCCCTCTGTGTTTCTCTTCTGGTCCAGCCAGTCTGGGGCTACTCCGTTCTCACGCACCAGCAAATTATTGATCTGGCCTGGGAACCGTCGATCAAGCCACTGCTACTGTCCCGCTATCCAAATACCACCGAGGCCCAGTTACGTCTGGCGCAGTCGTATGCCTACGGAGGCTGCGAGATTCAGGATGCCGGTTATTATCCATTCGGGCATGTCTTCTTCAGCAACCTTACCCACTACGTCCGCACCGGAGACTTTGTGGCCAGCCTGGTCCGCAATGCCAGGGATGTAAACGAGCTGGCTTTTGCTCTGGGTGCCCTTTCCCATTACATCGGGGACACCATCGGCCATCATGACGCCATCAATCCTTCCACCGCTGTTGAATTTCCCCGCCTCGCCCTGCAATATGGCCACTCCATTACCTATGATGAGAGCCCGCACGGACATGTCCGGACGGAATTTGCCTTTGACGTGGATGAAATGACCAAACACCATCTGGCGCCCGCGGCGTATCTCGACCATATTGGACTGCGAGTATCGCTCGGCCTGCTGGAGAGGGCCTTTTATGAAACCTATGGCCTGCATCTGCGTGAAGTCCTGGGCAACAAGCGCCGCAGTGCTGTAATCGCCTCCTATCGCCATTCGGTGCGCAGTTTCCTGCCTGCTTTCGCTCACGCTGAGGCAGTCATCCATCAGCACGACTTCCCCCCCGAACTGGATACACCGGAGTTTCAGGCGCTGCACGCACGCATTCAGCAGACCGGCGACCTGCATCAATGGCAGGCCATGCGCCGCGGCCCGGGAATTACCACGCATCTGCTGGCCTTTCTCGTCATTCTCATTCCCAAAATCGGGCCCGCATCCGATCTGGCCATTAAGATCCCGACCCAGGAAACGGAGACCAGCTACGTCACCAGTGTCAACCTTACACTCCGGACCTTCGAAACGCATCTGCAGAACCTCCGTACCAATCGCACCGATACCCCGGAAATCATTTTGAATCTTGAAAATCGTGATCTCGACACCGGTTACGTGGTGCAGCCCGGTGGCTACCCGCGCACGGACAAGACTTACGCCCAACTGGTGAGCAGCCTTACCCGATACCCGGACCGTCCCGTGCCCTCCGGATTAAAACGCGATATTCTGGCTTACTACTCCAACCCTTCTTCGCCCATCATTACCAAAAAGGACCGGAAAGCATGGCAGCGGCTCCAGCAGGAACTGGCCCTGCTGCAAACCATGCCTGTTGTTCCTCTCAAATAGCGGGACCTCAGAATGAAGCTTTTTTAAGCATCCATCTGCACTTTGGCCCTTGGCCTGCATCTTCGTAAGTTTTTGATGGAAATACCCTGGCAAAAATCTGTTGCATCAACCCTTTGCTTTTGGTGTCCAACAATGGTAGAGGTAGTTATGGGAACTCTCTCCATCGATCGGCACGGCGCCTCTGCGGCCCAGTCGTCTATGAGTTTGAGTCCTCTTGCTGCGACCGCGCATCCATTCCTCTGGGTAGAAAATCTGCGTAAGGAATACGCAACTGGACGCGGAAGACTCATCCTCTTTGATGGCCTGAGCTTTCAGGTCGATCAGGGCGAACTGGTTGCGATTGTTGGCCAGTCTGGGTCCGGAAAGAGCACTTTATTGCACATTTTGGGTGCCCTTGATGCTCCCACCAGCGGTGAAGTATACTGCGCCTCAACTCCTTTGAGAAAACTGTCGCCAGGTGAAGCTGCCTCCTTCCGCAACCGGGAAGTGGGTTATGTATGGCAATTTCACTACCTTCTGCCGGAATTTACTGCACTTGAGAATGTAGCCATGCCGCTGCTGGCCCGCGGGGAGTCCAGAAAGTTGGCCTTTGCCCGGGCCATGGAATGCCTGCGGGACGTGGAGCTGGAAGGTCGTGCAGACCACCAGGCTGGAGAGCTTTCCGGAGGAGAGCAGCAGCGGGTTTCCCTGGCGCGCGCCCTGGTAACGCAGCCCCGATTACTTCTTGCTGACGAACCAACCGGGGATTTGGACAGTCTAACAGCAGATACGGTATTTTCTTTGCTCCGGCGTCTTCATGAAAAGGAGCATTTGACATCGGTCATCGTAACGCACAATATGACGCTTGCGCAGCGATGTAGCAGAATTTTACGGCTGGAAAAAGGCCGTATGGAGGAACTGTCTCCGCAGAGTTGATTCGGCGGAGAATTGTGTAGTACTGAAGTGGGATGGTTAACAGATAGCTTCCATCCCAAAGGCCGTCTTCACCGGGGCCAGTTTTCGATGGGTGAAAGCGGCGAGAAGGGCCGAAGATGCAGGCGAATTTGCGAAGAAGTCCTCCGAACAGAAGGACGCCGGGCAACCTCTTGGATGCTTCCGGGCTTCGACAAACGCAGACGTCTTCTCAGGGGAAATATGTTCGAACGTTATACAGAAAAGGCACGTCGCGTCATCTTCTTTGCAAGATATGAGGCCAGCCAGTTTGGCTCGCCCTACATTGAGACCGAACATTTGCTGCTCGGCCTGTTGCGTGAGGACAAGGCGCTGACCAACCGCTTTCTCCGCTCGCACGCCTCCGTGGACTCAATCCGCAAACAGATTGAGGGCCACACCACCATTCGTGAGAAAGTATCCACCTCTGTCGACCTTCCCCTTTCCAATGAATGCAAGCGCGTGCTGGCTTATGCCGCAGAGGAAGCCGAGCGCCTGTCACACAAACACATCGGCACGGAGCACCTTCTGCTGGGCCTGCTGCGCGAGGAAAAGAGTTTTGCTGCGGAGATCCTGCACGAGCGGGGACTCAAGCTTCTTGCGATTCGTGAGGAGCTGGCCCGCACCACGCAGGAAAAGGCGCCGCAGCAGCAGCGCAACCGAGAATCCAGCCTCCTGGCGGAGTTCTCCCGCGACCTGACCCAGGCGGCACTGGATGGACAGCTCGATCCGTTGGTCGGGCGTGATGCTGAGCTGGAGCGGGTCGTCCAGATCCTTTGCCGCCGCACCAAGAACAATCCTGTATTGATTGGTGAACCCGGCGTAGGAAAGACTGCCATTGTTGAAGGCCTGGCCCAGCGCATTGCCGACGGGGACGTACCCAGCTTCCTGGCCGACAAGCGGGTCCTGGCCCTGGACCTCTCGCTCATCGTTGCCGGAACGAAGTATCGCGGCCAGTTTGAGGAACGCCTCAAGACCATCATGAAAGAGTTGATGGAAAACCAGAACTGCATCATTTTCATTGATGAACTGCATACTCTGGTCGGCGCCGGGTCTGCCGAAGGCTCTCTTGATGCTGCCAACATCCTCAAGCCTGCGCTTTCTCGGGGAGAAATCCAGTGCATCGGGGCCACCACGCCCGGCGAGTATCGTAAGTCCATCGAAAAAGACCGCTCCCTGGAGCGCCGCTTCCAGGCCGTCAAGGTCCCACCGCCCAACGAAGATGACGCGGTCAAGATCATCATGGGCATCAAGGACCGCTATGAGAAGTTCCATGCCGTCAGTTACACTGATGATTCGATCCAGTTTGCGGTCTCTCACTCAAACCGCTACATTTCCGACCGCTTCCTGCCCGATAAGGCCATCGATCTGATTGATGAGGCCGGCGCGCGCGTCAAACTGCGCCAGACCTCGCTCCCGGACGAGATCACCGAAGTCCATAAGCGGATCAAGTTCATCGTCCATCGCATGGATTCGGCCATTGCCAACCATGAGTTTGAGAAGGCCCGCTTCTATTCCGACGAGGAGCGGAAGGAACGCGAGAACCTGCGCGCTCTGCGTGATAAATATCACCTCGACGACTCGACTGCCGGCATTGTCACTCGCGAAGACATTGAGGAGGTCGTGAGCCGTTGGACAGGCGTACCAGTCACCTCCATTAAAGAGGAGGAGACCCAGAAACTGCTGCGCGTAGAAGAAGAGCTGCATAAGCGCGTCATCTCGCAGGACAAGGCCATCTCCGCGCTGGCCCGCGCCATCCGCCGTTCCCGTGCCGGGCTGAAGTCCCCGCACCGTCCCATCGGTTCGTTCCTCTTCCTGGGGCCAACCGGAGTCGGTAAGACCGAGATGGCGCGCACTCTGGCCCAGTTTCTCTTCGGATCAGAAAAGGCGCTCATCCGCTTCGATATGTCCGAGTTTATGGAGAAGCACTCCGTCTCCAAACTCATCGGGTCCCCTCCGGGGTACGTAGGATATGAGGAGGGAGGGCAACTGACAGAGCGCGTCAAGCGTTCACCCTACTCCGTCGTCCTGCTCGATGAAATCGAGAAGGCACATCCGGATGTCTTTAACATCCTGCTTCAGGTCTTCGAGGACGGTCAGCTTACGGACGGCCTCGGCAACACGGTGGACTTCAAAAACACCATCATCATCATGACTTCCAACATCGGAGCGCGCCATCTCCAGCGGAAGCAGGGGCTTGGCTTCCAGAGCGACCGCGAAGAACTGGTGATGGAGAAGGTTGAGGAGCTGGTCAAAAATGAGGTCAAGCGGACGTTCAATCCGGAGTTCCTGAACCGCCTGGACGAAATCATTATTTTCCAGGCACTTACTGATGCAGACCTCATCCAGATTCTCGAACTGCTCGTACAGCAGCTCAACACCAATCTGGCCCAGAAGGCCATCACCATCTCGGTGACTGAGGAAGCGAAAAAGTGGATCCTCGAAAAGACCATGGTGGATCGCACTTACGGAGCGCGTCCTCTGCGCCGCGCCTTACAGCGCTACGTAGAAGATCCGCTCTCCGAAGCGCTGATAGCCGGCCAGATTACAGAACGGCCCGCATTTATCGAGGTCTATCTTGAAAACAACCAGCTTTTCTATCGCCCAGTGGGCAAGGAAGGCGACCTCAAAAGCGAAGGTGCGCTGCTTTACAGCAATTGAGTTTCTACCTCAGCACTTTGGCCCTCAGGACCCCGCATTCCATGCGGGGTCTTTCTTATGAGAGACAGACAGCACGCCGCTTTGCCCCTGTGTCCGTCATGAGTTCTCTGAATCAGGAATTCAGACGCTCCAGATGTTGGAATCCGTCCGTTTGCAGCAGGATTCCAGCAAAGAGGGTGAGATTGTAGGCCGCATGGACCACGGTGCTGGCCGCAAGCGACCGGAGTCGCAACCGAACGGCGCAGAGCACAATGCTGACCAGGCCAATGAGCAGCAAGGGTCCCCATGCGCTGGAGACCTGTTCGGCATGAAGCAGGGCAAATGGGACCGTCGTCAACACCACGGAAAGTGGAAGCGTAATCCACGAAAAGGCCTGAGGAGAAAGGACCTGTTGTCGCATGAGCCACTGGAAGGCATGGACCAGCCCGGGCAGAAGAAATCCGCGAAAGGCCAGCTCCTCCATAAAAGGCGCAATCGAAACGCCAAAGAAAAGCATCATCCAGGCACCCAGTGACGAGTGGACCATGTCCTGCAGGATTGGCGGATTCTGCGGCATAGGAATCGGCAGATACGCCTGCAAAAATGTGATGCTGATTCCCAGCCCCACACCCAGCCCGCAAAGCCCCCAAAGCCTGTCGTGCGCGGTAGATGCGTTCCAGTGGATCCCCTCAAAAAAAGGACGCTGCCAAAGGACCGTAAAAACGACCATCGTCACGAAGCCAATCAAAAGATAAACAAAGGCTTGTGTAGGGATGGCCAGTCTGGCATCCTGGCTCATCAGGCTGAAAAGTTCACGATAGCTCTTGGAATGCAATTGGGGAACCTGCTTCGCCAGAAAAAGAAAGACCCCTTCACCGGCGAAAAGCAGAGGAACACACATGACAAAGAATAAGGTCGCATGCCCCAGGTGGGGTATCTCATCATCAGGCAGCGAGGTCTTCTGCGGTGGTTCTTCGGCAGAGAACCCCGCGGAAGAAACCGGAGTCAGCGATACGGGATCGAGCGTCATGCAAGGGCCACGTTTTGGGATGACTTCTGCTTTTTGGATGTGCGGTTACCAGAAGCAGGGACTTCCTTATAGTACCGCCGAAGAAATTGTCCGGTGTAAGATCCTGCAACGCCGGATACATGCTCCGGAGTACCTTCGGCCACAATCTGCCCGCCTTCTTCTCCACCCTCCGGTCCCAGGTCGATGATCCAGTCCGCGTTGCGGACCACGTCAAGATTGTGTTCGATAATAATGATCGTGTTGCCCAGGTCCGTCAACCGGTGCAGCACTTCCAGCAGTTTGCGTACATCATCAAAATGCAGCCCGGTCGTAGGCTCGTCCAGCAGATACAGTGTGCGCCCGGTCTGGCGCTTCGACAATTCGCGGGCCAGCTTCATGCGTTGCGCCTCACCGCCGCTCAGTGTCGTGGCCGACTGTCCCAGATGAATATAGCCCAGGCCTACGTCCACGAGTGTTTGCAGTTTTTGCTTCACTTGCGGAATGTCCGCCAGCACGGGCAGAGCGTCTTCAATCGCCAGGTCCAAAACATCAGCAATGGAGTACCCGTTGAACTTCACGGCCAGCGTTTCCTGGTTGTAGCGGCGCCCGTTGCAGACCTCGCACTGAACATACACATCGGGCAGGAAATTCATTTCAATACGCCGCTGCCCTTCACCCTGACACGCTTCGCAGCGTCCTCCGGCCACATTGAAGGAAAAGCGTCCGGCCTTATACCCGCGCTCCCGCGACTCGGGCAGCATGGCAAACAGATCGCGGATGGCCGAAAACACACCCGTATACGTTGCCGGATTGGACCGGGGAGTACGCCCGATGGGCGACTGGTCAATGCGAATGACTTTGTCTATCTTCTCATGGCCCGAGATGCGCGTGTGCTCACCCGGTTCTTCTCGTGAGCCATAAAGCTGCTTTGCCAGCCCCCGATACAGAATGTCATTCACCAGCGTACTCTTGCCCGACCCGGAGACCCCAGTCACCACCGTCATCACACCCAACGGGAACCTGGCCGTAATGTTGCGCAGATTATGGCTGCGCGCACCTTCCACCGTGATCCATTTGCCATTGGGAACACGCGGCACAAGTCGGTGCAATACACTGATCTCTCCCGCTAGATATCGTCCGGTCAACGATTCCCGCGTCTCCATGATCCGCTGTGGCGGACCTTCAGCGACCACCTGCCCGCCCAGCTTCCCAGCGCCGGGGCCAAGGTCCAGTACATAGTCCGCATGGCGGATCGTGTCCTCATCGTGTTCCACCACGAGGACGGTATTTCCCAGGTCGCGCAATGATTCCAGCGCCTGGATCAAACGCTGATTGTCTCGCTGATGAAGTCCGATTGAGGGCTCATCCAGTACATAAAGCACACCGCGCAAACGCGAGCCGATCTGTGTTGCCAGGCGGATACGCTGCCCTTCACCCCCGGAGAGCGTGGCCGCGCTCCGGTCAAGGGAGAGATAGCCCAGACCGACGGCATTCAAAAACTCCAGCCGATCGAGAATCTCCTTGCGCAAGCGTCCGGCAATCAGCGCCTCTCGCTCCGTAAATTCCATCCTGCGCGCAGCCTCCAGGGCGCGCCGCAGCGACAAGGCGGTGAAATCGGCAATGGAAAGCCCTGCTACCTTCACCGCCAGCGATTCAGGCCGCAGGCGCTTTCCCTGGCAGGCCGGGCATGTCGTGGCCGACATATATCCCAGCATCCATTCGCGGTAAGCATCCGATCGGGACTCCTCTACCGCATTGCGAAGATAGGCAAGGATCCCGTGAAAGCCTGTTCGCGGGGCCTCCGTCTTTCCCGGACCATACAACAGAATGTCCTGATGTTTTTTGGGAAGCTGCTCAAATGGCTTCTTCAGGTCGATCTTGTACCGCTGCGCCGCCAGATGAATCAGTTTGATGAGATATTGTGAGGCGGAACCTGGTCCTAATGCGCCATCCAGCAGCGGTTTTGACCAGTCAGAGATGATCTTCGCCGGGTCAAAATCATAAATGCTGCCCAGTCCGTGGCATTCCGGGCACGCCCCGTAGGTGCTGTTAAAAGAGAAACTGCGCGGCTCCAGCTTCGGCACATCCAGGCCGCAGTCAGGACACGCCATCGAAGACGAATAGAGCTGTTCCCCACCGCCGGAAATCGCAACCAGCACCAGTCCATTCGCCATCTGGAGAGCGCGCGCCACCGCCTCCTGCAAGCGCTTCTCTACCCCCGGCTTGAGCACGATACGGTCAATCACCGCCTCGATGGTGTGGTTTTTGCGCTTTTCCAGATTCACCGGCTCGGACAAATCACGAAGTTCGCCATCAACCCTTGCTCGGAATCCCTGCTGGTCCAGCTCATCCAGAAGGTCTTTAAATTCTCCCTTACGCCCGCGGACTACAGGCGCATAAATCGTTACCCGCTCACCCGGGGCCAGCGACAGGATACGCTCCACAATCTGCTCATGCGTCTGTCGTGAGATCGGCCTTCCGCAGTTGGGGCAATGCGGCACACCTACAGATGCATATAGCAGACGCAGATAATCGTAGATTTCGGTGATTGTCCCCACCGTTGAGCGAGGACTGCGGCTGGTCGTCTTCTGTTCAATCGAAATAGCCGGACTGAGTCCCTCAATGGAATCCACATCTGGGCGCTCCACCTGGTCTAAGAACTGCCGCGCGTAGGCCGACAAAGTCTCAACATAGCGTCGCTGGCCCTCAGCATAGATTGTGTCAAATGCCAGCGATGACTTGCCTGAGCCTGACAATCCGGTCACGACAGTCAGTGTATTGCGCGGAATCCGGACGCTGATGTCCCGCAGATTATGCTGGCGCGCTCCGCGTACTGTGATGTGGGTGATCGACATGCAGTGTGAAAATTCAGCGAAATTGCAGTTGCTGTAAGCTGATCAATGCAGTTGCAAATCGGAACAGATACTATAGGTATCTTAGTTGGCAATAGAAAGCAGGGTCAATTCGCGCGAGTTTCTGAGACAATGTGCATCGTAGCTGTTGGAAGCCGGTATTGAAATGCAAAATCTAATGAACCTGATCTTACTCTTATGCGCGGCCGGAGCAGCGTTGGCTTTCGGGGTCCTGGCTGCTTACGGAATTTGCCGTGTGGCCTTTGGCCTGCTCAGACTCCATGCCCGCTCTTATGCCAAAGCTCCCCAGGCCAAAGCGGAAATCGCCCGAATTGCTTAGGCCTGATGGCGTCCGTTCCCCTCATCTGCAGCTGCCAGCTACTGTGGATTCTGTTGCTGTTGCAGTTGCCGCGCCCGCAAGTCCTGCAATTCCTGTAATAACTGCTGCGGGGTCTTGACGCCGCCATTCTGGTCCGAGGGCGATGGGGCCGGGGAAGCTCCATTCATCTCCGGTGTGTTCACAGGTCGGGGCGGCAGTGGAGAAGTGTCCGGTGGCTCATCCGGAGGCATATTCTCATCTCCGTTGTCCCCATTCTCCGCGTCGTTCTCCTGCATCTGGCGGGCTACCATCACGGGACTGTTGGTCGGAATTCCACCGCTTCTGGGCGTCAGAATCAATTCCCGCGGCGCACCGTTGCCCAGCCTGCCTACCATGACAACGTTGTAGGCAAGGCCGTCCAGCAGCGAAGCCACCACCTCACGAGGACTGGCCGGACCATAACTGCCAAAAATCCTCTGCTCAGTGACAGGCCCATCCACCTTCATGCCCGTCCGGGAGGAAATCTCCTGCAGGATCGCCGAGAGCGTGGAATTGTCCGCTTTTATCGAAAGTTTTTGTCCGTCAAACTGCACCTGTGCGGGCTGTGCCGGTTGGTCCAACAGTGACACCGGCTGAGGAGCAGCGGCAGGGACAGAAACGGTCTCCGTTTTGGAGGCGGACCTGTGCACGGCCACCCTCTGCATTTGCGCCGTTGCAGTTACGGCAAGCAGCAGCCAGAATGAAACGGCAGGTCGCATCTTAGAAAATAAGACGTTCGTGAGAGTGTCCTCTCTATACTAGACTAGCAGTGGTTTGAGTTTGCTCGTGAATTTTTCTTTTTGGCTTATGAATTCCCGGCGATGGCTTTTCTTGCTCGCAGTTCTGCTTTCCTGCGGAGTGGCCGGCGCAGTCACCTGCACCACGCAGTCGCAGATGACAGAAGCGCAGCGATCAGTTCTCCTTAAGGCAGGGACCACCCTGGCTGCGGAAATTCAGGCAGGAAATGTGGCAGCGGTCAAAGCCGACACCATCAGCCTTGTGGTCGCGCAGTTTGATCCGATTGCAAACACCATCCAGTCCATATCACCGGAAATGCAAGGAGCAAATTTCCTTGTGCAGAACATGTATGCGCTGAATGCTTCTGACCTGAAAGCCCCGGCGGACACACAGTTTTTTTGCAGCGTTCCTGGTTCTGAGCTGCTCATTACCATTTCCCTTGCCCAGTTGCCTCCCGGAAATTACGCTGTTCTTCTGGTTCATTCATCCGGCGGAAAACAGCCCCAGCAAATGGCCATGATCCTGGCCAATGATTCCGCCCAGAGCAATCAGTGGAAGCTGGCAGGTTTCTATGTAAGGCCGCTGACTCTGGCCGGGCACGATAGCGTCTGGTACTGGACCCAGGCCCGTGCCTTTGCAGCGAAAAAACAGCAATGGAACGCATATTTCTATTATGAAACCGCTGCATATCTTGCTTTGCCCGCTGATTTTCTCTCCAGCCCAAACCTTGAAAAGCTCCAGAAAGAAATGGGAAGCGTGAAACCCGATGGTCTTCCCGGGTCTGGACCGATGGTGGTCTCCGCTGCCGGACAGATGTTTGAGATTACTGACCTGCATACCGACGGATCTCTTGGACATCTGGATCTCGTTGTGAACTACAAGGTCAGCGATGCCTCTGACCCGGTGGCGACGCGGAGCCGAAATATCGATGTGATGAAGGCACTTCTGGCACAACACCCGGAGCTTCGCGAGGGATTTTCCGGCCTCTGGGTCTATGCGAATGCTCCCAATCAGCGTCCTTTTGGCATTGAACTGCCCATGAATCAAATTCAGTAAACTTCAGGAAACATTCTCATGGCAAACATCATGGAGAAAAATTTGTCTCAGGTGATTGCACAACGCCGTGCAACCCCCAGCTTTGATGGCTCTCCTGTTCCGGACGAAGACCTGAAGAAAATTCTCGATGCCGGCCTTCACGCACCCAGTGGCTATAACATGCAACCCTGGCGCTTCATCGTCGTCAGACAACCGGAACAGAAACGCCGCCTGCGTGCCGCCAGTTTCAACCAGGCAAAAGTCGAAGAGGCTTCCGCCGTCATCGTCGCCTGTGGCGATGCGGACGGTTGGCGCAAAGGCGATCTGGAAGAGATGCTGCGCCTTGGTCGGGAAGGCGGCATGCCGGAACATTATGCCGAACAGGCCAAAGTCAACATTCCGAATTATCTGTCCAATCACCCGAATTTTCCCATGTGGCTCAACCGGCACGTCATGATTGCCTTTACTACCATGATGCTCATGGCCGAGGCCCTGGGATACGATACCGCCCCCATGGAAGGGTTCGAGGAAGAAAAAGTTCGCGAAGTGTTGAAACTGCCGCTTAGCTATCACGTTGTTGCTTTGCTCGGAATCGGCCATCTGAAAGGCCCGGATAAATTCAATGGTGGGCGCTTTGCCATGGCCCATACCGTCTTTGTCGAAGAATATGGCAGACCTGCGAAATTCTGAGTGTAAGGAATGAAGCGCGAATATCCGGACGCCCCCGTCATCGGCGTAGCCGCAATCATTTTGGAACAGGAAAAGGTCCTGTTCATCCAGCGCGGAAAAGAACCTTTACAGGGTGAGTGGTCCCTGCCCGGCGGCGCTCTTGAGTTGGGCGAGTCTCTGGCCCAGGGAGTTTGCCGCGAAGTGCAGGAAGAAACTGGACTCGAAGTGGAACCCTTGCAGGTGGTGGAAGTCCTCGATCGAATTGCCCATGATGAAGCCGGCAGGGTCCGCTATCACTATGTTCTGGTCGATTTCCTTTGCCGCAGGACTGGCGGCCAGTTACGCTGTGCCAGCGATGCGGTCGCGGCCGTCTGGCTCTCCCGTGAAGAGCTTGCCGGCCGGGAGAAATACAGAATTACGGCAGGCACAGCCGCTGTGGTTGAGAAGGCCTTTCAGCTTGCCCAGATGTGGCCGTAGTCATCCCCGCTTCTCTTCAAGCTCTTCATGCAGATGGCCCATCTTTTCCCGTTTGACCCTCAAATAACGCAGAAATGTCTCTTCAGGCTCAACTGCCGCGGAGATGCGTTCCGTTACCCGGACCCCGGCTGACTCCAGCGCCTGCACTTTTTCCGGATTATTGGTGATGAGACGCACTGCGGGTATGCCAAGCTGTTTCAGGATCTCGGCGGGAAGCTCAAATTCGCGGCAGTCTGGCTTATAGCCAAGCTGGACATTGGCCTCCACGGTATCCAGCCCCTGGTCCTGGAGCTCGTAGGCCTTCAGTTTGGCCATCAGGCCGATGCCTCTGCCCTCCTGCTGCTCATAGATCAGAATCCCGGCACCCGCCTCAGTGATCTTTGTTAAAGCAAGCTCAAGCTGCAAACGGCAGTCGCAGCGGAGAGAGTGAAAGACATCACCAGTAAGACACTGGGAATGGATGCGAACAATGGGCGGAGCAGAGTGTACATCGCCCATCACCAGCGCCACCGCGCCTTCTACCCGTCTTGCAGCCGCTTGCTCCTCGGGATTACACGGTTCAGGATTGGCCAGTACACCTTCAAATCCAAGAATGCGGAAATGTCCCCAACGAGTGGGAAAATCAGCATCTGCGACCTTTTTGACGCTTTCAAACGGCATGTTTTGATTATACGAACCTGCTGGCCGGGGTCCCTGCTCCCTCCCCAGCCCACATCATTCAAGGAATGAGATGCGACAAGGGATGCAGGGCGCACAGGCGCGTCACCTTGCTACAATTTTCCCGTCCCCAATGAACCGACGCGCGTTTCTTCAGTCTCTTAGCCGTACCGCTCTGGTCCTGCCTTTTTCCGATGTGCTGCTGCTGGCCACCCCACCGTGGAAGAGGGCCGCAAGATTTGCCGGGCAGGAAGCGCCGCAAAGCAAACCCGGGGCGCAACCGGCCTATGAAGCAAGGCCCATGCCGCCGCCACCGGGTCCCAGGTCCCCGATTGCAGGAACGCCTCTGGGAGTGCAGTTTCTTGACGTTGCAGCGCAATCGGGCTTGGACGTCAAAACCATTTATGGAGGTGAAGGCAAAAATAAATATCTGCTGGAAACCACAGGCTGCGGCGTGGCCTTTTACGACTATGACAACGATGGATGGATCGACATCTTTTTGGTCAACGGCTGGAGGCTGGAGGGCTTTGCCAAAGGACAGGAACCAACCTGTCATCTTTTTAAAAATAATCGCGACGGCACCTTTACCGACGTCACAGCCAAAGCCGGGCTGGCCCGCAGCGGATGGGGCCAGGGTTGTTGCATTGGTGACTATGACAACGATGGTCATGATGACCTTTTCGTCAGCTACTATGGGCAGAATGCACTTTTCCACAACAATGGAAACGGCACCTTTACCGACGTCACAGCCAAAGCTGGTCTGCTGCAATCCAGGCTCCGCTGGAACTCTGGCTGCGCCTTCCTCGATTACGACCGGGACGGCCACCTCGACCTCTTTGTTGCCAACTATATTGATTTCGATCTGAAGACTGCACCCACTCCGGAATCGGGCCCCTGCGAATACAAGGGCATCCTGGTTGCCTGCGGTCCTCCGGGACTTCCGGGTGGCAAAAACATTCTTTATCACAACAATGGCGACGGGACCTTCACGGACGTCTCCGAGAAAGCAGGCATGTGGAACACGGTCGGCAACTATGCCCTGAGCGTGGCCGTTGCCGACTTTGACAATGATGGATGGCCAGACATTTACGTAGCCAATGACTCGACGGCAGCGACCCTGTATCAAAACCAGAAAGATGGCACATTCAAAGACATTGCCATCGAAGCCGGGGCCGCCCTTTCTCCCGATGGAAAGCCGCAGGCAGGCATGGGTGTCACCGTGGGAGATTACAACCGCGATGGAACCCTGGACATCGCAAAGACAAATTTCGCTGGAGACACAGATTCGCTCTACACAAACCTCGGCGATGGTTCCTTTGAGGACGATACCTATCTCTCCGGACTGGGTGTGAATACGCGCTATCTGGGTTGGGGAATTGGTTTCTTTGACATGGACAATGACGGCTGGCTTGATCTTCTGGTTTCCAATGGCCACGTCTACCCCGAGGTCAGTACTTCAAAGACCGAGGCCCCCTATGCGGAGCACAAATATCTGTATCGCAACCTGCGCAACGGCCGATTCGAAGATGTGACCGAGAAAGGCGGTCCGGGAATCACAACACCTGTGGCCGCACGCGGCTGCGCCTTTGGCGACTATGACAATGACGGAGACCTGGACATCGTCGTAAACTGCGTCAATTCCCTTCCGCAGCTCCTACGTTGTGATTCTGAATGGAAGCGCAACTGGATCAAAATCAAAACGATTGGCACAAAATCCAACCGCACAGGAATCGGCGCGCGCGTCAAAGTGGTCGCCCGTTGTCAGCCTGATGCGAAACAGCCTCTTGTTCAGATTGACGAGGTCCGCAGCGGTGGCAGTTATTACTCGCAAAATGATCTTCGTCTCCATTTTGGCCTCGACCAAGCCAAGACCGTAGACCTGGTCGAAGTGCGATGGCCCTCCGGACAGGTAGACTCCTATAGCGGTCTTGCCGTGAATCAGCTCTACCTGCTTGAAGAAGGCAGCAAAACCCCGAAGGCTCTGGCTCTCACTGGCTTAAAGAAGAAGTAGCCGGACGGTCTTTCTCCGGTAGAAGCTCGGCCTGATTTTCCGCAGCCGCTTCATCCAGCAACCGCCGAGCTTCTGCCAGAGTAATTCCGGCTTCAACGGGTTGGAACTGGGACCGCGCTTCATAATGGTCTTTGCTCACGCTCTTAAAGAGGACCACCCGCCCGGAAACATGTACCTCCACCAGGTCAGTCTTCCAGTGCGTACTGCTTACCTGCTCGCGGTGGATCGCAAACTGACCGCCTTTGTCTACGTATCCCAGCAGACCAAAACCAAAATCAATCCGTTCAATCACAGTGCCATGCATCGCGACCAGGCGCTTGAATCGCTGATTGATGACCATGCTTCCGGCCATTCCATGAAAAACACGGGCTTCATACGTTGGCGGTTTAAATGCCGGGTTGGGACGAAATTTCAAAGTCAGCAGATCTCCCGCTGGGGGCCCTTCGGCTTCATACAAAAATGCTTCCGGCATCAACTTTGTCAGCCTTTGCAAACGTTCTTCATCCTGCAAATGGTCGTCTCGGTTCTTTTTGAGAGCAGCCGGGCTGTTCAACAGTTGATTCAGCCTTGCATCTTCTGCCTGTTGCTGTTTTTCGTCCAGACGCTGTCCATCTTTTTCGAGAATCCGGTAGATTGGCCCCTGCTCTGTTTCCACCTGGTATTTCAAAAATGTCTCCTGACCGATCTTTTGCTGTATGCGGTACTGCCAGAAACTGTTTCGTTCTCTGTCTTTCCATTCATTCCAGGCCACATCTTTCACCAACTGCTCAAGGTTTGCAGGAGTTTGCGCCAGGGCGATGCAGTTTATTGCAAGAAGTGCTAGTGAAAGAAGAAGCTTCATCCGGAATTTCCCTCTCTCCCGATTTTGCCGTCTCCTTGCTGAATTTCAGATGAAAATCCAATGACGGATACTGAGAACAACAACAATTCTGCTTGCTACACTAGTGCCATGATGGATGAAACAGAATTTCGCCGCCATGCGGACGCGGCCATGGAGTCCCTGAAGAAAAGCCTGATTGATGCCGAAGCACAAGGCGATTTTGAAGCCGAAGAACAAGGGGGCGTGCTGAATGTTCTTTTCGATGACCCGCCGGCAAAGTTTGTCATTACGCCAAATGCTCCCGTGCGGCAAATCTGGATCTCTGCTCTGGCCACCAGCTTTAAACTCGACTGGTCTGATGAAACAAAAGACTTCATTCTGCCGAAGGACGGCACAAGGCTGAAGCCCCTGGTCGCGCGCCTCATCAACCAACATCTGGGCAGCGAGTCTGTTTCTCTTGGATAACGGGCCCTCCGATGGCAAAGACCCTCTCCGTCGCCATAATCACCAAAGATGAGGAAACCAACCTGCCCCGCACACTACAAAGTGTGCTGTGGGCAGACGAAATCATCGTTGTGGATTGTGGCTCTTCTGACAGGACGGTCGAGATTGCGCAGGACCTGGGTGCAAAGGTATTCCATGAGCCCTGGCGCGGCTTTGGCAAGCAGAAAAATTTTGCCATTGAGCATTGTTCTTCCGAATGGGTCCTTTCTCTGGATGCCGACGAGGAAGTAAGTCCTGAGCTTGCTGCAGAGATACGCCTGCTATTGAAGAACACTCCGGACGTGGAGGCCTATTTTCTTCCCCGCAAAAACTTCTTTTTGGGCCGCTGGGTCCGACGCGGCGGATACTGGCCTGACCCCAAGCTTCGCCTCTTCCGCAAAGGATCAGCATGGTTTGAAGAGCGCGCCGTGCATGAAACCATCTGCTTTTCCGGCGCAACTCATACCCTCAAAGGCAGCCTGATTCATCACGCATATCCATCTCTGGAAATTTATCTTGCACACATGAACCGGTACAGCTCCCTGGGTGCGGAACAGGCCATCGCCAAAGGCCGGACAAGCCGGAGCACACCTGCTTTTTTGTGGAATGTATGGATCAATCCAGCCGCAACCTTCCTTTACAACTACTTTTTTCGGCTTGGGTTTCTGGATGGCCGCGAGGGGTTCCTGCTGCACCTCTACCACTCGGCCTATGTAAGCTGGAAATATGCGAAAGCATGGCAGGCTTGCCGATAATACATCGCGTCGCATAAGCTGAAAAGTCTTCCAGATGACGGACCCAGGCAAATTGCGCATGGCGAATGCTAGAAAGCGCTGGGAAGAACAGACCCTGAAGCCGGCGCTAAGCAAATCCCCGGAAAAACCGATTGGTGCACCCTCAGGCATCAATTGCGACGAAAAGGGAAATGCCCGCTTCACAACCCTCTCTGGAGTACCCGTCGAACGCCTCTACACTGAAGAGGACCTTCCCCCGGACTGGTCTGAACACCAGGACCAATACCTTGGGGAACCGGGACAACCACCCTATACTCGCGGTATCCATTCCAGCGGGTATCGCGGCAAGCTGTGGACGATGCGCCAGTTCTCCGGATTCGCCTCACCGGAAGAAACCAATCGGCGCTACAAATACCTTCTGGCCCAGGGGGGCAGTGGGCTTTCTGTCGCTTTCGACTTGCCTACGCTGATGGGACGGGACTCGGACGATCCGG
Organism: Pseudacidobacterium ailaaui; assembly: GCF_000688455.1. Classification (NCBI taxonomy): domain Bacteria; kingdom Pseudomonadati; phylum Acidobacteriota; class Terriglobia; order Terriglobales; family Acidobacteriaceae; genus Pseudacidobacterium; species Pseudacidobacterium ailaaui. The sequence goes on from NZ_JIAL01000001.1 coordinate 3,287,894, forward strand.
AAAGCGAGGGCGAAGTCGGCAAATGCGGTGTGGCCATTGATTCCCTCGATGATATGGAGACGCTCTTTTCCGGCATCGACCTGGAACAGACCACCGTGTCCATGACCATTAATTCGCCTGCCAGCGTGATCTGGGCCATGTATCTTGCCGTAGCGGAAAAGCAGGGCGCGGACTGGAGGAGGATCTCCGGCACTCTGCAGAACGACATCCTCAAGGAATACATCGCACAAAAGGAATATATCTACCCGCCTGCTCCTTCCATGCGTCTGGTAGTGGACACCTTCGAGTTTGCCGCGCACCATCTCCCGCGCTTCAATCCCATCTCGATTTCCGGGTATCACATCCGCGAAGCTGGATCGACAGCACAGCAGGAACTGGCCTTTACCCTCTACGACGGAATGGAATATGTGGAATGGGCCCTCCGCCGGGGCCTTTCTGTAGACGATTTTGCTCCGCGCCTCAGCTTTTTCTTCAATGCCCACAATGACTTCTTTGAGGAGATTGCCAAATATCGTGCGGCGAGAAAAATCTGGTATCGCGTGATGACACAACGGTTCCGCGCAAAAAGTCCCCGCGCGGCCTGGATGCGGTTTCATACACAGACCGCCGGTGTTTCTCTGACTGCCCAGCAGCCGAAGAACAATATTGCGCGTGTTGCCATTCAGGCGCTGGCCGCAGTCCTGGGGGGAACACAGTCCCTGCATACTGATGCCTACGATGAGGCGCTCGCCTTGCCTACGGAAGACGCGGCCCGCATTGCCCTCCGCACCCAGCAGATTCTGGCTTATGAATCCGGCGTGACGAAAACCGTAGACCCCTTGGGCGGCTCCTATTTTGTCGAACGCCTCACGCTGGACATGGAAAAATCGGCCTTTGCCTATTTTGAAAAGCTGGACGCCATGGGTGGGATGGTGCGCGCCATTGAAAAGGGCTTTCCGCAAAAAGAGATTGCCGAGGCCAGCTACGCATATCAGCAGGCCGTGGAGGCAGGGGAAAAAATCATTGTCGGCGTCAACGAATATATGATGGAAGAACCACAGCCGCAGATTCTCCATATCGACGAATCCGTGCGTGAGGCGCAAAGCTCTAAACTCAAAAAGCTGCGCCGCGAACGCAGCAACGAGGCGGTGGCCCGCTCTCTGCTGGCGCTCTGCCATGCTGCGGAAAAAGAAGACCAGAACACGATGCCCTGTTTTCTGGAATGTGTAAAGGCCTATGCCACAATCGGCGAAATCTGCAATGCCCTGAAAAAAGTCTTCGGGACCTACAACGAAGTGACGCTGAGTTGATGCAGGGACGCTGCATCATTACTGGATCTGCGGCAGCTGCTGCAGTACCTGCCGCGAAGCAGTACGGATCTCCGGACTGTCATCCTGCATGGCAACCGTGTGGAGCACCTCGCGCACACTCGAATCGGCCTCTACCGGCTCAATCAGACTGATTGCCTGGGTGCGTACACGCGGGTCCGAGTCATTCATGAGCGCCTCCAGCACCGCATCCCGCACCCGCATATCTTCCGCAATATAAGGCTGGAGGCCCTGGAGGGCCTTCATGCGTACACTCGCGTTCTTGTCATGCCGCAGTGCTACCATCAGCGCGTCCCGCACCCGCCCGTCATCGCACTGGCGTCCTGCTCGACACTCGTTGGCCAGAAGATCAACGGAATCGTCCCGCACCCCTGGGTTCACACTATTTTGTGTCCCCAAAAGCAGCAGCTGATGGATACGCGGATCATCCGGAGGGCCCTGCAATGTCTCAGGCACTAGCTTGTTATAGCTTACCGTTACCAGGCTGGAGTTGGGATCGCGCGTAATATTGCTGACATTTGCCACCTGGACCGGCACATCATCATTGCCTGCCAGCGCCTGGACCGCGTCAGGACCTGGTTTGCTGTCTCCAGCATGGGCAGCTCTCAACCCGGCGCGATAGCCACCGTATCCGCCCAGCGAGATTCCAGCAAACAGGAGCAAGGAGGCCATGACCGGCGCAGACCGTATGCGGCCCATTCCCCGGCCAAAGAGCTGCAGCGTCCGCTCCAGCCATCCGCTGTGCGGCATGTTGTCAAGCGCTTCCTCCAGACGCATCCGGGCGCGCGCCACCAGACTCGGGGACGGCTCTTCTACGGGATAAAAGGACATGGCCGCCTGAAGTCCGCGCACCGCCGCCATTTCCTTGCGGCACTCCTCGCACTCCTTCAGGTGTTGATCGAGTTGATGGCTGGCGTCATCGGACAATTCACCGTAGACTGCCAGCGCGATGTGTTGCTGTGCCAGATCGCACTTCATGGCCATGGTCCCTGTTCCTCACTGTCCTCAAAAAGTGTTGCTTTTTTCGTTGTCTTCGCTGGTGATTGCCAGTCTTTGTGCCGCGCGACCTTTGTCGCTTAAAAGCAAGAGTCTTTCACTTCACCCATTCACAAATCAGCGTACCTCAGCCAGACTCGCCCTTAGTTTTTTCGTTGCCCGGAAGAGTGTATTCTTTGCCGTCTCTTCCGTTGTGTTCAGCATCTCTCCAATGGTCCTCAGTTTCAGCCCTTGATAGTGTTTCAATTCAAAGACCATCCGCTCACGAGGCGTCAGCTTTTCCAGGGCCGCCTGGATCCGTTGCCCCAGGAGCTTGCGCTGGAGCTCTCGTTCCGGGTTGGCAATCGCGCGGTCGTCGCTGACGTTGCTCAGCAAATCCATCTCTTCGCCAGACGAATCAATCATGATCGCCGGGTCTTCCCGACGCGACTTCCGCCTCCGCAACTGGTCGAGGCAAAGGTTTGTGACGATCCGGTAGATCCACGTATAAAACGAGCACTCAAACCGGAAGTTGCCGATATAGCGGAACGCCTTGAGAAAAGCCTCCTGGTGGATGTCCTGGGCATCCTGCTCAGACCCGGTCAGGTGCAGGGCCAGTCGCAGGACAGCCTGATCATATTGACGCACGAGAATGTCAAAGGCAGCGCGCGAGCCCTGTTGGGCCTCGCGTATCAGCTCTGCTTCGGTCGTCCGGTCGCGTACTTCGGTTGGCATCCGCTGGGAGGATTTTACCGCTCGCCCCGTCTCCAATGCTGTTGCTTGTGTGGGAACGGGGATGCGTAGTGCTTCTGCTGCCATTGCCTGCAACTCCACGAAGAGCAAATGCAAATGCAATTTAACGGACGGACCAATCGGAAAAAGGTGAGCAGAATCTGCAATTTATTTAAACTCAGTGTATGAATAGCCGCCGTGAGGGAGAACTCTTTCCGCTGCCTGAAACTCCGTCCGCCGCGAAAAAAAATACCTGGGTCACCGCCTATTGTGACGGGGGTTCCCGCGGCAACCCAGGTCCAGCGGGGTATGGTGTATATGTGGAAGACGCAGAAGGTCGCAAATTGGCCGAGCTCAATGAATATTTAGGCAAAAAAACCAACAATTTTGCCGAATATTCCGCCCTCCTGGCTGCTCTTGACTATGCTTTGCAGAACGGGATCCCAAAACTTCGGGTCATCGCCGACTCTGAGCTGCTCGTCAAACAAATTCAGGGCAAGTATCGCGTCAACAGCACAGACCTGCGCCCGCTCTATGAAGGGGCCCTCAGCCGCATCCGACAGTTAAAAGGTTTTGAAATCCAGCATGTTCTGCGGGAAAAGAACCGCCGCGCTGACCAGTTGGCCAATCTGGCGATGGACAAGGGCATGGGGCGCACTTCGGCTTCGCTCCCACCTTCTTCCCGGGTCCTGCGGGGCTTTGTGAAGGGCGGGGCCATTCATCTTCTTGAGGGAGAACTTCCAGAAGGCATTTATGTAAAGATCCTGCCAGAACATAACAATAGCTAATGTATAAATCAGTATTTGAGTAAATATAAGTATTTATTATTATCCGTGCATTCCGATCCGCCAGGCCGTGTAGCTTAGAATCTCATGCGCCATGCGCGTCCATGACTCCTTCCAGCCCAGACTTCCCGTGACCTGCCGAGGAGATGTCAGGACATGAAGACCGTTTTTCTCGCACAGGGCGTGAATGCGGAACAAGTGGGTTCCATCACTCACGACGATGATGCGGGAAAGATGATTGGTCCTGGCAATGCTGGCCAGTCTGGCCGCGGATTCCGCGGTATTGCTGCTCTGCGTTTCGGCAATGATGGCTGCTTCGGGAACGCCGTGGGCGAGAAGATAATCATGCCCTACCCCACCTTCAGAATGCGTATCTCCCGGGTCTCCGCCGCCAAGGGTAATGACCAGTGGCGCCAGACGGCGCTGGTATAACTCCAGCGCATGGTCCAGACGCGCCCGCAGTACGGGAGACGGCCGTCCATCATACTCCGCAGCCCCAAAGACGGCGATCGCATCGGCGGGCTGGGCTTCGTCGCGGTCAGCGTAATACCGGATCTGGCCATAAACCCAGGCGCTCCAGCCAACTGCAATCAGCAAGGCCACAAGGAGGACCTTGGTCAACCATCGGGAGCGGGCGAAATCCTTCTTCAAATGGGTGTCGGGAACAATCATGACCGCGTCTTAATGATGCAAGGCCAGTGCGATTTCGTGAGTTGCAATCGCCCCTTCGCGCAGGATCTGCCAGCGGCCGTTGCCTTCAGAGAGGTCCACAATCGTGGTGGGGAGACTGCGCCCTGTGGGTCCTCCATCCACGATGAGAGGGATGCGGTCTCCAATCTGGTCACGCACGCAGGCTGCATATGTACATTCGGGGGCGCCCTGCAGATTGGCTGAGGTTGCCGTTATCGGCAGACCAAAGGCCTTTGTTACTGCGCGGGGAATGGCCGCGTCCGGAATGCGAAGCGCTACATTTCCGGTGTTTGCCGTAACACGCAGCGGAAGACGGGAACTTGCTTTGACGATCAGCGTCAGCGGGCCGGGCCAGAAACGCTCTGCCAGCCGATCAAAATTCGCATCCATATCGCGCGCCAGTTCATAGGCCTGCTCCAGGGTCCCTATCAGCAGCGATAGGGGCTTATGCTTCAGGCGGGTCTTAATCTCGTAGATCCGCTCTACCGCCCTCAGGTTCACTGGATCAACCGCCAGACCATAAAAGGTGTCCGTAGGCATCCCCACAACTTTGCCGTTCCGCAGGCAGGAGACAACATATTCGACGCGCTCGGGCTCCGGTTCGTCCGGATGAATGCGCAAAATCTCGGCTGACAAGATAACTCCCATCAAGAAATCTTAAAGATGGCGCGACACGTTAAAATTTTTCCATGCCGGCAATACAAAAGCACATGCCTGTTCGCATTGTACAAAGCCGGCAGAATGCCCGCGTAAAAGAAATACGCATGGCGTTAAGAAAGGGCGGGAAGGGCCCCTCCGGCCTGGTTGCCCTTGAGGGATTCCATCTCATCGAGGAGGCCCTGCGCGGCCATCTTCCTGTTCCTGTTCTTTTTGTCCGCTCTGGCAGCCTGGACCTCCTGGAAAAGCTCGACCTTCCTGCCTCTACTGAAGTCCTGGAGCTGGCACCGGATGTGTTTGCCAGCATTGCCACGACAGAGTCGCCCCAGCCGGTTGCGGCATTGGCCCAGCTTCCGACCTTTTCTTTGGAAGCTGTGCTTTCAAAATCGCCTTCGCTGATTGTGGTATTGGCAGGGTTGCAGGACCCGGGAAATCTGGGGACGATCATCCGCTCGGCAGAGGCCTTCGGGGCCGCAGGAGTCATTACATTGCCGGGCACAGCCAACCTTTGGAACACCAAAGTGTTGCGGGCTTCGGCTGGCTCGATCTTCCGCATCCCGGTGCTTTCGCTCAAGGAAGACGAATGCCTGGATGTCCTTCGGCATCATGGAGTTCCTTTGATTGCCGCGGTAGCGCGAGGAGGCACGCCTGCCCATAAGATGGACCTTTCCCGGCCGGCAGCGCTGGTCATCGGCAATGAAGGCAAGGGACTGCACCCGGAGATGCTGAGCGCATGCGAAGCCCGCATCAAGATTCCGTGCCCGGGGCCAGTGGAGTCGCTGAATGCCGCCGTCGCGGCCAGTATTTTGCTGTATGAGGCGGCCAGACAACGCGGCCAGCGAGTGCCGAAGCAGAACCTTTTACCAGAGGACAGCATTTAACTTTTCGCTGGTCTATCTGTCATCATCAGTGAAGCCTATGTCACTCTTCGGCAGCACTTCCGGCCTTTCCACCAAGCCCGCCACAGCACCTCTGGCCGAACGGATGCGCCCGCGCACGCTCGATGAATATGCGGGACAGGAGCATCTTCTGGGCCCCGGGAAACCACTGCGGGTCCAGATTGAGCGTGACGATGCGGCTTCGATGATTTTCTGGGGACCTCCGGGAGTGGGCAAAACTACGCTGGCCAAAATCATCGCCGAAACAACACGTGCCAGCTTCATTGAGTATTCCGCCGTACTCTCCGGGATCAAGGAGATCAAGCAGGTCATGGCGGACGCTGAGAAGGCAGCCACCTACGGGTCGCGGACCATTCTGTTTGTGGATGAGATCCACCGCTTCAACAAAGCACAACAGGACGCCTTTCTTCCCTATGTAGAGCGTGGGGCCATCCGTCTTATCGGTGCGACGACAGAAAACCCCTCCTTCGAGATCATCTCTGCGTTGCTTTCCCGCTGCCGTGTTTACACCCTGCGCGCGCTCACAGAACAGCAAGTCCTTGCGCTGCTGGAGCGTGCCTTGCATGATCCAGAACGCGGGTTGGGTCTTTTGAATCTGAAGACCCAACCGGAAGCATTGGAACTGATCGCAAGCTACGCAAACGGAGATGCGCGGCGGGCCTTGAATGGGCTGGAAGTCGCCGCAGGCCTGGCGCAAGCGAACGGGAACCACTTGACAGTGGATGTGGCAAAAGAGGCGGTCCAACAGCGCGTGCTGCTTTACGACAAGCAGGGTGAGGAGCATTACAATCTGATCTCTGCCCTGCATAAATCGGTTCGTAACAGCGATGCAGATGCAGCACTTTACTGGCTCGGCCGAATGCTGGCGTCTGGCGAGGACCCGATGTATGTCGCGCGGCGTGTGGTCCGGATGGCGGTGGAAGACATCGGACTGGCCGCCCCTGAAGCGCTAAACCTCTGCCTTTCCGCCCGAGATGCTATGGACTTTCTTGGCTCGCCAGAGGGAGAGCTGGCGCTGGCGCAGGCGGTGGTCTATCTGGCCCTTGCTCCAAAATCCAATGCAGTCTACACCGCGTATGGCCAGGTACTGGATGATATCGAGCGCACTCGTACCGAGCCCGTTCCGCTGCACCTGCGAAATGCCCCAACCGGACTGATGAAAGCGCTCGGCTATGGCAAGGGCTACCGGTATGCGCACGATGAAGAAGGGCGCGTTGCTGATATGGAGTGCCTTCCCGAAAGTCTGCGGGGACGGACATATTACCATCCGACCCATGAGGGCCGGGAAAAGATACTGGCACAGCGCATGGAAGAGATCCAAAAGATCAAGAAAAGCAAAAGTGCAGAAAGCTAAAAGCAGCACCTAGAGAAAAACGAAATAGCAGGACCCTTTTGCAGAGCATGAAAATCGGCATCCTTTCTGATACGCATGGACTGTTACGGAGTGAAGCCCTGTCTGCCTTGCAAGGCGTAGAGCACATTCTTCACGCAGGCGACATTGGCGACGCCTTGATTCTCGATCAACTCAGGCTGATTGCCCCGGTGACCGCGGTCCGTGGCAACATTGACCGCTCCGGTCCATGCGCAAAACTTCCTGCGTCCGAGATTCTGGAACTGCATGGAGTCACGCTCTATATGCTTCACGATGTACACGAACTTGACCTGGACCCCCGAGCAGCAGGAATCCAGGTCGTCGTCAGCGGACATTCGCATCAGCCACTGATTGAGTGGAAGATAGGGGTGCTTTACTTCAACCCCGGGAGTGCCGGCCCTAAAAGGTTTTCCCTTCCCGTTTCACTCGGATTTTTGGAAGTATCGGGCGCAGAGCTTACTCCTTCCCTTTACCGAATCGATTAGGACCTTCCATTCCGGAAGCCCAGAATCAGCAGCGCGCTTCAAACACCATATTGAAAGGTGTTTCTGCAGCGCGCCGGAAGTGTGTAAAGCCCCCCTTGAGGACGACTTCACGGACCTTTTTCTCGCCGGCCTGCGCACCCAGCCCCGCACCCACTTCCTGCGCCAGTGAGGCCGGAACACAGCACACGGTGGATGCCGAATAGAAGATTTTTCCCACGGGATTCAGATTTGCCTCAACGCTGTCGGCGGCCTGCGGCTCAACGATCATCCATGTGCCGTCCTTTTTGAGAGACCGGAAGACATGCTTTGCGGCCCCTACGGGGTCCCCCATGTCGTGCAGGCAATCAAAACATGCAGCGAAGTCATAACCGCTGCCTGGGTAGGCCTGTGCGGGAGCAACTTCAAAATGCACACGGTCTGACAGGCCCGCCTGGCTGGCCGTCCGCCGGGCCTGCTCAATGGAAGCGTCATGATAGTCAAAGCCAAAAAACTCGGATTTGGGATATGCCTGCGCCATAAGGATGGTCGAGGCCCCATGTCCGCAACCAATGTCTGCAACGCGCGCACCAGAGCGCAGTTTTGCCTCGACCCCATGAAGAGAAGGAATCCAGCTTGTCGTCAGGTTGGCCAGATAATTTGGGCGGAAGAAGCGCTCCGTCCCTTCAAAAAGTCCCTTTTCATGCTCATGCCATCCAAACCCCTTGCCCGTCCGAAAGACCTCGGTAAGTTTTTCTTCGTCCTTCATGCAGGAAGCGATGAAATGGTAGAAGCCAGGCAGGTCCATGGCCATGTCTCCCCGTGAAAGCAATTGCGCCTGCTCCGGAGTCATAAAATAGGTTTGCGTCGCCGCGTCATATTCCAGATATTTCGCGGCCGCGTTTGCATTGAGCCACTCTCGCACATACCGCTCAAAAGTCCCTGTGCGTTGTGCCAGCTGGGCAGAAGTCATTCGGTCTCCGCTGGCCAAAGCCTGATAGAGACCGAGCCTGTCTCCAATGACCAGCAGGACCGAGTGCATGGCTGCGCCGAGGTCGCAAACTGCCTGGTGTAATAATGCCTGCATTTTTTCTGCATCCGGTTGCCTGGATACGGCTTGTGTAGACATCGTCCTCCTCCTGTGGCGCGGGTGGTTCTGGCGGGAATGTTGACAGAGAGCAGAGGAAGGCCCGAAAGGGAGGCACCCGTGGCCGTGCGAATTATACTCCGCAAAATGGTGTTCAGGAGTTTTCAGGCGTTACAACGTAGTCCTAAACTGTCCGGGGTCGCACCGACCCACACCCTTTTCATGAAGCTTTTGCCGTTCGCCGCCTCAGGTGAGGCTTTCTGCGTCGAGAATCGGCATATTCAGGGTGGGCTCCAGCAAGCAATCCAGATGCGCTATCTTCTCCAGCGCGCGGGTCAGTGCTGATTCCGGGCAAGGTTCAGCGATGACCACGAACGGCAAATTGGTCTTGTTATATCCCGGCTTTTGCAGGATGGCATGGATATTGATCTCCTGCTCTGCCAGAGCACCGGCAATCTGGGCAATGATTCCGGGCCGGTCCTTCACGATGAATCGAATATAGTGAGGGACGAGTAAGTCGGAGATGACAGAGGTCTTCTGGCTGGGTAAATCAATGGTCCGGGAACCGTGTACGACGGCGAGTAGATCAGAGACAACGGCCACCGCAGTCGGATGACCGCCCGCGCCATGGCCAGAGAAGACCACATCTCCCCCATATGCGCCCCCCAGCAGCACCATGTTCTCCGTTCCTCGTGACCAGGCCAGCGGGGAGGCCAAAGGCACCAGCATGGGGCCCACCGCGGCCAGCACCTGGTCCTCTTTGAGCTCGGCGCGGGAAATCTGCCGGATGGTGCATCCCATTTCCCTGGCGTAGGCAAAATCGATTGCTGCAATTTCGGTGATGGGTTTGCAGCAGACATCGCCTACCCTGATATCGGCCCGCAATGCAATGCGAGAGAGAATGACGAGCTTGGCGCGTGCATCGAACCCTCCCACATCTTCGGTGGGATCCGCCTCGGCATAGCCGAGCTTTTGCGCTTCCTTCAAAACTGGCGCGAACTCCGCACCTTCTTCCATCCGGCTAAGGATGAAATTGCAGGTCCCGTTCAGAATGCCTTCAATGCGGGTCAGGCGGTCCCCTGCCAGCCCCTGTTGGATGCCTGGGATCACGGGCACGCCTCCGGCGACGGCCGCTCCGTAATACAAATGGACGCCCTTGGCCCGAGCCAGTCTGTCGAGCGCAACACCGTGTTCGGCAATGAGCTTTTTGTTGGCGGTCACAACGGATTTGCCCGCCTCAAGCGCACGACGTACCCAGTCTCCGGCAGGTTCGAGACCACCCATCAGTTCCAGCACGACATCCACAGGCGAAGAGAGGACTTCCTCGATGTTCTCCGTCCAGATGACCTGCTTCGGTACCCAGTCCACACGTTTACGAGCAACGTTACGATTCAGGACATAGGACAGTTCCAGTCCTTGCGGCTGCGCCTCGCAAAGGATACGTGCAACGGAACTACCCACCGTTCCAAAACCAAGGATGGCTACCTTTGAGACAGGTTGACTCACTCGTTCTTTTCTCCGTTTGCGTGAAGCCGTCATCCTGAATCAAACGTTGGCAGAAGACGGGCATGGATGTTTGCAGATGACTGCAGGGCAATCTCAGGTTGTGAGAAATCCTGATTCCCATCTTACCGGAACTCCAGGGATGCTTCGTGCTCCACGGCCAGGGGGATCCTTACCTCAGCCTGACAACCCCTGCTGTCCACGCGATTTCGTAAATCAAGAGACCCGCCGTGCGCTTCTGCAATCTGCCTTGCTAAGACGAGTCCTACGCCGGTCCCGGTCCGCTTGGTTGTGTAAAACGGGACGAAAAGGTTGGCAGGGTTGGTGATGCCAGGTCCGTTGTCCTCGATCATGATGGAGGCAAAACCAGCGGATGTTCTGGCGTGGATTCGTACCTGCGGGGCCTCGGAAGGATCTTCATCCTCGTGTCTGCTGATGGCGGCTTCGACTGCATTGCGCACCAGGTTAATCAGTAGCTGCTCCATTTGATCGGCGTCTGCCATCAGGTCGGCCGGGGGGACCGCTCCCACTTGGACGGGAACCCGCGTTTCCAGGCTGGAGATGCGCTCCAGCAGGGTCTGAAGCGAGACCCGGCGCAAGACAGGCGCAGGAAGCTGCGCCAATTGGCGGTAGGCCTGGACGAAGCGGTTCAGCGACTCGGCCCTGCTTTCAATCACATTCAGCCCGCGTTCAAATTCTGCCGCGCACTCCTCCAGGCCCTTTTGTTCAAGCCGGTGCCGCAAACTGCCGGCAATGGACTTAATGGGCGCAAGAGAGTTGCTAATCTCATGGCCCAGAACACGAATCAGTCTGCGCCAAGCGGCCCGTTCCTCTTCACGTAATGCTGTGCTGACATCGGAAAGCACAAGCAGGACATGCGGAACTCCCCGCTGCCGGAAAGTGCTTTTTCGCACCATCCAGCGGGTCTGCTGGTTCTGCGCTTCCACGGTGACGATGCCTTCGTCGCCCGTATCAAGGAAACGCCGGAGGTCCAGCTCGGATGCGTTTCTGCCCAGGTCGCGGGCCGCATTCAGACGCAGGGCACGTTCTGCGGCCGGGTTCAGGACCCGCAGTGCGCCCGTCGCATCAAAGGCGAGCACGGGGGCATCCATTTCGAGGATGACCCGCCGCAGCAGGGCGACGGCCTCCAGTGCCCCTACTCGCTGAAATTGCAGAGTATCGGCAAGCTGGTTGATTTCAACTGCCAGCTCTCCGAGAGCGTCCTGTGGCACAGCATTTCGCGCCCGGTAGGAAAAATCTTCCTCACGCAGAGCAGCTACGACATTTGCAAGCGTGTGCAACGGGCGCACCATCTGCTCAATAAAAATAGAGGAGACCAGCAAAAGGACCATTCCCAATGCGAGAAGGACCCCCAGTCCCCAGGGAATGGAAACCCGCTCTACCCAGATCAGGAGGGCGGACAAAACAAAAATCGGCAGACAGAGCACCCCGACCAGGAGCTTCAGTTTCGCCTCGAAACGGAAGCCTTCCGCAGGCGCCCTGCGGACCGCACTCCGTCTATCAGATGCCATATTTTTCCATCCGCCGATACAAAGCACCCCGGCTCAGGCCCAGCGCTTCGGCTGCCTGGCTTACGTTGCCATTGCAACGCGCCAAAGCTTTGCGGATGAGAATGCTTTCGACGGCCTCCAGACTCATGTCTTCGAGCGCCTGTGCTGTTGTGCGCGGCTGGTCCAGTCCGAGGTCGGAGGCCTCAATCCTGCTGCCCCTGGCCATCAGCACTGCACGCTCCATGGTGTGGTCCAGCTCGCGCACATTTCCCGGCCAGGAATAATGCAGCATCACCTGGAGTGCGCCCGGATCGAGACCTGCAATGGACTTTCGATAGCGAGCAGCATAACGGTTGAGAAAATGGGCCGCAAGCAAAGGAATGTCTTCCCGCCGTTCGCGGAGCGGCGGTAGATGGATTTCCACGGTATTCAACCGAAAGAAGAGGTCCTCGCGAAAGCGTCCCTTCTCCACTTCGCTGCGCAGGTCTGCGTTCGTTGCGGAAAGCAGGCGCACGTCCACACGCCGCGTTTTGGAAGAGCCAACACGTTCCATCTCGCCGGTCTCAAGCACACGCAGGAGTTTGGCCTGCTGGCGCAAAGGAACATTCGCAATCTCATCCAGAAAAAGCGTGCCCCCGTCGGCCAGCTCAAAGCGCCCGATGCGCTCTGTACGAGCATCCGTAAAGGCGCCTTTTACATGGCCAAAAAGCTCACTCTCAAAGGTGCCTTCCGGCAGCGCACCCGTATTGACGGCTACCAGAGAGCGGGAAGCCCTGGGGGAAAGGGCGTGCAGCATCTGCGCCACCACTTCCTTGCCGGTGCCATGCTCGCCGGTAATCAGCACATTGGCATCCGAAGGGCCAATACGATGGATGGTATGCAGCACAGGCTGCATGGCGGGTGCGGTGGCGATCAGCTCAGGATATCCCTGTCCTCGTAATATCTGGTTTTCGGCCTCCAGATGCTGCGCCCGCCGGACCGCACGATGCAACTCAATCTGTGTTTTCAGAATGGTCAGCAGGCGGGCATTGTCCCAGGGCTTCTGGATGAAGTCCCGTGCTCCGCGCCGCATGGCTTCCACGGCCACTTCCACATTGGCCCAGGCTGTCATCACAATGACTGGCGCGTGGCTGTCCAGCGTCTTGATCTGCGTGAGCAGGTCAAGGCCTTCCTGACCAGAGGTCGTGTCCCGGGTGTAGTTCAAGTCAATCAGTAACGCATCAAAAGAGCCGGTTTGCAGTGCGGCCAGTACGCTGCGGGGTGAACGGGCCTTTTCGATGTGATATCCCTCGGGGCCGAGTAACAACTCCAGAGCGTCCAGTATCGAGGGCTGGTCGTCGGCGATTAAAACACGTGGCCGCTGCTGCGCAAGGTTTCCGCTTTCCGTCTTTCCGTTGTGATGGACGAGTGTCATCCGGAGATATAAAGATATCCTAAGCTGCTGGGAAAATTAAGTTCAGCCGGCCTGGGATGGAAGCTGTCATCCGATTCTGCAGAAGCTGGTGGCTTTCTGCCAGCGAATGTGCACACCATCGCTACCTGCTGGCCGGCGGCTGGTCCTTCACCAGGTTTTTCCGATGTGGACAGGTTGCGGTGTTCAGGCAATCCTCGTCAAGCTGTAAGCGGGCGACGGGCGTACCCTCAACCAGATGTTTCGAAACAATCTCATCTACATCTTCGGGGGCCACAAAGCCATACCAGACCGCTTCCGGATAGATGACAACTGTGGGCCCGTGTTCGCACTGGTCCAGGCAGCCGGCGGTGTTGGCACGTACAGTGGCCTTGAGGCCGGCGTCCTTGATCTTTTCCTTGAAGAGCCTGTGCAGATCAGGGCTGCCGCGGTGAGCGCAGGAAGGCCGGGCGCTTCCTGGTTCACGTGCATTGGTGCAGAGAAATACATGTCGCTGGAACTTCGCCAATATCTTTTTCCTCTCTCAATCTCTCTTTTACTATCGTACAATTCAGAAATTTGGTGGTTTTCCACTCTTTACTTTTTGAGAGAATAGGCTCTGATGATGCAGCCGGACAATCTGATCTTCCTTAAGGACGATATGATCGCCTTTATCGCTGGGCATGGGATGCGTCGCATTCCGGGGCAAATTGGCGAGAATGTCCCTTCCGTCACATGGGAAGATGACAATAATCCTGACGGATGGAAGGACTTTGTAGAAACAGCCAAGGCCTGCGGAGCACCCTTTGTAACCATGAGCGACTTTGTGCTGGAAAAAGAAGATGTTGAGCTGCTGCTGGATGAGTTGGCGGGCCTTGATTTGAGCATGGGAGAAAACGGAATCACAGAAGAAGCCCATGCACTCGTCAACCATGTAGGAAAAACTGGTTTTATCCAGCTTGGCTTTGTGCATCAGGGGGTCGCATTCATTCATGAATCCAGTACCGCCTGGTATGACAATTACCAGCATGTACTGGAATCTGTAGAAGACTTTGGCGATATTGTCTTTGAGCAGAACGAGGACGAAGACGAATAACGGTGGTAGAACTCCGCAGAAGCAGCAAGCGGTGGCTCTATCCTGAGAATGACCCCGCAGCAGCCGCACTTGCACACTCGGCCGGCATCCCCCTCATCGTTGCCGAACTCCTTTTGGCACGGGGCCTGCGCTCCACGGAGCAGGCTGTTCGTTTTCTTCATCCGCAACTGGGCGATCTGCATGACCCCTACGCCATGCTGGGCATGGCCTCCGCGGTGGCGCGAGTCCAAAAGGCCATAGAACACCGCGAACCGACCCTGATCTATGGCGATTATGACGTGGACGGCACGACGGCCACCGTCCTGCTAAAGACAGCCATTGAGATCCTGGGAGGCGAGGTCCGCTATCATATTCCTCACCGCATCCACGAGGGATATGGCATCAGGGATGAGCGCCTGGCGGAAGCGGCCGCCGATGGAACGCGGCTGGTCATCAGCGTTGATACCGGCATTCGCGCTTTTGCCGCTGCTGAGGCAGCCGAGGCCCTGGGACTGGATTTGATTGTCACCGACCATCATTTACCAGAACAGAGTCTGCCACGGGCGCTTGCCGTGCTTAATCCAAACCAACCGGGGTGCGGTTATCCGTGTAAACATCTCTGCGGCGCGGGAGTGGCCTTTAAACTGGCGCAGGCCCTGCTCGAATCCCGGGACAAAGAGAGGGCGCGAAAGAAGATCCTGCCCTCGTTCCTGAAGGTACTGGCCATCGCAACCATTGCCGATGCTGTTCCGTTGCTTGATGAGAACCGTATTTTTGTGGCGCTTGGGCTGGATGGGCTGCGCCGCCCTGTAAACGCCGGACTGCGCCACCTGCTGATGGTCGCAGACCTTGATCCTTCTCAAAGACGCCTGACACCTACCGATGTGGCCTTTCGTCTGGCGCCCAGACTGAATGCGGCCGGCCGCATGGACATTGCCTCCGATGTGGTTGAGCTGTTGACAACTCGACAGCCGCAGCGCGCCCGAGAACTGGCGGAAAAACTGGAGCGGCTCAACACGGAGCGCCGCGCCGCAGAGAGCGGAATCCTTACCGAGATTGAAGAGCGCATGGGCGGTTCGGACTGGCGGAACGACCATTGCATGGTGATGGATGGGGACGGCTGGCACCGGGGAGTCATCGGCATTCTGGCCTCACGGATCGTAGACCTGACAGGCCGACCCGCGCTGGTCATCTCGCGGGAGAACGGAGAGGCCCATGGCTCTGGCAGGTCCATTCCGGGATTCCACCTCCTTGAGGCAATGGAAAGCTGCCAGGACCTACTGACACGGTTTGGAGGACATGCACATGCGGTTGGCTTCTCGCTGCCCTCGAAAAATGTTCCGGAACTCCGGGAGCGCCTGAATACGTTTGCAAAGGCACGTTTGACGGAAGCCGCATTCACAGCGCAGGTCCCGATCCATGCCCTGCTGCCGCTGGACCGAATTACCCCGGCACTCTTTACCTGGATTCGCCGCATGGAGCCGTTTGGGTTGAGCAATGAGGAGCCGGTCTTTGCGGCGCACAACGTCCGGCTCGCAGCCCCTCCGCGCTATTTCAAGGAAAAGCATGTCCGTCTGCAACTGGCCCAGGGACCGCGGGCCAGCATGTTCCCTGCTGTGGGCTGGAACAAGGCCGAGACCGTGCGGTCGTTCGGTCTGGAGGAAGGCAGCATCCTTCATCTTGCCTACAAGCTTCGGGAAAATGAACATCCCGAGTTCGGCGGCCTTGAATTGGAGATTGTAGACATAAAGATTGCTCACGAGGCGGAGGAAGAAAGCCGTCCTCTCGAAATGATTGCGTCCACGGACCGGCCTGGAAGCTGACAACCGACTACCTGACTTCATCCGGATAGAAGCTCTGGATCACTTCCCTGTATTTTTCCGTAATGACCCGCCGTTTCAGCTTAAGACTGGGCGTCAGTTCTCCAGATGCCAGAGACCATTCTTCTGGAACAATCCTGAAGCGCTTGATCGTTTCAAAGTGCGCGAGGGAAGAATTGACCTCGTCCACGATCGACTGGTAACGGGCCACAACCGAGGGATGCTCGACCAGTTCGCGGCGTGTGGGAGCTGCAATGCCCTGCTGCCGCGTCCACTCTTCAAGGGCCTGAAAATTTGGTGAAATGAGTGCCGCAATAAACTTATGCCGGTCACCCACGAGGGCCGCCTGCCCCACAAGGAGATACGCCTTCAGCTTGTTTTCAATGGGCTGAGGAGCAACCATCTTTCCGCCCGATGTCTTCAGAAGCTCTTTTTTGCGGTCTGTAATGTAGAGAAAGCCGTCCTGGTCCATGCGTCCGATATCGCCGGTGCGGAACCAGCCATCGGAATCAAATGCCAAAGAGGTGTCATCCGGCTTCCGCCAGTATCCGGAAAAGACATTCGGTCCCCGCACCAGAAGCTCTCCATCTTCTGCGATGCGACACTCTACATTGGGCAGCGGCCTGCCTACAGAACCGATTCGATAAGCGGAATTTGTGTTGATGGCGATGACCGGGGAGGTCTCCGTCAACCCATAGCCTTCCAGGATGCGAATGCCTGCACCGGCAAACCATGTTGCTGTGTCGACCCCGAGGGGCGCGCCACCGGCAATGAAATAGCGTACATGCCCTCCGAATCCATGCCGGATTTTGCTGAAGACAAGTTTGTGGGCCAGCTTCCAGCGCAAAGAGGAGGGTGTTTTTCCCTGGAATGTCTCTGCGCAATGCCGCTGCCCTGTACGGATGGCCCAGTCGAAGATCTTTTTCTTCAAACCAGAGGCAGAGGCCTGCCGTTCGGCTTCCTGACGGACCTTTTCAAAAACCCGCGGAACAGCAACCAGCACAGTGGGCCGAATACTTTGCAGGGCCATCGGCAGCTTTTCAAAGGACGAGCAATAGGCCACCGTCGCCTGCCGGGTGTAGATGGCATAGTCCAGATGCCGCGCCGTAATATGAGAAAGCGGCAAAAACGAAATACAGGAGTCCTGCTGAGAGATGTCAAAGCCGGCCAGCGAATAGTTCAGGTTGGAAGCAATATTTCCGTGGGTCAGCATGACACCCTTCGGGTCGCCGGTCGTTCCGGAGGTGTAGATGAGTGTGGCCAGGTCCTGCGGTCTTACATCGTAGGCCGCACGATCGAATGCAGCGTCGCGCTCTGCGCCGGCACGGTCCGCATCTTTTAACAGCGATGACATCAGCACCGCGTCCGGAACGCCGTCGTCATCCATCAGAACAATGTGCTCCAGGGCCGTTTTTGGACGCACCTGTGCGACTTTGTCATACTGCTGTTTTGAAGAGACCACTGCGAGACGGGCGCCAGAGTCGGCCAGTAATTGTCCAATCTGCTCGGCAGTGAGTGTGGGATAAATGGGGACATCCACGGCGCCGATTGCCAATGCCGCAAAGTCCGTTACCGCCCATTCCCATCGGTTCTCGGCCAGAATCGCGATGCGGTCGCCCTTCTGGATGCCCCATTGGCGGAAGGCTTTGGCCAGATTGCGTACGCGCTGGTAGATCTGCATCCCGGTAAAGGACTGCCAGTTTCCTGCGTTGTCCGGATAGAGCACCGTGCGCGGGTTTGGACTGGACGCCGCAAGGAAAAGGATGTCATTGATGGTTTTTAGCTGAAGCATCTCTGCTCGACCAATCTATCGGAGCAAGAAAGGATTGCCAATATCCTTCCCCATTTTCAGGAGCACGTCGTCCGTGCAAAAAACTTTACTTGCCTTCCTTGCCCGATTCGCGCAATCTGTTAACAGTTTTGGAGGAAAGGTGGAATGAAGCAACTCTTCGTTACAACGAATGATTTTACGCTTACCGTGGTACGGCTGGTCCTTGGCATTGTCTTTTTTATGCATGGGGCACAGATCGGCCTGGGATGGTTTGGTGGCTTTGGGTGGCATGGAACGATGCAGTTTTTCACAACCCAGCTCGGAATCCCCGCATTTTTTGCCGCGCTGGCCATTCTTGCCCAGTTGCTCGGTGGCCTGGGGCTGATTGTGGGGTTCCTCAGCCGCATTGCGGCCTTTGGCATAGGGGTGGACATGCTGGTTGCCATCTTCAAGGTGCACCTGCACGTAGGCTTTTTTATGAACTGGTTTGGAATGCAGAAAGGTGAGGGATATGAATATCACCTGCTGGCCCTGGCCCTCTGTTTCCTCATCCTTGTAAAGGGCGCGGGCGCAGCCTCGATTGACAGGGCAATCGGAAAGTAAGAGACCGCGGTCTGGGAGCAAGGGGATTTATATCCCCAGCTTCTTTACCTCGTCGTTATAGTATTTGCGGTAAAGGATCTCCCACTCCTGGCTGCCTTCCAGAATGATCTTTCTCTGGGACTCAATCTTCTGGCGCGCGGCCTGATCAATTTTCATTTCTTCGGCAAGGAGGTGTCCGAGGATCCTGCGCGCCTCCTGCCGGATGGTATTGCGGTCTTCCATGAACTCGACCTCATCCATATCGGCCAGAGTATCAGCAACGACATGGGCCAGCTTATTGAGTTTGTCCTGTGAGATTCTCACAACACCGCCTTGTACTTGCGCGCAAGTTCCTGCTTCACCTTTTTGAACATCTCAGGGTAGCTTGCGCCTGTGCGCCGCATTTCATCCTGGTAGGCCTCCAGAATGACGCGGACCTCCTCATTAATACGGTCTTCGAGCTGCAGCTCATCGAGCAGACCATGATAGACGCGCTCTTCCACCTGGGGCAGCTTCTCAGTTTTGATCATTTTTGCCGCAATCAGATGCTTGACCGTGTGGCGCGCCAGATATCCAACATATTCTTTCGAGAAAATCATTGATCCTAAATGGGAATATAGCACATGGTCCCGGGAAAGCAGAGCTTCCGGCGCCGCACTCCAAAAATGCAGCGCACCAGCACGGCCTTTTAAGGCATATGGGTCACGACCCCGCTCTTAGCGTCATCAATCGAGACGCCCATACGGTCCAGGGTGGACCCGGTGGCGCGGTCAATATCTACTTTAGCTTTTTCATAAGCCGTCTGCGCTACGGCCAGGGCGGATTC
Source organism: Pseudacidobacterium ailaaui (assembly GCF_000688455.1). Taxonomy (NCBI): domain Bacteria; kingdom Pseudomonadati; phylum Acidobacteriota; class Terriglobia; order Terriglobales; family Acidobacteriaceae; genus Pseudacidobacterium; species Pseudacidobacterium ailaaui. Next base: position 3,307,337 of record NZ_JIAL01000001.1, read on the forward strand.
GGCCACGGCCAGGGCCTGTTCACTGGTCAGCACGTCGTAAGCTGACATGGCCCCCAGCTTCTGCTCCTGCTTTGCAATCTCGAAGGTCTTCTGTGCCAGGTCGCGGGCCTTTTGCGCCGCAACCACTCTGGCCTGCGCCTGCTGCAAAGCATATTGGGAGTTCCGGACATCGAGCAGGATGCTCTTCTTTTGCTGCTCAAAAGTCAGCTCTTTCTGCCGGTAATCGAGTACCGCTCGGAACTGGTCAGCCTTGGCCACGCGATTGCGGAGTGTAATGTTCAGCGAGAAGCCAACCTGATACTCAGGAGAGGAATAGTTGAAGGTATTTTCAAAGGTGCCAGCAAAATCCTTGGGAAGGTTAGTCTGGCAAAATGAGGCGGAAAGCTGGCAATAAGGATTGATCTGACCGCCGAACCCGGCGCCAATAAACTCGCCATACAGAGAGAGCCGGGGCAGCAGCTCATTCTTAATGGTTTTCAGGTTGTTTTGCGCAATCTGCATGGCAATCTGGTCTTCTGCAACATCCGGACGGTTTTTCTCGGCCTCAGCGATGAGCTGTTCAATCGGTTTTTCCGCATTGGGGTCTGCTGTGCCGACAAGGTCGAGTGGAACGACCGGCATATCGGCCAGGGCGGGATCGTCGATGGTCTTCGTCAGCGCATTTTTGATGAGCAGCTCATTCAGCCTGAGGGTCGCCCGGGCCACGGTAAGGTCGCCCTCTGCGGAAGCGACTGCGGCCTGGTCTTTGATGACCTGCATGGCTGGGATGGCCTGCAACTGGAGCTGTTTCTGGTCGTCGGCGAGCGTCTCATTCGCGTAATCGAGAGAGCGCTCCTTGATTTTGGCATCCTGGTAAGCACTGACCAGGTCCCAATAGATGTTTTCCACCTGAGTGACTGTAGCGATGACTTGCGCACGAAAGCCCAGGTCAGTGAGTTGCAGGTTCTTTTTGGCAATGTGCATGTAGCGCTGATTGGTGGCCAGTCCGAACCCCTGCAGCAAAGGCTGATTGATGGTGAGATTGAAATTGGTGGTCAACTGCGGGCTTAGGATGTTGTAGACGCTGTTTGTGGTCTGGCGAAGTCCATAATCCGTAATGTTGAAGTTTGTGCCCAGAGAAAAGGCCTGGGAATAGCTGGACGCAAGCTCAATCGTGTTCTGTTTCAGAATCGGGACACCGAATTGTGCGGTGTTCACCTGCACCAGCGTGGTATGGTCCACCAGACCCTGCACGGAAAGCTGCGGATCAAACGATGGAATGGAAGCGCCGTTTCCGAGCGTGGATGTGACCAGTCCGCCAGCACCGGCCGCGGTTGCTCCGCTGCTTGCACCGCTTCCCGTGCTGGGCCCGGATGCACTGAAGCCGCCTTGTGTGCCTTGCGCGATGGCGGTGTTTACACCATTGGCCGCACCTCCGGCCTTCGTACGCATCAGGTCTGCCTGCGCTATGGGCAAGTTGTAGCGGAAATAAGCAATGTCCAGATTGTTTTCAAGCGCCAGTGCGATGGCGTCTCGAAGGGACAGATAGATTTTTCCGTCCCGTATCAGTCCCTGCAGACGCGGTGAGTTTGTAAGATTAATCGGCGGGACGGTACTCGCCATATAAGGCGCAAAGGGATTATGTGAGTGCGGAAGATCGATATGAAAAGGGACCTGCTGTCCTGCAGGATGCACCTGCGCTGCCTCCTGGGCCTGCTGGGCCAGGGTAGCAGGGGCCGGCTGCTGCTGCGTTGCGTTGCCGGGAGCATCGGGGACGCTGGCTGCATTTTGTTGGGTGCTCTGCGCGAGCGCGCTGGAAACCATGGTACAGGCCAGGGCAAACGCCGCGCACTTGTGCGTAAATCCGGGAGTCTTCTTGGTCACGGTCTGCCCACCTCCGCTGCGACATCCGGGTCTGCAGTATCTTTTGTGATCCATCCGTCATGCAGCTCAATCACACGACTGCCATACGCGGCATTCACCTCAGAATGTGTGACCTGAACAATGGTGGTCCCCTGCTCGTTCAGCTTTCGGAACAATTCCATGATTTCCCTGGCCTGGCTGGAGTGCAGGTTTCCGGTAGGCTCATCGGCAAGCAGGAGCGCGGGTGTGTGAATGACTGCACGGGCGATGCCGACCAATTGCTGCTGCCCGCCGGAAAGCTGAGAAGGAAACAGGTCTTTTTTGCCGACGATCTGAAACCGGTCCAGGGTGTCTGCCACCAGGGCCTGACGTTCCGCCCGCGGAATGTCTTTATAAGACAGCGGCAGGTCAATATTTTCCTTTACGGTAAGATCGTCCAGCAGATGATAGCTCTGAAAAACCATTCCGATATTCCGTTTGGCCAGTTCAGCACGCTGTTTGCGGTTCATTTTGTGAACTGCCTCCCCTTGGAACCAGTACTCCCCAGTCCACTGATCATCGAGCAGGGCCAGCACATTTAACAAAGAAGACTTTCCGGCCCCGGAAGGCCCCATAATTGTGACAAATTCGCCTTCGCGAATGGAGAGATGGATCCGGCGCAGGACCCAGGTCTGTCCGGCACCGGTCTTATAACTACGCTCAATGTTCTTCAGTTCAATCATCGAATCGTCATCCAATGGACAAAACCAGAGCATTCCGACCGTGAGGTCCGTCGGCTGCGGCAGTTTTCCCTGAAAGAATGGCTAGCGGGCTTCCAGCACCTGCTCCAGAGCATCTCCCTCCGATACAACCTTTCCATCGAAGAGGTGGACGTTGCGCTCGGCGTGACGGGCAAAGCGTGGATCGTGCGTCACCATCAGGATGGTGGCGCCGTCTTTGTGCAGGTTGGCGAGCAGTTCCATCACGGCTTCTCCATTCCGGGAGTCCAGATTTCCCGTTGGTTCGTCCGCCAGCAGAATGGAAGGAGAGCCGGCCAGGGCCCGTGCCACGGCCACGCGCTGCTGCTGGCCTCCGGAGAGCTGCGAAGGATAGTGCTTCATCCGGTGCGCCATACTTACGCGTTCCAGCGATTCCTGCACGCGGCGCTTGCGCTCGGCTGCTGACATGCCGGTGCGATATGTGAGTGGCAGCTCCACGTTCTCATAAACGGTAAGGTCGCCAATCAGGTTAAAACTCTGGAAGATGAACCCGATCTCCTGGTTGCGGATGCGAGAGCGCTGGGCAAAGTTGAGGTTTTCGACCGCGTGGCCATTCAGCCAGTATTTTCCGGCCGTCGGCGTGTCCAAGAGGCCGATGATCGAGAGAAGTGTGGATTTGCCGCAACCCGACGGCCCCTGCATGGCCACATATTCTCCTTTATTTACTGTGAGATGAATGCCCGAGAGTGCATGGGTCTCGATTTCATCGGTGTAGAAGACCTTGGTCAGGCCCTCAATTTGAATCAGCGGTTGACCGTTCTCCATATTGCTCAACTCCTCTCCTGTACCGCGCTTTACTCTAAACGAACCTTGTCTGTGGCATCGTACCGAGACATGTCTGACAGGATGACCCTGTCCCCTTCCTTCAGGCCATCGAGGACCTGAATCTTGTCCACGGACGCCTTGCCCACCTTCACCTGCACTCGCGTGGCCGTCTTGCCATCCGGATCAATCCTGAACAGACTGATGGTGCTGTCCGGGTTTCCGAATGCGGGACGCCCCACATAAAGCACGTCTGACAGACGCTGCTGATCAATGGTCCCGTCCACGCTGAGCTGCGGGACCGCTCCCGGAGGAAGTGGCCCATCCAGTTTTACGTCAACTGTGCGCGTTCCGTTCACGACCGCGGGATCAATTCTTGTCACATGACCGGGAACCACCCCGTTGTGGGTGTCAATTTCCGCCGGCTGGTCGAGCAAAATGTCATGGGCCTGGGTCTCGGCGATCTTCAATTGCGCCTTGAGCTGATTCGGCACCACGACCGTGGCCAGCGTTGTGCCAGGGGCCACATGCGTCCCGACCCCGAAGGAGGACTGGTCAGAGGTGCTGGTAACCGGGGGGCCCAGTGAGGTCAGCACCCCGTCAATGCCGGCCCGGACCTGCAGCGCCGCCTTCTGCGACTGCTTGAGCTGCAGAAGGGCCTTGTCCTGCTCGATTTTGGCTTCCTGGACGTCCAGCTGCGTTTTGATGGCCTTTTCGTTGATGTCAATCTGCTCTTCCGAGATGCGGTTCTGGGTGGTCAAAGCATCGGCTGTGGTCTTCGATTTGTTGTAATCAATGCCGCTGATGACCCCCAGCTCATATCGCTGCTTGTCAATCTGCGCCTGCATCTGCGCCTGCTGGTAGTTCGAGCTGACTGTGGCTGCCGCCACCTTTTTGTCCATCAGCGCGCTCTGGAGCTGGGCCTGCAGATTATGGTAGGCCACCTGGTCTGATTTGAGCTGCAACTCCGCGTTCAGAAGCTCCTGGTCCAGCTGCGGGTCAGCCAGCTCCATGATGACAGTATCTGCCTTCACTCTGGTGCCCGGCAAAACACGAATGCGCACCACAGTGGATTCAGTTTGTGCCGGAACCAGCCGGATGCTCTCCTCGCTGGGAACCAGCGTTCCCAGACCTCTTACCTGCACGACGAGGGGGCCGCGTTTGACGGTGTCAGACCAGATTGTGTTTGCATCTACCGTCGGAGCAGCGGGCTTCAATCGCATGACCGCAGCGGCCGCGGCAGCAACGACAACCAACGCGATGATCCCAGTGATGATCTGGCGACGGACTTTCTTTCTCTTAATGTCGGGACGGGCAATATCCATCGTTTTCGTTATCCTGCAACTTTGCAGCCAAACCCTGTGGCGAAAATCCGTTTCTATTCAAGGGGTTCTATGGATTTCCGAGAAAAGGTCGCCTCAGCGGGTGTCCATTTCCGGAATGAAGTGTCCATTCCCGGACATGGAAACAAGCCGAAATGCCTATTTCCGATATCGCACGACCGATTCGGCCAGAGCGATCTCGCCTGCCAGCCTGGGGTCAGCCAGAGGTCTTCCTGGTTTCAGTTCCAGCGGAACGACCCCGGCCCAGACTTGCAGACCATAGTCCTCTTCCTCATCCACCGGGTGGCCTGAACGGACCTTAGCGGAAGCATCCTCGATGACAAATTCCAATACAGATGTAGCTTTGAGTTCCTTCTCGTTGGGGGCGCGTACCTCATCCCAGCGTCCGGCAATCAGGTGCTCGGAAATGATGCGCAGCCCTTCGATTTTCTGCTGAGGATCGTCCAGTTTGCGTGCGGTCCCAAACAAAACGGCAGACCGGTAATTCATCGAGTGGTGAAATGCGGAGCGGGCCAGGACCAGGCCGTCGACAAGTGTGACATCAACGCAAATCTGCGCACCTTTTTCCAGAGTGCGAAGCATGCGGCTGGCGGCCGAACCGTGGAGATACAGCTTGTCTCCACTGCGCCCATAGAGCGTAGGGATGACAAAGGGTTGGCCTTCGACGCAAAAGCCTATGTGCGCCAGAAAGCCTGCATCGAGAATCGCGTGGATGGTCTCCCGATCGTAGACCGCGCGCTTCGGAATTCTTCTTACCTGCGCTCTTTCAGAGATTTGCATGGTCTGCCTCAGTTTGCTGCCTTTCCCTACGCCGCCGGATTGGAGAGGTTCCCGCATGTCGCAGCCTGACAGGCAGCCGAGGAGCAGGACAGAACGGGGCAGCGCAGAACAGTATAATCATACTGGGGAATTGCATATTTCTGTCCCCGGAGACGTATTCGATTGACTGAGCAGATCATCATCCGCGGGGCGCGGGTGCACAATCTTAAAAATATTGACTGTGACATTCCCCACGGGAAGCTTACTGTCGTCTCCGGCGTCTCGGGGTCGGGCAAGTCCTCACTTGCCTTCGATACGATCTATGCCGAGGGCCAACGGCGTTATGTCGAGTCGCTTTCAGCCTATGCCCGCCAGTTTCTGGAGCGTATGGAGAAGCCCGACGTTGACCTGATGGATGGCCTGGCCCCGGCCATCGCCATCAAGCAGAAGAATTCCACCCGCAATCCGCGCTCAACGGTGGCAACGGCGACGGAAATCTACGACTATATGCGCCTGTTGTATGCGCGTTGCGGGACCGTTTATTGCACTGTCTGCAATGGCGTTGTCAAACGCGACACGGTGGATGAAATTGCCGAGACCATTCTGGCGCTGGGTGAAGACACACGGCTCCATGCGCTGTTTCCCGTCCAGAAGGCGCAAACGCAGCCCCTTTCTCCAGATCCGGAGGAGAAGCCAAGACGCGGACGTAAGACCGCCGCAAAAAAAACTGAGGCGTCCCCGTCTCCGCTTACAGATGCGCTGAAAGAGAGATTGTCGGACCTGAGGAAGCGCGGTTTTAACCGTCTTTACCAGAACGGAAAGATCTATGAGTTCTCGACGCCGGAGTCTCTGCTCGAAATCAACTTCGCGCTCCCCGTCTATGTGCTGGTGGACCGCATCGTGGTCAGCACGAGCAATCGCCCGCGCATTGTGGATGCAGCGGAGATCGGCTACAGAGAGTCCGGCGAGGTCCTGTTTGAAATTGTCCCGCGCGACCCGGAAGCACCGGAGCGGGAAAGGCTGCGTTTTTCCGGGGCGTTCGAGTGCAAGAACTGCCATCGCCCATACCGGGAGCCGGAGCCCCGGCTTTTTTCCTTCAATAATCCGTTTGGAGCGTGTCCGCGGTGCCAGGGGTTTGGAAACACGATTGATTTTGACCTTGATCTCATTATTCCGGACAAGTCCAAGACCCTGGAAGAAGGCGCGATCGATCCCTGGAACCGCCCAAAGTACCGCACTTATTTCACTGAACTGAAACGGGCGGCAAAACAGCACGGCATCCCCATGGATGTACCCTGGTATGACCTGACGGGTGACCAGCAGGCGTTTGTGCTGAATGGACACGGCGACTTTCCAGGCGTCCACGGATTTTTTGCCTACCTGGAACGCAAGAAATATAAGCTGCATGTCCGCGTGATGCTCAGCAAGTACCGCGGATACGCCCTTTGCCCCGAATGCAAAGGCCAACGCCTGCGCGCCGAGGCCCGCGCCGTGCGTATTGCAGGAAAGAACATCTGCGAGGCTGCAGGTCTTTCCATCAGCGAGGCGAACCGCTTCTTTTCAGCACTGGAACTGACGCCGATGCAGCAGGAGATTGCTGGAAGCGTACTTCAGGAGATCCGCCAGCGGCTGCACTTTCTGGATGCGGTCGGCCTGGACTACCTTACGCTGGACCGGCTCGCTTCCACGCTTTCCGGCGGAGAATCCCAGCGTATCCAGCTTGCCACTTCACTCGGCTCGCAACTGGTGGGCGCCTTGTACGTGCTTGACGAGCCTTCGATCGGTCTACACACGCGCGATACGGCAAAACTCATCCGGATCCTCGAAAACCTGCGTGACCTAGGCAACACGATCCTCGTGGTTGAGCATGATCCGGATGTCATCCGTGCAGCGGACTATCTACTCGACCTTGGCCCGGGCGCAGGCGAATTTGGCGGACGTGTGCTGGCGGCCGGAACGGTGGAAGAAGTTGAGCGCAATCCGGATTCGCTGACCGGGAAGTACCTGAGCGGACAACTTTCCATTCCCGTTCCTACACGGCGACGCGAGCCTGGAAAAGAGTGGCTCCGTCTGCGCGGGGCGCGCTCGCACAACCTGAAGGGAGTGGACGTGGACATCCCTTTAAATATGCTGGTCTGCATCACCGGGGTTTCAGGCTCCGGCAAGTCCACGCTGGTGCATGATGTGCTGTACCGCGCAGTCACCCATGCCCTGGGCAAGGGGGAAGGTGCCGATCCGACAAACCTCTACAAAGAATTGAAGGGCGTCGAAAGGCTGAACGACGTCGTTCTGGTAGACCAAAACCCGATTGGACGCACGCCGCGCTCCAATCCTGTGACCTACATCAAGGCCTTCGACTCTATCCGCGAGCTTTTCGCCGCGCAGCCCGAGGCACAACGGCGCGGTTACACTGCGGGCCACTTTTCCTTCAATGTTCCGGGAGGACGCTGTGATGTTTGCGAAGGCGATGGCACAGTCACCGTGGAGATGCAATTCCTGGCTGACGTAGAGCTGCCCTGCGAGGAATGTCACGGCACGCGCTACAAAGCCAGCACCCTGGAGATCAAGTATAAAGGCAAAAATATTGATGATGTATTGAACCTCACCGTCAAGGAAGCGCTGCGTTTCTTCAGTGGACAGCAGAAGATACAGGAGAAACTTGCAGTATTAGATGAGGTTGGACTCGGTTATGTCCGGCTGGGGCAATCGGCCACGACATTGTCTGGCGGAGAGGCCCAACGCGTGAAGCTGGCGGCCCATCTGGGCAGCGTGCGCAGAGGGGCAAAGAGCCGCGTGCTGTATATTTTGGACGAGCCAACCACCGGACTACATTTTGACGATGTCAGTAAGTTGCTGACGGCCTTCCGCAAGCTCATTGAGGGTGGAGGATCATTGCTGGTGATTGAGCACAACCTAGATGTCATCAAATCTGCAGATTGGGTGATTGATCTGGGCCCTGAGGGTGGGTTGAGGGGCGGACAGATTGTGGCCACAGGGACCCCGGAAGAGATTACGCAAAATGAGCTTTCGCACACGGGCTACTGGCTGGCAAAGGTGCTTTCGCCACGGGGACCTGTGCGTCCAAAAGAAGAAACAGAGAGTGAAGTGGCAGTATGAAGGAAATGGGGAACTCGCGCGCAGTAAAGAGCGGAGCTTTCAATGCAGCACTCCTCAGACTGACAATCTCAGGGGTGCTCTTAGGTTGCTGTACAGGATTCGCCCAGTCCGCTCCTCTGCCGCCGGGCACCAGTCTTGATGAAACAGCCCCGGTCAAAGACCCTGGCCCGCTGGCAAAAGCCGAAGATGCCATTGCCAACAAAGATTATGATCAGGCGAGAAGTTTGCTCGACCCGTATCTTTCGGCCCACCCCGGAGACGCCCGCGCACTTTTCGACCGGGGATTTCTAGAAGACTCTCAGGAACATGACGAAGCGGCGGTCGGATACTACCAGAAAGCCATTGCCGCCGACCCCAAGCAGTTTGAATCACACCTTGCGCTGGGCCTGGTCCTGGCCCGTGAGGGGAAACAGAAGGAAGCTGGCGAGCAACTGATTGCCGCCACAGAGCTTGAGCCAAATCCACCGGATCCAGCGGCCAAGGCCCAGGCCTTTCGCGCCCTGGCGCAGCTTGACCGCAACAGCGATCCGGATGCGGCCAAGCAGGCATTACTTCATGCCCTCCAGATCAGCCCGGAAACCCCGGACGATATTCTGCTGACCGGGGAAATCGCCGAGGCCGAAGGGGACCTGGCCTCAGCGGAGACTGCCTACCGGCGCGCCCTGCAACAGCAGCCGGAATCTTCGGCGGCAACCGCAGGGCTGGCCCATGTTCTGATTGCGCAAAAAAAATATTCCGATGCGGAACCCTTGATTCAGGCTGCGCTCCGTCGAGACCCTGACGATCCGGCCCTGAATACGCAGATGGCCCTTGTCCTGAGCGCAGAGGGCAAACAGGATGCGTCTGTTGGCGTGCTGGAAAAGCTGCACCAGTTCAAGCCGGAAGACGACTCCATCAGCAAAATGCTGGCAGATGCCTATGCAGCCAACGGTCAGCCAGACAAGGCAGCCGCCCTCTACGCGCAATTACTCAAGTCCAGGCCGGAGGACCCTTCGCTGCTGGCGGCCTATGGCGACAGCCTTGTCCGGCAGCAGCACTATGCTGAGGCCCTCCCTGTCCTACAAAAAGCGGTCGCGCTGAAACCGGATGACGGGAATGCCTGGAGCGGACTGGCTTTTGCTGCCTCTCAGCAGCACAACTACCAGCTTGTGCTCGATTCTCTTTCCGCCAGATCAAAATATCTGCAAGAAACCCCCGCTACCTACTTCCTTTGGGCAACAGCTTACGATAATCTTCATCACACAAAGCAAGCAGCCGATTATTACAAACTGTTCCTGGCTGCTGCCAAGGGTCAATTTCCTGACCAGGAGTGGCAGGCAAAACACCGACTGATTGCTCTTGGTTACAAGTAGCCGGTAACGTTCCCCGTGGCACCGTAAGGAGGTGCACCATGCGGTCCGTAGCAGTTGCAGCAGCAGCGCTTCTGTTCATTCCGTGTAGATATGCGTGTGCCGCAACGGAAAAGGTCCCCGATCCACAGACGCTCCAGCAGCTCGAAGTGAAGGCAGACCATGCCTCTCCGAAAGAGCAGTGCTTTCTTTATGCCGAAATCGTCCACGACATGACAGAAATTGCCGGGCAGGAATTCTCCAGCGGCAATTTTGCGCAGGCATCGCTCACCTTGAAAGGGATCCAGGCCTATGCGCAGAAAATCCATATGGGCATGGCAGAGGACACAAAGAAACTGAAGAACGCCGAAATCCTGATGCGCCACACGGCGTATCGGCTGAATGAAATTTTGCACAGCGCATCGCTTGATGACCGTCCTACGCTTGAGTCCACGCTGAAGCAATTGGACAAGGTACAGTCAGAGCTCATGATGCAGGTGTTCAAGCATTAAGCCCGACGTCGGGGACGAGTTGGTCCGAAAGCACAAAGAATGGACCACTCCTGTTTTCTGACTGCGCACACGCAGACAAAAGCCCACTGTGCCGCATTTGCAGCGATAGCTTCCTGCCGATGAGACCAGCGCCCCTTCCGCGTTTTGAATCTCGAATCAGGAGATTGCAAAACGGGGAATCTCAGCGCCTGCCACCTCGGGCTTCAAAATTGGCGAATCCCCTTTTACGTACCCAATTTTGCCGGCGGCAATCTCTTCCTGTGCAATTCGGCATGCCTTGCTGGATTTGGTGGCCACAAGAGGGGTTGACCCGCTTTGCAACTGCCGCGCACGGCGCGCAGCCACCAGAACGTAACGGAAATTACTGTCGAAGGTCTGTTCCACGCTCATCGTCCGGTCCTCCCAATGAACTACGGTTTCACTGGCTCCGGGGCGGGCAATCCAAAAGCCAGAAGGACGGGCCTGACCCGTTCGTCTGTATTCTGTTGCCGGCAGCTTTCGGCCAGTTTCACCAGACGTTCCTGGTCCGGGGCCGGCGTAAGACCGGCCCTTTGGAGACGTTCACTGGTGACAATGGCCAGAAGCTCCTCTTCCGCCCGAGCCAGCACATCGTTGACCAGAATATAGCCGTATTCGCGATAATTCTCAATCTCCTGTCTGGCTTCAGCCAGCCGGCGGGCGATGACTTCTTCCTGAATGCTGCCTTCCGCCCGGCTACGGTTTCGCAGCCGGGTGGCCAGAATATCGGGGCTCGGCGGCATCACAAAGATGCTTACTGCCTGGGGCACTTTCCGGCGCACCTGTGCGGCGCCCTTGACGTCGATGTCTAAAAGAAGGTCCTTGCCATGGGCCTGGGCATCGGCCAGCGAGCGACGTGCCGTACCATAATAGTTCCCGAAGACATCGGCATATTCCAAGAATTCATCATTCTGGATCATGCGTTCGAATTCCTGGCGGGATATGAAGTGATACTCTCGGCCGTCTTCTTCCGAGCCGCGCGGAGCACGCGTGGTATAGGAGACGGAAAATTCAAGATTATCCACCAGGGAGCGAATCTGGTTTACGAGCGTAGATTTTCCCGATCCAGAAGGAGCGGAGATGATAAATAAAATTCCAGCCAATGCCTCATCCTCAGCGATTTTGTTTCTGTTCCCTGGTTCCCCGTACACCGGGCGGCAGAGATAGGAGCTTATTCGAGATTCTGCACCTGTTCACGCGCCTTCTCGATCTCGGATTTCATGCCCAGACCTATTTCCGTAATGCTGGCGCCATTGCCAGAGATGCCGCTGGTCTTTGACAACAGGGTATTGGCTTCGCGGTTCATCTCCTGCAAAAGGAAGTCCAGCTTTTTCCCTATTTCCCCGCCCTGGGCCAGCAGGGATTCAAAATGCGCGATGTGCGTGCGCATCCGCGCAACCTCTTCTTCCACATCGCTGCGCTCGACCAAAAGCGCCGCTTCCTGCAATATGCGGTCGCGATCAAAACTGCCTCCGGTGATTTCCAGGAGCCGCTGGCTGAGCCTTTCAAAATAAGCTTTCTGCACGTCTTCGCGGAAGGCGGCAACCTGTTCCACATATCCTGTCAGCCGCTGCAATCCTTTGCGCAATTCGTCGGCAAGGGCCTCACCTTCCGCCATTCTCATGCCGTTCAACGCTTCCAGCAGTCCGTCCAGTTGCTGCATCACAGAGGTCTCTACGGCCTGCATTTCTTCCTCGGAATTACGCGTATCGCCGGTGAGGACGCCGGGCAGACGGAAAATTGCATTCAGGTCCGGTTCGCCCGAAAGGCCGTGCTGTTCTGCCGCACTGCGGAAGGCAGCGACATAGGCAGCAATCATGCTGGCATCAAACCGCGCCTCGGTCCTGACGCTGCGGTCGAGGGAAAGCGTGACTTCGACATGTCCGCGCCGGACCTTTTCTTTGAGGGCTTTGCGCAGGCGCATCTCCAGCGGCTCAGTGCCGGCGGGCAGTCGCAGATGCAGATCAAGAAAACGGTGATTGACGCTCTTCAGGCCCAGGGTATAGCCCAAAGATTCTGAAATGCGCACCGAAACGCGCGCAAATCCCGTCATGGAAAATATTTTTGCAAAACTCATAGGTCAAATTTCAATCCATCACGGCAGTGCTGCTGCTGGCTCGTCCATAAACTGCAACTGATACAGCTTCTGATAAGTCGGCGAGATACGCAACAGTTCTTCATGTGGTCCGATGGCTGTGATGCGGCCCTGCTCCATGACGGCAATGCGGTCAGCGCGCCGGACCGTCGAGAGCCGGTGTGCAATCACCACGACCGTCCTTCCCTGCATGAGGTTGCTCAAAGCCGCCTGCACCAAGGACTCGCTCTCAGCATCCAGCGCGGAGGTGGCCTCATCCAGGATCAAGATGGGAGCATTTTTCAGGATGGCGCGGGCAATGGCCAGTCTCTGCCGCTCGCCTCCGGAAAGGCGAAAGCCCTTTTCTCCGATGATGGTGTTGTAGCCTTCCGGCATCCGCATAATAAAATCATGCGCCAGCGCCGCACGGGCAGCATCTTCCACCCGCTGCATGGGCACATCCGGCTGCCCGTAGGCGATGTTGTTGCGGACCGTATCGTTGAACAGGATGGTCTCCTGCGTGACCTTGCCGATCTGGTCCCGTAAGGAGCGGAGGCTCACATCGCGAAGATCATGTCCATCAATGAGGATACGTCCTGAGGTCACGTCAAAGAAGCGTGGAATCAGATTGACGAGCGTAGACTTCCCGGCCCCGCTGGGGCCAACCAGCGCCACCACTTCGCCACGCCGGATCTCCAAATTGATCTCATGCAGGACTTCTTTCTCGCCTTCATCGTCGCTATAGGCAAAACCGACGTTCTCAATTTTGATGGAGTCCTGAAATCCCCTGAGGTGGTAGGCACGGTGTTTCTCAAGCAGTTCGTCCTGCGCATCCATAAAGGTGAAGATTGCTGAGGAAGCACCAAGGGCCTGCTGAAAATTGTTGTAGAAGATCGCAAAACGCCGGACCGGATCGTATAGCTTAAACAGCGCCACAATAAAGGCAAAGAACGTGCCTTCCGTCATGGCCCCGCTCTTGATTTGTCCACGCCCAACCAGCAGCAGCAAAGCAATGGCAATGGCCCCGATGGAGTCCATGAGCGGTGAGCTGATGGCCTGGGCGCGCACCGAGCGAAGGTTCGCCTTGAAGAGCCGCTTCGCGGCGTCGCGAAAACGCAGAAGCTCCCAGAACTCCATATTGAAAGCCTTCACAATACGGTTTCCGGTAATTGTCTCGTGTAGGATGTTCTGGATTTCCGCCAGTCTGTCCTGGCCTTTCCGGGTTGTCTGGCGTACGTCACGGCCGATGCGTCGAATTGAGCCGATCACGACTGGCACGAAAATCAACAGTGCCCACGCCAGTTTGCCGCCCAGGGCAATGACCACACCCGTGGTGAAAATCAGGGTAAAGACCTGCTGCAGGAACTCCGACAGCACAGAAGACATCGCATACTGCACTCGTTCCACGTCATTGATGAGCGTGGAGAGCAGGGTCCCGGTGGCGTGTTTCTGAAAAAAGGAAACCGAGCGCCGCAAAATGGCCTCATACAGGTCATCGCGTAAATCGGTAATCATGCCGAAGCCGGCGTAATTCACAAGATACGTTCCGGCATAGTCGCAGATGCTCTTGAGCAAAGTAGAGATGACCAGCGCGAAAGCAACAATGGTCCACTCATTGTGGAAGTACGAGGGAACGAACTGCTGGAGCGTGAACTGATCGTGCGTGCCTGGGATCCGATAAAGGAGTATTTTCTGGTCCGCGCCGCCGGGGTTCAGCACGTGGTCGAAAATGGGTTTTACCAGGAGCACGCGGAAGGCCTCCAGCAGCCCCACTACCGCCATCAGAATGATTGACGCCAGCGCCTGCCACCAGTAATGGCGCACATAATACAGCAGACGCAGGATGTTCCTCATGAAAGTCCAGCGCCTGCCTGCCAGAAAAGTTTCATCCCGTTATTTTACCGCCCGGCGCATGGCCCGTCGTCTCTGTTCTAAGATGAAGGCGATGCAATTTACGACCGAAAAGCTCAGACCCAGCCAGATTTCTCCGCACATTGTTCAGTCTGAGATTCGCGCCATGACCGTGGAGTGCGACCGTGTGGGAGGAGTGAACCTGGCGCAGGGTGTCTGCGATACCGGAGTTCCCTCTCCCGTCATCGAGGCGGCAATCCAGGCCATCCATGACGGTCGAAACATCTACACACGGCTGGACGGCATTGCCCCCTTACGGGAAGCCATTGCCCGCAAACTGGAACGCTACAATAAAATCCTCGCAAGTCCGGACGACGAAATTCTGGTCACATCAGGTGCGACCGGGGCATTGTATGCTGCCTGCCTGGCCTTGCTGGACCCTGGCGATGAGGTGGTGCTGTTTGAACCTTTCTATGGGTACCATGTCAACACCTTGCTGAGCCTCCGCATAAAACCGGTCCCCGTGCCATTGTTGACGCACCACTGGGAGATTGACTTTGAAAGACTGCGCGCCGCCATTACGCCCCGCACCCGGGCGCTTATTCTTAATTCCCCATCGAACCCTTGCGGAAAGGTCTTCACTCAGGGCGAACTGCAGCAGATCGCTGAACTTGTGCTTGAGCACAATCTCTTCCTGTTCACGGACGAGATTTATGAGTATTTTCTCTTCGATGGAACCCAGCATCTCTCTCCGGCCTCTCTGCCGGGAATGGCCAGACATACGATTACGATTTCCGGTCTGTCGAAGACCTTCAGCATGACTGGATGGCGTATTGGCTATCTGGCTGCCGACAAACGCTGGATGGGCCCCATTGCGTATTTTCATGATCTGACCTACGTCTGCGCCCCCTCACCCTTCCAATATGGCGCAGCGGCAGGGTTGATGGAACTGCCAGACAGTTTTTACCAGGACCTGTCGGCCGAATATCAGAAAAAGCGCGACATGCTGTGCGCCGCTCTGTCCCATGCCGGTTTTTCTCCTTCCATTCCTCAAGGCGCATATTATGTTCTGGCCGATGTCAGTCCTGTTCCCGGCCGCACCGCGCGCGAAAAGGCCCGGAACCTGCTGGCGTCCACCAGTGTGGCCGCCGTGGCCGGAACTGCTTTTTTCAGCCAGGGGCGGGGCGAAGAGTTGCTACGCTTTTGTTTCGCGAAAAAAGACGAAGACTTGCAGCGCGCATGTGATCTGCTGCGGCAATCCAGACCATGAAGACGCGGTCCATCCGTCGCTGAAAGCGCCGCCCAGGCTTTATTTCAGGTCGCGCCAGTTACTTCCTATGCCGCATTCGGCGATGATCGGCACCTTCAGTTCGACAACGTGTTCCATCTCCTGTTTCACCAGGGCCAGCACCACGTCGGCCTCCTCGACGGGAACATCGAACAGGAGTTCGTCGTGGACCTGCAGAATCATCTGCGTGCGCAGATGCTCCTCGGCCAGCCTGCGGTCAATCCGGACCATAGCCAGCTTAATCAGGTCTGCGGCCGTTCCCTGTAAGGGCGTGTTGATGGCCGTGCGCTCGGCAAATCCGCGCAGGTTCGCATTGCGGCTTTGTATGTCAGGAATCGGCCGGACACGTCCAAAGAGTGTGCGAACACGCTGCTCGCGCCGAACCTCATCGAGCATCCGATCAATGTAGGCCCGGACGCCCTGATAGCGGGCAAAATAGGTTTCGATATACAACCGTGCCTCGTGCTGGTCAATGCCAAGCTGCGCGGCCAGCCCAAACGGCGAGATGCCGTACACGATGCCAAAATTCACCGCCTTTGCGCGGTTTCGCATCTCTTTGGTCATCCTGTCTACAGGAATGCCAAAGACCTCAGAGGCTGTGAGCGTATGGATGTCCTGACCCGTCTGATAGGCCTTCACCAGCAAGGGGTCCTCAGAAAAATGCGCCATCAGCCGGAGCTCAATCTGCGAGTAGTCGGCGGAGAGCAGCAAGTGCCCTGGAGCAGGAATGAATGCTGCGCGAATTTCGCGCCCCAGTTCGGTCTTGACCGGTATATTCTGCAGATTCGGATTTGTGGAAGACAATCTACCCGTTGCCGTCCCTACCTGATTGAACGTAGTATGCACACGACCGTTGCTGTCGGCCAGCAGCGGCAAAGTGTCAATGTAATTGGATTTCAGCTTAGCAAGCTGGCGATATTCGAGCACCAGCCGTGGAACATCATTCTGACCAGCCAGCTCTTCAAGCACATCCTGCGCCGTGGAGACCACCTTTCCCTTGCCGTATTTGAGCGGCTTGGGTAGACCCATTTTGTTGAAAAGGACTTCTCCAAGCTGCTTTGGCGAATTGATATTAAAACGATGTCCGGAGCGTGCAAAAATCTCTTCTCCGATGCGGTGGATCTCTACCGAAAGCCGTTCGCCAATCTCGCGCAGGACCCCGGAATCAATCCTTACCCCCGCCTTTTCCATCCGCAGCAGAATCGGGACCAGTGGCAGGTCTATGGTTTGATACACGTCACGGGCCTTCAGCGCGTCCACTTCCTCGCGCAGAACCGGAGTCAGCGCATGGATGGCCTGGGCCGCTTCCGTAAGCTGCTTCTCACCGGACTGCTGCAGCGGATGGCTGCTGAAGCGTGCAGCGATATCACTCAGCCGGTGTGAGGCATGGGTCGGGTTCACCAGATACGAATAAAGCATCAGGTCGTCCACCGCGCCGCGCAGGCACACACCGTGGTTTTCCAGGGCCCGGATGGCGCCCTTCAGGTCGTGGACATGCTTGATGACAGAAGCATCTTCCAGCAGCGGTTTGACTGCATCCAGAGGAACAAGCAGCGCGCGGCCCTCCTGTGCAGCAACACCAATGCGATACTCCTGCAGGTCGGACGATTGAACTTCGGCCTGCTCTGCTAAGTCCAGCAAAGACAGGGCCTTCTTTTCCGGTGCCTGTTCTTCGGCAGAGGCGGCCTCCTGCTCACTGACTTGCTCTGCAATGGCCGTATGCTCCGATTCAGGAACAGCCAGCGCAAATCCGCTTGCGCGCGCCTGCATCAGGAACTCCGTCAGTTGTTCCTGGGAAGGTTGAAGTATGTGCTCAACTTCTTTCTCCGGGGCGGTCGGAGCAAGCTCCTTGAGCAGAGTGGTAAACTCCAGCTCGCTGAAGAGTTGCCGGCACGCAGGTACGTCGGGTGCCTGCGTCCGCATCGCCTCAAGGTCGAGCTCCACTGGCACCTCGCAATGGATGGTCACCAGCTCCTTGCTGAGCAGAATTGTCTCGCGATTGTTTTCGAGCGACTCACGATATGTTTTGCGCTTTACCTCTGAGGCGCGCTCCAGGGCCGCTTCGACGCTGCCAAACTGCTGGATCAACTCAACAGAACCCTTGTCCCCGATGCCGGGAGCGCCTGGGACATTGTCTATGGCGTCGCCGCGCAGCGCCATGACATCGATGACTTTCTCTGGAGGCACGCCCAGCGTCTCTTCAACTTTGGCACGGTCGAGGACAAGATTTTCCTTGACCGGATTCAACACCTGGATGCGTTCGTCGACAAGCTGCAGCATGTCCTTGTCATTGGAGACGATAAATACGGGGTGTCCCTCGTTGGCCGCCTTCTTCGCCAGCGTGCCAATCACATCGTCTGCCTCATAACCCTCGGCCAGCAGAATGGGGATGCGGAAAGCTTCCAGCGCACGCCGGATATAGGGCAACTGCTGGAGAAGATCGGGTGGGGTTTCCGTGCGCGTGGCCTTATATCCCGCATATTCCACCTCGTCAAAGGCCTGCGTCCGGATATTGAACTTTCGGATCGTCGTCATTGCCTTTGCCCGCTCGTCGCGAAAAACAGGCGTGCTGGGATCAAAGACGGCTGCAAGGAACTGCGGCTGAAAGTCCCGCCGCAATTTGTTGATCATGTTCACAAAGACATAGGTCGCCGCCGTAGGTACCCCGGTACGTGTTGACATCGGCCTCTGCCGCTGCATTGCATGATAGGCGCGGAAGATGAACGACATAGAATCGAGAAGAAAGACGGGCGGTTTTCTGGCGTTTGCAGAGGACATCAGAGTCGAGTCTATCGCAAACAAAAACGGCCTGCCCTGAGACCAGGCAGGCCGCGAAAAACAGAGTCAGTCAAGCACGGAGGCATATTCCTGTCGCAAAGCCTGCGCGGCGGCGCACATATTTTTCAGAGACGCCACTGTCTCCGGCCAGTTGCGCGTCTTCAGCCCACAATCCGGATTGACCCACAGCTGCTCAGGACGTACCGCTTCCAATGCCCTGCGCAGGAGCTGCTCGATTTCGTCTTTTCCCGGAATGCGTGTCGCATGAATGTCATACACGCCGGGTCCAATTTCATTTGGATAACCGGCTTCACGGAAGGCCTGAAGCAGCTCCATGCGTGAGCGTGCAGATTCAATCGAGATGACATCCGCATCCAGGGCCGCAATCGCGGGGAAAATATCGTTAAACTCGCTGTAGCACATGTGGGTATGAATCTGGGTTGCGTCACTCACCAGAGAAGTCGCCAGACGAAAGGCCGCCGCGGCCCACTCCAGGTACTCGCTCCAGGCAGCTTTGCGCAGCGGCAGTCCTTCGCGTAGGGCCGGCTCGTCTACCTGAATGACGCGGATCCCGGCGGCCTCCAGGTCGCGTACTTCCTCACGCAGAGCCAGGGCAATCTGAAAGGCCACATCCTTTCGCGAAAGATCGTCGCGCACAAAGGACCATTGCAGGATGGTCACCGGACCGGTGAGCATTCCCTTCATCGGTTTCTGTGTCATGGACTGGGCCTTGCTGCTCCAGCACACAGTCATAGGCGCTGGGCGAAACACGTCTCCATAGATGATGGGGGGCTTGACGCAGCGTGATCCGTAGCTCTGCACCCATCCGTTTGCGGTAAATGCAAAGCCGGCCAGTTGCTCGCCAAAGTATTCGACCATGTCATTGCGCTCAAATTCACCATGAACCAGCACGTCCAGACCGATTTCTTCCTGCACACGGATGCAAGCGGCCATCTCCTGCTCCAGATAGGCATGGTACTCGGCCGTGGCCATTTCGCCTTTACGCCACTTTGCCCGGGCCTTGCGTATCTCTGTGGTCTGCGGAAAAGAACCGATGGTCGTGGTTGGAAACAGGGGCAAGCGCAATGTGGCGCGCTGCTTCTCCCTGCGTTCCGGGTAAGGCGCGCTGCGGCGGAAATCCTTCCGTTGCAACGATGCGGCAGCTTCCCGCACAGCCGGAACACAGGCCGAGGCGGCCCTTCCCCGTTCCTGAAGAATGCGATGGCGATCGGCAAAGGCCGCAGGAAAGCTCTTTGGTCCACCGGCAATCCACCGGACCTCTTCCAGCTTCTGCAGGGCAAAACTCAGCCACGGCTTCAGGCCTTCCGGCAGACTGTCTTCGCCACGGACGTCTACAGGTACGTGCAGCAGTGAACAGGACGGCGCAATCACAACCCTGTCTTCGCCGACGGCCCGCGCGGCGCGCTCAGCCAGCGCATGCGCTTTGTCTAGGTCGCAGGCCCAGATATTGCGTCCATCCACGCAGCCCAGACCCAGTATCTGCTGTGGCCGGAGTGCCTGCAAAGCGGCATCCAGTTGCTGTGGCGCCCGTACAAGGTCCAGATGCACTCCAGACACGGGCAAGGAGAACGCGAGATCGAGATTCTCTCCCAATCCTTCAAAATACGTGGTGAGCATTATCTTTAGCGGGACCTTCGCCAGACGCTCATAAGCCATGCCGTAGGCCCTTCGATAGGGGACAGGCAGGTCCGTCGCCAAGTGCGGCTCATCTATCTGTACCCATTCCACCCCTGCTTTATACAAAGAATGCAGGAGAGCATGGTAACTTTCCAGCAGAGCAGGAAGCAGATTCAAGGGGTCTGTTCCATCCACGGACTTCCCCAGCAATAAAAGCGATATGGGCCCAAGCAAAACGGGCCGAGAATGGACCCCAAGGTCTTCGGCGTTTTTGATTTCGTCCAGAATTTTTCCGGGATTGGTCTTGAAGGAAAGATTGCGCGACCATTCAGGGACCAGATAGTGATAGTTTGTATCGAACCATTTTGTCATCTCCATCGGAGACTGATGCTGGCTGTTGCGGGCCATCTCAAAATAGCGCTGTAAGGTGACTTCGTCGTTGCCGAAGCGCTCCGGCGTGGCACCCAGGGACACAAGCATGTCCAGCACATGGTCATACAAGGAAAAATCATTGGATGGAATGAAGTGGATACCGGCCTGCTTCTGGGCAAGCCAGCGATCGCGCTTCAATGCATGAGCAGTAGCCAGCAGTGCATCTTCGCCGCTCTTACCCTGCCAATATGATTCAAGAGCAAACTTGAGTTCACGACGCGCACCGATGCGCGGATATCCGAGATTCGCGGTTTTCAGAGACATGAGAAGTGGTTCCTTTGCAAATCAAATTGGAACCATCTGCGCGCAGGGACCAGTATCAGTGGCCCATTCCCCGAGGCCAGCCGACAAGTATGCGCACGCGATGGCGCTGCGCAGGCCGGTATTCGGACTCTGGGCCTTCTACTGGGCGCCGCTTCCCATTCATCGCTGAACAGTGCGTGGTTGACAGCCAACCGTGCGCTTTTCGCTCCCATCACCGCTGCGGGACAGTGCCGGAATTGCACCGGCTTCCCGTTTAACAGGGCCAAAGGGCCCTGCACCTGCACGTCTTGAGTCTACACTGCGCAGCGGCCATTGGTGAGAAGAGAGAGAGATGTTGTGTGTCCTTCAATATCCGTTGGCAATCAGGTATTCCAATGTCAACTCAGAAGCGGCCGTCTTTTGCCGGCGCTCCTGCTCAAAAAACTTCAACATGACGTCAGCCTCCAGATTTACCGGATCTCCAGGTTTGAGCGTATGCAGATTGGTATGCGCATACGTGTGCGGAATGATCGCAATGGTCACCGTGCTGCCATCAAATTTTGCAACGGTAAGGCTGATGCCCTCGATCGCAATTGATCCCTTTTCGACAATATATCGCGCCACGCTGTCTGGTACCGAAACCCGCAGCCACCAGTCTGTTACGGACAGATCCGCAGCGGACGAAACAGGCTCCAGAGAGAGCAGGGTGCCAGTCGCATCCACATGCCCCTGCACCACATGTCCACCCAATGGAGTGCCTGCCGGGGTGGGGAGTTCAAGATTTACCACTGATCCCGGCTTCAGTCTTGCAAGCGAAGTCCGCGCCACAGTTTCCTCTGCCAGATCAGCATAAAAAACCGGAGGATCTGCCGAAATATCCAGCGCGGTGAGGCAGACCCCGCTGACGGCCACAGAATCCCCTTCCCGCAGCTTTTCGGCCACTTTTGGTGCGGAAACCGCAATGCGTCTGGTACCTGCGCGGTCTTCCAGGCTGAGGACCTTTCCGGTAGCTTCAATCAGTCCGGTAAACATACTTTCTCCTGCTTCCAAGGGTCGTGCAGATATGCTTCCAACAGTACATCCTGTTCGATTGTCTTTGAGCAGATGCGCTGCGGCTCCTTGAGGACACTCGCCTCTCCGGAAAAAAGGGGGACTCCGTGTTCGCCGAGGAGCACTGGAGCATAAAACAAACTGAGCTTGTCCACGATCTGCGCTTTCATCGCAGCACTGTTCAGATGCGCCCCACATTCCAGCATCACGTTAAGCACATTGCTGTGAGCCAATCTGTGCACCACCAACTTCAGTGGGACGCGACCGTCCTGTCCGGAAAGCTGTTCCACGCGGATGCCGCGGGCGTCCAGCTCGCGTAATTTCTCTGCGGGGGCGCGTTCCGTGCAGAAGACCATCACATCATCTTTGGCTGTCTGCACCAGCCTGCAATCGAGAGGCAAGCGCAACGATGAGTCAAGCACCACCCGCAGCAATGGCCGGCGGCGCGGCAGACCACTGCGATCTGTAAGCAAAGGGTCGTCAGTCAGGACCGTGCCGATCCCGGTCAGAACGGCGTCTGAGGCATGGCGCATTTCCTGCACAATCGCGCGCGATGCCTCACTGGTGATGTAGTGCGGTTTTCCCTTCGGCACAACTCCAGGAGCGGGAGCAATGCGTCCATCGAGCGACACGCCGGCCTTCAGAGTGATCAAGGGTAGTCCGGTGACGATATATTTCGCAAAGCCATCATTGATTCTGCGCGCTTCGTCCTGCAGAACGCCGACCTCAACAGAAATGCCTGCTTTACGAAGCTTCTCCACTCCCTGCCCATGGACCGCTGGATTCGGATCGCAGGTCGCCGCCACAACCCGCTGCACCCCGGCCCGGATGAGGGCATCGGCGCATGGCCCGGTCCGTCCGTGATGGGAACAAGGTTCGAGTGTGACATAGGCCGTCGTTCCGCGGGCCTTTTCTCCAGCCTGCCTGAGTGCCACGATTTCGGCATGGTCCAATGCATCATATTGATGAAAGCCCTCACCTACCAGCCTTCCGTCACGCTGGACCAGCACACATCCCACGGCGGGATTTGGAGAAGAGACACCAACAGACTGCCGCGCAAGGTCAAGCGCTCGTCTCATCCAGCGGATGTCTTTCTGCATCTGGATTCACGCCCCCAGAAGGGAATCCACGAAGGCGCTGCTATCAAAGGGCAGGATGTCTTCGAGCTTCTCACCCACGCCGACATAGCGGACCGGAAGCTTTAGCTCACGTGCAATGGCCACCGCAATCCCTCCTTTGGCCGTGCCATCGAGCTTGGTGAGCACGATCCCTGTTACGCCGGCAGATTCTGTGAAGATCCGCGCCTGTTGCAAACCGTTCTGTCCGGTCGTCGCATCCATCACCAGAAGGACTTCATGCGGGCCATCCGGGACAAGGCGTCGCGTAGTACGCCGCATCTTGTCAAGTTCCGCCATCAGTCCGTCTTTTGTGTGCAGGCGTCCGGCCGTATCCACGATCAGCACATCTCGGGCACGTGCTTTTGCCGCTTGGAGCGCATCGAACAATACTGCGGAAGGGTCGCCGCCCTGGCGGCCCTTGATCATCTCTACGCCACTGCGCTGGCTCCAGACCTCCAGTTGCTCCATGGCCGCAGCACGGAACGTATCCGCAGCGCACAGTAAGACGGTCTTGCCCTGAGAGCGATAGAACGCAGCCAGCTTGCCACTGGTCGTGGTCTTGCCCGTTCCGTTTACGCCTACCATCATGATGACGGCTGGAGGCGCTGGCACAAAGGGCGCAGGGCGCTGCTGCGCATCCAGAATGCCCTGGATCTGCTCTTTTAAAAGGGACTTCAGTTCTGCGCCATCGCGAATCTGCTGCCGTTTGGCCCGCTCGCGCAGATGGTCGATGATTTCCGAGGTGGTGGTCACACCCAGGTCTGAGGCGAGCAGGCTCATCTCCAGATCTTCCAGCGCCGACTCGTCTACTTCGCGCGTCAGGGCCATGACGCTTTCAATCCGGTCACTCAGGTTCTCGCGGGTGCGCGAGATCGCCTGCTTCATCCGGTCGAAGATACTTTTCTTTTCTGGTTCTTCAGCCTCTTTCAGGCTGCCAAAGAGTGTTTGAATCATGGAAAATACCGCTGCTTCAAGTGTAGCAATCTATTCATCACGTCCTGGACGCGCCATCAATTCGCGCATTGCGTCCTGCGGTGATTTTTCTTCGTTCAGGATCGCAGCCACCTGCTCGGTAATCGGCATTTCCACTCCATAGCGCCGCGCAAGGCCCAGGGCCGCCGATGTGGTGCGCACACCTTCAGCTACTTTTCCCTTCAGTCCGGCCAGGATTTCCGAAAGCCTTCGTCCCTTCCCCAGCTCGGCACCGACGGTGCGGTTGCGGGACAATGCACCGGTACAGGTAAGCACGAGGTCCCCTACGCCGGAAAGCCCGGCCAGTGTTTCGCGTCTACCTCCGCAGGCAACCGCAAGGCGCGTTGTTTCTGCAATACCACGGGTAATGATCGCTGCCACACTGTTGTGTCCAAGGCCCAGACCGGCGGCAATCCCGGCGGCAATGGCGATGACGTTTTTGAGCGCGCCGCCCAGCTCCACTCCGACCAGATCATCGTTGGTATAAAGACGCAGTGTCTGGCTTCCAAACTCGCGCTGGATGCCGGCGGCCAGATCCGTGCTGTCAGAAGCAATCGTAATCGCCGTTGGCAGTCCAGCAGCCACTTCCTGGGCAAAGGAGGGCCCACTCAAGACCCCGAGCGGCAAGTGCAGACCAAAACCCCCGAGCACATCCAGAATCACCTGACTCATGCGCAGCAGGGACCCATCCTCAATCCCTTTCGTTGCACTGACCAGCATCTGCCCGGGCCGAAGATGCGGAGCAAACTGCGTGTACGTTGCGCGCACATGGTGCGATGGCACCACGCTGACAACAATCTCAGCCCCATCCAGGGCCTCCTGGATGCTGGAAGTGGCGGAAATGATCTTCGGTATGGGAAAGCCGGGAAGAAAGGCCCGGTTTTCACCGTATTCCCGGATGCCCTCACTCACTTCCATCGCGTGGGCCCACAGGGTGACTTCATGGCCGCCGCGCCTGGCAAGACTGATCGCGATGGCTGTTCCCCATGCTCCGCTGCCCATCACTGCAATGCGGCTCATGCAGCGGCTTCCTTTGACTTCCCAAAGCGATACTCCGTGCCATGCAACAGCCGCCGGATGTTCTGAGAGTGTTTTGCAATCACAAGGACCGGCACAATCAGAATCACGGCGGTCAGCCACAGGTTGTATGTCTCGCGATGAGGCAGAAGAAATGCAAACAGCGGAAAGGCGGCAGCGGCCAGAATGGAGGCCAGTGAAACGTAACGGAACAAGACAAAAACCAGAACAAAAACGCCGAGTCCGGCCATTGCAGGCGGCCATGCCAGCGCCAGAAAGACGCCCAGCGCTGTTGCCACGCCCTTGCCCCCTTTGAATCGCAGCCAGACAGGAAAGATGTGCCCCAGGATGGCAGACAACGCAGCCAGCGCAGCCGCATTCTGCGCCGGAACGGCGGGAAATACCCACTGCGCGAGAAGGACAGCCAACGCACCTTTCAGCGCATCCAGCAGAAACGTGAGGGCGCCTAGTCCTTTTGCTCCGGAACGAACAACATTGGTAGCACCGATATTGCCGCTGCCTTTGGCGCGGATGTCCTCTTTCCGGAAAACGCGCACCAGAACATAACCAAAGGGCACAGACCCTAGCAGATACGCGATCAACGCAATTACAAAATATGGGACCACTAGCATCGCGATTCTGAGTGTAGCAGCTACATCAGCCTGCGGCGTACCATGTCGAGCGCCTGCTGGGTGGCATAAAAACGGACGCGTTCGCGATCGCCGGCAAAGTTTTTCTCAACCACCTCAGTCTGTACGCCATCGCTCAGGGCGATATAGACCAGGCCCACAGGTTTCTCCTCGGTCCCGCCCGTAGGGCCGGCGATTCCTGTAATTCCTACGCCATAAGTACTTGAACACCGGCGTCGAATGCCCTCGGCCAGAGCTGCGGCCACTTCCCGGCTGACGGCGCCGCGCATCTCAATCAATTCTTCCGGCACCCCGGCAAACTCCGTCTTCAGCTCGTTGCTGTAGACTACGGCCCCACCTAGAAAAGACCGGGAACTGCCGCTGACGCTGGTCAGGCGTTGCGCCAGCATCCCTCCCGTACAGCTTTCTGCCACAGAGAGAGTGGCACCGCGCATTTCCAGATAGTACAGGACAATCTGCTCCAGGCCCTCTCCCTGCGAAGAATAGACAAAATCATCCAGTTCGTCCTCAATGCGGCTGGCCAGTTCATGGACGCGCGCTTCAGCATGTTCTTTCCGCGGATGACGGCACATGAGCGTAATCTGAATGTCCCCTGCTCCGGCAAGAATGGTCGTCTCCACATCCGGATATTGGGTATAAATTGGGGCAATCCGCGAGTCGCAAAGCGATTCGCCGATCATGGCCGCTTTGAGTGTCCGTGTCGCGATGTGACGCACAGGCAGCACGGCGCGCAGACGCGGCATACACTGCTGGTCAAACATCGGCTTGATTTCTCTGGGAGGCCCGGGAAGCAACATGCCCAGCTTGCGGTGACCTGCAAAGACCGTGTCCAGCCACTGCCCGGGCGCGGTGCCATGCGGGTTCTCAAGCACCTCCGCACCTTCGAGCATGTCGGCCTGCTTCAGATTATTTTCCGTCAGCGTCCAGCGCCGCTGCGCCGCACGTGCGTAGAGCTGTCCCACGATGTCTGCGTCGCGCTTTAGTTTCGTGCCCAGCACGTCTGCCCAGGCCTCGCGCGTCAGGTCGTCCTCGGTCGGCCCCAAACCACCCATCGTGATCACAATGTCGGTGCGGCCCAACGCTGTCCGGATGGCGGCGGCGAGGTCTTTTCTACGATCACCCACGATGGTTTTGAAGGCAACCACGACACCGATTTCGTTGAGCCGTTCGGTCAGATACAAAGAATTGGTGTCCTGCCGCCAGGGGGTAAGCAGTTCAGAACCAATGGCAATGATTTCGCATTTCATGAGCAGGCAGGACCAGAAAAGTCAGAAAGGCCGCAGCCCTTCCACTCCCAAAGGTAAATGATACATGGCCGTGCTCGTGGCCAGAACCATGTCCCCGCCGGGAGCAAAGGCCAACCCGACCAGTCCGGTCCCGGCAATCACAAGCGAGGCCTCCTTCTCCGGCGTAATGCGCACGACGCCGCGTCTTCCCTGCCAGGATGCGCAGACATACAGGTTCCCGCTGATATCAAAGGCCATGCCTTGAGGACGTCCCAGCCCGCGGAAGAAGACCGTCGTATTGCCGTCGCGGTCAATGGCGTAGAGATTGTCGTAGCTTGAAGTCGTCGGCCCGGCCACATACAGCACCTCATCGGGCCCGAAGGCAAGGTGATAAGCGGAAACACTGGGTTCCAGCGTGGCGAAGACAAAGATCTGGCGGTCGGGGGCAATCTTGAAAATCGTGCCGCTGCGGTCGCCGACAAACAGGTTCTGTTCGCTATCAAAGGCGATCCCGGTGGCAATCCCCATGCCCTCGGCAAACTGAGTGTAGATGCCGTTCGGCGAAACGCGATAGACCACCCCATCATTTCGCGAGGAAACGTAGAGAAAACCTTCTGGATCTAACGCCAGTCCGGTTGCATTCATGATTCCTGTAACAAACGGCCGCATCTCGCCATCGGAACCAATCCGGAAAACCGAAACCGGGGTCGACTGGCCCCTGGGCCCGGACAGTGTGGCGTAGATGTTTCCTTCGCGATCGACTGCCGGGTTGGCCACGATATGGACATCTGTTGCGATCATGCCTCCAACCATGAGGCGGGCATCGTTGCTCTGTGCCCCATTCTGCAGAACGCGAAGGTTTCCGGTTTCTGCTTCCTCGGGGACCTTCAGGCGAATGCGACGGCTTCGGCTCAAAAGGAGAGGCGCAGCCAATTGTCCCAGCATGACTACCGGCTGTCTTTGGGCGACCGGGCCAAGGCTTGCGCCAATCAGCTCTACCTCGCCGCCGGGGATGGCCGCGGCCGGCACTACGGCCTCAATTCTGGGTGTTTCCTGCGTATTTGCTTTTGTCCTAGCCATGTCCTGAAACCAGCGGCGCATTGCCATTTCCTACCACCAGTGATGTATCACAACAAATATCACCAGCGCATAGGTCCCGGCAGCCACATCATCGAGCATAATGCCTGTTCCGCCATGCAGGCGTTCGAGTTGGCGCGCCGGCCACGGTTTTATGATGTCGAAAATACGGAAAAGCAGCAAAGCCAGCAGAGCATGGGACCATTCCGGCGGAGAGGCGGCAAGCGCGATCCATTGTCCGCAGACCTCATCCAGCACCACGTGGCCGGGGTCCTCGCGGCCGCTTTCCCGTGCCACAATCGTGGCTGCCGGTACCCCCACCAGCAGCGCCAACAGCGCGCCCGCCAGCGAAAAGACAGCCACTCCCGCGGCAGCAAGGTGCGCGCTCCGGCAGACCAGCAGCCAGAGCAGCACAGCGGCGATTGAACCCCAGGTGCCGGGTCCTGGTCTTCCCAGCCCAGCACCGAAGAATGTCGCAGAGATCCAGGCCCAGCGTGTTTTATTCTTCGTCATCGTTCTTTTGGGGCTTTTTGGCCGACTCGAAATCTTCCAGAACTTCCGGATCGAGTACGGGAGAAGTGATGCGATAGGCCCCGCTCGCCCATTTACCCAGATCAATGAGTTGACAGCGCCCGCTGCAAAATGGAAAATCCGCCCCTTCGGGCACTACAATCGTCCCGCAGGTGGGACAACGGAGGACTTTTCTGTTTTTGGAAGGCCGTCTGCTCATGCACTCTGAATCACCCGCGCGATCACGTCATACTCATGCGCTTCGGTGATCTCACACTCATAAAACTTGCCTGCCTCAATGGCTTCGTAGGGGCCAAAGTCATTGATGTAGACTGTCCCATCGATTTCCGGAGCGTGGAACTGCGACCGGCCCTGCCACAAAAGCGGGGTTTCTTCCGATTCCCCCTCCACAAGTACAGTCATCGTTCTGCCCACCCATTGCTGCCTGATCGTTTTGCTGATGCCCTTCTGTAACCGCATCAACGCACGCTGCCGCTGTTGGATGACCTTGGCAGGGACCTTCTTCCCCAGAGAAAATGCGCCGGAACCTTCCTCATCGGAGTAGCCAAAGACACCCAGCCAGTCAAACTTTGCCAGGCGGACAAACTCCTGCAAGGTCTCGAAATCCGTATCGGTCTCACCTGGAAACCCCACAATGAATGAGGTGCGCAGCGCAATCTCAGGAACAGCCGCACGTACCTTTTCAAGCATCTTCAGAAAGATTTCCGCATTCGCACCACGCTTCATGCTTTTCAACACTGGTGCAGAAGCGTGTTGCAGCGGAACATCCAGATACTTGCAGATGTTTTCGTGCCGCGCGATGGTCTCCAGCAGACGGCCTGTGATCTTGTTCGGATATGCGTAAAGAAAGCGCAGCCAGCGCAGTCCCTCAATGCCAGCCAGCCTCTCCAGCAGCAGTGCGAGACCGTCCTTCAGACCCAGGTCTTCGCCATAGCAGGTTGTGTCCTGACCGATGAGGGTGATCTCCCGGACACCCTGTGCGACCAAGCTTTCTGCCTCCGCCACGACAGATTCAAAATGACGGGAGCGGAATTTTCCCCGCAGGTTCGGAATCACACAAAAGCTGCATGGATGGTCGCACCCTTCGGCAATCTTGATATAAGCGGAAGGACCACGCGTTGCCAGAAGCCGCGGAGTGGTGTGGTCATACAGATACTGCGGGAGCGCAGCCGTAGCGCCGTCCCATTCGCTGCGCGCAAACCGTCCCTGGGCCTGGCGGCGCTCGCCCTCGGCCCGCGCAACCGTACCGGTGAGAATCTGGAACGGTGATGCAGGCTTCAAGGCCGGCTCGGGAGCATGCAAACCTGCCGCTGCAAGAATTTGTTCGAGCTCTCCCGTTCCTATAACCGCGTCGACTTCCGGAATATTTTTCTGAATTTCATCGCGGTATCGCTCCACCAGACATCCGGCCACAATCAGCTTTTGTGCCTTGCCTTCGGATTTATACTGAGCCATTTCCAAAATCGTATCTACGGATTCCTGTTTGGCTTTGTCGATAAAGGAGCAGGTGTTGACGACCAGCACGTCTGCCATATCTGGCGACGTGACCATCTGCGCGCCCGCCTGATGGAGCAGGCCCATCATCACCTCGCTGTCCACAAGGTTTTTGGGACAGCCCAGGCTCACAAAACCCACCTTCAGCGGCTTGGACGGAGCTTCGTTTTTTGGGGAATCGAGGACGCTGGTATCAGCGCCGTCGAGAAGAGATTGCGTCACACTCTTATTTTACTGGAAATCCTCTGAAAACCTCGACCGTCATCCGGACCGGAGCGCAGCGCAAGTGGAGAAAGCTGCAATCTTTCCAAAGCCGTGTCCTCTTTGAGGGCCGCCCCAAACTGATTGCGAAACGGCACATCGGGCACCTGCAAAGGTGATATGATCACTAGTGTGCCGGGTCCTGCGCGACGCAATCCCGCCAACCCCGCCAGGTCCGGAAGGAAGCAACGGTAACGGGCCAGTGCGTGTGCAGCAGGTTCCCCGGTGCACTGGTTTTTCCTTCCCCTTCACAACAGAACTTTTGCATTTTCCACCTCACCCACCTCTGCCTTTCATAGACACCACGCAATCTCCTCATAGAAAATAAGTTTTTACTTTGTACCTGATGGAGAGAACCCTTTGAGCCTTACCTTGCGTCCGAAACAGGCGCGACGCGCCAAGATCAGCGCCCTCGGCACCTATGTTCCACCCCGGACCCTTACCAACGCCGATTTAGAAAAGATGGTTGAAACCAGCGACCAATGGATCGTGGAGCGTACCGGCATCCGTGAACGTCACCTGGTCGAAAAAGGACAGGCCACCAGCGATATGGCCGTCGAAGCTGCAAGAAAATGCCTGGCGGAACGCGGCGTTACTCCGGAGGAAGTTGAGGCCATCCTTGTCGCAACCGTAACGCCGGACATGATGTTTCCCTCCACTGCCTGCCTGGTCCAGAACAAGCTTGGGGCAAAAGGGGCCTGGGGCTTTGACCTCTCGGCCGCATGTTCTGGCTTTGTCTATGCCCTTCAGATGGGCACGAAACTCGTAGAGTCTGGCGCACACTCCAAGGTCCTGGTCATCGGCGCAGACACCATGTCTTCCATTATTGATTACACTGACCGGGCCACCTGCATCCTGTTTGGAGACGGAGCGGGCGCTGTTCTGATCGAACCTGCCTCTGAGGGCGAAGTCGGCATGGTGGATTATGTGCACGAAATTGATGGCTCCGGTGCCTGCTCGCTTTACATGCCCGGAGGCGGCAGTCTTCACCCTTCCTCAGCCGAAACCGTCGCCAAAAAGATGCACTATGTCCACCAGGACGGACAGGCGGTCTATAAATACGCGGTGCGGAAAATGGCGGAAGCCACGGAAAAGGTCCTGGAACGCAACGGACTCAAGGGGACCGACCTCGGCTGCTTCATTCCACACCAGGCCAACAAACGCATTATTCTCTCTACTGCTGAGCGCCTGGGAATGCCGACTGAGCGGGTCATCATCAACATTGATCGCTATGGAAATACCACCGCGGGCACGATTCCCATTGCCATGCAGACCGCACGCGAAGAAGGCCGGTTAAAGAAAGAGGACCTGGTGCTGATTGCGAGCGTGGGCGCGGGTTTTACGGTCGGGGCCGCGCTGCTCCGCTGGGAAATTTAGCCACGAGCTTCCGGTCTTTGTCCTCGGCCTTCAGGGACCCGCATCCCGGGCCGGGGACGAACAACTGGTCACAGCAGATGCAAGCTTTTGTTTGTGCTGGTCCTGACGGTATTTCCACACTCCGAGCAGAACTGCCGCGGCCAGAAGCCCGAGAAAGCTCCACAGGATGACATGGGACCATCCTGCGACATAGCTCGACCACAGCTTCCCTACGTGGCGGCCGTAGGTTGCTCCCAGCCAGACGATGGCCCCGTACCGCAGCGTCCGCGCTGCGGTACGGGGCCCATAAAAACTGCTTCCGTGCCACTCCCAAGGCACCGGCGGCCAGCAGAAAAGGCATCAGCGGAATGGGCGGAGGCAGAATGGCGGCCGTAGCCACGCTGGCAGGTCCGTGGTGCTTCACCCATCGTTCCAGGCGCGCGAGAAACCGTTTGGGCACATGTTTTTCCAACATGGCCTCTCCACCTTTCTTTCCGGCGCTCCAGGTCAGAGAGCCACCGAGTACGCTGCCACCCACGCTGGCCACCACCAGCAGCCAGGGAGCGGTATGACGCGCGGCCAGAAGCAGAACAAGGATGTCCGTGCTGCCGGGAAGAGGCAGAGGAACCAGGGACGCATCCAGCATGGACACCACAAAGACTCCAAGTGCACCAAAATGGACCAGCCAGTGAGGGACAGCAGCAGGATGCCCGTGTACGCGCTGAAGAGGACTCACGCAGTGTAGGACGCAGATTTTCCCGCACAAGTCGTGTGTGAGGAGTGAAAATTCACAGCCAGCCCGAACCTAAAGAAAACGCAGTTGCGGGACACCAGGCAGTGCTCCGCACTCGGTCCCATAGCGATAAAAAAGCCGCAGTCCTTCCAGGCATTCCTCATCCAGATGGTAATGAATGTTTTGTGTAAGATAACTCCGGACCGTTTCGGCTGGAAGCGGCAGGCGCGCGGTCCACTCTCGCACAAGGTCTTCGACATGCTCCAGTCCGTGGTCGCGTGATTGCTGAAAGTCACCAACGATTTGCTGCGCGTCCACGGGGAGGTCCCGGACGGCCCAGAAGGCCGACACCCAAGCCGTTCCGGTCCACTTCTTCCATTCCTGGCCCAAGTCCAGGTACAAAAGCTTCTCTCCGGTGCGCTCCTCACGCGCCCTGCGATCTTCCAGTGCGATCAGCGCTGGATCTCCGATGAGCAAAGCAGCGTCGGCTGCCCGCAGCATGGCTTCCAGATCCGGGGCAAAAGGAACAAACGCAACGCGACGGCGCCAAAAGTGATGGAACAGAATCCGTGTATAGGTTGCCGAGGTGCGGGAGGACGTATCAAGAGCAACCTTGTTGACTGCTTCGATTCCGTCAGGGTGACGGACCACCAGGACAATCGAGCGGATGGCCCCCAGAGATGCGATGGCGCACCCAGGCACAATCTTCCAGGAAGGGGAGGATGCATAGGCCGCCACCGGAACCAGTCCAATGTCAGAGCTCCCCTGCGCCAGCTCCTCGGCACACTGCGCGGGCGTCGTTTCATGGAGAACATAACGCTGCGCCAGTCTGATTTTTTCCGGAGCATGCTCAAAGTCCCACATCAGCGGTGCGGGATTCAGAAAACGGATGGCTGCGATGCGAAGAAGACCCACTTCATAGTGTAGCAATCCGAGAATGCAATCGTTTCCACAAATCAGATACAATGGCCGACGAATTCAATTTCTACAAGAAAGTGAGCTGCCATACATGATGCTCGACCGCAGGACCTTCATGAGGATGACTGCCGCTGCCGCCACAACAACTTACTTAAAACCTCTTTTTGGACAAACTCAGGCCACGGCCCCCCGCTCGCCGAATGACCAGATTCATCTGGCACTGATTGGCGCAGGCATTCAGGGGCAATTTGATACAAGTGTTGCCGTGCAGGTCCCTGGGGTGAAACTGGTGGCTGCGGCAGATTGCTATGACGGCCGTCTTACTCACTGCAAGGAACTCTGGGGGCAGGACATCTTCACCACTCGCGATTACCGGGAAATTCTGGCCCGTCCGGATGTGGACGCCGTGCTGATCGCCACGCCGGACCACTGGCACAAGCAGGCCGCGGTGGATGCGATGAACGCGGGCAAGGACGTGTATCTGGAAAAGCCCATGATCCACCTGTATTCTGATGGGCCGGAGATCATCGCTACGGCGCGCAAGACCAATCGCATCCTTCAGGTGGGGAGCCAGCGGGTCAGCTCCATTGTTTACGCGAAAGCAAAGGAGCTTCTGGCTTCCGGGATCATTGGCAAACTCAACATGGTCAGTGCCTACTGGGACCGCAATTCCGCCATTGGGGCATGGGACTATTCCATTCCGCTTGATGCCTCAGAGCAGACCTGTGACTGGCCGCGCTTTCTGGGTACAGCCCCCAAAGTTCCCTGGAACGCCGAGCGATTTTTCCAGTGGCGTAAGTGGAAAGACTATGGTTCCGGTGTAGCTGGCGACCTGTTTGTCCATCTCTTCAGCGGAACGCACTTCATCACGGGCGCGAATGGACCAACGCGCGCCATGGCCACCGGTGGTCTGCGCTACTGGAAGGATGGTCGGGACGCTTACGACGTGCTGCTGGCGCTGTTCGATTATCCCCAGGAGTTCAATCTGGCCCTGCGGGTAAATTTTGTAGACGGCGGCGAGGAAAGCGAAGGCTTCCTGTTTACCGGATCGGAAGGCCAGATGGCGATTGCCGGCAACTCCGTCACCGTGACGCGCGTCCCCCCAGCCACTGAGCCCGGCTACACCGTCTCAACTTTCGCTGATGCCATGCAGCGGCAATACATTGAGGAATACCGCAAGAAATATCCCGTCAAACACTTCACCGGTGCACCACCAGCGGCAGTAGAAAAATTTGCTGCACCTGAAGGCTACCTGGACAGCTATGACCACTTTCACAATTTCTTCAATGCCGTCCGCAACCGGACGCCCGTGGTGGAAGACCCGGTCTTTGGCTTCCGCGCAGCCGGAGCGGCCCTGCTCGCGAATGTCAGCGTGGACCGCGGCAGCGTCGTTCACTGGAACCCCGAAACCATGAAGATTGAAAGGGCCTGAAATGAAAAAATACTTCCGGTTTCTTCTTCCTGTCCTTGCGCTTTCCCTGCTGCCGCCAGTGCACGCGCAGGAACCTGATAAGGCAACAGAATTTCGCAAACCCGATCCGGGCAATGGGCCCGGCGGCCAGCCACGCATCGCCTTCCTCGCGCATCGGCTGGGGACCGACCATGCCGAAGGCATCTCTTTGCTGGACATGAACGGTGACGGCTACCCGGACCTGCTCAGCGGGGCCTATTGGTATGAAAACCCAGGCCCGCAAGGCGGTGAATGGAAACAGCACCAGTTCCGCACCGTCGGCATTCACAACGAGTTTGTTTCTGACTGCGGCGAGTGGATCGTGGATGTGGACCACGACGGATTGCCCGACCTCGTCACGGCCGGATGGATCACCAACGGTCTCTGGTGGTACAAAAACCCTGGTCCGGATGCCACCAAAGCCGGACAGATGTGGAAGGCAGAAAAGATCACTGACAGTTACGATACAGAAGGGGGTGCCTTTGCCGACATCAACGGTGATGGCAAGCCCGATGTTGCTCTGGCCCACTATAACCGGGCCGGCGTCCTTTGGGTAGACTTCTCGGGACCAAAACCCGCGGTCCATCACCTGGGCGGAACAGAACAGGACGGCCACGGAATCGGTGTGGCCGATATCAATGGCGATGGCAAACCAGATGTTCTCACCCCTCACGGCTGGTTTGAGCAGATAGACGCCAATCACGACCAGTGGAAATGGCATGGCGATTGGGACCTGGGCGATACGGGCTTCCCGATCATCGGCTATGACGTGAACCACGACGGAAAGATGGACCTGATCTTCGGACAAGGTCACAGCTACGGCCTGTATTGGCTGGAACAAGCCGGTACTCCATCGCATCCTATGTGGATACGGCATACGATCGATGAATCCTTTTCCCAGTCTCATGCACTCGCGCTGGTAGACATTGATGGAGACGGCCAGCCGGAGCTCATCACGGGCAAGCGCTACCGCGGCCATTCCGGTGCAGACCCGGGGTCTTATGACCCTGTCGTACTGTACGCCTATAAGCTGCCTACAAAAGAGCAGCTGGCCGCAGCCAGGTCCCGGGCGGGAAAGACTGCTGCCCCGGTGCACGCTAAGGGGATTGGAGATACCATGCGCATCTCGGCCCCCGAAGCAGACCCTGTCTTCACCCGTTACGCGCTTTCTGTCAATGGAACAGCCAGCGCCGGAACGCAAATCGTGACCGCAGACCTGGACAAGGATGGCGACATCGACATTGCAACGGCCGGAAAACTTGGCGTGCACGTACTTGAGAACCTGAAGATCAACAAGGTGCCAAAATCCGTGCGCGAAGAAACCCAGCCGCTCAACCGCAAATGGCCCTTCCCCGGCGAAGGTCCAGAGGTCGAACAGGAGGACGGTCCAACCAGGTAATGGCCAGGCACCCTCGGGGCCAAGAGTGCAGGCCCGGAGGGTGCCGTTCTGCGGAAAATCCTCTGACTCAGGAGAAAGCAATGCGTCATCCCGCCCTCGCTATGCTGCTTTTCCTCGCTTCTTTGCCGCTGTCTGCCTCCCAGATCGATCCGCTGCCGCCCTCCCCGCATAGCAAGCAGGTCCATCTGCGACACGTGCTGGTGATTGCCCAGACAAAAGGATTCGAGCACGATTCGGTCTCTGCCGCTATGAATGCCATCTATGACATGGGAAAAGAGAGCGGCCTGTGGGACACGGTCATGCGCACCGATACGGAACTTCTGACAAAGAAGGACCTCGGACGCAATGCGAAGAACCTTGACTCTTTTGATGTGCTTGTTTTTGCCAGCACCACAGGGGAGCTGGAGATGACAGACGACCAGAAACGCGACATGATTTCCTTTATCAAGGAAGACGGTAAGGGCTTTGTCGGTATCCATGCTGCCCTTGATACCAATTACACATGGCCGGAGTACGGGGACATGATCGGAGGATGGTTTGACCAGCATCCGTGGGGCACCTTTAACGCGCCCATCATCAACGAGGCCCCTGATTTCCCTGCCGTACGTCATTTTCCGCGAGAGTTTGTGAAGTATGACGAAATTTATCAGGCAAAAAGCTGGTCCCGGGACAAGGTCAACGTGCTCCTCAGTCTCGATGCATCCAGGATGGATTTTTCCAACAACCCGCGCATTCACCGTACCGACCGCGATTTTGCTGTTGCCTGGTGCAAAATGTACGGCAAAGGACGGGTCTTCTATTCCACACTGGGACACACGGAAGAGTCATGGCAGGACCCGGACATTCGCAGGATGTACTTTGAAGCCATCAAATGGGCGATGGGCCTGACCGATGGGAGCACCGCTTCTCATCCACGCCCGCGACCCTAGCTGCAGACGGAACGTCATGAGAAGCTCGGAGGAGTCACGCCACTTCTCTCCCGGCCGCCCTCAAAAAAGCTGAAGACTTTCAACGTTC
Organism: Pseudacidobacterium ailaaui; assembly: GCF_000688455.1. NCBI lineage: Bacteria > Pseudomonadati > Acidobacteriota > Terriglobia > Terriglobales > Acidobacteriaceae > Pseudacidobacterium > Pseudacidobacterium ailaaui. Next base: position 3,344,349 of record NZ_JIAL01000001.1, read on the forward strand.
ACTCTGGGTGGCCCTAGCTACCATCCCCTCTGCATCCTGACCCCGCTGTTGCTGAAGATTAGGGCGCGGCAGTGCGGCGTTCGTACCAGCCACGCGAGCGATTGACCATGCGCACCACCAGCAGCATCACCGGCACTTCGATCAGCACGCCGACCACAGTGGCCAGCGCCGCGCCCGAGTGAAAGCCGAACAGGCTGATCGCGGCGGCCACTGCCAGCTCAAAGAAGTTGCTCGCGCCGATGAGTGCCGAGGGACAGGCGATGTTGTGTTTTTCTCCTGCCTGGCGGTTCAGCCAGTACGCCAGCCCGGCGTTGAAAAACACTTGAATCAAGATCGGCATCGCGAGCATGGCGATCACCAGCGGTTGCCGAATGATGGCCTCTCCCTGGAAAGCGAACAGGAGCACGAGCGTCAGCAGGAGCGCCGCCATCGATAGCGGACCGATACGCTCCAGCGCCCTGTCAAACGCAGTATGGCCCCGACGGAGCAGCGTTCGGCGCCAGAGTTGGGCGAGGACAACTGGAATCACAATGTAAAGCACCACCGACACCAGCAGTGTGGCCCAAGGAACGGTGATGGACGACAGGCCCAGCAACAGGCCGACGACAGGCGCGAAAGCAAACAACATGATGATGTCATTGAGCGCAACTTGCGAAAGCGTGAACACCGGATCGCCACCGGTAAGCCGGCTCCAGACAAACACCATCGCCGTACAGGGTGCGGCGGCCAGCAAAATGAGGCCGGCGATGTAGCTGTCGAGCTGAGTGGGCGGAAGCCAGGCGGCAAAGACATGACGAATGAAGATCCATGCCAGCAGCGCCATCGAGAACGGCTTGACCGCCCAATTCACAAACAGCGTCACACTGATGCCGCGCCAGTGTCGCTTGACCTGGCCAAGTGCGGCGAAGTCCACTTTGAGCAGCATCGGCACGATCATCACCCAAATGAGCAGGCCGACCGGCAGGTTGACCTGGGCGATTTCCATGCGGCCGACAGCTTGGAATACACCCGGCGCGGACTGGCCGAGCGCGATGCCGGCAACGATGCACGCCGCCACCCACACGCTCAGATATCGCTCGAAGCCGTTCATGACAGACGCAGCCGGCACGGACCCGACGGTTTCGGTGTTCATGGTATCGGCCTCACTGACGTCCAATATCGCGCAGCCCACGCTGCAACGAGAGAGCATCAAGGCTTTGCAATGGCAGCGACAGGAAAAGCTCGATGCGCCGACGCAGCGTGATCGCCGCATCCATGAATGCCTTGCGTTGTTGTTCCTCGGTACCTTCGACCGCGGCCGGGTCAGGCACGCCCCAATGGGCCGACACGGGCTTGCCCGGCCACATCGGACACGCCTCGCCAGCAGCGTTGTCGCAAACGGTGAAGATGAAGTCGAACGTCGGCGCGTCGGGCCTCACGAACTCGTCCCAACTCTTACTGCGGTAACCGGTGGTTGGCAAGCCCAGCCGCTCCAGCGTGGCGAGTGCCAGCGGGTGGACCTCACCCTTTGGGTGACTGCCAGCGGAATAGGCAGAAAAGCGGCCTTGGCCCAGCGCGTTGAGTAGGCCTTCGGCCAGAATGGAACGGGCGGAATTGCCCGTGCAGATGAACAAGACGTTGTAGGTGGTATCGGTCATGGCGTCAGCAGTCGCAGCGAATAGTGGTATCGGAAACCTCGCAAACGCCGCCTTGGCAGCAATGCTCGGTCAGGTAGCGGATCAGACCGTTCATGTGTCCATACTCGGCCCGATAGATCAGATTGCGGCCCTGCTGCTCGATCGTGACGAGACCAGCATGGGCCAGTTCTTTCAGATGGAAGGACAAGGTGTTACGCGGCACATCGAGCTGGTCAGCCAGCTTGCTCGGCGTCAGCCCTTCCGGACCGGCAACGACCAGGGCGCGAAATACGCGCAACCGTTGGTTGTGTGCCAGGGCGCTTAATGCGGAAACAGCTTGGTCTTCCTTCATAATTCTATAATACAACAACTATCGAATGATTGAAACGAGAAGACAGGAATTTCTAGAGGACTGAGCAAGGCGACACGATTCTGAATGGAGTCATCTTGCTGGATGCACCTGGAGCGTACGACTGGCAGAAGCTGTTGTAGATGGCGCTTTTCAGCGCAGATGTTCTGAAGATGGTCCCTGCCGGGTACAGTTGCCCGACCCTGCAGTCGGTCCCTTTTCTGTTGTTACCAAATATACGAAACCGGAAAGGACACTGGTCAGTACGATCCAGGCCATCTGGTACCAGTAGAAAAACGGAAAGCCGAACAGCTCCGGGTCCTGCCGCGCATAGGCCCCGGGAAACATAAGGGCGAGTGCAGGAAGCAACAGCAGCCAATACCAGAGTGCTCGGCGTGACTTCATGCTTCGGATTGTATACCGGAAGCAAATAGGTCGTCCTCGGCCGGGTACCATAAGCGCGTCCCCTCGACCCGCGCAAATGAGGTGAGTTTGTGCGGCTGCTGGCGGCTGTGCCCCTTGGCATCGTAAAAGATGTCTTGAACCGGGACGTTCTGTACCAGCAGCGCATCTGCCACCAGTGAGCGATGACAACGCCACGGCACCGCCTCTGCGCACATGATTGCCGTACGCTCGTGCGGACTGGCTTTCAGCAGCTCGTTGATTGCCGCAGCAAATTCAGGCGTCTGCATGTAATCGGCATATCCACGAAAGCTGGCATTGCGCCATCCGGTGTTGATGGAATCCTTCCGAGCATGACGCAGTCCGCCCAGCGACTTCTGCCAGCGGTAATGGATCCTGATGCGCCTGAGTGACTCTTCCAGGTCTTCCTGAGCGAACTGAGGGTTGTGCCTCGACCTGGGAATGGTACGGATGTCGACCAGCCAGCGCACATCGTGGGCCTTCAGAATTGCCAGGAAGGTTTCAATCGGCAGCGTGGAATGGCCAATGGTCAGCATCTTCAATTTTTACCGCATTGCAACCTAGCCCCGCTGGCAGGCACAATACACTCGCAGGTATGTTGAAAGTCCTGGCTTTTGGTCTTGCTGTGTTGCTGGCCTCTACTCCCAACGCGCAAATGGTCCTGGTGCAAGGACACCGCGGTTCCCGCGCTACGCGCCCGGAAAATACGATTCCCGCCTTTGAATATGCCATCCAGCACGGTGCTGACGTTCTGGAGCTCGATCTTGCCGTCACCCGGGACAATGTTTTGGTGGTCTCCCACTTCCCTTTCATTACACCAGACCACCCTGGTGAGCGCATCTGCACCGGACCTGAAGTCCCTCCGCATACGGCCATTCGCTCGCTCACACTGGAGCAGGTAAAGCAGTACGATTGCGGATCGGCAACGTTGCCGAACTTTCCCCGGCAAATGGCCATACCCGGGACCCGGATTCCGACCTTCGACGAGGTGCTGGACCTTGCCACACAAGACAACTTTGACTTCAATGTTGAAACCAAAAGCTTCCCCAGCCATCCTGAGCTGACGCCTTCGCCCGAAGAATTCGTGAAGCTGGTGGATGATGCAGTCCGGCGGCACCACCTGCAATCGCGAGTGATTCTGCAAAGCTTTGACTTCCGTACCCTGACTGCGATGAAGAAGCTGGACCCTTCCATCCGCCTTTCAGCGCTCCTCAGTGACAACGCAAAGGACGATGCGCTGATGGGCATTCCCGCCACAAACAAGAACTTTGTTTCAGTGGGAAAACAAACCGGAGCACAGATCATCAGCCCGAACTATCATCTGGTGACGCCGGAAAAGGTCGCCGCGGCCCATGCCGCAGGATTGCAGGTTGTTCCCTGGACGGTCAACGCCCCGGAGGACTGGCAAAAGATGGTGGATGCCGGAGTCGATGCCATCATTACGGACGATCCTGAGGCCCTGGTCGAGTGGCTGCGAACCAAGAAGCTGCACAACTAAGCACAAAGACGCTGATCGATGGACCACGGGAGGTGTTCTGCACTGGTCTTAGGTCTTCTGGACAAAAGCATTGCGGCCCACAGCAGGTATGATGAAAGATTACGCTCTTCTGCAACAGGATGCTCCTTTCACTCATTCTCGGGTCCGTGGCCGCCTTCGCTGACATCTTTGGCGGGCTGGTCCTTGTCCGCTCTCACTGGGAAAAGCGCTATCTGCGCTATTTCGTCGCATTGGGGGCGGGGTTCATGCTGGCCGTAGCTTTTCTTGAGATGCTGCCGGAAAGCATGGCTGTCTCAGCCCGATGGGCGCCGCTGCTGGTGCTTGCCGGCTATTGCGTTGTGCATCTGCTGGAACACACCATTGTGCCGCACTTCCATTTTGGAGAAGAGACCCATCAGGACGAATTTCTCTCATCCCATACCAGCTATTCCGTCCTTGCCGGACTTGCCGTGCACGCGCTTTTTGATGGCATTGCCATCGCCTCAGGGTTTGTTCTCTCCAGCAGGCTTGGCTGGCTGATCTTCATCGCGATTTTTCTCCACAAGGTCCCGGAAGGCTTCACGGTCGCATCGGTCATGATGGCATCAGGCCGTGGTCGCATGGCTGCGGTCACAGCGGCAGCCATTCTGGCCGCGGCCACGCTGCTGGGAGTTGTCCTCATCAATGTCCTTCCCTCCTGGGTGCAGGCGGGCCTGCCGCTTTCCGCCGGAGTGGCCATTTATGTGGCCGCCACCGACCTGGTTCCTGAAGTAAACCGCGAGCCGGGCATCCGCATGGCACTGGTCTTCTTTGCCGGAGTACTGCTGTTCCTTTTGCTGCGGACGTTTCTCCCCGAGATCTAAAGGGCTGCTACTCTGTTGATTGATGCTTCCTCTCAGCCGTGCGTGTCTGCTGTCCGTCCTGGCTTTTGCATTTCCCCTGTTTGCGGGGGCCAGCAGCCATCCAGAGAAGCAACGGTACCCTCGGCGCAGTCGGCCCCTACCATTCGTGTGAATACGAGCGTCGTCCTTGTGCCCGCACTGGTGGAGAGGCCCTCGGGCGAAATTGTTTACGGGCTAACACAAAAAGATTTCATCCTGGAAGACAATGGGGTGCAACAGGACCTTCATGTGGATGACGACCTCGATGCGCAGCCTGTATCCCTGGTGGTCTGTATCCAGCGTGGCCGTTCCGCTGCTCTGGAATTTGATAAATACGCAAAACTGGGACCTCTGCTTGACCTCTTTACTGCGGGAGGCCGGGGAGAGGCCGCGTTGGTTGTCTTTGACTCTAAGCCGCTTTTTCTTGAAGGATTCACTCGAGATACCAGCATTCTCTCCGATGATCTTCGCCGGTTGCGCCCGGGTGACGGTGGTGCTGCGATCCTCGATGCAGTTGGCTACTCTGTCGACCTGCTAGAGCATCGGCCGCCTGACCACAGGCGTATTCTTCTGCTCATCAGCGAATCGCGCGACCATGGCAGCAAGCACTCCAGCGCACAAGACCTGGTCGAACACATCGGCTCAAGCAATACTCTGGTGCTGGGCCTGACTTTTTCTCCCACCAAAGCCGGACTCATGGACTGGGGCAGGGGGAATGCTGAGGGAGGAGCCTCTTTGAACCTTCTGGCCCCGCTCCTGATGGCCGCCGCAGCTGTGAAGAAGAATGCCCCGCGCGAACTGGCAGTCATGAGCGGAGGAGAATATGCATCCTTTACCCGAGAAAAAGGTTTTGAAGACCAGGTGGCAGAGCTGGCCAGTCATGCCCGCAATCGCTACATTCTCAGCTTTCACCCGTCAGACCCGGCGCCGGGACTGCACCGCGTTGTGGTAAAGCTTACCAGCGACTATGGCGCGCACGTGGTGGCCCGAAACAGCTACTGGGTCCCCTCGAACACCGACAGCTCGCATTCGATGCCATAGATTTTTCGCGGACGAATGGAGGATTTGGCGGCCGCCAGCACGATCCTTTGCGTCATTGTTGGCTTTTCCCGCATCTATTTAAGTTCTGACTAAAATTTTTGAACGATTTAAAGATTTGTAGGAATGGCGACACAAACACTCGCTGCACCGGAAGCATTGACAAAAGAACGCTGGCGGCCCCGCGCCAATCCCTGGGCCATTGCTGCAACTGTAGCGCTTGCCGCTTTTATGGAGGTACTTGACACCTCCATTGCCAACGTTGCGCTGCCGCATATCGCTGGCAGCCTGGGGGCCAGCCAGGATGAAAGCACCTGGGTCCTGACGGCCTATCTTGTCTCCAACGCCGTGGTGCTGCCGATGGGCGGATGGGCGGCCAGTATTATGGGCCGCAAGAACTTTTTCATGTTCTGCATTACCATCTTCACCCTCAGCTCATTTCTTTGCGGCATCGCTCCAACACTCGGGATTCTTCTGGTGGCCCGCGTGCTCCAGGGCTTTGGCGGAGGGGGCCTGCAGCCGATGGCGCAGGCCATTATGGCTGACTCTTTTGAGCCTTCCAAGCGCGGACTCGCCTTTGCCCTCTATGGCATTGTGGCGATTCTCGCCCCTTCCATCGGGCCCACGCTGGGTGGCTGGATTACGGACAACTACAGTTGGCACTGGATCTTCTACATCAACATCCCGGTCGGTATTCTGGCCCTTGTTCTCGTTCAACGCATGGTGGATGATCCTCCCTGGATCAAGGCAGACCGCAGCCGGCTGCGCAACGTGGATGGGCTTGGCATCGCGCTGCTGATTATTTCCATGGCGGCCCTTCAGATTACGCTGGACAAGGGCGAAGAAAAGGACTGGTTCCAGTCCGACTTTATCCGCTTCTTCGGGACCACCTTTGCCATCTCCTTTGCCGCACTGCTGTTCTGGGAGTGGCACACGAAAAATCCCATCATGGAATTGCGCCTGTTTAAAAACAAAAATTTTGCCACCTGCTGCTTCCTGATGCTGTTTACCGGCGGCCTTCTGAATGCCACCACAGTCTTGCAGCCCCAGTTTTTGCAGGCGCAGCTGGGATACACGGCCACCATTGCCGGCTTGTCACTCTCTGCCGGGGGCCTGGTGCTTCTTTTGATGATGCCACTGGCTGGACAGGCCGTCAGCCGCTTTCCAGCCCGGAACATCATCCTCTTTGGCTTTGCCTGTTTTGCCTTTTCCTACTACTTCACGGCAACGCGCATCAATCTCGGGCTGAGCTTTGGGATGGCTTCATGGCTCAGGATCGTCCAGATCTTCTCCATCCCCTTTGTCTTCATCTCCATCACTACGGCTGCTTATTTCGGCATGCCTGTTGAGAAAAACAACCAGGTAGCTGGACTGATCAATTTTGTACGCAATATTGGCGGCAGCATTCTCATCTCAATTACCAATGCCGGAATCACGGAACTGGGGCAGTTCCATCAGGACCAGATGCTGAAGCACCTGACGCCATCCAATGCCAATCTCCAGCGTCAGATCAGTGCACTGAGCGGTGTATTTACGCACAGTGCGGGATCGGCCAATGCGGACTATCTGGCCCAGGGACAAATCTATAACCAGTTACTCCAGCAATCCCAGGCGCTTGCCTATAAAGACATGTATTTCATCCTTTGCGCCGCCTCGCTCATCATGATTCCGCTCAGTCTTCTTCTGCGCAAAAACAAGCCGGGTGCAGGAGGAGAGATTGCTGTGCACTGATGGATGGAGGGGCGCGGAGGTCGTTAAGCTTCAGGATAAATTCATAAAAGGTTTCATCTCGGCTTTCACAGTATTAAAAATTTCTCAATGTTATTGGGCAACTTTGGCAAAGGATACGCATTCATAAGTAGTAACAAATAGAGGCAACTTCACTATGCTGTATCTCTCGCCTAAGTTGTTGAGTTCACCCTTTGCGAATCCGCAGATGCGGAACCTCAGTTGACACTACCCTCAATGGCTTCCCCTCAAAATTGCCTCTGAACAGAAGGCCCGCAACCAGCGGGCCTTTTGCTTTGGTGCATCAGCACAGATAATGAGTGATATGCCACCTGAGGATTCCCACTGTTCAGCCATGCTCCAAGTCGTGACATGCCCGCAATGGGTTGACCTGCCCTGGCTTCTGCACGGATTCAGTACCCGAGTCGGAGGAACAACGACCGTCTATGGTCCTAAGAGGAAGGCTGGAGAAATGAACCTGGGCTTTACCGCAGAGGACGACAGAAAAAACGTGCTGGCCAACCGGGAGAAGTTCCTCCATGCCCTCAGCAAAGGGAAGGCACCCACGCCTTCTTTGGTTACTTTAAAGCAGATCCACTCTTCTGTTGTGCATGTGGTGGACCGCAGCCATACCGCCGAAGATCCCCGGTTACAGGGCGATGGCATGATGACCTCCGAGAGGGGGATCGTACTTGGCATTCAGACAGCAGACTGCATTCCGGTTTTGGTCATAGACCAAAACCGGCGCGCTGTGGCTGCGTTCCATGCCGGCTGGCGTGGTACGCTGAAACGCATTGTCGAAGTGGGAATCGGGCGGATGAGGGCGGAATTTGGCAGCGAGCCGGAAGACCTCTCTGCAGCCATCGGACCGGGCATCCGCCAATGCTGCTATGCCGTTGGGGAAGAGGTACGCGAGCAGTTCTTCTCGCAGTTCGTCTATGCGGACCAACTGTTCCGCGAAGTCTCAACTACTGACCCAGTAAAAGACAAGTACCCTCTTCTCTTTCTGACGGCCCGTCCTCCCGGGCATGGCCATTCCAGCCAGGTACTGTACCTGGACCTGATTGAGGCCAACCGCAGACAATTGATGGATGCGGGGGTCCGCGAGGATGCAATCTTTGTGCAGGGGGACTGCACGTGTTGCCAAAGGGACCGCTATTTCTCCTATCGGGCCGAGCATGGTCAGACAGGCCGCATGTTGTCAGCCGTGGGACTTAGGGGGTAGAGCCCGGAAACCGGCCGACGGCCCCTCTGATTTGCCATCCTATGCAGTAGGTTCTGCCGGACTGGCTTCATCCTTTGGATTCACTAGGTCGCGCAACTCTTTGCTGGGTTTAAAGTAAGGAACGCGCTTGGCCGGCACCTCGACCTTTGCCCCGGTTTTTGGATTGCGCCCGGTGCGCGGTTTTCTCTGCCGGATACGGAAGCTGCCGAACCCTCGGATCTCAATCTTGTCTCCGGCCTTGAGCGCCTGAATTACAGAATCGAAGATTGTTTCCACAATGACTTCGCCATCGCGTCGCGTCAAGTCGCCTAGCTGGGTCACTTCCTCCACCAAATCTGCTTTTGTCATGGCCAGTCTCGCTCCAGTCCAAAATGGGTACGCTCTGTAACTATAATAGATGCAATCAATTCACCCCTATTTCCAGAGAAAATAAAAGCCTGCTTGTTTTTCCAGTAACCGTTCCGGATTGGGCCAAAGATCGTCCGCATCGGTGGTAATCAGGTCAAGCAGAGAATGACGTTTTTTCGCGGGCTTTACCACGTTTGGCTCGCCGGAGATCCCCACTTGCCGGGCCGTGTCCAGCAGCGCATCCCTGAAGCCGCCTTGTTTATCAATCAGATGCAGGGGCAGGGCCTGCTGCCCGGTCCAAACCTGCCCAGTGGCCAGCGGCTTCAGCGCGGCTTCGGGAATCCCACGTCCCTGGGCCACATCGTGAATAAATTGCTCGTGCATATTGTCAATGAGTCCCTGAAAATACGCTTTTTCCTCCGGAGTCATCTCGCGCACGGGTGATCCGGCATCTTTGAGTGATCCTGCCTTCAGCACCTCGGGTTTCAATTTCGCCCATTTCAGCAGGTCTCCGTAGTTGGTCCACTCCATAATGACGCCAATGGAGCCGACGATGCTGGCATTATTGGCATAAATCCTATTTGTTCCGGAGGCAATGTAATAGGCCCCACTTGCCCCGATGCTTTCTATAGACGCAACAATGGGCTTCTTTTTCTCATTGCGGATGTGGGACACCTCTTCGTAAATCTCCTGTGAGGCGGCGGCCCCTCCACCTGGAGAATTGATGTGAAGAATGATGGCCTTGATGGAGTCGTCCTGTTCAAACTTGCGCAACTGGTCCACGGTATTCTGGGCGGAAACAATGACGCCATTGATGTCGATGACCCCGACGCTACTTCCGCGGAAATTGCTGTCACCGCCCAGCGTCTTTACAGCCGCGTACCCCAGCAGTGCGACCACAACAACCAGAGCGGCAAAAAGACCGCCCCCAAGCAAAAACCAGAACCATCCGGAGCTGCGTTTTTCTTCACTCATAGGGGCGAGTGTAGCATCCGGAATGACTTATCAGCTATTGCAGGTTTTCGAGATAGTTCAGAATTTCCGGACTGGTCCAGTCCTGGGGGCCGATAAATTTGCGACGGATGACCCCATGCGGGTCAATAATGTAGCTTTCCGGCGGCCTTGTCGTTCCGAAGGCCAGGTTGCTTTTTTGTGTCTCGTCGTGGATGGTCAGAAACGCAACGCGATGGTCTTTCAGAAACTGCTCATACGCCGCCCGATCATCGTTAAAATTTACGCCCAGGACAACCAGCTGCGGCATCTGCTGCTGCAAAGCATTGAGGGACGGCAGCTCCTCAATGCATGGAGGACACCAGGAAGCCCAGAAATTGAGCAGAACGGTCTTACCGCGAAAGTCCCTCAGATGGATGGTCCTGTTGCCATCGGTAATGGTGAAGTCCGGGGCCGCGGTGGCTACCTGCGCGGGACGAGAGCCACGGTCACATCCGGATGAGAGCAGCGCCAGCACCAGGAAGAGTGCCTGCACAGGCCGGGAGAAGATCCTGGAGGTTTGAGCAGAGAGATTCGACCAGCGCCACACATTTCTATAATAAATAGCGGAGCTTGCTTGGAACTGACTGTCATTATTCCGGCACGGAATGAACAGGACTGCCTGGAGGCGTGCCTTCAGTCGCTGGTTTCGCAGTCCGATGCAGATTGGACGCTGGGACGGGACTGGGAGGTGCTGGTTGTAGATGACCACTCCACCGACCTTACCCGAAAAATTGCCGCCGCTTTTTCCGATGTGACTGTGCTCGACGCTCCCCCATCGCCACCGGGGTGGACTGGAAAGGCCAACGCCGTCTGGACAGGGGCAAAACGGGCGGCGGGCCGCTGGCTGCTGTTCACCGACGCTGATACCCTGCACGAACCCGGAAATTTGCGGCGTGCCCTGCATGAAGCTGAAAAACACAAGGTGGCCATGCTCTCCTATTCTCCGCGCCAGATTGTGCAAGGTTTCTGGCAGAGGGCGCTGATGCCTTTGGTATTCAGCGAGCTGGCCCTGGCCTATCCCCCGGCAAAGGTCTCAGACCCTGAGTCGCGCGTGGCTGCGGCCAATGGACAGTTCCTGTTGATAGAGCGCGAGGCCTATTTCCAGATCGGCGGTCATGAGGCAGTTGCCCGATCTCTGCTGGAAGACGTTGAACTTGCCTCTATGGCAAAACGCCGCAAGCTCGGTCTCCGCTTCCGCTATGCTCCGGATGCGGTCAGCACGCGCATGTATCGGGGCTTTCGGCAGATGTGTGAAGGCTGGACCAAGAACCTCGCCCTGCTCTTTGGCAACCCGCTGTCGACGGCCGCATGGAAGCTGCTGGACATTCTCCTTCTGTTTGGGCTGCCGGTGCTTGCCTGGTATGTTCCATGGCCGGTCAGTATGACCACTCCGTGGCTGACTGCGCGGCTGTTGCTCCTTCTTGTTTGGTTTCGGACGCTGTGGCGCTTTTACCGCCGTGTGATGAAATCAAATTTTCCTTTTGTCGATTGCATGCTGAGCGTTTTCGGACTGCCTCTGTTCATCTGGTTACTGTGGCGGAGCTGGTTCGGGCACACGGTCGCGAAACGCGTAGTCTGGAAAGGCAGAGATTACGCAGGCGGAGGATAGCCAGTGCACTCGTCACCTGCTCCTGCGGCCTGCGCCGCACACCCAAAAGATATGCTGATGGACGGTCTGAAACGATGATTTTACTTACCCGAAGGGCAGAGTTCTCCGCCTCGCACTACTACTGGAACGAGGCATGGTCTGATGAAGAAAACCGGCGCGTCTTTGGCAAGTGTGCGAACAAGAATGGACACGGGCACAACTACACGCTTGAGGTAACCGTGGCTGGCGAAGTTGATGCGGCGACAGGCTTTGTTGTGGACCTGAAAAAGCTGAAGGACGTTCTGGAGCAGGAAGTTGTCCAGGCCTATGACCATCGGCATTTAAACAAAGAGGTCCCGGAGTTCCGCAACACCATTCCTACCACCGAGAACATTGCCATCGCGGTATGGCGGCGCCTGGAAGGCAAGGTTCCCGGAGCAAAACTGCACCGCGTGCGCGTTTATGAAATGTCTGACATTTTTGCTGATTACTACGGAGAGCCATGAGGGCCTATTTTTCCCGCCGCTATCGCATCAGCGCCTCACACCGCCTCCACTCTGAAGCATTCAGCCGTGAGAAGAACCGTGAGCTTTACGGCAAGTGCAACAATCCACATGGGCATGGGCACAATTACGTGATTGAAGTCACCGTGGGGGGACCGGTGGACCCGGAGACCGGCATGGTCTGCAATCTGGTGGACCTGGACGAGTGCGTGCGCAAAGAGGTCCTGGAGCGTTTCGACCACACAAATCTCAATCTGGACCCTCTTTTTGCGGAGCGTGTGCCGACCACGGAGAATCTATGTATAGAGATTTACAGGATGCTCAGTAGCGCATTTGATCATGGTGAAATCGTGCGCGTCCGTATTGAGGAAACCAGCAACAATTTTTTTGAGTATCCGGCAGTATAGAAAGAAAAGAGAGCTTACATGGCAAAACCAGCAATTCTCCGCAAGGTCCTGGAAACCGACCTGGAACAGGTGTCCACACAAGAACTCTACCGCGAGATCCTGCGCCGCTTTGATGAAGATCCCTCTCGCGATGGCCTTATCCGCACTCCCGAGCGCGTGGAGCGGGCCATGTCGTTCCTGACCAAAGGATACCGGGAAGACCCGGCGGAGATTCTACGTGGTGCGCTCTTCGATGTGGACTATGACGAGATGGTCATAGTCAAGGACATCGAGATGTTTTCCCTGTGCGAACACCACATGCTGCCTTTTTTTGGAAAAGTCCACGTTGCCTACATTCCCAATGGCAAGGTCATTGGACTGAGCAAGATCCCCCGCCTGGTCGAAGTCTTTGCCCGCCGTCTGCAGGTGCAGGAGCGCATGACACGTCAGATAGCCGATGCCATTCAGGAGGCAATCGGACCGCAGGGGGTTGGCGTCGTGATTGAAGCACGGCACCTTTGCATGATGATGCGGGGGGTTGAGAAGCAGCATTCCTCTACGGTAACTTCGGCGATGGTAGGGATCTTTCAGAAGCAGAACACGCGCAACGAGTTCCTGTCTCTGGTACGCAACCGTGCACAGAACGGCTTCTGAATTCCACACACCCGGGACAGTTATAGTAATCAGGTGAACGGGCTGTTGATCGTAGACAAGCCAGCGGGAGCAACATCGCATGATGTTGTGGCGCACATCCGCAGGGTCACCGGAGAGCGCTCCATCGGGCATCTTGGCACACTGGACCCCATGGCCACCGGCGTACTTCCTCTGCTGATGGGGAAGTTTACCCGGCTGGCGCAGTTTTTTGGCCCTCTGGAAAAGAGCTACGCGGGTACCATCCGGTTTGGATTTGCGACCGACACCTACGACGCCGAAGGACGGCCCATGGGCGATCCTGTTGCTGTTTCACTCACGCTCGAACAGGTGCGCACCGCAGCTTCCCGCTTTCAGGGCGAGGTCCTTCAGATGCCTCCTCCGTTTTCTGCAAAAAAGGTCGCGGGTAAACCCGCCTACAAGCTGGCCCGCGCTGGAAAAGAGCCCGAACTCCGGCCCGTTCCCATCTCGATCCGTCAACTGGATATCACCGCGCTCGAAGGCGATACCGCTGCATTTCTCATGACCGTCTCTTCCGGCGGATATGTGCGCAGTGTGGCACATGATCTAGGCCAGGCCCTGGGCTGTGGTGCACATCTTACCAGTCTGCGGCGCACAGCAGCGGGCCCGTTTCTGCTGGAAGACGCTCTTCCTTTGCCTGAAGTGGAAAGACTTGCTGCTGGCGGAGAGCTTGTCGCACACATGCCCCATCCGCGCACCCTCCTGCCGGAGCTGCCCGCCGTAACTGCGGACCCAGTTTCTACAGGCATGGTCCGTCATGGAGCAGCGGTCAATCTGCCCGAGTTTTCTCAGGCGCCGCTAATCAAGATTTTTGAAGGACAGACCAAGCTGATTGCCATCGGACGCCGCGTCGCCGGAACGCTCTTTCAGCCAATCGTCGTGCTGCTGTAGCTGCTGGCCCGCCTTTCCCAAAGAGAAAATCTTTGCTCTTCAACGGACCATTATCACCATCCGAAAGGCATTGTTCGTTTTACAAAAGCTGTTTGCATTGAAAAAGCGTTTCAAGAAGATACGTGAATGTTATGATGCTTTGCGAACAAAGAAAGGACCGCGAGACAGCCTACTGAATCACTCTCGTGAGGCACTGGCTATTTGTGACTTCCCTTTTCCGGAGTCATGACAAGTTCAGTGTCTGCTGTCTGCATACTCCTCCGGCTGCTCTCAAAGTCCTGGAAGGGGCGTTGGGCCATGAGGTACCGTCAGTGCGTCCGTGCGTTTTCCGCAGTCTCTATTTTCCTGTGCTTGTCAGCATTGGCCCAAGGGCCGTCCACGACGACTGCCTCTAAGACGGAGACACAAAGCAAAACGTTAGCAGCACCGTCCCATGATGTAATCCTGATTCCTGGCCCCCTGCGTTCCTTTCTTCGTATGGCAGGGATTAGCCAGAAGGTCGATCCGGATGACGTGCTGCCGCTTCTGGCCCGGAATGTCTATCTGCGCGGCTACGAAGACGGCATTGAAACCGAGTTTCTCCGCCTGTTGGACCGATATGTGCATCAAGCACGCGAACTTGAGGCCCTTGCCGGTCCGGATGGCACCATTCACACAGCCAACTGCCAGCAGGCCAGCCAGTTGCTGCAGGTCCTTGGCTATCAGCTTCACGGCGCCTGCGGCCAGAGAAGCTCCTATTTAATGACGGCCAATCCGGAACGGGCCTTTCTGACAATTGACTCCGGCTTTCCGCTCACACAGCTGGAGCAGTCGCTTCAGAAGAACCTGCCCTTCTCTTACGCATACCCGGTAGAACGTGTCCCCGTGATCTTCCACGAGAGCGACTGGGCCGGCATCACTCCCTGGCGGAAAAAGGGCGTGACCGACCTGATCGAAGTCTTGATTCATGATCCGGATGTGGCGCGCCTGTACTCTGCTCTATCCAAAAATGACGAAGAAACCCGTGAGGCCCTGCGCCGCTCTCCGGGACTGAAAAAGCTTCTTCCTTATGCTGCGGTCCTCGACTTCTACGGCAGTCAGATTGCCATCCGCTCGGGCCGCGTAGTGGTGCCCGGCGGAAACAGCGCAGAGCAGGGCTGGAAAGATCTTGTGGGAGCGTCCCCACAGTCCTATGGTGACTTTGTTTCTCATCTGGTGGCCAGAGACAAGGGCTGGCTGGCTGTTTACTATGATGTGCTCGCGCGCATTCCCGTCGAGCAGCAAGCACGGCTGACAGAGCCGACCCGGCTCCGGCGTCTGTATGAGGCCTATCGCTCATCCGGCCCGGACCCCAGCGCGACAAAAGGCGTTTTCCGCAAGGGGTCTGACCTGCTGATTCTGTACAGCCGTCTTCCCTGGACCCTGGACGGACAGCCTTATGTTCCGGGAAATCTGGAGATCTGGCGCGAGGTCCTGGAGCAGAAGGCCGACTCAAAGTTTACGCATGAATGGGCGCACCGCTCGCGGAACTGGAACAATCCGGAGCAGCTGCTGGAGGCCCTCGTTGCCTTCTCGCGCCTGGAAACGGAGACCGGCCCGGTGCAGATTTATCTCACCCTGAGCGAAATCGACAAAAGGCGCGGGCCGGACAAACGGCTTTCCGACGGGGCGGTGCGCATGATTGCCGCAAAGTACAACCAGTACAAAAGCTGGTATGCCGTCTTTGCAGAATTTCCCGGCCTGAATGACACCTCCATTTTTGATTTTGTCAACGTTGCCGAGGCCATGAACAAAATCCCTAACCCCTCTCTGCGCGCCAATACACTGGGCGCCTTTCAGGCCAACACGGGCCTTTGGCAGATCCTGGCCCGCCAAGGGGAAATCCCCTCCTCACAAATGAGCTCTTCCTGGCAAAGTGTGGTTGAGCCGTTTGCGAAGATCACCAATTCCGTCCAGCTTTTTGATGCCGCGCGTAGCTCCGTGAATGGACTGATGCTGGCCGTCACCGGATCGGCCAACTGGTCGCAGGATGATCTGGTGGAGATGCTGGCAGGGCCTCCGCAGCCGACCTCAGACAGACAGCGTGTGCGCGACGCAATCGCGACTAAAATCCATACTGTGCTTGACGACCAGAGACTGGCCTCTCTGGACACTTTGTTTGCCCTGGGAGATGGACTGGACCAGATGGCCAAAGGCAAGGGAGACAATGACCGGATGCTCGCCCTGGCCAATCAGCTTAAAGACTTTGAGCTGCCTCGGCCCATCTTTACCAAGAGTGAAAAAATTGAGTGGTCGCCGGTGGTCTATAGCAGCCGCCATGCTGAACTGCAAGCCAAGACCGATCTGGCAAAACTGATCAAGACCTCTGCGTCTCCTGCGCAACTGGAAGCCGCACGCGGGCAGCTTGCTCCGTTTCTGCGCGACACGCTGGTAGGGCTGAATTATGCATACTATGAGCCACCAGGAGCACAAATTCTGCACAACAATCCGCTCTTTGTGCGTTCGCACGATTTTGCCGGAATCACTATTATTGGCGCAGAGCAGCTTTGGGGACCACCGGACCTGATCGGCATTGGCACTCCTGCCGGGGGCGGCGCTTACCTGATGGGTTCGCTCGCTGACCTTCCCTATGCGCTCGCAACAGTCGAAGAAGACTTTATTTCTCCGGAAAATGTGCAGGCGCTTATCTGGAAAGAGATGGTACCTGACCTTCTGGTCAATGCCACGCTTGCGCGCTGGTGGCGAGTGGACCAGAACGAATTGCACGCCGTGGCGCTCTACCAGCGGTCCGGAGAAGAAATTCTGCGCGCCGCCGCATCCGACCCTGCGCTGCGGAGCAAAGTCCTTGCCATCTTTTCGCAAAGAATGTCGCCCCAGCGTCTTGAGCAGGTGGATATGGCGCTTCAGCGGCCCGAGGCCCTGGATACCCTACGGCCTCCCCTGCTTCCCGCTGACAGCTTCTATCTTGCCGCAGGATTTCGCAAAGACTTCCCCGCACAGTTTGCCTCCTTTGGGCCGGCCAGCCGCGAGCTGAATGAACTGTGCAGCAAGGACCCCGTGGATACTGAAATCGAAAAGATCTCAGAGGACTTTGGCGTCCCGCACCCCACGCTTACGCACAATTACACGCGCGAACTTCTGAATGAAAAGCCCTTCCCTGTCTTTGGTGGCTACTCCTACCGGCTGTTTGGAGAGTCTTGGGAATCGAGTAATCTCTATTGGGCGCGCCTGGCCGATGAGATGGGCTACTCTCCGGCCATGCTCAACCAGCTGGTTCCCGAACTGACTACCCGCATGGTGGCCAAGATCTTCGCCACGGACCTGGATGATTGGCCCGCAATTGCACGCGCCATGCAGGAGGCCGGAGCAGAGTTCCGGCAGAAGAAAGATTCCACTTTACAGGCGGTAAATTCCACCCTCTCACAGGAACCGGCCCGTTGAAACAGGTGCATTATGATGAAACGCCTCTTGTCTTCAGGTCTGCTGGCATTGCTTTTGCTGAGCAGTAAGAGCATTGGCAGTCCGGCCTTTGCGCAGGAAGACCCTTCCCACATTCGCGTCAATGTGGTCCTGGTGCAGTTGAACATCGCTGTAACCGACCGCAAAGGTCACTACATTACCGGACTGCGCCCGGAAAACTTCCAGGTCATGGAAGACAAAATTCCGGAGAGGATTGCAACTTTTGAAGAAGGCAATGGCCCTGTAGTGAAGGTAAGCGGGACCCCGCCGTCCAGTGCTGGAAATCTGATAGCACAAAACAGCGGGCCTACAGCACCGACCCCTGGAGGTATGAAGTTTATGGACAGCACGATGGGATCCGTAAACACGCCGCTGGCCGGGGCCAATGTTTTTATCTTGTTTGATACGAGCAACTACATGTATCGCGGCTTTGTCTTCGCCCAGGACGCCATTGCCAATTTTGTCCGTTCGCTGGAAGGCGTGGACCGCGTGGCCTTCTACTCTTATAGTCGCGACCTTTCACGTGCCACCCAGCTTACCTCTGACCGGGCCGCGGTCATGCAGGGTGTCCGTAGCACAGTGGCCGGAGACGACGCGGCACTCTATAACTCGCTCCTGATGACGGTGAAAGATGCCGCTCCCCTGCGCGGACGCAAGGCCATCGTAGTATTTTCCAACGGCCCAGACAATGCCAGTTCCGTTCCTCCGGAAGACGTGGCCGAGCTGGCCCAGTCCACCGGGACGATCATTTATATGATCAGCACGCAGCAGGCGCAGGGAGATCCAGTTTCTACCGCGGTGTTTGAGCGCATGAGCAAAGCGACCGGCGGCAAGGCCTACTTTGCAAAGAACTGGGAAGATGAAAAGCGGGCCTTTGGTTCGATTCGAGAAGACCTGGCGCACCTGTATTCCATCAGCTATTATCCGCAACCCAACCCAAACCGTGGGTGGCGCGCAATCTCAGTCAAGCTGGTAGGACACGGCCTGGAGAAGTACCACGTGCGCACCCGTGATGGCTATCGTCTGCGCCAGCAAACGCAGTGATCGAGCGGGGCTTATTTCCACCAAGTGTAGCCAATCTGAAATTGCAGGCTGGCGTTGACTCCCGGATTGCGGTCGCCCAGAGATGCACTGGAAATATGAACCGCATTGATACCGAGAGTGATCGACTGCCGGTCTTTTAAGAAATAGTGAAGACCAATACCCGCCTGGGGGGTGAAATTCCACACGCTGGTCCCTCCCGGCTCGCCGTGAGGAACAATAATGTCCGGGGGATATTTGTGGTTGGTCCAGACCAGCCCGCCTGCACCCTGAAACCAGGGGACCATGCGCCTGCCCGGCTTGAAGTTCCAGCGAAGAATGATGGGTGTGATACTGACGCCCGTAAAGGTACCGCCGTTGTAGGGCAGCAGCACCTCTCCCGTCTGCCCCTCATAGCTGTATTTCGTCCATTGCAGATGCGGCGCCGGAGTAAAAGACTGCCAGTATGGCATCAGTTCTCCGGCACACTCAAATTGTCCACGCAGAAGGCCCGGCAGATGCTGGTCTGTGATGACTTTTCCCAAGCGAATGCCCGCGCTGGCAAAGGTGAAATCGGACCGGTCACCCACCCCGACTCCTCCCTGAAAGAAAGGCCCAAACTCCCATGGCCGGGTAGCCAGCGCTGCGGAGGCCGGACTTTGATTTGCAGGAGCCGGAGTGCCCTGGGCCATCATGGAGATTGCAACGAAAAAAGAAGCAGCAGCAGCGAAAGCAACAACAAGTTTTTTATGCATGAGTCTCGGTCTTCTTTAATACTCCATTGTCAGATAAAGTACAGGAACATCTTCCCTTGAAGAAAAAAGGCCCGATGAAAAGATGGCCGCCCGAAGCGGCCACCTTTTCCTGTTTGGGTCAGTCTCAGCCCGCGACCTCTTCCAGCTGTTTTGCATCCATGTCGAAATTGGAATAAACGTTCTGCACGTCGTCGTGGTCTTCCAGGGCCTCCAGCAAACGGACCATCTGCGCCGCCGTAGACCCTTCAAGCTTGGTATAGGTCGACGCGATCATTGTCACCTCTGACATGACCGTTTCAATACCGGCATCGCGAACTGCCTGGGCGACTGCCTCAAAATTCTGCGGATCCGTAAGGATTTCCCAGGTATCACCCTCATCATTCAGGTCTTCACCGCCGGCTTCCAGCACAATGCTCATCAACTTCTCTTCATCTGCTGCGCTTTTTGGGACCGCGATCACGCCTTTCTTGGTGAACATAAAGCGCACAGAGCCGGTTTCCCCCAGGTTCCCACCATGTTTTGAGAACATGTGCCTGATTTCGCTGACCGTGCGGTTCCGATTGTCGGTCGTGCACTCGACGATGATCGCCACCCCGCCCGGGCCGTATCCTTCAAATGTGATTTCTTCGTAGACCGCACCCGGTAGCTCGCCGGTCCCTCGCTGGATGGCGCGCTTGATGTTGTCTGCCGGCATGTTTTCTGCTTTCGCAGCGGCAATGGCAGTTCGCAGACGCGGATTTCCATCAGGGTCCCCGCCGGCCCTGGCTGCAATGGTGATTTCCTTTATCAGGCGCGTAAAAATCTTGCCGCGCTTGGCGTCAAGGGCGCCCTTCTTGTGCTTGATACTGTGCCATTTGGAATGGCCGGACATGGCAAACCTCGGAAGCTGTTTTTTGTGATGGAATCTGCGGCAAAATGCTGAAACTCGTATGGCTTAGAGCAATTGCCGCAACTGTTCAGTATAACAGGGCAGCGTAGACCTCCATCCCGTGTATAAATTCCATTTATACACCCTGTGAAACCGGGCCGATGCCCCAACGGACTTCCGCTGCATCCACATCCAGCGGGCCTGGAAGGCACTCTGGTCCCCGGCATGGAGACGCTATCCGCGATGAGGATGTCTGGACGCAACCTTTTTGCCTGCCTCGCGCTTTGCCTTCTGTCTGTTTTGTTGCTTCCGGGACAGACAACAACAGCAGCAGATGCCTCCCAGTCCGGGGGTATCGGTGCCCAGCCCCTGCCGATGCCTCCGATGGCCGGCCCTCTGCAAAGTGCGTCTCCTCACTGGATAGAAGGCGGCAAGCTGGCCGTCACTGGCATCCTGAGCGGGTACGCTTCCACGCAGACGAACCACATTGCTGGAGATGCATCTTCGCACTTTGACATTTCCAACGCCCAAGTATTTGTACAGAAGCCGGCAGGCTGGTGGCAGTTCTATCTTCAGGGCGGAGCTTATAGTTTGCCAACGCTCGGGTCCCCCCAGCTTTCCAGCACAGACGCCATGAAGGACCTGTACGGCCCTTTCCCGCAAGGGTACCTGAAGCTCGCCAAGGGAAATTTCGATGTGAAAGCCGGTGCATTGCCCACCCTGATTGGCGCGGAATATACCTTCACCTTCCAGAACATGAACATCCAGCGCGGGCTGCTGTGGAACCAGGAAAATGCCGTCAATCGCGGTCTGCAGATGGACTGGAGCCACAGCAAACTCAGCACCTCCTTCAGTTGGAATGATGGTTTTTATTCCAATCGCTACCGTTGGCTTACCGGTTCCCTTTCCTGGACTTTCAATGCCGCCAACAGCCTGTGTTTTGCCGCTGGCGGCAATGCTGGAGCGAATGCCAGAAACACTTCGGCAACGCCGCTCTATCTCAACAATGAGCAGGTCTACAATCTCATCTACACCTACACTAAAGGAAATTGGGTGATTCAGCCGTACTTTCAATACACAGATGTGCCTACCCATCCGAGTATCGGGATTCAACAGGGTGCTGGTACAAAGGGCGGCGCTTTGCTGATGAATTACAGTTTTCCGCACGGCTTTTCTCTGGCCACGCGAGAGGAATATCTAAAAAGCACGGGAAGCCCCGCACGAGGTTCCATCAATCTGCTCTATGGCCCAGGCAGTGGCGCGTTCAGCTTTACCGCGAGTCCGGCCTACCGGAAAGACGCGTTCTTCCTTCGCGGAGAGTTGGCCATCGTCCATGCAACTGACATGGCTCCCGGTGCTGCATTCGGTCCTTCTGGCATGGAGGCCACACAGACGCGAGGCACCATCGAGGCCGGCTTCCTGTTCTGAGTACCTGAAGGCGCCCAGAAACCTGCCTGTCAGAACAAAATTTCCGATTGGTTTCATATAGCGGTATGAAGGACACGGTCCTGTATTGACAGGGCTTTTCTAGCCTCTCTATACCCTCATTGCAGAAGTAGAAAGAATTCCTCTTTTGAAAGGAGTCATGTATGTCCAGAAAAGGGATGACATTTCTGGTCAGGACTCTTCTTGTTGCATGGGTTGCTCTATGGAGTACGGGTTTGCTCTTCGCACAGGCGGTCTCAATCGCTTCGGTATCCGGCCGTGTCACCGATCCCCAAGGTGCTGCCGTCAGTGGAGCAGATGTGAAAATCACCTCAACAGAAACCGGAGCTGTACGCAGCGCTGTCACAAACAATGAAGGGTTGTACAGCATTCCAAACCTGCCGATTGGCGAATACACCCTGGAGGTCACCTCGGCTGGCTTTCAGGCTTATGTGCAAAAAGGGATCTCGCTGCGCGTCAATGACAATATTCAGATCAATGTTCCGCTGAGCGTAGGCAATGTGTCCCAGCAAGTGACCGTAAGCGCAGCCGCGCAAATGGTACAAACGCAGGACAACAGCATCTCACAGGTGATTGACCAGCACCGTATTGCAGAACTCCCGCTGAATGGACGCCAGGCCACACAGCTCATTCTGATTTCTGGTGCAGCGGTAACAACTCCCGGCGGCGACATGACGGGAAGTAAGAATTTCTACAGCTCTACAACGATATCAGTCGCTGGAGGTCAGGCAAACCAACTCAATTACCTCTTAGACGGAGGCGACAACAACGACACCTTTTCCAATGTGAACCTGCCCTTTCCTTTCCCAGATGCACTGCGCGAATTCAGTGTTGAGACAAATGCTCTGCCTGCGCGCAATGGGCTGCACCCGGGAGGCGTCGTCAACATTGTTACGCAGTCCGGAAGCAATCAATTTCACGGAGTGGTCTTTGAGTTTCTTCGCAACAATGTCCTGAATGCAACCAATTTTTTCAGCACCAAACGCGATACGCTCAAACGTAACCAGTTTGGCGGGACGCTGGGTGGACCATTGATCCATGACAAGCTCTTCTTCTTTGGCGGATATCAGGGGACCCGGAACCGTCAGACGCCAAACTCAGCAACAGCCTACATTCCGACTCCGGCCGCATTACAAGGCGACTGGTCGGCGATGGAATCGGCGGCATGCCAGTCCAGCGGAAAGGCGCGGACAATTAAAAACCCCTACACTGGCCAGGTATTTGCGAACAATCAGGTGCCCACCACTCTTTACAACTCAGCTTCTCTGGCCCTGCTGCAATATCTGCCTGCCACCAGTGACCCATGCGGAAAGGTTGTCTACGGAATTCCCACGACTGGAGACGAAGACCAGGGAATCATTCGCCTTGATTACACGTTCAATTCAAGGCAGCAACTCTATGGCCGGTACTTTATTGTGGATTACCGGAATCCCGCAGTCTTTGATGGCAAAAACATTCTGGTAACGACGAATCCGGGAAATCTTGAACGAGCACAGGCATTTACTCTGGGTGATACCTGGACCCTCTCTGCGAATCTCGTCAATTCGGCCCACGCTACCGTGACTCGTCGGCGCGATGACCGCGGTCCGTCGCCAAACATGATCAACGGAAGCAAACTAGGCATCAACACATATTTTTATGTACCGAATGATCTGAGGCTGTCTGTCAGCAATGGCTTCAATACGAGTTGTGGCACCTGCGCTCCTGGATTCTTCAACGTAACCACCGGTCAAGCCGCAGATGACGTGGATTTCCTCAAGGGCCGACACCAATTTGCCTTTGGCGCTGACTTCATCCGCACGGACAATAATCTGCTGACAGGTTATCTTGAAAACGGCTACTACCAGTTCAATGGCCAGTTTTCCAATGACCCCTTGCTGGATTTTATGCTTGGCGCGATGAATGGCTATGGACAGAGCCGTCCGCAACAGGTGGCCATGCGCGAGAGCATTGTCGGAGTTTATGGGCAAGACACGATCCATGCGAACCGTCATCTGGTAGTCAACCTGGGCCTCCGCTGGGAACCGCAGCTTTTCCCGCATGATTATTTTCACCGCGGCAGCACGTTTTCGCGGGCGGCCTTTGATGCGGGCCAGAAAAGCACGGTTTTCACCAATGCGCCGGCAGGGTCTTTCTATTATGGAGACAAAGGCGTTCCGGCAGCCTTCACGCAAAATACGCTCACTAATTTTTCGCCGCGCTTTGGACTGGTGTTCGACCCACGCGGTGACGGCAGGCAAACATTCCGCGCTGGATTTGGATTGCTCTACGACTCAGGAATGCTTTATGCAACCCAGCGACTCACCTCCAATCCGCCTTTTGTGAATGAAATTGATTTAACCGGAGCCAATGGGCCGGGCGGATCTATCCTGTTCAATCAACCCTGGTCGGGCTATTCCACCGGCAACCCATTTCCGGTGCCGTATCCGCCGCCTTCCAATGTGAGTTTCCCGCAGTTTCCTCTATTTGTTGTGCTTCCGAAGCAGGTAAAGCCCACTTACATTGAACAATGGAACGCCAGCTATCAGCTAGGGTTTGCAAACAACTGGCTCTTTTCGATGTCTTACTTGGGAAACCGAACGCTCCACGTTTGGGGAGGGCTCCCCATCAATCCGGCTGTATATCTGCCGGGCAATTGTGGTTCTGCTGCATGTTCGACCACAAAGAACACCAATCAGCGTCGAGTTCTCTATCTGGCCAATCCGGCCCAGGGCCAATACTATGGCAGCATTTTGTTATTGCGCGACAGCGGAGTGGCCAACTACAACGGAATGCTCGTCTCTGTAGAGCACCGGATGGCTTCCAACTTTACCATCCTTGCGAATTACACATGGTCTAAATGTCTCAGCGACACGGATTTTGACGGGGACATTCGCCAGTCAAATTACCAAAACCCTGTAAATCCCGGGCCGACTATTCTCATTGCAATTTTGATGTTCCTCATCTTTTCAACCTCACCGCGGTTGCCCTGAGCCACTTTTCCGGAAGCTGGCAGCAAAAGATTTTCGGCAACTGGCAAATCGCGCCGCTTGTCCGGATTTCCAGCGGAATGCCAGCGAATATCACCTCGGGGCAGGACTATTCCTTAACTGGGACAAGCATGGACCGACCGAATCTTATCGGCGATCCCTATCTCTCCCACCGGACCTGCACCCAGGCCGTCTGCCAGTGGCTGAACCCGGCTTCCTTTGTAAAAAATGCTGCGGGAACCTTTGGCAATATGCCGCGCAATGGGGTGCGCACTCCAACCTATTTCGATGTTGATGCCGCGCTGAGCCGCATCTTTCCGGTCACGGAACGCTGGCAGATTGAAGGACGCTTCGAGTCCTTCAATCTACTCAACCACCCGAACTTTGGAAATTCAGCAGGAAACCTTTCCACAAGCCTGAATTCAAGTTCTACTTTCGGAAGAATCACCGCAGCCGGAGATCCGCGCATCATGCAGGCAGCATTGAAAATTCGCTTCTAGCATGGCGGCCTGTCTTCGTTCCGAAAACAGGCCGCTTTTCAAGTTGTGCGTCTGGCATCGATTGCTTCACGCATGGCATAAAACGCGGGCATCGGATGATACTCCGCATCAAAGGGCAAGGGACGCTGCGGCTGACCGTCGCTGCGTCCATGCTCATGATTGAGCCATGTGTACTTGTCGGTTATGCCCCAGGTAAGTACGGCGGTGACGTTGGGCTCAGCCAGCATCATCCGCAGATAGTCTCCGTACAGGCTGCCAACCAACTTGTCGCGCTCGGCAGGCGCTCCCTGCAGCTTGTGATCCGAGACGTCAAGTTCAGTAATGAACACCTGCATGTCCATCTTTCTTAATTCACGTACAAAATCGCGCAGTCCGTTTCCGGGTCTTTGTTCTCCAGCCGTCAGATGACTTTGCACGCCCACAGCGTCTATGGAAACACCGCGCTTTTTCATGCCTCGAACCAAGTCCAATACCCTGCGGCGCTTCTCTGTTTGTTCCGGCGTATCCAACTCGATGCCGTAATCGTTATATGTCAGCAGCGCCTTCGGGTCTGCCCGCCTTGCCGTGCGAAATGCGATGTCAATGTATTCCGGCCCCAAGAGCATTAACCACGGAGACTTACGCAAACCATCGGGACGCCCGTCTTTCGGTTCGATGGCCTCGTTGACCACGTCCCAGGAATGCAGCCTTCCCGCGTAATGACCGGCCACGGTGCAGATGTGTTCGGTCAGGACCTGCTTTGCATTGTCCTTTGTCACCATAGAGTGAAACCAGTCTGGAAGCGCCTGGTGCCAGCAGAGATTGTGCCCGCGGACCCGCTGCTGGTGCGCATCGGCAAAGGCCAGGATCGTATCTGCCGGGGCGAAATCGTACCGGTGCGGGGCCGGATGTAGCGCCTGCCATTTCATCGCGTTCTCAGCCACCAGAAGATTTTCCTGTTCCGCTACAGTCTCTGCATAGATGGGCTCGCCGCGTAGCTTTTCTGGCACAACGGCACAGCCTACCAGCAGGCCGCGTGCTTCAGCATGAGCACGCAATGTATCGGGTGGCGGGAAAGAAGGCAGCATACGGGCCATTCCTGCGCAAAGAGCACCACGAACAAACTCCCGGCGCGCAAGTCTTTCTCTCATTGTTCCAGGCCCCGCGACGTAAACTTCCTGAACCGGTCCATTTCTGCGGTCCAGCGCAAAAACCGCAGAAGCTGCCACTTCTCCTGCCACAGGAAGGAAATGACCTCCCGCGTGTGCAGGGTTTCGGCCCTTTTGCCGGAATATGTCTCGATGCGCCACTTCAGATATTCGCTCTGCCACGGCCTGGTGCGGTGGCCGCGAGTTGCATTCCACAGAAAGCGCAGCGGGGCAAGCATCACCTGCATCATACTGCATTTCCGTTTGCCGGATGCGCGCCCTTTTCCTACACTTTCAGCCATGACGATTTCAGCACGTACTCTGGGAGCGCTGAAGCTGCAAGTGCGCGAATCGCTGATTGCCCGCGTCCTGCAACTCCCCATTCAGCAGTTCATTCATACACAAGGCGTCAGCAGCGCATTTCTGCTGGCTGCTGCACTGCTTGCGCTGATTTGGGCCAACTCACCATGGAGTGCGTCCTATGATCACATCTGGCACATTCATCTCACCCTCTCCGGCTTAGACCTGCCCGTGCACGAATGGATCAACGATGCACTCATGGCCCTCTTCTTTTTCCTTGTTGGCATGGAAATCAAGCAGGAACTGATTCATGGAGAACTCAGAGACCTGCGCCAGGCCAGCTTACCCATCTTCGGCGGCCTCGGCGGAATGGTCTTTCCTGCACTGATCTACGCGCTTTTTAACCATGCCCGGCCCAGTGCGCATGGCTGGGGTGTTCCCATGGCTACGGACATTGCTTTTTCCCTTGGTGTCCTGGCCCTGGTCAAAAACATTCCCTCAGAGCTCAAAGTCTTTCTGCTTTCTCTGGCAATTGCCGATGACATTGGAGCCATCGCCGTCATCGCTGTTTTTTATACCGACACGCTCCATCTTCAGGCCCTGCTCATTGCCGCCCTTCTGGTCATTGTCATCCTGCTGTGTCGCAGAATTGGTATCCGGCGGCAGATTTTTTACGCTGCGCTCGGTTTTGCGGTCTGGCTTGCGACCCTGCGCTCGGGCATCCATGCCACAATTGCAGGCGTTGTTTTAGGATTGCTGGTGCCGGTTACACCAAGTGTCCCGCTGGACCAGTTTTCAAGCGTCTGTAGCGAAATGCTTGAGGAGTTCAAAAAGGCGGAGGCCGCGGGGGACACTTCCCTTGCCAGCCGCCAGCTTGGGGCCATGGAATACCTCATCGCCAACACCGAATCCCAGGCCGACCGCATCACAAGAAAGCTGCACGACTGGATTGCATTTCTTGTTCTGCCCCTGTTCGCACTCTCGAATGCAGGAGTGACCTTTACCCTCAATACCTGGAAGGCCCTTCTGCACAGCCCGTTGGCATGGGGAGTGCTGCTCGGATTATTGGCCGGAAAGCCCCTAGGCATCACCCTTTCCTGCTGGCTCGCTGTCCGGACGAAGATCGCCAGCCTACCGCCGGCAGTGAACTGGAGGCAGATTGCCAGCGTCGGCGTAATTGCCGGCATCGGCTTTACCGTCTCACTTTTCATCAGCGCACTGGCCTTCTCGGATCCTGTGCAATTGGGTGCAGCCAAGACCGCTGTTCTGCTCGCTTCCCTGCTGGCTGGAGTTTCCGGCTATGTCTGCCTGAATCGCTCTACGCGAAAAACCGGCCCCTCGCAGTGATAGGCCCCAGGGCGAGCCATTTTTCAGGAACCCGGCGAGGGCCTTTCGGTGTCTAACAAAATAGAGTGAGCGAGACACTCGGCCGCCGGCGGTTTTTAGGAAAATTCGGGCCTGGCCGCATGGCGGAAGTGCCAGACTCTTCTCCGGTTTGTTACTGTAGAAGGAGTAATCTGGGGTGCAAGCAGGAACAGCAGTGGGAAATCTTGCAGGCGTCATCGCTGTCCGGCCTGAAGAGGCCGAAATCGTTGCAGAGCTGAAGGCCGGCTCTGAAGAGGCCTTTGCATGGCTGATTTCTACCTATCATCAGCCCATTTACAGCGTGATTGCACGCATCCTGCAGAACCCTGCCGATGCTCCGGACGTCACTCAAGACGTTTTTATCAAAGTCTTCCGCAATATTCATAGCTTTCACGGTCATTCCAGCCTGCGCACATGGCTTTATCGCATTGCACTGCATGAGGCGTCGAACCGGCGCCGCTGGTGGTCGCGCCACTGTCGCCAGGAAGTGACGATTGAGGCGGAAACAGGACCCTCTTCGGAGGGACAAGCCCTCTGCATCAAGGACACCCTGGTGGATGAGCATAGCTCTCCCTTTGATATGGCAGCGAATGAAGAAATTCGCGCCCATGTGGAAGCCGCCTTACGCGAGGTCCCGGAGCCGTTCCGCACCGTTCTCGTGCTGCGAGACATCGAAGGATTTGCCTACGAAGAGATCGCTGAGGTCCTCAACGTTCATCTTGGCACCGTGAAGTCGCGTCTTATGCGAGGACGCGCACAACTGAAGGCACGCCTTGCCCCCTTTGCCGAAGCCGCTGGTCGAATCCCCGGAGGAGCGGCGCGGTTTTCTGCTGTTGCCTGCCCAAAGGAGGCATCATGAGCACGTGCTCCAGCATTCGTCCTCAGTTTTCTGAATACCTCGACAGCACGCTTTCCGGAATTGCCATGCAGAAGGTCGCCCGTCACCTGGAAGCATGTGCAAAATGTTCCGCCGAATTTGCCGGCTGGCGACATGCCCAGCAAATGCTCGCAGACCTTGGCCCGGCCAAGGCCCCACCGGACCTTGCTTTGCGCCTGCGGGTTGCCATCTCTCAGGAAAAGACCCACACACCACGCCAGAGCCTGGCCCGCTGGCAGGTCCGCTGGCAGAACACGATTGCTCCGTTCTTATTGCAGGCCGCAGCTGGGTTTGCTAGCGCCGTTCTGTTGGTAGGGACTGTCGCTTTTCTGGTCGGCACTGTGGCAGCCCCGGTGCAGGCTTCGGCCCGCGATGATGAACCCCTGGGAAATGCTTCGGCTCCGCGCTTCTTGTATTCCATACCCGCGGCCACTCCGGCAGTCGTTGGCGAACGTGAAAATCCGGTCATTGTGCAGGCCTACGTGGACGGGACTGGCCGCGTCTACGACTACCGGATCCTCTCCGGACCAACGGATGCCCATACGCGCGCCATGGTTGAAAATCAACTGCTTTTTTCCGTCTTTGAACCGGCCCGGTTTTTCGGCCAGCCAGTCCCAGGAACGGTACTGCTCTCCTTTGCCGGCGTCTCCGTGCAGGGGTGAATGGGAGCAGCCTGCCCGGCAGTTTTTGAAATCCTCCTATCTGGCTGTTACATCTAAAGTTACAGAGATTACCCTGGAAAGGAATTTTCATGGCAAAAACCAAAGCGTATGCCGCATCTGCGGCCAAGGCGCCGCTTGCGCCTCACACAATTGAACGCCGCGAGCTGCGCGAGCATGACGTTGTGATTGACATCCGGTTTTGCGGCATCTGCCACTCAGACATCCATCAGGCACGCGATGAATGGGGGGGCGCCACGTTCCCCATGGTCCCCGGCCACGAAATCGCGGGCATCGTCAGCGCCGTCGGCCCCAAAGTCACCAAGTACAAAGTTGGCGACAAAGTCGGCGTAGGCTGCTTTGTGGACTCGTGCAGGAAGTGCACAGAGTGCCAGGCCGGGCTGGAACAGTATTGCTCTGTGCATACTTCCTGGACCTACAACGGAACAGAGCAGGACGGCACGACACCTACCTATGGCGGGTACTCTGAACGCATCGTCGTAGATGAAAACTATGTGCTTCGTCTGCCCGACCATCTGCCGCTCGATGCTTCGGCACCGTTGCTCTGTGCTGGAATCACACTCTACTCACCCCTGAAGCACTGGGCTGCCGGCCCGGGCAAAAAGGTGGCCATCGTCGGACTGGGCGGCCTCGGCCATATGGGCGTAAAGATTGCCCACGCCATGGGTGCTGAGGTCACGGTCCTGAGCCAATCGCTTAAGAAGCAGGCAGACGCCAAGCGGCTTGGGGCCACCCATTTTTACGCCACCTCTGACCCGGAGACCTTCACCAAGCTTGAACGCCACTTTGACCTCATCATCAACACGGTGTCCGCAGAGATGGACTACAACCAGTACCTGGAGCTGCTCAAGGTAGACGGCACGATGGTGCTGGTAGGCATCCCGGAAAAGCCGCACCAGATCCAATCTTTCTCCCTGATCATGGGACGGCGTAGCCTGGCCGGATCTGCCATCGGAGGCATTGCGGAAACCCAGGAGATGCTGGATTTCTGCGGAAAGCACAATATCGTCAGCGATATCGAGCTGGTCCCGATCCAGAAAGTCAATGAGGCCTACGAGCGCGTGCTCAAAAGCGATGTCCGCTACCGCTTTGTCATTGACATGGCTTCCCTATCCTGAAAATTCCTGCGTTGGCGGGAAGTTCTAACCCTGTCTGCGCGGGGAACTAAAGGAAGAAAACCTCAGGCAAGGCCCGTCAACCGGGCCTTTGCCTTTCAGGGGCCATCTGTGTTTGTTTGAAGGGCACGGTTCTCCATTGGAGAAAACTTTTCCAGTCTGGGACATCACCCAAAGGACTGGTGCTCTTTCCAGAACTCAGGCCATGGCTTGCGGGGAGGACCACAGACAAAAATGTCTCGATGATAACGGCCCTCCTCATTTTGAATTCCCTCCGGATAAGGGACCTGGGCCGCCAGTCGGCAGCCAGTCAGATTCTTGTCTACCCATTCACGGGAAAAACCTACCACGATCAGAGTGGACGGGGGAGGAACAGGGTATCCTCTCAGCCATGCAGAATTGGTGATCCCCATCGGTCGTTGGAGGTGATAGGACGGTCCGAGAATCTCCAACGCACCCTGCTCGCCATAGTTGGCAGTCAAAACACCCAGACTGCTCTGCTGCTGCGGAGAGAGTGAATCGCGGACCTGTGCCACAGTGCCGACCAGCTGGTCCCACCCGATCTCCTCTCGCAGGTCTTCATTATGGGCGAGAACGAAGTTTCGCAACGGTCCGCTTGACGCCAGGGGAATCACGAGCAGGCAGATATAGATGCCACAGGCAGCCAATCCGGTGAAGAAGACGGTCCGGACAGTGCGCCGCCAGAAAGCAGGGAGTGAAGCGCTCCAGCGCTCCGCGACTACCGCCCCCATAGCAATCAGCACGGGATATGCGGCGCCCGAATAGTATCCCCGTCCCCTCGCCACCCAGAGAAGTCCCACCGGAAGGATGTACATCCAGGCCAAAAGACGGTAGCGCGCGCTGCGCAAAAAAGCCAACAGCCCTGCCATCCACAGCGGCACCGCAAACAAATTGGCGCAAATCAGAAACTGGTCTCGCAGGTAATGCTCCGCCCTCCCGATGCTGACATCCCGGCGGTGGATATATTGCAGAAAATGATAAGAAATAAAGCCATGATGGGACTGCCATACAAAATTTGGCAGAAAGACCAGCAGGGCCAGCGCTGTCCCGGCCCAGAACCACGGGTCCAAAAAGTAGCGGCGCGCCCGTGTCAGCAGCATTCCGCCCAAAATGCCTGCAAGGTCGAAGAAAATGGTGTATTTGGTCAGCAGGCCAAGACCTGCCGCTGCTCCAACGGCGAGCCACCAGCGCGGGTCGTCGTCTTTAAGCAGACGGACAACAAAATAAGCAATCAGCACCCACCAGAGATAGTCAAAGGTTGTGTACTGAAACTCGGTGCCCTCAAACATCGGCAGCGGAGAAAGCGCCACCGACAGCGCCGCTGCTGCCTGAGCCAGCCGGCTGCCGCCCAGACTGCGCGCCATCAGGCCGGAGATGACAATCACGATCGCCTGGGCCAAAACGGAAAACAGCCGCAGACCCGGAAGCCAAAGGCCAAACAGGCCCATGCTGATGCGTTCCACAAACGGCGTGAACGGGGGATAAGCAACAAATCCCCATTCCAGGTGCCGCGCATCGCTCAGAAACTGGAATTCATCGCGATGGATTGCGTAGCGATGGTTGGTGAGCAGGTGAAGCAGCGCCACAGCAGCTGCGATGCCCACCAGTGCCAGCGTGCCCTTGCTTTCCGAAACAGCCTTTTGGGGAAGAATTTCGGTTTTCACGTTTTCTTGAGTTTTACGCAGGCTATACCATTCCAGTTCCGTTTCCAAATAAAAACGCCGCAGAGAAGAAAATCTGCGGCGTTTTCTTTGCCAGTCCGGAAAGCAGAAAGTTAAACCAGGGCTTCTGCCTTGACTCCGAGCTTATCGAACCATGAGTGGGCGGCCTTCAGAGCACGGTTTACATTTTCGATGTTCTTCACACCCTCAGTGTTCAACCACTCTTCAAAGGCCTTGGCACCCTGCTTGGC
Source organism: Pseudacidobacterium ailaaui (assembly GCF_000688455.1). Lineage (NCBI taxonomy): Bacteria > Pseudomonadati > Acidobacteriota > Terriglobia > Terriglobales > Acidobacteriaceae > Pseudacidobacterium > Pseudacidobacterium ailaaui. Next base: position 3,376,860 of record NZ_JIAL01000001.1, read on the forward strand.
ATAGACGGGAATTCCGTCTTTCCAGGTCGCGCGACCGCAGAGCACACCATTGAAACTGGTACCGCTCTCGGCTGCCAGCTCCAGCGTCTCAATGAACACCGGGTTCGAAACTCCGGCCGAGAGATAAATAAATGGCTTGTGGGTCGAAGACGCAGCGGTGCGGAAGTGTTCCAGGGCCTCAGCGCGAGTGTAGGCCTTCTGGCCTTTGAATGCTTTCGTTCCCTCTACATACTCCATCTGCACCGGGACCTCGACCTTCAGCACATCCACGCCATAGCGTTCTTTGCCGAACTCCTCCATGGAGCCGGTCACAATCTCAGGCTTGCGCTTTGCATAGGCGAGTCCCTTTTCGTCTTCGCCATGGACATCGTAGCCGACCGTCTCCAGGAAAAACGGAATGTCATGGGCGCGGCATTCGTCGCCAATGCGTTCCACCCAGGCATGCTTGTGGTCATTGATGGAAGGCTTCTCAAAAGGAGTGTAATAGAGCAGGATCTTGATGCAGTCTGCACCCGCCTCCTTCAGGCGGCGGACCGACCAGACATCCAGCAGGTCTGGCAGGCGACCGGGCAGCGTAGCGTCATAGCCAGTCTTTTCGTATGCCAGCAAAAGGCCCTTCCCATTGCGCCTTTTTGAAGCGGGAAGACCATATTCCGGGTCCAGAAGGATGGCCGAGGCGTGTTTGGTGAGCACTTCCGTGACCAGGCTCTTGAATTCCTCAAGCGCCGAATCAGGAACGTCTGCTCCCTTCTCCTTTGCCAGCGCTTTTTTGAGCGAACCGCGCTGGTCCATAGCGGCTGCGGCAATCACGCCGCGCTCGTCCGAGACTGCCTTGAGTCCGGCCAATTTTCCGGGTGTCAATTTTGTGGACATCGTAATTCTCCTGCTCTTTTTAATCGGTTTCGGGAATTTCGAAAAAGAGTTCCACCCCAAATTGTAAATCAGAGCGGCCATCGCCTTTCTTATCAGACCCGCATCTGGTTTCCTTTCGGGGTGGAAAATGCCTGTTGCAAGGAGGTGTCCGAGCAAATCTGCAGAAGGAGAAAGGCCACAGGCCTAGGCCATGAAATTGCGGAACTCGCACCGGACTTTTGCCTCAGCCTATTGATGCAAATATGAGGCAATCTCTTGACAGTGTTTTTTAAGCTTCTTAGCATTCGGCTGCGGAGTGCAGGACAGAAAGACCTCCTATGAATCCCAGGCGAAAGAAGACCTTGTGGCTTTCTTACCAGAAACCTTCCTTGTGTCTCTCTCTCCTGATGCTGTTTGGGTTGGCCGGCCAGCCATGGCTCTCCTCACAGACCGTGCCTGTGCCTGCCGTAGATACATTTTCCGGAAAACCCCGTGTTGTGGTGCTGAGTGATATCGGCAATGAGCCGGACGATCAGATGTCATTTGTGAGGCTGCTGCTCTACTCGAATGAAATCGACCTGGAAGCGATGATTGCTTCCACTTCTACCTGGCAGAAAACTGCGGTCCACCCGGAAACGATGCTGTCTCTCATTCGTGCCTATGGATTGGTCAGGCGCAACCTGGAACTTCATGCATCCGGCTGGCCTTCGGCCGACGATCTGGAACACCGCGTGTATCCAGGACAGCCCGCTTATGGGCTTGCAGCGACCGGTCCCGGAAAGGCCTCTGCGGGATCGAAAGCGCTGGCACAAATCATAGAAGAAGCCGACCCGCGGCCGCTTTGGATCTGCATCTGGGGCGGAGCAAACACGCTGGCCCAGGCGCTCCTGGACTTGCGTTCGGCCCAAGGTACGGAGAAGATGCATCGTCTTGTCTCACACCTGCGGGTCTACTCCATTTCGGATCAGGACGATGCCGGACCATGGATACGGCGCGAATTTGCTGACCTTCCTTATATTGTGTATCCCAGCAGGCCCAATGGCGAAAACTACTACCAGGCCACATGGACCGGCATCAGCGGAGACATTTATTACCGCAATGGCGAAGGTGCGGACACAACCGTGGTCACAAACGAATGGCTGGATCAGCACATACGCTCAAAAGGCCCCCTGGGCAGGCTGTATCCCCGATATCTATTCATTATGGAAGGAGACACACCGAGCTTTCTTGGGTTACTGGACAATGGACTCAACGCATACCGCCGGCCTGACTGGGGCGGATGGGGCGGCCGATACGTCTATCTCCAACCATTCGGAGAACCTCATCCTATCTGGACCCAGGGTGGAGATGAGTTTTCGCGAGCCACGTCGCAGGACACGGTGACTGGGGCCGATGGCCGGCTGCATGTCTCCGACCAAGCCAGTATCTGGCGATGGCGGCAAGCCTTCCAAAATGATTTTGCCGCCCGTATGGACTGGACCATTGAAGATTTTGCCCATGCAAACCATAATCCCCGCGTTGTTGTGAATGGAAAAAATGGGACATCACCTCTGGAACTGCAGGCGACGTCTGGACAAACCATCACTCTGGATGCCAGGGGCACCAGCGACCCGGACCCGCATCAGACGCTTTCCTATCGGTGGTTTTTGTATCCGGAAGCCGGATTGACAGGGACCCATGGGGCGGATGTTTCTCTCGACGGAGCAGAGGGCCCTGTTGTAACGGTAAAAGTAAACTCGCCGTGCCGTCCCCTGTGGCTGCCAGCAATCCCGTGCCAGGGACCGGGAGTCATGCACATTATTCTGGCGGTCACAGATGACGGAACGCCAGCTTTGACTTCCTATCGCAGGATCATCCTTACTGTTGGGGCCAAAGAATAACTGGAAAACGCCATTGACCTCGGAAGGCTCGATCGGTGGCGGGAAAAACGGAGATCGAACCCCCGACTTTGCTCCCCGTAAAAAACGGGCAGACAAACGGACCTGCGCTTGCATTGCGTATGGGTAACACATCCTTCCGCAAAACCAGCGCACTCAAGTAGATTCACATTTTGGCTTGGAAAGATTTCGCGATCTCTTTTTGAGGAACTTGTTGCTAAAGCACACAATTCAAACAATTTGCAAAAGGCAAGAAGCACAAACCGAGAGCAAATCCGCTCACTGCGTGGTGATTTCAACAAAGTCCTAGACTCTCATTTCTGCGTCAAACTTACTCAGAGAACAACCTGTCCCTTTCCCAGAGGTGATCCGATGGTTCGTAAATCTCTCCAATATACCTGCGTCATGGCCGCCATTCTGGTCAGCAGCGTGGCAGCCTTCGCGGTCCGCGTTGGTGGCCCCGCTCCAGACTTTACCGGGACGGACTCCAATGGTAAGACACACAGACTCTCTGATTTTCGAGGGAAATTTGTCGTCCTCGAATGGACAAACAAGGACTGTCCCTATACCCGCAAGCATTACGAGAGCGGTAATATGCAGGCCCTCCAGAGAGAGTGGACGGCCCGAGGCGTGGTCTGGCTGACCATCCTCTCCTCTGCCCCAGGCCACCAGGGCTATATGACGGCCGCAGAAGAAAATGCCTACCTTGCCAGGGAGAAAGCCTCTCCAACAGCGGCGATCCTCGATCCGACCGGTGCCATTGGCCATGAGTACGAAGCCAAAACGACACCGCATATGTTTGTGATTGACCCTTCCGGAAAGATTATCTATGAGGGCGCAATTGATGATCATCCCACAACGGATCCTGCAGATATCAAAAGCTCGAAGAATTATGTGTCTGCGGCCCTGACGGAAGCGATGAAAGGCCAGCCTGTCGCCGTCTCTTATACACGCCCTTATGGGTGCTCCGTGAAATACGCGGGCGGAGAATAAACCCGCAAGAGCAGATCGCAGAAAATCTTGCGCGGATGCTGTCCCGGTGTCCTCATGGCTCGCTGTCGTACCATCCAGCATCTGTTCGGGATCCCTGTCCTGATTCACATCGGCATCGCCCTCGTGGCCTGGGGCAGGAAGCCGGACGGCAAAGCTTTGTATGATAGTTGGATCCGCTATGGAACAGACAGTAAAAATCGTTGAATGCCCCCGCGATGCATGGCAGGGACTGCCCAAAATCATCCCGGCCGAGGTCAAGGCCGATTATCTGCGTCTTTTGCTGGCCGCCGGATTCAAGCATCTGGATGCTGTTTCCTTTGTCTCTCCAAAGGCCGTGCCGCAGATGGCCGACTCGGAACAGGTCCTCGAATATCTGGATCCACCCGAAGATGCCGAGATCATCGGAATCGTCGTCAATCCGAAGGGTGCCGAACGTGCCATAGCCACTGACGCCGTCCGTACCCTTGGCTTTCCCTACTCCATCTCGCCCGAATTTCTGAGGCGCAATCAGGGGCAGACTCCGGAGGAGTCTTTGGATGTGCTTGAGACGATTGGGCAGATGACATACAAGGCAGGTCTCAATCTGGTGGCATATCTTTCTATGGCTTTTGGCAACCCTTACAACGATGACTGGAGTGTGGAAGAAGTCCTGGCCGCTTGTGATCTTCTTGCAGACATGGGAATCCGACAGATTTCTTTGGCGGACACAGTCGGCCTGGCGACGCCGGAGGAAATCTCACAGCTTCTGAGCGCCGTCATTTCCGTCAATGAAGGCCTCGAAATTGGTGTACACCTTCATGCGCGTCCGGATGATGTGAAAGCCAAGGTAGAAGCCGCGTACCGTGCCGGATGCCGCCGCTTCGATATGGCCATGGGCGGACTCGGAGGCTGCCCTTTCGCTCAGGATACTCTGGTTGGGAACCTCGCTACTGAGCTTGCAATCCAGGAACTCGAGCGGCTTGGGGCCACCCTAGAGCCATTGCAGCCTTTAGGCAGCATTCTGGAAGCAAGCCGCAAGATTGCAGATAAATTTGGCCCGACAAAACATTAAATCAGCCAGAAATGGCAGGGGCCGGAAAGTTACCAGTCAATCTTTTCCGGAAAATATTCTGCAATCAGATCGTCGTAATACGGCTTCAGTTCTTTCAGATTTGGCTTGGTGTGGCCTTTTGAGTAAAGGTCGTACGGATTAAATTTACGCACCCACTCAAACATCTCCTCGTCATGCTTGCTCATCAGGTGTTTGTAAGCTCCATGCTTGTGGGCCGGATAAAACGAGTGGTAACGCAGCATGTAGAGGGCTGGCTCTGGCAAATAAGGCTTGGCCACATGATAGATGTATTCATCGTGTCCCCAGGACAAATGGACATTGTCCAGACCACAGTGGGGCTCATAGATGCCATATTTGGTTTGATATTCGGGGACCTTGCTGTCAGGGTTCGCATCAAAATACTCGCGAAAGACAATCTCATCTGACCAGGCACAGCCAACCGGGAATGTGTCTCCCACAACGGCCCACTGCGGTTCTCCGTAAAGGCAAAGCACTTTGCCCAGATCGTGAATGAATCCGGTCAGCACCATCCAGCGGGGATGACCGTCACGCCGGATGGCTTCCGAGGTCTGAAGCAAGTGTTCAATCTGGGTCAGGTCCGTGTCCGGGTCACTATCATCCACCAGGGTGTTCAGATACTCAGCAGCCTCCCAGATACTCTTTTTGCCGCGGCTGAGGCCGAGAAACTCTTTCTTTTTCTGGAGCACGAAATCGAGTGTCTGATGGGTGTGGTTCAGACGATAAAATTCCGCCACGCCAGGATTTGCGGCGGCATCATAGTTTCGGAACTCCTCCTGTGATTTGCCTTCCTTGTAACGACTGGCAACAAAATCGTCCCAGTCATCGAGGTGCTCCAATGGTCTTTCCGGGGTCACAGTATGCATCGCGAAGAATTCCTCCACTTATGGGATGCCATTATAGGGGTGTGCAACATTGGTTGTCATGCCTCATTTTGACAGTATGGCAGCGATACCATTAGGGTAAATATCCAAATGCTCAAAGCAATTCTGACCGACGCGCAGTTCTGGATCCCGGCTTGTGTTCTGGTCCTGGGAATCCTGCTGCTGGCCTGGTTACATTGAAATGAAATTCCGGGAGTCTCTGTGAGCCATTTCGACGCGGCAAAGCCGAAATCGGCTGCCGCCTTCACCCATAAGCTGGGGGTAGTTTGTGCTCTTGCGGCTGGCGTATGGCTGGGGGGCGCCGAAGCACCCACGAAGCTGGTAAATATCGGCATCTCTCCATTTGCCATCTCGCTGGCCATGGTCCTGGGCGTTTTTGTTGCCCGCTGGACACTGCCGACGCTACTGAAGGGCACCGATTTTGTCTTTCATGACTTATTTACCCGACCCCATTTGATCATTTGGGCTGTCCTGGCAGGAGCACTCTGGGCCGTGGCAAACACGCTGACTGTTTTTGCCATTCGCGATGTGGGACTCTCCATCGCCTTTCCGCTATGGAATGCAAACAGTCTGGTCGGCATTTTCTGGGGATGGTTGCTTTTTCAGGAAATGCGCGGGGCCGGGTTCAGAACTGTGACGCGAGTGCTGGGAGGCGCATTCATCATTGTCATTGCAGCAACTCTGCTGGGTTATGTGACCGTCCAGCACAACCATTCCCCTCATGCGCAGGCTCTGCACGGAGTCGCAGCGGCCCTCGGCGCCAGCCTGCTTTGGGGGACCATGTATGTTCCTTACCGGAAGGCGTATATCAGCGGAATGAATCCGCTCTCATTCGTTACGGTCTTTACCTTGGGCGAAGTGGGCACAATGGCCTTGCTTGCAGTAGCGTTCGGAGGGGGAGCGGCGCAGCTTCACAGGGAGTTAAGCGCTGCGCGTCATGCAATCTTCTGGATCTTCCTGGGCGGCTTCTGCTGGGTGATTGGCGATCTTTTTCAACAGTACGCAACCAAGTACATCGGCATTGGACGTGGAATCCCGCTCTCCAATACAAACCAACTCTGGGGCCTGGCCTGGGGCGCTCTGGTATTTGGTGAACTTGATCACGTGAGCACGCCCGACCGCTGGCTTGTTCTGCTGGGGTCGGTCATGATGATTCTTGGGGCGATGTTCATCAGTACTGCAGTTGCCCCGGCACGGGAGCAGGACTCCGGAAGAGACGCGATCTCCCGTGAATGCGAAAAATACGGCCTCAGCTTTGAACAATGTATTGCGACCCAGCTTGGTCATGCCCATGGACAGCAAAAGGGTCGCCGGCCCTGGTGGGACCTTTTGATTGTAGCCGCAGCAATTGCTGTTTTTCTTTGGCTGGGGCTCAAAGTACAGATTCCGTCATTGGATATGAATTTCTTCTGGATGGGAGTGCTTGGCGCAATCCTGCTTTTTGCGGCCTTGAGTTGTGGATGGTTGCTGTGGAAGCACACACGTTTCTCTTAGCCGCAAGTCACAAAAGCCGGTACTTGAGAGACGCGCTGGTTATTTTCCTGTGTTCAATGCCCGGATGAGGCCCATGTAAGTGTCTGTGATCGCAATATCAGGAAATCCGTCGCCGTTTATATCAAAGATCCCATATTGATTACGCGAATATATAGGAATCGGAGAACTTCCGGAAACGAAATATTCCTCTGCATTGTTAAACGTTCCGTCACCATTGCCCTGGAAATATTGCACATGTCCGAACTCTGTAAACAAGACATCTATATTTCCATCACGATTGAAATCTCCAGTCAGAACTGCATCAGCTGATCCCACATACTGGACAGAACAAGTAAAGTTCGCCGGTGGGCCAAATGTTCCATCACCTTTACCCAAAGCAACACCAATGCCGGCAAAATATGGACTTTGAGAAAGTTGGTATATTCCATAGATCAGGTCAGGAATTCCGTCATGATTCACATCCGCTGCATTGACATCTCCAAAGATATTCGGAGCACTGTAAGGAATGTCTTTGGAGAAGCCGCCTTTCCCATCTCCAAGCAGAACATGAATCTGCACATTGTTTACATCAGAAAGCGGAACTCCGATATAGGCCACATCTGGAAAACCGTCCCGATTAAAATCGCTTACAGTGATTCCGTCTAAAAACATGATGTTACTTGGAAGCGGATTTGTAATCTGGAAAGTGCCGTCGCCGTCACCGAGTGCAATACCCCACTGCCCCACAAGGTCGAGCTTGCCGTCTTGATTCATGTCGGTCAGATAGGCCGTATATGACTGCAAAGCATTGGACAAATTCAGGACTTTCTGCATCATAGGCGCACGAAAGGTCCCATCCCCGTTGCCTAGATAGACGACCACATCATAACTTCTACTATTTGCAATCGCGACCAGATCTAGCTTGCCATCGCCATTGACGTCGCCCGCAATCAGTCCGTAGAACGTTCCTGGAGCGCTCAGTACAACGGGGGCGAGGAAATAGCCTTTCCCTGAGCCAAGAAAGACACATAAAGACAAATTACATGGTGTAGCAGCATCCATGATGCCGTCTCCGTTAAAGTCTCCAGAGGCCAATGGTTGCGCATTAAGATTGCCTTGGGCCACAGTTTCCATGGGCATTTGGAAAAGACCGGTTGGAGTACCTAGTGCAACACTCAGATACGTTCCACCAAATTCAGTGTCCTTCGACCAGATAAGATCCGTATTTCTGTCACCATTGACATCAGCTCCTATCTCATTGCCATAGCCAGAAAGAACTTTGGCAATCGTAAAAACGCCGTTGCCGTGCCCCTCATAGACATATGGACCAACAACAAAGTCGACATTTCCATCATGGTTGAAATCGCCAAGCACAACAGCGAAGTCGCCATAACCGTTCTGCTCAACATAGCGTAGTGGTTTTTGAGAGTTTGCGTCGCTAAACGTACCATCTCCGCGATTCAATAAAACGCTCACACGTGTGGCCTGGGAAAGAATTAAGTCTGGGCGGCCATCATGATTGACATCAGCAATTCCAACGGCCCGCGTTGATGAACTGAGAGAGTCGTAAGCAGGAGGTAGGATCGAGGGTCCAACCTTTACCGTGCCATCGCCATTTCCCCATAACAGCTGTATGCCGCTGTGTGATTGGACAATAAGATCCAGTTTATGGTCGCCATTCATATCTGCCGCGCCATAAATCGTGTAATATGAGCCCGCTACAACTTGCCCCGAGATAAAAGTGCCGTTTCCATTATTTCGGAGAATTTCCACTCCTCCTGGCACGATAGCTATGATGTCTGGTTTCTGATTATTTTCAAGGTCTGCGGGCAGTATGCTATAGACAGCAACATTCAACAGATACCGTTGTGGGTCTTTGAAGGTCCCATCTCCATTGCCTTGATAAACGTCCAGCTCAGTACCGGGAGGGTCGTTGCCTGGTATGCCGAAATCGGAAGACGCAGCGATGATATCAAGGTGGCCATCGTGATTCACATCCGCAAGGCGCACTGATGTCGGAACATTATTGGTAAGAGCGTTGGGAATGGACATTTCCGTGAATGTACCGTCACCATTGCCCTTGAACCATTTCAGGAAGGGCGGAGGGGTTTCTTGTTCAAAATCCAGACCAACGACCAAATCAGGTCTGCCGTCGCCATCGATATCGCCGGCATCTAAGTCATACACCATTGAAACTGCGCTTGTGCCGATCGGCCAGCTTATCGGAGATACAAATCTAGGCTGTGCCAGTTGCGAATGAGCTGAAGTTGATAGAACAAGCAGGGTGAACACAACGGTTAGATTGGGCTTCACGGCAAGGGCCTCCTTAGCGAGTTGGGGCTTATGACTCGTCAAAAAGCAGGCAAGATAAGCGAAGCCGATGCTATTTCCGATGATGAAAGGGCGTCAAGAGCGGTTTGCTCCCGAAATCATGCGAAGAAATTCTCACGCCTTAATTCTTACGAGTGGTCTTTCCGGTACTTACCATGTTTGCAAAGATCCGGTAGGCACCCGGAACTCCTTCTGCCATCTGCCGATAGAGCGCATATGCAACGTAGATATAGACTCCTTTACCATAGCGGGCATAAAGCAGTCCGCCTTTCTGTGGGTCTTGCCCGGGATCATGGGTCTCTAAAAGTGCTGCGTAGCGTGGGTCCCAGGACTGCATGAAGTCGTGTCCGCGCTCCTCCACCCAGCCGTCAAAATCAGCTTGTGTAATGTGATTCGGCCAGGTCAGCAGAGGGTGGTCTGGATCGAGAATTGCTACCGCCGAGTTCTCGTCGACGACTTTCTCCTGCATGCTTCCAAGCGTGTATGGAAAGGGGCCATAGTTGTGGTCGAATTCCAGCCCGTTGTACTGGACGATCATGGTCCCGCCGTTCTTTACATACTCTAGAAGCCGCAGCGTCGCTGTCGCCAGCTCAGGCCGTGCTGCATAGGTCCGAATGCCCAGCACAATCGCGTTGTACTGGCCCAGATCGCCATACAGAACTTCATCTCTGGTCAGCAAGTGGGGCTGAACGCCGATTTGTTCAAGCGCCCGCGGAACTTCATCACCCGTGCCCATGATGTAGCCGACCTTCAACCCCGGAGCGACCTTCACATCAACAGCGCGGGCGCGATAGGTGGCCGAATGATAGTAATCATATGGGCGAAGCCCCGGATAGCCTACAGGCTGCACGCTTTCGCTGAACTGCGCATTGCCACTTTGCGCAATGGCCTTGATGGTGTAACTGGCATCGCTGGTCAAGTGTGCGGGATGAACCATAAATGTAACAGTGACAGAATCATTTGCCTGAAGATGGAACTTCTGCACCCCAGGTTCGGCCGTCCAATCGGGAGGAAGGTCCAAGTGCAGTTCTCCATCGGCAGCATCCTGCTGCTCATTCGTAAGAGTCACATGCAGAGGAAAGGACTTTTCTTCCAACGGGATGACTCCAGCGCCAGTTTCAAAGCCCACAGAAATCTGTGGCAAAACGACTAAGGGCTGGTAGACCGCGCCTGTACCGTGCTCCCAGTGCACTGTTTGGACTACCTGACCGACACGCACTGGTACGCCTCGATAATCAAATTCGGCCCATCCTTCTACCGGATATGGAGCAAGCGGACGGTTCAGCCACCGTTTGTCATCAATGTTGTAATAAGGCTGCTCTATCGAAGGGCGACTGAAATATGGCTTTGTAACCGAAGCATTCCGCGGCACATGGACTTTGAAAAGAATGTCTGCTTCAGATGCACTGGAGGACAGAGGTCCTTCCTCACGCTCTACCGGCCAGTTTTCGCCATCGGGTGTTACGAGCCATGTCCTAGCAAGGCGCAGGTCTCCACCCGGCGTCCAGGGTTGCGCACTTGTAACGTGCAGGCGCACATGAAAATCCATACCAGGGGTCGCGTGGAGAAAGGTCATCTGCGCGGCAGATCCAAAGAATGGATTCTGGTCCGATTGCAGGTTCGGCGTTACCAGCGCATTCATCTGTAAACCAAGCGCCTCTGCCAATGCTGTATTGAACTGGGCCAGTTTAATCTGCAGCTCGTGGTCAATGTTTGCCTTGTCATCGGCATTTAAAGAACTGGCATCGACATCATGGACCAATTGTTTTGTTCTAAGGTATCCATCATGCAGAGCAGGCAAAATCCTTGACGGGTCAGAGGGAACATAGGAGTAGAGCGCCTGCGTGACGGCAGCTTGGATCGCACGCAGTCCGTCCTTGAGGAATGGAGCGTCGCCGTGAGCCAGTGAGGCAATGCCCATCAGAGAGACGTCAATCCCGTCAAAAAAAGAGGATTCATGTTCGCTGGCCGGGACGCGAGAGCCATAGCGATGGTAGGCAACATTGAATGGGCCGGGCAGCGGTGGATTTCCTCCACCATTCTGGGACTTTTGCAGCGCCCATCCTTCTCGCGCCATCTGCAGGTAAGAAAGTCCAAGCACCGGATCGAACGCACCCTCAGGAATTTCGACGCTGGCATCCGGAACATCATCCATCCATTGACCGTTCACGTAATCGCGCAGATGGAGTGGAAAGGATTTTCCAGTCGCATAGTCAAACATGCGCTTGTTCGGGCCTTCTCCACGAATAGAAAATGAGGGTACGCGTGCATAGACCTTCAGCGGGGTCCATGGACGCAGCCCTTCGGCAATCTGATCAGGAAACACATGGGGATCGCCGGCAGCCTTGAAGGCCTCCTGTGCCATCTCTCCGGCCACCTGATGATGACCATGACCATCTGTTACATTTCCAGTGAAAACAGATGTAAGCACCAGCGGCCGGTTGATGCGGATTGCGCGGACGACATCATAAAGTACACGGTCATGGCCCCATTGCTGAAAGGCTTCTTCCATGGTTTTTGAAAAGCCGTAGTCGGCCACGCGCGTCCAGTACTGCTCTGTGCCGCTGTATTCATCGGCCCGCAGCAGTTCATTGGTGCGGATCAGGCCCAATGCATCATATGTCTCGCTGGACATCGCATTCTGGCCGCCCTCACCGCGCGTCAGCGTCAGCATCGCAACACGTGCACCGGCCCCACGTGATTCAAGCGTCAACATACCGCCGTCTTCATCATCCGGATGCGCCACGATCATCATCAGGCTGGCCCAGGTTTGCAATTTGCGCAATGTCTGCCACAGTCCGTCTGCACCCCGATCCTGCGGCAACGTGTCCGCATCGGGAGCCGCTGCGATTTGCGTGGCCCAGGGAAGATTCTGTGCCTGGGACGTAAGTGTGGCGGCAAGCACGAGAGTGGCAATCTGCTTGAGTCTTCTGCTGGCTGGCTGCATCTAGTTGGCTAGTCTCCAGAAAGAACGGGAATGGCTACAGTGTACAATCCATCCACTGCATTGTTTTTTTGATGAAGATCAGACCATGACGTCGCAACTGAAACGCCAGCTTGGGCTGGGTAACGCCATCTCGCTGAACATGATGAACATGATTGGCGTGGGACCGTTCATCACCCTGCCCCTTGTTGTGGCCGCAATGGGCGGACCACAAGCCATGCTTGGCTGGATAATTGGGGCGGTGATCGCCGTTTGCGACGGCCTCGTCTGGGCCGAACTGGGAGCTGCGATGCCTGAGGCTGGCGGTTCGTATGCTTTTCTCAGGGAGATCTATGGGAGGGATGGCGCTGGGCGATGGATATCATTCTTATATATTTGGCAGCTTGGCTTCAGCGCGCCGCTCTCGATTGCATCCGGCTGCATCGGTCTGGCACAATACGCAGGCTATTTGTGGCCTGGGCTTAACCACACGTTGCCTTCTTTTTCTCGTCTTCCGTTGCCGGTTTTTTCTCATCTTCGCTGGTCAAGTGTTGTTGCAGCAGCCACGTGCCTGTTACTGCTTGTCCTTCTATATCGCAACCTCAATACTGTCACGCGCCTTGCCTGGGCTCTCTGGACGGGCGTTCTGCTGACCATCGGATCGGTGATTTTCGCTGGCATGACGCACTTTCATCTTTCGCAACTCGCCATTGCTCCGGGGGCGTTCCATGGATCGCCATCCTTTTTTCAGGGACTTGGCGCAGCCACACTGATTGCAACCTATGACTACTGGGGCTACTATAGTGTCTGCTTTCTAGGCGGTGAGGTCCGCAATCCGGGGAAAACCATCCCACGCGCTGTGTTGTTTTCAATTGCCATCGTTGCCGTGCTTTATCTGGCCATGAACATCAGTGTCCTGGGGGTCATTCCCTGGCAGGAACTTGCCAAGCAAGGGGACGGACGATATGCGGTTGTCGCAATTCTGATGCAGAGAACATTCGGAGCAACAGTTGCGCGTATTTTCGCCTTGCTTGTGATGTGGACGGCTTTTGCATCGGTCTTCTCTCTGCTTCTGGCCTATTCACGTGCGCCTTACGCCGCGGCCCTGGACGGTAACTATTTCCGTTCCTTTGCAAGGTTGCATCCTCGTCACGGATTTCCAGATTTCTCTCTCCTGGCCCTTGGCATTGTCGCCGCAATCTTCTGCTTCTTCGATCTGTCGCGTGTCATTGCGGCATTGGTGGCCATTCGCATTCTTCTGCAATATGTTCTTCAGCAAGCGGGCGTGATTCTGCTGCGCATTCGCAGGCCAGACATGGAACGCCCTTTCCGTCTATGGCTCTATCCCCTGCCACCTTTGTTTGCTCTGGCTGGATTTCTTTTTATTCTCTTCTCGCGCCGAGATGCCATGCGTGAGTTCGTTTATGCGGGCCTGGTCGCCGCAACGGGAAGTATCCTCTATTTTGTACGCGCGTACCGACAAAACAAATGGCCATTTATCGGTCATCAGCCCTGAACCCTATTCTTCCATTGCGGCTGTTACCTTTTCCGTATTTTTTCATCCTAATGAGTGGGGCGGAGGTATTTTCTCACTTTTATGACATCCAAACATCCATACCAGGTGTGGGCCGCGTATTTTAGTCTGTTGGAAAGAAAGCAGGTCGCATAATGCTCATCCGCAAGCCAAACGATATTCCTTCCTCCGAAATTACACCTAAGTCCGTATATCTGAACCGTCGGCAGTTTCTTGCCTCAGCGGCAATCGCTGCGGGCGGGGCCATGCTTTCGAAAGCCCACGCCGAAACGACAAAACTCAATACCGTCAAAAGTGCATATACCGTCCCCGGAGAAGACCTGACACCCTACGACTACATCACGCACTACAACAACTTTTACGAATTCGGCGTGGAAAAGAGCGACCCCGCAAAGAATGCCTGGCGCCTGCAGACCCGTCCATGGACTGTGACTGTGGAAGGGCTGGTCAACAAGCCAAAAACTTTTGATATTGATACATTGCTGAAACTCCGCCCGCTCGAAGATCGGGTTTATCGGTTTCGATGCGTAGAAGCCTGGAGTATGGTCATTCCATGGGTCGGCTATTCATTTTCTGAACTCATTCAACAATGCGAGCCCTTAAGCAAGGCAAAATACGTGCAGTTTCTTTCTTTGGCCGACCGCAAACAGATGCCCGGACTCAGCCAGTCGTCTATTGACTGGCCCTATTCTGAGGGACTGCGCATGGATGAGGCCATGCACCCACTCACGCTGCTCACATTTGGCTTGTACGGTGAAATCCTTCCCAACCAGGATGGCGCACCCGTACGCATTGTTGTTCCGTGGAAATATGGCTTTAAGTCTGCGAAATCCATTGTGAAAATCCGTTTTGTGGAGAAACAACCTCACACGGCCTGGAACGATGAGGCGCCAAATGAATACGGATTTTATTCCAACGTGAATCCTAACGTAGACCATCCGCGCTGGAGCCAGAAATACGAACGCCGTATTGGAGCGCCCATTTTCAAACAGCGCCGCCCGACATTGATGTTCAATGGGTATGCCGATCAGGTAGCCAGTCTCTATAACGGAATGGACTTAAGAAAGTATTATTAAGTACGGGCCAAGTGGAAGATTTTATTGAGAAACCAGGAGCCGGCCTCACGCCAGAAGATCCCTTAACATGTCAAACCGCTTCATTATCTTTCTGAAGGTATGTGTTCACGTTGCCTGCCTTGCTCCCATAACGTGGCTCGTCATCCAGTTCTGGCGGGCAAGCACAACTGCACCGGATGCCCTGGGTCCTGATCCCATTGCAGCGGTCACGTTTTTTACGGGAAAAGGCACGTTACGCCTTCTGGTGCTCACGCTGGCCATTACTCCTGTGCGCCGGCTCATTTCGAAACTTGGCTGGACGATCCGTTTCCGCCGGATGCTCGGACTTTATGCCTTCTTTTACGCCTGCCTGCATCTGCTGACCTATGTCTGGCTTTATTCCAATTTCAGCCTGAGCGCGATGGTCAGCGACATCAGTCAGCGGAGGTTTATCACCGCTGGACTTACCGCCTGGCTGCTCATGCTGCCGCTCGCTTTGACCTCTACCGCCTGGGCCATTCGCAAGCTGGGAGGCAAACGCTGGCGTGCGCTGCATAGCCTGGTATATTTTGCAGCCATTGCCGGGACTGTGCACTACTGGTGGGGGGTAAAGACTGGCGTAAAGACGCCACTGAAGATCACTATCGTGCTGGCAACCCTGCTGTTCTCCAGAATCGTCTTCCGGTTGATTACCCCAAAATATAAGCCAAAACCGCAAATGAGGCAGCCTGCGCAACTCTAGGAGAGAAATTGCTGTCTACAGAAGTGTCAGGAGAAAGTCATGCTGCACACCTCTGCCTTACTGCGGACCCTCGCTTCAGCGCTTCTTCCCTGTAGCCTTCTGTTCGCACAAAGCACGTCACATCATAGATCGACAACAAAAACGGAGTCTTTTCGTCCGCTCAGCAACCAGGAAAAAGCCCAGCACATCCTGGAGCGTTTTACCTTCGGCCCCCGCCCAGGAGAAGTAGCGGCCGTAACAAAGCAAGGCTGGGATGCATGGTTTGAGCAGCAACTGAATCCTGACACGATTCCTGACACAGAGTTGGACAAGCGGCTGGATGCATATCCGGCACTCAAGATGAGTCCTTCAGAAATCGCAGCCAGCTTCCCTGATGCACAGGCCCTGCGCCAGATTGAGATGGGCAAACGCGCCATGCCCCAGGACCCTGTCCTGACCGGAGCCTTTGAAGTGGCACTGGCAAAGTATGACGAGCAACAGGCAAAAAAGAACGACAATCAGGCACCGCCACCCATCGACCTCCCGCAGCAGTCGCAGCAAAACAAACAGGAACAGCTTGCTTCTGCTCAGATGCTCGCCAGCCAGGTCCTTGGCTACCCCAAAAATATGCGCATGCAGGCGATCATGAAGCTTCCGGTGGAACAGCGGATTGTTCTGTGCCGCAATATTGCTGAACCGCAGCGCAGCCTCTTGCTCAATGATTTCACCCCCCGCGAGCGCGAGATCTTCTACATGATGGCGGGCGGTGGAGGTGGCGGCCTCGGCGTTGTCCAGAATGAAATGATGCAGGCAAAGGTCCTACGCGCCATTCTGAGTGAGCGTCAGCTCCAGGAAGTGATGACGGACTTCTGGTTCAATCACTTCAATGTCTTCATGCACAAGAATGGCTTTGAGACATACTATCTGCCTGATTACGAGCGGAACGTCATCCGTGCACATGCACTCGGTAAATTTAAAGATCTTCTTCTGGCCACAGCCGAGCATCCTGCAATGCTTGACTACCTGGACAACTGGACCAGCATCGGCCCGGATTCTGCTGCTGCAGAAAAGTCGAGACCAGGGAAGAAGCAGGCCGACCGCGGCCTGAATGAAAACTATGGCCGCGAAGTCATGGAGCTTCACACTGTAAGCGTAAATGGAGGATATACACAAACCGACGTCACCAATCTGGCAAAGATATTCACAGGATGGACGATCGATCACCCGCAGCTTGGCGGCCCTTTTGTATTTGATGAACGCAGACACGAACCAGGCCCCAAGAAATGGTTCGGCCATACTGTGAAAGAAGATGGTTTCAACGAAGGAGTACAAGCGCTCATGTGGCTGGCCGCACAGCCGCAAACAGCGCACTTTATTAGCTACAAGCTCGCGCAGCGCTTTGTTGCTGATGATCCACCGCCAACGCTGGTAGACCGCATGGCCAGGACATTTCTTTCTTCCGACGGAGACATTCGAGAAGTCCTGCGCACCATGGTGCATTCCCCCGAGTTCTGGTCACGTACCAACTATCGCAATAAAGTAAAAACGCCGCTGGAGTTCGTTGCCTCTGCCTTTCGTGCCACCGATACAAACCCGACCAATCCTGGTGCCTTGGTCACAGTGATTGCACGAATGGGTGAGCCGCTCTACCAGATGCAGCCGCCTACCGGTTATCCAATGACAGCCGACCATTGGATGAACTCCGCTGCCCTCGTAGACAGGCTGAATTTTTCGATGGCGCTTGCAGACAACAGGCTCGGAGGTATGAAGTTTGATGCACCACACCTGCTTGCAGAAGGAATGCTGACGGCACCAGCGATCTCATCGGAATCAGCACATACGGAATCTGTTTCATTGACAGCCACTCCGCCCCCCGCAAATGGCCAGGACGAGGCACTCTCTCTCATGGAGCAACTCCTGGTTGCGGGCGATGTCTCTTCAAAAACCACCGCAGTCATCAAACAGCAGCTCGCTCAGACCCAGGTAAAGGACCCGATCCAATTGCTTGACACAATGACAGCACTCATCCTCGGTTCGCCCGAGTTCCAGATGCGCTAAGGTAGCTTGGATTGATTGGGTGACCGCCGGGAGCTATCGGGGCACAGCGATGTATAGCAGCTTCACCAGCGCACATCATCAAAGCGCATTCGGGTCAAGCGATGGGAAAGTCACTTATCGTTGTTCGCGGCGAAAATGCCCCGCAAAACCTGGGGCCGAACAAGGGTATCCGGATCTGCGATGCCGAACATACGCTGCAGATCAGACTCGCGAAACTCCCGGTATTTGAGTCTGGGAGTGAGTTTGAAAACGTAGAAACATTTCTCACTGCCCAGCTGCGACTCCGCAGTTGGACCAAATCCTTCTGAACTGAACGTCAGCTCGATGGCGACAGCTTCGGCATCGGCATTGACGGCGATGCGGCCGAGGTCCGTCGACATCTCTTGAGGGTCGCACGAGGCATTGTGTACACGGCACCAATCGTAATCCCGAAGTGCTGCGAGGCGCTGCTGGAACTCTTTCCGCAAACGGTCGTTCGCGGGCGGGAACAGGTTGCGTTCGCGGCCAGTAGCAGGGTCAAGCAACGCCAAGCGTAATGGATGAGTGGGGGCGAAGTGGACCTCGCTCCGCTCGAAAAGAATTTCAGAACCGAGCGCCGCGATTTTCCAGCCACTGAACGCTGAAACCAGCTTCAGGTTGGAAGCCAAAATGATCGTGCATTCTGCCGAGGGCGAAAGATGAGTACCTATTAGGAGCAAACCTGCCGCTGTGCTGATCGACGCGGAGCCGAAGCAGTCCTCCACCATCGGCTTCTGGCCGGGAGTCAAACCGGCCGTAAAAGGCACATTCACTTCTCCTTCGTTAAATTCGCGGCGATACCACTGCCGCGCAGTCTTGTCATAGCGGAGCACATGGAGTGGAGGTGTGAGGAAGTCGGTGCCGTTGTACTGGTAGTAAGCAATGACAAACTGCGAAGGTTCATTGAGAACTCCATATGAAGTAATTGTCGTGGCCGTGTCTACATCGGGCGGTGAGAAAGGAAGGGAGTTCTGATGCAGAACTTCGGCAAGCGTAGGCCAACCAGACCGTTGGGCTGAGCACAGTTCTGGTGTGATGAATAATGTGCAGGCAACAACCAGTGCAGTCAATTTTGCCAAGCCGACCCCCAACGAGCGGGATTCCAGCATGATCCCCATTATGCAGCGGGCCGCTCGGCGGAGACAACTGAACAAAACACAGTTGGCCGTTGGCTGCAAGTTGCACGACCGGTAAGACACAGAACGCCTTTGGGCCTGTTCCTAGCAGGAATATCAAGTTTCCCTTGAAGGACTACCTGACGCAGCTAGAATTGCCGTGAAGGTCCTGTTTCAGTAATCGAGGCATCAGGAACTGGAAAAAAGTTTCCGCATCTGAGGCAAGACATACATTTGTATTGGGAGTCCCGGGCCCTTCCTTTGTTTTTCCCTCTTCACTTACGCTGATGTGCATGGCAGTTACCGGACACAACTCAGGCTTGATCGCAAAGGCGACAGCCATTACGTCATAAAGGACTGGTGTTACCTGATGCGATGCCCTTTGCCATTCGGCAGTCAGCACCAGCAATGCGTCTGTAAGCGGAGTGCTCACCGTTGTCAACATCTCCCGCTTTGTTTCGTCCAATGCGAGCTGCGTTGAATCCAGAGGCATCAGGTAAATCGGCACGCCGGACTGAAACAGCTTTCTTGCCGCAGCAACATCCATGGCAATGTTGTATTCCGCATCCGGTCCATGAGCAGGTGTCAGCCCCGTATCTCCGTACCCGCGCCGGATGGAGCCACCCATCATCACGATGCGCTTGAGTTTTTTAAAGGTCACGGGGTCGCGATCCATCGCCGCGCCAATATTTGTGAGGGGAGCGATTGCGAGCAAAGTAATTTCGCCAGGATTTTTCCTGATTGCATCCAACAAGAAATCTACCGCATCTCCATGGACGCGGCCCTCGCCGGCACGAGCCCAGACTTGCTGTGAAAAAACATTCTCTGTTGTAGTTTTCACTCCAGACAGAACAGGAACATCACTTCGTCCTGCCAGACACAAAAGACGGTCGAGCATCTGACTGCGCAGTTCTGTATTGCCCCATGCTGAGGTGATTCCAAGAATCTTCAGCTCAGGGCTGGCCAGTGCAAGGGCAACAGCATAGGCATCATCAATATCATCGCCAATGTCCGTATCCATGATGACCTTCTCCTGCGCAAGCATCTGGGAGGAAATGGTAAGCAAGGTCAACAGAAGCAAAAAGGACAGTTTCATTCTCATGGTTTCTTCATAGTACAAAGAAGCAACGTTGGGGCGAACAGAAACAACCTTTGCCATCTCACCTCCCCAGGTGGCACAATAAACGGTTTGCCTGAAGGAGAATTCATGGGAGCAGCCACTGTAGCCACCGATCTTCGGATCCTTATCGAGGGGCCTCATGTACATCGCAATCTTTCTACGCCGCAATTGGTCGAAGCTTCCATTGCGCGGGGAGAGGCTAGCCTTGCCGCCAATGGCGCGCTTGTGGCACTGACCGGAGCGCGCACCGGAAGGTCCCCGAAAGACAAATTCATCGTAGAAGATGATCAAACACGAGACCGCATTCACTGGGGAAAAGTAAACCAGCGTTTCGATTCAGATAAATTTGAGGCCCTGCTGGAGCGCGTGATCCGGCACATGGCCGAACGGGACCTCTATGTGATGGACCTTTACGCTGGCGCTGATCCTGACTATCGGCTGCCCATCACGGTCATTGCGGAATATGCATGGCATGCCCTGTTTGTAAAACAGCTTTTTGTGCGCCCGCAGCCCTCAGATTTCGAACATCACGCAGCCAAATTTACCGTCATTGCCGCTCCTGAATTTGAGGCGATACCGGCCCGTGACGGAACAAAATCAAGCACATTTATACTGACTGATTTCACGCGAAAAATTGTCCTCATCGGAGGAACGAAATATGCAGGCGAAATGAAAAAGTCCATTTTTGGCGTTTTGAACTTTCTTTTGCCGCAACAGGACGTTTTTCCCATGCACTGTTCAGCCAATGTCGGTACAGATGGCGACACTGCACTCTTTTTCGGTCTTTCCGGAACAGGTAAAACCACCCTGTCCGCTGACCCGGCGCGCCGTCTTATTGGCGATGATGAACACGGATGGAGCCCCGCTGGCATCTTCAATTTCGAGGGAGGATGCTATGCCAAGTGCGTTGACTTGTCCGAAGAAGAAGAGCCGCAGATCTATCGCGCCATCCGCTTCGGAGCCGTGCTTGAAAATGTTGTCATCGATCCGGTCACCCGCGTTCCGGTTTACTCAGACATCCGATATACAGAAAATACTCGCGCTGCCTATCCAGTGGAATATATTGAAAACGCCGTCATCCCAGGGACAGGTGGACATCCCAGAAATGTGCTTTTCCTGACTGCCGATGCTTTTGGCGTTCTGCCGCCGATTGCAAAGCTCACACCGGACCAGGCCATGTATCATTTCCTTTCTGGATATACGGCGAAACTCGCTGGCACGGAAGCCGGGCTTGGCAGCGAACCAGTCCCTGAATTTTCTACCTGTTTTGGAGCACCTTTCCTGCCGCTTCCGCCGCGGGTCTATGCAGAAATGCTGGGCCGGAGACTCAGAGAGCATCATGCACAATGCTGGCTTGTGAATACAGGATGGACAGGGGGTGCCTTCGGCACGGGCAAGCGCATGAGTTTAAAGCATACGCGCGCCATCGTCCATGCTGTGCTGAATGGTAGCCTGTCCAAAGCCGAGTACGCTACGGAAAGTGCTTTTGGTCTCTCCATCCCACTCTCCTGTCCAGAGGTCCCGGCTGAAGTATTAAACCCGCGCAATGCATGGGCCGACAAGCATGCTTATGACAAGCAGGCACACATGCTGGCGGCAAAATTTGCAGAGAACTTTGCGAAATTCGATGTACCGGAAACGATTCGCGCAGCAGGACCCAAGGCGGCAAAATAGGACCCGGCAGAACCAGAATATAGACCGACACAAACACTATGTTTCTGCGTAAATTGGAAATCCTGATTACCGGTCCCGAAGGGACCGTTCGCCCATGCCCGGTTGCCTGGATTGATAACTTTGCGATGCGGAACTTCACGAATGATCCGGTATTCGACGACACTCTTCCCGTAACGGATGGCTTGATGGAAGCCGGCTTTCGCGTACCCCTTGACCGCCTGGAAGCAGCAATGGACAACTGGCTACACCGCAAAGGATATCTGAAGCCGCAGGAAGGGTTGCGGGTCCTGGAGAGGCAAACAAGATAACCTCTACCGTACAGCATTCCTTCCTGTTGTCGCACCAGTCCACAGTTTTTTTGGTTCCCCGACCTCTTCAGCGGTTTCGTTCTTTCGAGCAAATGCATCTCAGAGACAAAGAGAACGTTCGTCCATTCCTACAAATGAGGTGTTTGAGATGAAACTGGAAAATATGAAAGCACTGCTGCTAGACGAACTACAAGACCTGCACTCGGCTGAACTGCAGATTACGAAAGCATTGCCGAAAATGGTGAAGAGTGCATCGAACGAAAGATTAAAAGAGGCATTCCAGTCACACCTGGAAGAAACAGAAAATCATGTGCAACGTCTGGAAAAGATCCTGAAGCACATGAAGATGAACGCTAAGGGCAAAACCTGCGAAGGAATGAAAGGCATTCTGAAGGAAGGCGAAGAGCGGACCAAAGAACATGGTGATCCGGCAGTTATGGATGCAGGTCTGATTTCGGCCGCCCAAAGAGTGGAACATTACGAGATTGCGTCCTACGGTTCAGCCCGGACTTATGCAGAATTACTAGGTGAAAATGAGGTTGTTCGCTTGCTGGAAGAAACACTGGAAGAAGAGAAATCTGCCGATGCAAAACTTACGCAGATTGCAAACCAGATTCACCAGCAGGCGAAAGCGGCATAATTCCATGTCTTAAGCGGAGGAGGCGTTCTGGAATCAGACCTCCTCCGCATTCGTCATCTTTTTAGAAAGAAAAAAGGAGAACTGGTCCCATGTATCTGCTTCTTGCATTGATTCTTGTACTTATCTGGATTGGGAGTTTTGTGCTCTATCATGTAACCGGATTTCTGATTCATCTGCTACTGATTTTTGCAGTGATTTCTCTGGTGCTTCACTTTTTGCGAGGCAAGAAAACAGCCTAGACGAAAACGGCGCCTCCATAGAAGCGCCGTCATCAATTCAATAAAAGTTGGATGCAAACTCTAATTTTGCTACGATTCCCGTTCCTCCATCAGGAGACGGTACACAATCCCACCGGCAACCGCCCCCAGAATCGGCGCAACCCAAAACAACCAGAGTTGCTGCAAAGGCCACCAATATCCGGCAAAGATGGCCGGACCCGTGCTACGGGCAGGATTCACAGATGTATTGGTGATCGGGATGCTAATCAGGTGGATGAGTGTCAGCACGAAACCGATACCCAGGGGCGCAATGCCTGAAGGAACACGCTTGTCAGTAGCTCCCATAACTACCAGGAGAAAGAAAAATGTGAGAACAAACTCGGCTACAAAACAGGAAATTAGGGAATAATTTCCTGGGGAATGGGCTCCATATCCATTGGAAGCAAAGGTGCTTGAGGCGGCATCGAACGACGGGTTTCCCGTTACGATCACATAAAGGACCCCGGCCGCTGCGATCGCACCAAGCACCTGGGCCACAATGTATGCAGGCAGGTCCTTTACAGGGAAGCGTTTGCCCGCCACCAGTCCGCAGGTAACTGCGGGATTAATATGGCAGCCGGAAATATGCCCGATGGCGTAGCACATGGTCAGCAGCGTAAGACCAAATGCAAAGGCCACACCAAGAAATCCAATCCCCAGCTCAGGAAAAGCCGCTGAAATCAAAGCGGCCCCGCACCCACCAAAGACCAGCCAGAAAGTGCCCAGAAACTCCGCAATCGAACGCCTGATTAGTGACGACACAGACTTCTCCTCCCTTCCGGTTCTTGCGCCTGAATGGCCGCTTCGAATCTCGCAAAGACGTTATCACAAAAGTCTTTCAATCTGGGAAATATTTTTTGGGTTCTGGAGCAGAACGGCACACCCGGATCGATCATTCCATGCGAGCTATTATGATACTTCTCTTCTTCCCAGGCTGGTAATCATGAATGCCGCGGCAAGAATCATTCCGCCACCTATCCAAGCATATGGACTCAACTTTTCTCCAAGCAGCTCAACTCCCAGCACCGAACCGAGGGCAGGCTCGATATTGAGAAAGACCCCGGCCCTGGATGCAGGCACCCTGGCAATACCCCAGTTCCACAAAAACATCGCGCTCGTATTACAAAGCAGTCCACTTCCCAGAAGTGCCATCCAGGCGCGAGAACTTACGTTATGCACAGGGGGGAGTCCATTGCGCAACACAACCCAAATCGTCAACATGAGAGTGCCGCTCAACAGCACAAAGGCAGTCACTTGCAATGGGGAGTGCGTTCGCATAAGAAATTTGTTCAACAAGACCCACGCCAGCGCAACCAGCAGCGAAAGGACCACCAACAGATCTCCGGCCAGAGTAGGCCCCTGGGCAGCATTTCCTGCGCGATTATTACTTCCCAAAACAATAAGGGTCACACCGGCAGAGGAGGCAGTTAGAGCAAACCAACCGATGAGGTCCAGTCTTTCATGTGCAAAAATGCAGGCGCCAATCGCTAGGATTACCGGCATCGTCCCTACCATCAGGGCGGCATGGCTGACCGTGGTCCACGCCAGTCCCTGAAATTGCACCAGGTATTGCACTGGAATTCCTAAAAAGGCCGCAATCAGTAAGAGTCGCCACTCTCGCATAGAAAACCGCGGGCGCCGCAGCACAAAAAATAACGGTGGACATGCGAACCAAAAGCGATAAAGCACCATGTGCGGAACAGACATTTCTCTCAGCACGATTTTGCCAAAAAAGAACCCCAATCCCCATAAACAGCCTGCAAGAGCACACGCGCCATATCCAGCAAGCAAAAGGTCTACATGGCGTTTCTCAAGTTTTCTGTTGACTTCAGTAAGTGTTTGATTCATCTGGATGCAGTTTACTTGTTTTGCTTCATAGGCAGATACAACTTCTTCCCTTGTGGATTTCAATACGAGACAATGACATGGGTATGCCTCTTGGAAGAAGACTTCAGACTGAGGAAGAAAAGCGCAGTCATCCCCTGTTGCGCCTGATAGCTGTATTTTTATCGCTGGGAATTGTTGTGGTCGTCGCGGGAACCCTGGGAGGAGCGTGGTGGCTGAAGCACGCCATGCGTGATTCGCTGCCGCAACTTGATGGCAGCTTGCGCTTACCAGGTCTTTCTGCGCCGGTAACAGTGCGCCGCGATCAACACGGTGTTCCTCATATTGAAGCATCGTCACTCGACGACCTGTTCGAGGCGCAGGGATATATTACCGCGCAGGACCGACTCTGGCAGATGGACATGGCCCGTCGCATGGCAGCAGGCGAGGCCGCCGAGGTCCTGGGCAAAAGCCTTGCAGACCATGACCGCCTGGAGCGTGTGCTCCAGATGCGGCCGACGGCAGAGCGCATGGCTGCGAGTCTAACCGAGCGTGACCGCCGCTTTTTTGAAGACTATGCACGCGGCGTCAATGAGTTTCTTGATAGTCATCGTGATCATCTGCCTGCAGAGTTCCGCCTGCTCATGTACAAACCACGCGCATGGCAGCCTGTAGATTCTATCCTTATCGGCCTGAGCATGGTGCAGATCCTGGATGAGCACTGGCCTGAGAAACTGGAACGCGAAAAGGTAGAATCGCGGATTGGCCCAGGCCTGGCTGCAGACCTTTATCCAACCGGGTCCTGGCGCGACCATCCGCCCACGGTTACACCACCGGACCTGACTGCGCCACAGCCTGTCATTCCTGAGGCCCCTCTGGATGAATCCCAAACCAAATTGAAGGACCTCCTTAAACTGCGCGAAGTCATTCGTGGAACACAAGAGATTTGCAGGGAATGTCTTTCGGGATCAAATGAATGGGTCGTTTCTGGAGCCCACACCTCCAGTGGCAAACCACTGCTGTCAAATGATATGCATTTAGAGCACGGTATTCCCAATACATGGTACGAAGTAGACCTGAGAGCGGGGGATTTCCATGTTGCCGGTGTGACCATTGCCGGTATGCCGTTTGTTACGGCAGGACATAATCATCACATTGCGTGGGGTTACACCGCCCTTTATGGAGACACGCAAGATGTGTACGTGGAGCAGACCAACAGCCAAGGCGAGTCCCTGGGCGCAGATGGTTGGCATCCGATTGAACACAGTAAAGAAACCATCCACGTGCGTGGCGGCGCTGATATTCATTTGGATGTGGAACGTACCGAGCATGGCCCTGTTCTGAATCCATTGCTGCCAGGTGAAACACGCACTCTCTCTCTTCGCTGGACCGCATACGATCCCAAAGCTGCCGCGATTCCGCTTTTTGACCTGGACAGCGCCAACAATTGGGACGAGTTCCGTCAGGCCATCAGCAAATGGTGGGGGCCCACGCTGAACATTGTTTACGCAGATGATCAGGGGAATATTGGCTACCAGGCAGCCGGATTGATTCCCTATCGCCCCGCCGGCCTGAAGGGTGTTCCCGTGGCTGACCATCAGCATGAATGGCAGGGCTTTGTTCCCTTCGACCAAATGCCCAGCACGTTCAATCCAACGGATGGCATATTGGCGACAGCAAATTCCCGGATCACTCCTGACAACGCTCCGTATCAGCTCACTCTGGAATGGGCAAGCCCGTATCGCAATGAACGCATCTGGAAATGGCTTTCTGGCAAAGACAGGTTCACGCCCTCTGACATGCTGAAGCTGCAAACGGACATTTACTCCGAGGTAGACCAGGAACTTGCACAACGCTTCGCCTATGCGATTGACCACTCTTCGAAAGCTGATGCGCGCCTGCGGCAGGCAGCGGACCTGATGCGTACATGGAGCGGTGAAGTTGCAATTGACTCTGCTCCGGCAGCAATTGTTGCTGCCGCCAAACATGTTTTCTGGCCCATGCTTCTCAAGCCAAAGCTGGGTGAAGACTGGCAGCTCTATCAATGGGCCGAAAGCGCTTTTGCACAGGAGGAGATCATCATGCATGCGCCGGCGCAGTGGCTTCCTAAAAACTATGCCACGTGGGACGACTTTCTGGCCGCGTGTGTCTCCGAAGGACTGAAAGAAGACCACGCTCCGGCTGATTTAAACACGTGGCGCTACGGATATGCACATCCGGTAGAACTTATGCACCCGCTCTACCGCTTGCTTCCCTGGTTCAAAAGCTGGACAGGCACCGGGGTCCAGCCACAATCTGGCGATACAACTACAGTCAAACAGGTTGGTCGCACCTTCGGGCCCTCGCAGCGCTTCACCATGGACTGGAGCAACATCGACGGATCAACCGAAAACATTGTGATGGGTGAATCCGGCAACCCTCTCAGTCCCTACTACCGCGACCAGTGGTGGTACTGGTACAACGGCAAAACATTTTCTTTGCCGTTTACGGACGGCGCTGTAAATGCTGTCACCGTGCACACACTACGGTTGGTGCCGTGAAAATATCCTTCCGCTTCCCGCAGACTCTGTCTGACCATGCCACACGACGATATCGCAGTCACTCCCTGCTCTTCTGCTGCGCCTTCATCGCTGTATTGCCGCTGGTATGGCGAGGCACTTCGTGCGGGCACGATTTCGATTTCCACCTGCAATCGTGGCTGGAAACCGCGCAGCATTGGCGCGAGGGAGTGTTCTATCCACATTGGGACGCATCTGCCAACTATGGAGCAGGCGAGCCGCGCTTTGTATTTTATCCGCCAGCTACGTGGATGCTGGGCGCACTTTTGGGAAAGATCTTCCCGTGGAACTGGGTGCCTGCCGCTTTCACATTTCTTGCTTTTCTTGCATCTGGCGCTAGCTTTTACAAGATGGCACGCGCGTGGATGCCAGAGGATGCAGCCACTGCTGCGGCCTGCATTTATGTGCTAAATCCATACCTGCTGTTTGTAGCCTACGAACGCACTGCCTATGGAGAATTGCTTTCGGCCGCCCTGTTTCCTTTGCTTGTTGTGTATGGATTGCAGAAGGAAACAGGACTTTTACCGCTTGCATCTATAATCGCCGCTCTATGGCTGACAAATGCTCCCTCGGCTGTGATGGGAAGCTATTTCCTGGCCCTCATTACCATCCTTAGCGCTTTGCGCAGCTCAAGCCTCGAATATGTGGTGCGCTCCACAAAGGCCTTTCTTCTTGGAATTGGACTCGCAGCCTTTTATATCGTTCCTGCCTATTATGAGCAGCGCTGGGTAGAAATCTCACGCGCAATCGGTCCGGGAATGCGTGTAGAAGACAGTTTTCTTTTTGAACACACGGGAGCTGTCTTTCACGATCAGGTCTTGCGGAGCGCTTCCTGGATCGCTGTTGCCATGTTGACCGCAACGTTCATCGCTGCCTGGCTGTCCCTCAAATTCGACCGCATGTTTTGCTCGCAAAAGGACCTTCTCTTTCCTCAGATGGAAAACTGGACACTGTGGCTGGTCATGACCTCCGCGGCCACGGTCATCCTTTTGCTCCTGCTGCCATTCAGCCGCTTTCTTTGGTATCACTTGCCTGAACTCGTCTTTTTGCAATTTCCCTGGCGTTGGCTGCTCGTCCTCGGGGTTGCCATGTGTACGCTCATCGGACTGGCGTTCCGCGGCCATCTGCAGGAAGCAGGCACACGCCGAAGTATCCTCACGCCATCTCTCCTGGTGATTTTGACTGCCGCAATCCTGTCATTCCTTGCTGCTAAGGTTTTCTGGCAACCGTGCGATGAAGAAGACAACGTCGCCGCGCAGCGAATGGCCCTTCAGTATGACGGATTTGAAGGAACGGATGAGTACACCGCAGCAGGCACTGACAATAGCAGTATTCAGCGTCACCGTCCGCTGGTTGAGACTGTACATGCTGCGGATGCAGAACAAGGTGAGAGCGGCAACACAGAGAACCCAGAATGGCAGCCGGAATCCCAGCAGAGCATTCCAGCCAGGATAAAGATCCTTAACTGGCAAACAGAAAACAAGACGATTGAGATCACCACGAAGGCTCCGGCCGATGCGCTTCTTCGGCTCGTGGATTATCCCGCCTGGCGGGTCACCTTGAATGGAAAACTGAGCGCGAAGCGGCCGCACCGCGAAGACGGCCTGATGGTCCTTCCTCTGCCTTCTGGAAAATCCGTGATTTCCATCCGATATACAGCAACCACGGACGTGAAACTGGGTCGTATCTTCTCTCTGTTGGCCTTGGGCATTGCCATTTTGCTTTTTTTGCGGACAAAGAAACAACGGGAACTTCGGGTATGATGAAAAGAAATGCAAGCCGAAGTAAAAGATCTGCTGCAAGCAGGCCAGGAACTGACTGATGCCGCACTGGAGCGGCTGCTACCTCCGGAAACCCAGGTTCCCACTTCCATTCATAAAGCCATGCGTCATAGCACTTTTGCCGGTGGAAAGCGCCTGCGCCCGGTACTCTGCATGGAAGCAGCCCGCATGGTTCGCGGAAATGGTGTTTTGCCCGAAGGAGTTGAGGAGCTGGGCGCAGCGATTGAGATGCTGCACACCTACTCCCTCATTCACGACGATCTACCCGCCTTGGACAACGATGACCTTCGCCGTGGAAAACCCACGTGCCATGTAGTGTTCGGGGAGGCCATTGCGATTCTCGCCGGTGATGCACTCCAGACCCAGGCTTATCAGGTTCTGGCCAGATTGCGTTGCCCGGCCCCATCTGTTGTTGAAATCATCCGGCACATCTCAGAAGCAACAGGCACGGTCGAGGGGATGATTGGCGGCCAAGTCCTCGACCTGGAGGGTGAGGGATCCAGGCCCACTGCCGAATTGGTTGATGCGATCCACCGTGCAAAGACCGGAGCACTCATCCGTGTCAGCGTTGTAACGGGCGGAATTTATGCCGGCGCAACCAAGGAAGATGTGGATCGACTGACGGAGTTTGGCCGGAAAGCCGGATTGGCGTTCCAGATTGTAGATGACATTCTGGACGTAACGCAAAACTCTGAGCAACTGGGAAAGACCGCAGGCAAAGACTTGGCCAGCGACAAAGCCACGTGGCCTGCCGTCTTTGGAATTGACGCATCAAGGAAGGAAGCAAATAGGCTCATCCAGCAGGCCTTCGCGGCGCTGGCCCCTTACGGTCCCGCTGCGGAGGGACTGAAGTCTGTTGCTGCTTATCTGGTAGAACGGACCTATTAATTGGGCCGCAGAATTCAGCTAAGCCGCCGTGAATGCTGGAGATTCATCAGCTTATTGCATTGCGCAGCTTACTTCCCTGTTTCGCAACTTCGTTGACAAAGTCTTCTATACGCACCAGCAAATCCTGCCCTTTTCGCAGGTAATGAGGCAGGCTTTCCCATAATTCTTTGGCTGCTTCAGGATTCTCCAGGAGTCCAACCGTCGCGCCAGCAGCAGCAAGAACCAGAGCTGTTTTGCGTCGCCCTGCCAGAAATAGGCAAGCACCGGCCACCAGCGATCCCGCTGCAGCTGTCCTCTGCCAGGAAAAATTTTGTACCGTCGTCGGAGCGTTTTCCTTAATTTCGTGAGAAATCTTTGTCAGACCCATAGCTACTCCTGCAAAGAATGGGGATTGGCTTACTCAATCAAGATCGAAATCACGCAAAGGCTTGCCTGTGTCCGGTGTTTCTTTGGCTTTGCGAAGAGCCTCGGCAAATTTCTTTTCCAAAAGATCGTTTTTATGCTTCTCCGCGTCCACGGCCTGGCGAAAGAGACTCTCGCGGCGCTCATCCTGCTCCCGCATGGCTTTGGCTGCGGTTTCAAAGTCCTCGAACGTTTTCTTACGAGGAGCCGGTGTATGCGCAATGATTGCGCGGGTCTCCGGATCAATCTTCAGGATTGCCCCGCAATCCGGGCATGAGACTTCGAACGCGGATGGTTTCTTAGATGACATCAATCAGAATTTTAGGCCAGTCCAGATGGATTCGGCCAGTCGCTCAAAGATAGATGACTTTGTGACCCGGACACTCCTGTGCTGCTTGCTGCAGCAGAGTTTCCATCAAGCTGTTCCCATAGCGCGATAAAAAGTACCCCGCGCCAATGGCCCGCTCCTGTAAATGCCGCTCAGGAAACAGGGCCAGATACACCGCTTCCACTTCTCGCCGCAAGCCGGACTCTTTCTGCAACTGAAAATTCGCCGCCATCCGTCGCAGACGGTTCATCTGATAACGCATTTTCGAAGCGGCAACAGCAGCAGAACGGCCCAATCCTGGATCCAGGGAGTGCATCCAGTCCGTCAAAGACTTCAGTTCGGCATCCAAAGCATTTCCTGCCGCAGCAAGTTTCTTTTTGCCCTCAAGGGGCATGGAACGCGCCCCGATGCGTTGCGCCAGGTCCTCAGGACGTAGCACGAACAGATCGCTTAAGGTAATTTCATATTTCGCCATGATTTCGGCAATCTGTGGCTCAACGAAAGTTACGCTCAGGCGGGGCAGTACCGCCGTGGTCCGCCCCAAGACCCTTTCATAAATGACCTGTGATTGAGCAAAATATGCGATCTCGGCCGGACCTGCAATATACAGGGACGTGGGCAGAATGAAATCCTGAAATACCGGACGAAGCAAGGCATTGGGACTTAAACGTTCAGGTTCCGCTTTAAGAATCTCTAGTAAGTCTGCACTGGTGTAGGTCTTTTTTCCTGCCGACCATTCCCCATTCTTTCTCCGCAAGGGCTGCCGCTTTTTTGTTTCCTCATCCAGCAAAAACAACAGACTGCTATGCGGGGCCACCAGAACCTGGGTGTGATATCCAGCCTCTACCAGCTCTTTGTCCCGCGCCAGAAGGGCATTTCTGATCGGCTCTGCATCCGTAATGGCCTGCTGAAAAACGGGCGCTCCGAGAGCGTGAAATTGTTGGTCAGATGCATCGATGACGATCAGACCCTGAGCAGAGAAGATTTGCGCGAGTAAAGATCCAAAGGCCTGGGCAAAAGTAGCGTCCGGCTTATAACACCGCTCCAGGATCTGAAAGAATTCACTCCCCCCTAGAATCTCTGCAACCTGGTCTAGCAGGCTTTGGATACCGGGGCCCAATTTCAGGCCGCCCACCGGATTTCCGCCGTTTTCCAGTTCCAACCTGTATGTGCGCAGCTCACGACGTAAGGGAAAAGCAATATGGTCTGCCTCTGCCAGGTCATGGTCTTCAGTTGCAAGCCAAAAGATGGGAACGTGTGAAAACCCAGCATCCGTGGCATCCTGCGCCTTGCGCACGGCAGTGACAGCCTTGAGCAGTGTATATAGCGGGCCGCCCAAAAGAGTGACCTGCTGTCCGGTCACGACCGCTCCTGCACCATTCCGCAAGCGCTCGATATTGGCAAGGGTCTTCTCTCCGGCGCCGAAGGCCAGATTTTGCCTGCGCAAAAGGTCTGCGATGGCCGAGCGCGCTTCCGGTGCCATCTGTGGAGCCTGCACCATCCATTCACGCGAATATGGGCTTTGACGGTAAAAAGGCAGAGGAGTGTGGCTCTGCGCATAATCAGTAAACAACCGCGAGAGATGCGGCAATATCGTGATTGGGAAACACTCTACGTGCAAGTTCTCGTTCTCCACAGCGAAACTTGTATCCAGTCTCTCACGCGTACGGTCTCAAAGTGTCTTCGGCAGGTCTTGGACCTGCCGAAGCAATTGCCTCAGACCATCGCGTCGCCGGACCGGCAATGTTTCGATCGCATATTGGGCAAGCGCACTGTAAATCTCTTTGAGCATCGGATGCTCGCCGAGCACCTGAAGATGCAGTCTTATTGTAGAAAGGTCGCCACGGAAAAATGGCCCGCTGAAGCTACTGGCCGATCCGCGTTGCAGAAAATTGCGGATTGTTGCCTGTCCCAGCGTGCCAACCCATTTTTCCGCCAGTTTTTCCGGTAAACCAGCCATTCTTGCCATCTCCGCCGCCGCTGTGATTTCACTCAGCAATAAAGGTGAGGCCATGGTGGCCGCTGCATGATACAGGGACTTCTTCTCCGCCTCGATTCGGAACGGTTCACCTCCCAATTTGCGTAAAAGCTCCTCCAGAGTTTCCAGTATTTCTTCCTGCCCCTCCACTGCATACATGGTGCCTTGAAGAGGCACGGGAATGCGTGAGGGAAAGCTCATCACAGGCGCAACCGATCCGACCCGGGCCCCGACTCGCTTTACCGCTTCGAGCTCCTTGGCCGTGAGGGCCCCGCTGGAATGCACCACGATTTGCCCCGTCATATCTCCTCGATGCAGAGCAATTTGATCGGCCAAGGCGGCAATCTCGTCATCGCGCACGCATATCCATATCACGTGTGCATCCAGCGCAGCCCTCTCCAAAGAAACCATCGGAAGATTTCCAAATTGTGCTGCCGGCTTACGGACAACCACTTCCCGCAAAGGCACTCCGGAAGCCAGGCAGCCATTCGCCAGAGAAGTTCCCCAGTTCCCCATGCCAACGATAGCGACATCAATCTGTTTTCTCATGTTCAGGATGATACGGTAGAAAAAACAGCTGTTTTCAAAGAGGAAGCTATGCCATCTAAGCCAGTTCTTACTGCCAAAAAGGCAAAGGTTGACGTTCTTTCATCTAGGACCGCATTTGAAGGCCCGCTTTTCCGGGTCGAGATTGATGAGGTCCGCGAACCTGGCAATCGTATTTCGCGTCGGGATGTAATTCGTCACAATGGATCGGTTGTCATTCTGGCTGTAGATGACTCCAGAAAAAGAGACCCTCTCATTGTGATGGAGCGGCAGTATCGGCACGCAGCCGGGCAGTACATGTGGGAGATTCCGGCGGGAAAAATTGAAGAGGGGGAGAAACGTCTGGCAGCAGCAAAACGCGAATTGCGCGAAGAAACCGGGTACAGCGCAAAAACGTGGACAAAGCTCACCCGCTATATTCCCAGCCCCGGCTTTCTGGGTGAATGGATGCAGATTTATCTGGCCGAAGGGCTGACTTTGGGAAAAACTTCTCCTGATGAAGACGAGTGGCTTGAAGTGAAACTGGCGCCTCTTTCTGAAGTTTTAACCAACATCGAAGAAGGCAAAATTCTTGATGGGAAAACACTGATTGCTGTACTGCTTTTTACGCATCTGCGCGCAAAGCACAAGCGCAAATAAATGATATTTCTGTCTCATTCTGAATTTTGACTGGTTTTACAGGTGTGATTTGTGCAATTTCCTTAAAAAAAGGAAAACCAAAGCCCGCCTGAATGCGTCTTTACTTTCAAGCAGGTTGTTTCCCCAACCGCACTCTGCTTGAGAAGGAAGGACGAAGGCTCGTGTCTACATACAAAGGCAAGGTGAAGTGGTTCAACAACGCCAAAGGTTATGGATTTATCGGACGTGACGATGGACCAGATGTATTTGTTCACTACAGTGCAATTCAGTTGGATGGGTACAAGAGCCTGAAAGAGGGCGACGAAGTGGAATTCGACATTGTACAAGGACAGAAAGGCCCGCAGGCCGACCAGGTAGTGCGTACGCGCGAGGTGGCTTGATCCGTAATCCAGCAGCCTATTCAACAAGAAGTGCCAAGAACCAATCCATCGCGTAAAAATTCACCTTGAGCGGTGAACATACCAAAATCTGCCCAGACCCAGCTTCTTTGCTGGGTTTTCTGTTTTTACAGTGCTATGCGCGATAATGCTTTCGATGGACAACCGCACGATCGCGCAGCTGCTCTACGAAACCGCTGATTTACTTGAAATCAGCGCCGCTGATCCTTTTCGCATCCGCTCGTATCGCCGGGCTGCAGAGGCAGTCGAATCCAGCACCACGCAACTTAGCGAGATCGCCGGAGACGCTAAGAAATTGCAGGAAATCCCAGGGATTGGCAAAAGCATGGCTGCAAATATTCAAGAGATTGAGAAGACCGGGACCCTGCCCCTGCGCGAGGAGCTTTTAACAAAATACCGTCCCGGCATGTTGGACCTATTGAAACTCCCGGGCATGGGCCCGAAATCAGTCGCACTTTTTTGGGAATCGCTGCAAATTTCATCCATTGAAGAACTCGAATCTGCCATTGCCGAAGGCAAATTGGCCTCACTGCCGCGGATGGGGGCGAAACAAATAGAAAAATTGCGCAAAGGCATTGAAGACTATAAAAAGAACAGCGGCCGCTTCCTGGTCGATGAAGCTGAGATCGCTGCAGAAAAGCTCATTTCCTATCTGCGCAATTTCGACGGAATGGACGTTATCACTCCAGCCGGGTCTCTGCGACGTGGACGTGAGACCGTCGGCGACCTTGACATCCTGGTCACGGGAAAAGCCTGCGCGGAGGACAGGGTACAGGCTGCGGTGGACTATACAGCAGCCTATCCGCCAATTGTTGACCTGATTGCCAAAGGTCAGAACAAGGTGAGCTTTCGCCTGCGCGCTGGACTTCAGGTAGATGTGCGCTTGCTTCCGGAAGACTCTTACGGTGCGGCCCTTCAATACTTCACTGGCTCCAAGATGCACAACGTTGCCATCCGGCAGCGGGCCCTGAAGCTCGGCTACACACTCAGTGAATATGCGCTGGCCCGCGTGGAAGACGGCAGCGTTGTAGCGGGAGCCACGGAAGAGGACATCTACGCTGCTCTAGGTCTGGATTGGATCCCGCCCGAATTGCGGGAAAACAACGGTGAAATCGAGGCTGCCGAACAGCACCGTCTGCCTGCTCTCATAAAATTGAGCGACATTCGTGGCGACGTTCACATGCACACGAATGCGACCGATGGAAAGTGCAGCATCCGCGAAATGGCCGAAGCTGCGGTTTCGCGTGGATATGAGTACATCGCAATCACTGACCACACGAAAAATCTCGCCATGACGTTTGGCCTGGATGACACTCGCACAATCGAACAGATACGCCGCATCCGGGAAGTGGAAAAAGAGATGGGTGGACGCATCCGCATCTTCGCGGGCATGGAGGTGGACATACTGGCCGACGGTCAGCTCGACCTGGCTGATGAAACGCTTGCGCAACTGGACATCGTAATTGTCAGCGTCCATTCACTTTTCAACATGCCTGAAGAGGAAATGACGGAGCGCGTTCTTCGTGCCCTGGAAAATCCCTACACGCGCATCCTGGCCCACCCTACAGGAAGGCTTCTTCTTCGCCGTGAAGCATACAAGATTCATCTGCCTCGGATACTTCGCCGTGCCGCAGAATTGGGCGTTGCCGTTGAACACAATGCTTATCCGGACAGACTGGACCTCTGCGATCGCGACCTGCGCATGGCAAAAGAGATGGGCTGCAAAATTGTTATCAATACCGATGCACACCATACCAGCCACATGGAAAAGCTGCGTTACGGAATGAGCCAGTTGCGTCGTGCATGGCTTACAAAAACTGATGTACTGAATACATTGCCTGCAGACGAGTTCCTTGCGGCTCTGCGTCCAAAACCGCAGACACCGCTCCAGTGAGCGCAAGCCTGTACTCAACTCTTGTTCGCACACTGTGTGGGGCCGACTCCGGGCCCGGCAAGGTGGTCCTTTGGCAGGATAAAATGGAAGAAAGAACATTCCTGCTTTTTGCCCTGGCAGCTTGGGGCCTTGTTGTTACTATTCTGCATCCCTGTTTCGTTCCCAACAGAACCGGAATGCGTTACATTTCATCTAATAGGGCTGAAGCGAAAGGAACGCCGTGACCTCTAAGGAAGTGCGAGACAAAAGCGAACTTCGGAAACTCCCCATGATGCCCATTCGGGACATGGTGATTTTCCCCTATATGATGACGCCCTTTGTCGTAGGGCGTGAAACCAGTGTGCGGGCCCTGGAAGAGGCACTCACTGGTGACCGCAAGATCTTTCTTGCTACGCAGCATGATGCACGTGTCGATGAGCCAAAGGCTGAAGACATCTATTCCGTTGGAACCATCGGCAATATTGTCCAGAGCGTCAAGATGCCCGACGGCAACATTAAAGTGCTGGTAGAGGGTTTGGAGCGTGCGAAGGCGGTCGAACTAAACGATTCTGATGGTTTCTTTGTGGCCACGCTGCGCGTTCCTAAACTTGAAGCCGAACGGCCGTCAGGCATTGAACAGCTCACGCAGCGCGTCACTTCCCTTTTTGAGCAATACATCAAGCTGCAGCAATCTCTGAACTATGAAACCATCATTGCTGCTGTGCGCACCGATGAGCCAGGAAAGCTGGCAGACACCATCGCCGCCAATCTGCAGCTTGAAATACCGGAAAAACAAGAGCTTCTGGAAATCTTTGAACCGGCCGAGCGTCTTTTACGGCTGGCCGATGTGCTTGACATCGAAATTGAAAAGCTCAACATGGAGCGCAGCATCCAATCGCGCGTAAAGCGGCAAATGGAGCGTGCGCAAAAAGAGTATTACCTGAACGAAAAGATCAAGGCCATCCAGAAAGAACTGGGTCGCAGCGAGAAGAGTGAATTTGACGAGCTGAAAAAGAAAATCGAATCTGCTGGAATGCCAAAGCCGGTTTTCGAAAAGGCAATCCAAGAGTTGAAGAAGCTCGAAGCCATGCCTCCTATGTCTGCCGAATCCACGGTTTCGCGCAACTATCTGGACTGGCTGTTGGCTGTGCCGTGGAAGAAGAAGTCCAAGGAAACGCGTTCCATAGAAAAAGCAGAAAAAGTACTGAATGAAGACCATTACGGTCTGGAAAAAATTAAGGAGCGCATCCTGGAGTTTCTGGCAGTACGCCAGCTGGTAAAGAACCCCAAAGGTTCCATCCTCTGCTTTGTAGGACCTCCCGGAGTCGGAAAGACCTCGCTTGGTATGTCCATTGCCAAGGCCACGGGGCGTAAGTTTGTCCGCATGTCTCTGGGTGGCGTGCGTGACGAAGCCGAGATCCGCGGGCATCGGCGCACTTACATCGGCGCACTCCCGGGGCAGATCATCCAGTCCATGAAAAAGGCCGGCACAAAAAATCCGGTATTCATGTTGGATGAAGTGGACAAAATGGCCTCAGACTTTCGCGGCGACCCAGCATCGGCGCTGCTGGAAGTCCTGGACCCAGAACAAAACCACAGCTTTCAGGACCACTACCTCGACGTTGAATACGATCTTTCCGAGGTCCTCTTTGTGGCAACGGCCAATGTGCTGCATACCATTCCCGGGCCTTTGCAGGACCGCATGGAAATCCTCCGCCTGCATGGTTACACAGAGACTGAAAAACTGGAAATTGCGAAGCAGTATCTTATCCGAAAGCAGCGGGAAAATACGGGACTGACAGAGAAAAACATCGTTTTTACAGACGAGGCAATTGTTGAGATCATCCGCCGGTATACGCGCGAAGCGGGCGTGCGCAACCTGGAGCGGGAAATTGGCAATGTTTGCCGTAAAGTCGCGCGGCGGGTTGTTAAGTCGGGCCCCAAACACAAAGAAGAAATTACACCTGAAAACCTGGCTGACTTTCTGGGGGTGGCCCGGTTCCGGGATTCTCAGGTCCATGAAAAAAGTGAGGTTGGTTTGGTTACTGGCCTGGCATGGACCGAGGTCGGAGGTAGTATTCTGCCCGCAGAGGTCCAAGTTCTGGATGGAAAAGGTAAATTAACACTTACCGGACAGCTTGGAGATGTGATGCAGGAGTCGGCACAGGCTGCGCTCTCATATGTGAGGAGCCGTGCTGCTCAGCTGGGGCTTTCCCGTGATTTCTACAGGAATGTAGACATCCATATCCATGTTCCCGAAGGGGCCATTCCCAAAGATGGTCCTTCCGCGGGTATTACTATGGCCACGGCCCTGGCCAGTGCGCTGACCAAGATCCCCGTGCGGCGCGATATCGCCATGACGGGAGAAATTACGCTGCGCGGCAAAGTACTTCCTATCGGGGGACTTAAGGAAAAGCTGCTGGCTGCGCATCGTGCGGGAATCTTTGAGGCCATTCTGCCCAGAGACAATGAAAAGGACCTGGCTGAATTGCCGGAGAATCTGAAAAGCGCCATGAAGCTGCACTTTGTGGACTCGATGGATGAAGTACTGCAATTGGCGCTTGAAGGTCCTCTGCCGGAACTGCGAGAAGAGAGCGCGAACGTTCTCTCTCCGGTGCCTCCGGCCGTGGTCATCAACCCGGAGCAGCGTCCACATCAATAAACTCAGACCCGGTCAACCAAGGACAGCAGCAAGATTGGTCTTAACAACCTGGGTCACGGGTAAACTTCCATATGGTACTTCTCCGCCAATGCGAGAAGCCTCTGGAGTGTATCCGCGCTCTCTTCGCTGTCCGGGCATTCGCGGGTCCCGGCCTTTCCTGCCTCGGCAAGAATCTGCTCGAAGCCACCGGGTGAAAAAACCGCGAGCAGCTTTCCTGGAACCGCCCCAACGTTTTGATATGTATGCAGCGTTCCCTTGGGGATTCGGACAAAATCGCCATCAGCAATGTCCAGAACTCTGCTGCCTAAGATGATGGAAAAAGCGCCTTCAATCACGTACAGGCATTCATCTTCCTGGTGATGGATGTGTGGCGGAGGTCCATTCCCAGGAAAAGACTCGATTTCGACAATGGAGCAGGTCCCACCGGTCTGAGCGGGAGCGGATTTAATGGCATAAAAATCACCCATGAGCCAGAAACATTCACCCTGGCCTGCTTCCAGAAAAACATCAGAAAGATTGCTCATTGGATGGCAATACATCTTAGTGCGTTGACCGATTGTAGCTGGATTCTGTCCTGTTCTAACAACCAAAAACCAGAAAATCGCACTTATGCATTCGCCCGTTTGCGTCCAGAAGGCTGGTCAGAGAAGATTTTCCCATCACGGATGTGCACAACGCGATGCGCAAACTCTGCGATGTCCGGCTCATGCGTAACCAGTACAATTGTGTTTCCGTTAGCATGGAGTTCATCAAAGAGTGCCATAATCTCGTCGCCAGTCTTGGAATCGAGATTGCCGGTAGGCTCGTCGGCGAGAATAATCGAAGGCCGATTGATAAGCGCGCGTGCAATGGCAACACGTTGACGCTGACCTCCGGAAAGCTCATTCGGCTTATGGTTCATGCGCTCCCCCAGACCAACGGCCTTGAGTGCATCCTCCGCGCGTTGCATCCTCTCTGCGGCCGGTGTGCCGTTATAAATCAAAGGCAGCTCCACATTATGCAGTGCGGTAGCGCGGGCCAGCAGATTGAACGTTTGAAACACAAAACCGATTTCTTTATTGCGGATCCGTGCCAATTCATCATCGTTGAGGTCACTCACCAGATGACCATTCAGCCAATAGTCTCCTCGGGTTGGCGTATCCAGGCAGCCAATCAGGTTCATCAGGGTAGACTTCCCTGACCCGGAGGGTCCCATGATTGCGACATACTCATTCTGTTTAATGCGCAAAGAAACGCCCTGCAATGCATGGACCTGCTGTTCGGACCCCATGTCGTAGGTCTTCCATAAGTCACGCACCAGGATGACATCTCCCGGCTCAGGGCTGAAATCAGCAGCCTTCCCAGATGTCAATGTGGTCTGCGTGCCGGCTTCGCTGGTTGTCTGGACGATCATCCGCAATACTCCTGCCTATGTGGCCGAATCATTCGTATCTTTGCTGGTATTTACGGGCGTGGTATCACGTTTGACCAGGGCCCCATCTTTGAGTGCCCGCAGCGTCCGGAAGGTGCCAGTAACAATCTCATCGCCCTGCTTCAGGCCGCTTGTGACCTCGATGTCCGTGGCCCCCGTGATACCCGTTGTAACTGGTACAAAATGTGCCCGCAGTTTGCCATTCTTGTCTGGACGCACGACAAAAACACCTTGTACCTTCTGCGCATCCTGCGCGGGAGCATTCGAGCTAGCAGAGGTCTGTTGTACATGCGGCTTCTGGTCTTTTCCATCCTCGGGGCTTCTCATGGTGAGCGCCTGAATGGGAATCGAGAGCGCGTTTTCACGGCGGGCTGTAATGATCTTTGCCGTTGCCGAAAGACCGGGCTTTAAAAGATCTGAAGTCTG
Source organism: Pseudacidobacterium ailaaui (assembly GCF_000688455.1). Classification (NCBI taxonomy): domain Bacteria; kingdom Pseudomonadati; phylum Acidobacteriota; class Terriglobia; order Terriglobales; family Acidobacteriaceae; genus Pseudacidobacterium; species Pseudacidobacterium ailaaui. The sequence goes on from NZ_JIAL01000001.1 coordinate 3,417,476, forward strand.
GTCCAGGGTGACCACAACCTTGAAGTCTTTTGCTTCCTCGGTTCCGGTGGTGGATTGACTCGTCGCCAGGCCGGTGGAACGCAGAAGAGCCTGATCACCCACCTCGGTCACATGACCTTTAAAGACCTTTCCGGGAAGTGCATCCACTGTGACATCTGCTTCCTGGCCTAGAGCGACATTCACGATGTCAGTCTCGTCCACCTTGACTTCGGCGGTGATTACGGACATGTCGGCCAAGGTCATCAAGGTCGACCCTTCGGCATTCTGAATACCAACAACTACCGTCTCTCCCTCCCGGACGGGGAGATTTGTCACTAAAGCATCAAACGGAGCAACACTCACTGTCTTGTTGAGTGCGTCTTCGTTGTATCGGAGAGTTGCCACCTGGTTCTGCAAATGGCCGCGTGCCGATGCGGTCTGCGCGCGGGCCTGGACTAGAGAAGCCTGGGACTGTTCCAGGGTGGCTACAGCCGTATCATAGGCGGCCTTTTTGGCGTCATAGTCAGCTTTGGAAACCAGCTTGTCTGCGTATAAAGCCTGATACCGGTCCCAGTCCAGGCGTTTTTGCTCAAGATCGGCCTTGGCGTGGTCCACGTTGGCCTGGGCAGTCTTCTCGGCAGCAAGATAGGAGGCGATATCCGTCTTTGCCGCCGCGATCGCGGCCTTTTGGGCCTCCACATTGGCCTCCGGCTGCACGCTTTCGACGGTGGCCAGGACCTGCCCCCTTTTTACGTGGTCGCCTTCCTTTACATAAAGATGCGTAATTCTTCCGAATGCTGTAGCCCCGATATTTACGTAGGTCTTCGGCTTGATCTGGCCGGTGCCATTCACGATGGCAACCAGATTGCCTCGGGTTACCTTGCCAGTAAGAACCTTTGTGTAACCGGACTGAGCACGGACCACGGTAAGCGTGATGATTAACACAACAGCGATAACGGCAGCAGTGATAAGAATAATTTTCTTCAAGCTGATTTCTTCCTGTGTCTTGCTGTTCCGTGTCAGATATACGAAAACAGGCACTCCCAAGTTCCTGAGAAAAACGAATTTCCGCAGGACAAAAAGTCTTTCGCTCAGGTGCCATTCATGATAACAGTCACGCCGTCCGGGCTGCTAACTGAAAATGGGCCTCGAGCGTCAAAAAGAGCATCGATAATCCCACCCTGGACCGCTTGTATTCTGCCTTTGCAAATCTTTAAAATTAAGGAGCGGTAGAGGGGTAACCAGGTATCAGTATGTTCAAGGGCCGTTTTCCTGTTTTTCTAGCAATTTTCTTCGGAGTGATCACAACGACGCTGGCTCAGCAGGCGCAGACCACCTCTCAGAACCAGAATGTTCCTGATGGCCAGCCGCAATTAAAACAGCGAAGCGATATTCCGGACAACACTGCCAATCCGACCGATTCCCAAGACCCACTGAAGCGCCAGCTCTCTGACAAAGAACGATTTAAGCAACAAAAAGAGTTAAAGCAGGAGTTAAAAGGCCCTTACAAAAAGTGGGTGGATGAGGACGTCCGCTGGATCATTACGGATCAGGAACTGAAGGCATTCAAGAGCCTGAGCAATGATGAAGAACGGGACGCCTTTATTGAACAGTTCTGGCAGCGTCGCAATCCAAATCCCGACTCCCCCGAGAACGAATACCGCGAAGAACATTATCGCCGCATCGAATATGCAAATGAGCACTTTGCCGCAGGAAAACCGGGTTGGAAGACAGACCGCGGCATGATCTACATCAAGTACGGCAAGCCGGATTCCATCGATTCGCACCCGAGCGGTGGAACCTATGACCGCCCAATGGAAGAAGGCGGCGGAACTACGGCGACCTTCCCTTTCGAGGTATGGCATTACCGATACATTGAAGGTATTGGCGAAAACATTGACATCGAGTTCGTAGACACCTGCATGTGCGGCGATTACCACATGACCATCGACCGCTCGGAAAAGGACGCTCTGCTGCATGTTCCAGGAGCGGGCCTGACCCTCTACGAACAGATGGGTATGGCCAAACAGGCTGACCGATTCAAGGGCGGACTTGAATCACTGGGTAATGGCCCCATGTCCAGCATGCAGCAGAGCAAGCAATTTGACCGCCTTGAGCAATATGCCAAGCTTCAGGCGCCTCCCGTCATCAAGTTCAAGGACCTCCAGCTTGAATCCTTCATGTCAAACCACAAGCTGATGACAGGTCCCTACTTCCCCTTTGATGTAAGGACGGATTTCGTAAAGGTCACCGATGATACGGTGCTGGTGCCAATTACGCTCCAGATCAAAAACCGCGATATCACCTTTAATACCAAGGATGGCGTGGCTACCGGCGAAGTCCATATTATTGGCCGTGTTTCCACCATTACAGACCGTATCGTGCAGAGTTTTGAGGACACTGTAGAGGTGCAGGAACCAGCCGAGCTGCTTTCCAAGGCCCTCGATTACAAACGACTTTACTGGAAAGCGCTTCCTCTGCGCCCGGGACGCTATCGTCTGGATATCGGAATCAAAGACGTGAACAATCCGGACCATCTCGGGGTTTTTGCCCAGGCCATCAATGTTCCGCGCTATGACGATGACAAACTGGCGGCCTCATCCTTGATCCTGGCCAACCGCATGGAGTTGGTTCCTTCAAAGGAGATCGGCGCAGGCAACTTTGTGATTGGCAATACAAAGCTCTTGCCAGCAGTGACAGCGAATCCTACAATTCCTGTGACTTTCCAGCGCTCGCAAAAGCTGAATTTCTGGATGCAGGTCTACAATTTGGGAATTGATGAAAAAAGCAAGCAAAACAATGCGACTGTTCAGTACCAAATCATCGACCTTGCGTCTAATAAGGCAATTCTGGACATGCAGGAGGACTCGAAGAAACTGGGCGCCAATTCGGATCAGTTGACTCTGGAGCACACTGTTCCCCTGTCTAACCTGCAGCCCGGAAAGTACGAACTGAAGATTAAGGTCAACGACAGCATCTCCAACCAAGAGATTGCCCAGTCGGCCAGCTTTACAGTGGAATAAGACCGAGACAATCAGCCACAAGAGCTGATGTCCTAAAAAAAACACGATTTTGGGGCACGGCCAGGGAGTGTAAAGGGCTGTGTGACGGATCCGCAAGGTCGCCGTCAAAGCAGCCCGACAACGACAAAATCGGTGAAGATGACAGTTCCCAATCTGCAAATAAAAATCGGTGCAGTGCTCGCGCTGTTTGCGGCCATGCTGGCATTGCCCGTACACGCGGAAAATCCTGCGACTGTTTCCGGGGTGGTCCGCGATGCAAAGGGGACCCCGCAAATAGGAGCACTGGTCGAATTACTCGGCCCAAACCTTTCCGTACTGGCGCAGACCTTCACGGACAATAAAGGTCGATATTCTCTGGCCGGCATTCAACCAGGCACCTACAACATTAAGGCGACTGGATCGCTCTTCCTGCCGACGCTCCGCGAAAATCTTCGCGTTCTCGCCAATTCCAGAGTTGTTGTCAATCTCACACTCAACACCCTGTATGAGGCCTTTCGTTGGCTACCGGCACAGCCCCGCCAGGTCAACGAACCGCAGGACGACTGGACATGGACGCTTAGACTTTCGGCCAACCGTCCCTTGCTGAGACTTCTTGAGGATGGCCCTCTCGTTGTAGTTTCCGATGGGGATGGCTCAGCTCCGGCCCTGAAGGCCCGCGTCGTAGTTCGCGGCGGCTCCAACCAATTCGGCGATGGTGGTGTTCATAACGACTTTGAAATTGAGCATTCTAACGGTGATGGGCAAGCTGTGCTTTTGCGCGCGGACCTGAGCCAACCGGAAAGCGCTGCCGCACTTACTGCAGTTCATGCCTCTCTGGGATATGCTCGGGACCTTGGCATGGGACGGACCTTCCGCTCCGTGGTGGCCTACCAGGACCAGCCTGGGATCGAAAGCGGGATCCAAGGGCAGGGTATGCAGGCGGTCATACTCCGCACAGCGGAGACCATGGAGCTCATGGACGGCCTCTCTGCCGAATTTGGAAATGATCTTCAAGCCGTTCATCTGGGACAAAGTCAATTCGCCAGCCACCCCTTCGGCGGGCTCACTCTGCATACAGAGAGCAATCAGATTTCCTATCATGTAGCCACCTCTCCCGGCGCCCAGCACGCAAGTGAGCTTGACCGTGAAAATACCCTCATCCCAGCATTGACGGAAAAGAATGGCAAGCTGTTGCTGGAAAGTGGCCTGCACCAGGAACTTTCCGTTGCACATCATGCAGGAAATACCAGCATGCGTGTGACATTTTTCCGTGACGACATTTCCCATCCTGCGATTAATGGAGGTGGCACTCTCTCTTTGGCGGACTGGAACAGTGGGAACCTGCTTTATGACCCCAATACAGATCTGATGAAGGTCGCAGGGCAGAGCTATTCCGGAAATGGTGTGCTGGCAGAGATGAACAGTGAAGTGAACGACGATCTCTGGATCAACTTTGCATTTGCTTGGGGCAATACTCTGGCCATGGACCATCTTTCCGGACCTGTGACCTTACAGGACGGGATTTCCGACCTGTATCAGCACAGTGCAGAGATGCTTTCAGCAAGCATGACGGGGAAGATGAAGCATACCGGCACGCAATGGCGTGCATCGTATCGCTGGCAGCCTCAAGATACTGTCACTGTGGTCGCCCCCTTTGACTCTTCCCTGCCCTCTCCATATCTCAGTCTTTACTTTCGCCAGCCCATACACTGCCACATGCTTCCTTATCGCATGGAAGCCTTGATTGACGTGCGCAATCTTCTGGCCCAAGGATACCGACCCTTCGTGACGCGGGACGGTAGCACCCTGTACTTTGCCCAGGCCGAACGAAGCATACAAGGCGGACTGGCATTTACCTTCTGAAGTGATTGTTTTTCCTACACAAGCTATAAAATTTTCTATGCTATATTTGTAGAAGGTGATCATTCACATGATCCCCTTCTCACACCAGACTTCTGCTAAACCTTCTCATAGGGATTGTGGACGCGTAGCTCAACTGGCAGAGCATTCGACTCTTAATCGACAGGTTGTAGGTTCGATTCCTACCGCGTCCACCAAGATTTCAGATTGATCCGTTCACGGCACCTCATGGATCAGTCTGGCCGTTCTCTCTCTCTTGTGATTGTTACTTTGCCTGCACTGCTTCAGATCTAGACCGCACACGACCCTCGACCGGTGCAATCAGTTCAATTCGTTTTGGTCTTGAAAGATAAAAAAACGGGAGGCCCTCATGTTTGAAAGGCCTCCCACACGGAAGCAAAGCAAATTTTCGCGTCCGGGCTAAAACATGACACGAGCTCCAAGCCACATGGTCCGATTTCCAGCATCGGGTCCAAAAAATCCACCTGGTTGTGCGGTGCCCGTGATGACGCCGAAATTGTTGTTGGTCCCTGTATTACAGAGCTGTCCTGGTAATGTTGCATTGGCCGGACATGAAACATTCGGATTCGCAAAATGAGGTGTGTTTGTAAGGCCAAAAGCGTCAGCGCGAACCTGCAAAGTGGCCCACTCTTTTATTTTGAAGTCCCGTACAACACTTAGGTTCATGTTGAAGAATCCAGGACCGCGAAACTCATTGCGATTCGTGTTTCCATAGTGTGGAGGCGAAATTCCTGCCGGGCATGAGCTCGGATTAGGATTCGTGCAGATCCACGGCGCCGCAAATGACCGGGGATCAAAATATTCACAACTCGTATCTCCCAGGGCGCAAGTCACGCCTGTTCGAGGCGGTTTTCCATGCGTCAGGCGGAACGGCTTCACCAGGTCTGCTGTTTGGCTTGAGCCATTTGCATTCAGGTTACCTCCAGCGCTCACGGTAAAAGGACTGCCGCTCATGATGCTTAAAATTGGATTGATGAGCCAGCCTCCCAGTATTGCGCTGCCAACACCACTTTTTGCCCAAAGACCTTCCTTTCCGAAAGGCAACGCGATTACGCCGGCAAATTCAAAATTGTTAGTTCGGTCGAAACCCGCTGGTGCGTAGTTTTTTTCCCAATAATCAGGATAGGGAAAAGACAGAAAGCCTAAGTCTTCATTGTCCGCATAATCCATTGCCTTCGACCAAGTATAGGCTGCCCGAATATTTGATCCGCCGGCAAACCGATAGGTCAAACTGCTTTGCAATGAATCGTACCGGCTATGTTTAAAAGGATTCAGCTTGTTAATTGTTCCCGTGTAGTTGGCACCATAAGCCTGACTCAGAAGACCTCCCGCACTTCCGGCGCCCGGAGCGGAAGCATTTGCGTTCATATTGACAACAGGTCGGACGGCGTATGTGCCTACATAGCCAATGTTGAAAGTGAAGTTATTTTGTATCTGCTGTTCGACTGTAAAGTTATAGGAATGAATGTATCCTCGATGAAACGGGTTGGGCACAGTGGTTGTGCTGATATTTTGGGGTAGAGAGATCATTCCGCTACTTAGGTCGGGCAAAGGCGCCAAGACGATTCCGGTTGGAACAGAATAGCTACCGCTTCCAAGCCCGGTTCCGTTTGCGCCTGTCAGACTAGCTGCAGGAATAAAGTCCGCGGTATTCGCAGGGGTATTCGTATCCAACAGTACCGACGGATAAGCATTGCGTAAGACATGCCATGTGTAGGGGTCTGCACTCATTCCATATCCTGCGCGTATCACAGTGTCAGGAGTAGCGCGATAGGCAAGCCCCAAACGGGGTAGGAACTGACCTGATCCTACGTCCATGCCATCATCCCGAGGAACATTCCCGTATCCGCCAAGCAGCACCTTGCCAGTGGTGAGATCCAGAACGCGGAGACCTTTTCCATTATCGCTATAGCCAAATGGATAAAACTCCCAGCGCACACCATAAGTCAAAGTAAGCCTCGCGGTGACCTGATAGCGGTCCTGCAAATACCATGCCCACTGTGTCCATCGCAGCGCCGTAGGATTGAAAAGCGCTCTTGCTTTTCCTGTCGTGCTTGGCAGTCCCAGCAAAAAGTCGGCCCAGGAGTTGAACCAAGTCGGGGTAGATCCCTGCAGTGCTGTTACATTGCCGTTAAACTGGAATGCACCGCGAGGCTGTTGAAATGTTCCCCCCTGAGGCTGGAAATGATTGATTTGAGAATGGTTCCATTCGATACCACCCCGGAATCCATGCTTCCCTTTATTCCAGCTCAGATTGGCGCCCGTTACAAACTGCTGATCACGAAAGAGGAATGGATTTGCGGGCTGTGCATTTCCCAGGCTTGCTCCTCCTGTAGGAAAGGTAAAACCGGGCCAGCCATAGTAGAGGGAAGGATCTCCAGTAGCTCCGGCATTGTTGGTTCCTGGAATATGGAGTTCATCCAGACCTCTGGCAGAGGTCAGATCGAAGGTGGATCCCAAGCGCTGGCGGGTAAAACCAAAATTCCAGTCCACTAAAAGGGCGGGAGTGAAGGCGTGGGTTGCTCCAAGTCCCACACTCTGTACAAGCCCGGGGGCATTCCCGAGCTGTCCACCGTTTGTGGCATCTCCGATGGCAGCGCCTAAAAGGGGCGGATCGTAAACCAGAGTTTTTGAAAAGCTATAGCGCCCGAAAAGTGTTGAGTTCTGATTTGGTACGTAAGTAACCTTGAAATCTGCATTATCGCGGTTAAAGAGGGCTGTTCCACTTCCTGTCCAGTTATTCAGCCCATTGCTGGTCTGAAACTCCTGCGAAATGAGCGGCTGTAACAGCTTGATCATGGTCTGGGCAGCGGGGTCAATTCGATTGGGACAAATGACATTCAACACGCCATTGCAGGAAACCTGTTGCTTATTTGCGCCGTGCGCATCGCCAGTGGCGGGGTCGTAAATGATTGGGTTGCCGGGCAAATTGCGAAAATCGCCCTGGATCATCGCAGATGTAGGAAGAGTCCGTGTATCCGGACCAGCCAGTTGTCTTTGGGTCGTGCGTTCATAATCTGCGAAGAAGAACAACTTATCCTTTATGATTGGGCCGCCAAACGCACCTCCGAACTGGTTCTGATTATTTCGATTCTTTTTCGGAAAGAGCTTCGGGTCGGTCTGGAAGTAATTTCTCGCCGCAAAATTTTGGTCAGTATGATATTCGTGCGCGCTGCCGTGAAATCGATTTGTGCCCGATTTGATCTGCACATTAATGGCGGCCCCACCTGCCATTCCCTGCTCTGCATCAAACGAATTGGTAACAACGTTCACAGATTCTATGGCATCTGCCGGAGGAACATAAGCCACATTTGCCGGCAGCCACGGATATGCATCCTGTGCTCCATCAATCCGTGTATTATTTCCCTGGTTCGAGAGCCCATTCATATTCGTATTGATGGCTCTCTGCGGATTTCCGGCGAGGGAGTTTGTTTCCGCAGTCAGTCCAGCTCCCGGGATGGTACGAAGCAAGGACTGAAAATTTGCCCCCTGAGATCCCATAATGGGCAGATTCTCTATTTCCCGCGATGTCAGGTCTGTATGTACATCTGCTTTGTCTGTCTGAAGAATGGGAGGGGCCGTTGTTACAGTAATGCTCTGCGTAGCCGAGGCCACTTTCAGTTGAGCGTCCAGCCTGGTGACTTCATTGGCACGTACAGCGACATTCGTCGTTTCCTGTGTAGCAAACCCTGAAGAAACCACAGTAATTTTGTAACTTCCTGGCAATAAAGTTGAAAACCGGTAGATCCCATTAGAATCCGTAGTCGTAGTCTGACTCGTTCCCGTATGTACATCTAAAGCTGTAACTTGTACTGCATTGATCGCCGCGCCGCTGCTGTCTGTAACGGTACCGGTCAGCGATCCATACAAGACCTGCGCAGATGACCGCTGCACGAAGCTGCAATTCCACAGCAACAAGCAGAGCAACATGCTGCATTTCAAAAACCAATTGTGTTTTCTGCGAACCCTCTTCATTACCGCCTCCAAGCCATATCCTGCTATGTGCGCACCGGGCCTCGTGGGGCCTAAAATTAAATCAATTTAGTACGCGATGCGAACTATATTGATTCCTCCGAAGGATTGTCAACTGGATTTTTTTTGATCCCAGGCAGTCAGAACTGAAGCCTTGTCCAAAGAAAAATCCTGTTTATTTAAGATCCGAAGCAGTTTCTTCTTTTCAGCAATCGCATTACACTGGATTTTCGCTTTATTGCAAACTTTATTGAGTCTAATCAAACCTTTGTCTGGAGCTGCATGAACCCGTGCATTTTTGATTTGAAAGGAAGAACGGCCGTTGTGATCGGGGGCACGTCGGGCATAGGCCGCTCGATTGCGCTGGGACTGGCCAAGGCCGGGGCCGACGTTGTCGCTTCTTCTCGACACTTAGAGGATGTTGAAAAGACATCCGCAGAAATCCAGGCACAAGGCAGAAATAGTCTGGCAGTTACGGTCGATGTACGGGACCGTACTTCATTACAGGCCCTTCACGATAAGGTGTTGGAAAGATTCGGCAGAGTAGACATTCTGGTGAATTCTGCCGGGACCACGACTCGCATCTCTACCCTTGACTGCTCAGAGGACGATTGGAACCTGGTTCTGGAAACAAACCTGACTGGGACATTTCGTTCCTGCCAGATATTTGGGCGCACCATGCAGGCACAGCGGTATGGAAGGATCATCAATATTGCTTCTCTGGCTACCTTCGTTGCTTTTCACGAAGTGGCTGCGTACGGGGCAAGCAAGGCTGCTGTTGCTTCCCTTACCCGCTCGCTGGCGATTGAGCTGGCCCGCGACGGCGTTTGTGTGAATGCTATTGCTCCTGGAATTTTTCCAACATCCTTGAATGCTGACCTTCTTGACAGCACTCCTCGCGGGCATGAGATGCACATGCGAATCCCGATGCAACGCTTCGGGCATACGGACGAATTGATCGGCGCGGCGATTTTTCTTGCTTCCGATGCCGCTTCGTACGTAAACGGACAGGTCATCGTGGTCGACGGAGGATATCTTGCCAGCGGAGTGAATCAGTAATCCAGAGTCATTCCGGTGTACATTGGACAAAAGACGGGAAAGACTTGGGACGCATAGGACAAACAGGAAAAGGAATGCGGCATGTGGACCTGACCTCGGCCGAACTGGCATCGAGTGAAACGGCCCGCCACATTAACCGAGACATTATTCTGCAACTGATCCGGACACGCCAGCCCATCTCTCGGGCCGACTTGGCACGCATCTCAGGGCTTCAGCGCAGCACTGTTTCACAGATCATTGAGCAATTGCTAGAGGAGCGTTGGGTGCGCGAAGGCGCGCTGGCACATCTGCCCCGTGGGCGGCGACCCACTCTTGTTCACCTGAATGACGATTTAGTTGTCCTCGCAGCCGATATTCATCCACGGCAGGCAACAGTAGCGCTCGTAGATCTGAATGGACGCCTGCTGTCCCGGTCTACACTGCCTATCGGTACAAATCCGGCGAAGGCCCTTCACGCCATCACGGAGTGCATGAAACGTATTTGTGATGCGCATCCTAAAAAGTCGATTGAGGGCATAGGCGTCAGTCTTCCGGGACGTGTGGATCCGAAGACGCAGCGTCTGGTTTTTGCACCGAACCTGCATTGGCCAGACTTCGACATTAAAGGCACGATCGAACGTGAGATGCATCTCCATACTGAGATGGAAAATGCCGCCACGGCCTGTCTACTCTCTGAGCTCTGGTTTGGCAGAATGGACGGCATTCGTGATGCGGTGTTGATTACGGTCTCAGAAGGCATCGGCTCTGGTGTAATGACCAATGGACAGATCGTCTCCGGCAGAAATGGGATGGCCGGAGAATTTGGTCATGTTCCGCTCGATCCCTCCGGACCGCGCTGCGCCTGTAATGCGAATGGGTGCTGGGAAATGTTTGCCTCCTGTAATGCAGCCCTGCGCTACTATAGCGAGCTTGATCCAAGGGGAAAACGCATCACATTCCACGAGCTCCTGAGCCTTGCGGAAGAGGGCAATACACGCGCTATCGACGCTCTGAGTAAACAAGCACGGTATCTCGGCAAGGGACTACGCACAGTGATTGCTGGCCTTTCACCGGAAGTCATTCTGGTTGCTGGCGATGTGACCTCAGCCTGGGCACGTTTTGCTCCGCTGGTGGAAGCGGAAATCAAATATGCTGTTCTGGCCGGACATCCACCCCAGCTTCTTCCAACTCATGAGGGCGATGTGGCCCGTCTTCGCGGCGCTGCCGCATTACTTTTGCAAAGGCATTCTGTTTCATGAAGATTACTCGCGCTTGGGTCAATATCTGCTCTCCGGGACGTAATTTCGTTACCCTCAAAGTAGAAACCGACGAAGGCTTTTACGGACTGGGCGATGCGACGCTTAATGGCCGGGAGATGGCGGTCGCCAGTTATCTTACCGAGCATGTGGTCCCCTGCATCATCGGGCGCGACCCTTTCCAGACTGAGGACATCTGGCAATATCTCTATCGTGGAGCATATTGGCGGCGTGGACCAGTCACCATGGCAGCCATCGCTGCCGTGGATGTCGCACTATGGGACATCAAGGGTAAAGCACTCCAAACTCCTGTTTATAACCTGCTGGGCGGCAAGAGTCGGGAAGGCGTGCTTGTGTATGCGCATGCGCATGGCAATTCTACTGAAGAAGTAATCGCTGATGTTCAAAAACATATGGAAATGGGTTACCTCGCCGTGCGCGCGCAGAGCGCCATTCCTGGACTTGATTCTACCTATGGTGTTCCGAAAAAAGCACAACCCTATGAGCCTGCCGAGCGCGGTCTGCCTTCTGAAAGCCGATGGTCGTCGGAGCTGTATCTGCGGCACACTCCGAGGCTGTTTGAGAAATTGCGTGCGGCAATCGGGGAAGATGTGCATCTGCTGCACGATGTTCATCACCGCCTGACACCAATCGAGGCAGCCCGACTGGGCAAAGAGCTTGAGCCGTTTCACCTCTTCTGGATGGAAGATCCTGTCCCGGCTGAGCTGCAAGAGGGCTTCAAAATCATCCGTGAGCACACCACTACTCCGGTTGCTACGGGCGAGGTCTTCCACAGCATCTGGGACGCCCATGATTTAATTCGCAACCAGTGGATCGACTACATCCGCATGTCTGTCGTCCATTCCGGTGGGCTGACGCATTTAAAAAAGGTCGCTGACTTTGCCTCTCTTTATCATGTCCGAACCGGATGCCACGGAGCTACAGACCTTTCGCCTGTAACGATGGCCGCTGCCTTGCACTTTGGCATCGCTGTGCATAACTTTGGGATTCAGGAACACATGCCACATTCAGCAGAAACAAATGCTGTCTTTCCTCACGCATATTCCTTCAAAGCTGGATATATGTATCCCGGCGATGCTCCAGGACTAGGCGTAGACCTGGATGAAAGCCTCGCAAAAAAGTATCCATACCAGCGGGCCTACCTGCCCATCAACCGGAGACTGGATGGAACGCTTACAGACTGGTAACTGGCCATATCTCGCTGTTGAAGATACGAAGATAGGGCCTGACTCCACGAAAGCGCAAAAGGTAAAGCCATCTTACAATAACCCGGACCATATACCAGAGATGGAACTATCAAGCAAACTCAAGCGAGACTATGCTCGGTGCATTCTTAGCTTTTATTCCATACGCAGCACAGCTATCGGGTCCACAGCGGCCGCCTTCCGGGCGGGAAGATAGCTCGCCACAAGTCCGCACACGGATAGGACCAGGACAACAGCCAACAGAGTAAAAACATCATAGCCGTGGAAACCATATATAAAAGAGCGCATGACTCCGCTGATGGCAAAAGCCATGGCAGTCCCTGCAGCAACGCCGATGCCGAGGAGAAACAGAGCATGACGCAAGACCAACCAGACTACGGCTTCGCGAGGTGCTCCTAAGATGAGGCGCACACCGAATTCCCGCGTCCGCTGACTCACGGAATAAGAGAACAATCCATAGATTCCCGCTATGGCGATTCCAAGCGCCGCAAGGCCAAAGATAGCAAGCAGGCGGGCTGCAAGGGTTTGGTCTCCTAAGGAATCGGTCACGATCTGGTCCATCGGACTCAATCCATCAATGGCAATCTCTGGTTGTAATTGATGAACAGCAGTCCGTATTGCGCGTTCCGTGGTATTTGCAGGAAGAGACCCGCGTACGGAAATATTCATGATGAATGAAGCAAGGATAGGATAGAGATCGTCACTGGGTTTTAGCTGCATCAGATCAAGATCAAATTCCGGCTGGGATTCGTCGCCGGCGGAAAGCTGGCGCACGTTGTCTGAGATCCCAACGATGGTAGCCCAATTCCGTGGGCTGTCTGTTTCGTTTACCTTCATCTGCTTTCCGATCGGGTCTTCTCCGGGAAATACCCTATGGACGAAAGCCTGGTTCACAACCGCTACAAGAGGAGAATCTGGTGTGTCCTTCTCATCGAAGAAGCGGCCGCGAAGCAGCTGGATGCGGAAGGTCTGAAAATAGCCGGGATTTACGGTGCGTAGAATTGCATGTTGCTCACTTGCTGCATCGGGCTTCGGGCGGCCTCTTATCCACACTGAACCGCTAAAGGACCAGTTTGGCTGCATCGGTCTTACCGTTTCCAGCCCGACAGCGGTTATACCAGGAGTATGCTCCAGCTTTTCTTCAAGAGGGCGATAGAAGGTCTGAATCAGATCGGATGCATCCGGATTATATTGCAGTCCAAAGGCCCCAGTACCGTGTGTCGGCAGGTAAATTTCTCCCGTCACTACTTTTTCCGGCACAAAACCAAGTTTCGCGTGCTGCAGAACCAACAAGGTCCGAATCATCAATCCGGCCGCAATGAGCAATGTTAGGGTCAGCGTAATCTCCGTTACCACAACAGCATCACGCAAGATGGACTGGCGCCTGCTGGTTCCGGCAGCGATACTGTTCTCGCGTAACCCTTCCTGAGCAGAGGCGTTGGCTGCAATCCAGGCCGGGACCAGTCCGAACATCAAGGCTGAAACGATTGAGGCTACAAGAAGAAATACAGTCACAGAAATGCTGATGTGAATGTTTTCTCCATAAAGCAGCTTTGCTGAAAGATAATGTTTCAACATGCGCAGAATGGCAGCGGCAACACCCAGTCCTGCAATACCTCCGCTAAGCGCAAGCAACATGCATTCGGTGAGGTAGCGTTGCATGATCCTTGCGCGCATGGCACCCAGTGCGGAGCAGATCGCGATTTCGCGGCGTCGCCCGTTGATGCGCGTAAGCATCAGTCCGGCCACATTGGCACAGGCAATAAGCCATACGGCGACTACGGCAAAACTAAGCGCCAGAAGCGCAGGACGCACATTACGGGTGAGTGAATTGCGATAACTTACTACCCGAATGAGTTCTTTGGACTCGTCTTTGGGAAATTCTTTGCGAAGTTGCTGCCGGATCTCATTCAGTTCAATCTGCGTCTGAGGCACGTGGACTCCCGGACGCATCAGACCAATGAGACTTAAACTGGAATTGGAACGATCGTGCATCGATCCGATTTCAGTTTCCAGAGGGGCATATACGAAATCCCCAGTTCTGGGATCAGGAAACCCAATCCCTGCCGGTAATATCCCTATGACCGTGTAGGGATCGCCATTCAGCTTGACGGTGCTGCCGATTGCATCCCGCGCGCCATGCAACTGTTCCTTCCAGACGCTGTAACCAAGAATCACCACATGATTTCTGCCCGGTGTGCCATCATCATGGGCAAAGCTGCGTCCCAACATGGGCCGTATACCAAGCAGGTCAAAGAGATTGGTGCTGCTGATGACCTGCGGCGTCATTCGAGGTTCCTCTGCGCCGCCTAGCGTGACGAATTTATAGGAGTACCAGGCAACTCCCTGGAGAGAACGGCTGCGGGCAGCGAAATCCTGAGCGTCCGGCAACGACATGACTGAAAGATCCTGACCTGAACTGCTCTGCCCTCCGAAGCGAACGATGCGGTCGGCATTTTTGTATGGCAAGGGACGAAGGAACACCTGGTCAATGACCGAAAACATGGCCGCGTTTACGCCAATACCCAGCGCCAGCGTCAGGATGGCGGTGAGGGTGAAACCGGGCGTCCTGCCCAACTGGCGCAGAGCGTACTTTACGTCACTCCAGAGAATGTCCTTCATTCATACCTCGTAGGAATTTCAACACGATACCACATGCCGACCGAGGTTTTCGGCCAAACATAGATCAAGAGTCTTTGAAACTATGCGGGACTGCTTTCGGTCTTTGCTTTTCATCTGGAGGCAGGTAGCAGGAACCAGAAACTCGCTCAATCCTCTTTTCTGACTTTCTTATGGAATACTCTATGCTTACTTTTATGTCCCAGAATTTTTATATAGCCACCAGCAACCCGGGAAAGCTGCGCGATTTTGCTGTTGCGGCTGAGGTTTTTGGGGTTGCCATTGTTCCCTTACCGCGGCTGAAGAACATTCCTGCCCCAGAAGAACATGGAACGACGTTTGCTGAGAATGCCTGCCTCAAGGCCATTTACTATAGCCGTTCGTTCTGGAATCACCTGGTCATTGCTGACGACTCGGGTCTGGAAGTGGATGCACTGGGTGGGCTGCCGGGCGTCCGCTCGGCACGATATGCGGATGATGCAGGGTTTGGTGCTCCGGGGAGTACGGATGAACGCAACAATCTTTATCTGGTGAAACAGCTTGCTGCTTGTGCCGGTGAGAAATTGAGCGCACGTTACCGCTGCGTGATTGCTCTTGCACGCAATGGCGACGTTTTGCTGACAGCAGAAGGGACCGTGGAGGGAGAAATTCTACTATCTCCGCGGGGCACCGGAGGCTTTGGCTACGACCCGCTCTTTTATCTGCCCGGCCTGGGCAAAACCATGGCAGAAATCGACCTGGCACAAAAGCAAAAGCTGAGCCATCGGGGAAATGCCCTTCGTTCCCTGCTTGAGCGGTATGCCGGTCCCGCCCGCGAGAAGGCTCAAAGACCTTAGACTTGTATTTCCTGGAAATCCTTTGACTCTTTCTTGACGATGGTTCTTACCAGCACCAATAATAAATAGTGACTTCTCTGAAAGATTCACCGGTACACAAACATCTCTACCTCAACTCCTGCTTTCTGGAGACCAGGTTGCGGGAAATGAAACCAAAGGCTGGGAAGATCGAATGAGCACTACAGCGGTCAGCCCGCGCGCGCTCCGCGTCGTGGGCTTCTGGGATTCAACGAACGGGAAGAAAGCGGTGATGGCCGTAACAGGGGCCATTCTGTTTCTTTTTGTGATAGGGCATCTGGCCGGAAACCTGCAAATCTACGAGGGACGCGCAAAATATAACGGTTACGCCCATTTTCTGCACACCATAGGTGAGGTGCTGTGGATGGTGCGCGTGGTGCTGATTGCCTCTGTTGTTTTGCATATCACCGCAACAGTGCAGCTTGCACTACGCAAAAAGCGGGCACGTCCGATTGGATATTCACGCAAGCAGGCCATTGCTTCCTCCTATGCTTCACGAACGATGTATTGGAGCGGTCCAATTCTTCTGGCTTTTGTGATCTTCCATCTGCTGCAATTTACGGCCGGATATATTCATCCCCAGTCACAGTTCATTGAGGGAGATGTTTACCATAATGTAATTGCCGGATTCAGCGTGTGGTGGGTCTCAGCCTGGTATATCTTTTCGATGGTTCTTCTCGGCATGCATCTACGCCACGGCATCTGGAGTATGTTCCAATCGGTAGGATTCAACCATCCGCGACATACTCCAATTTTGAAGTCGGCAGCACTGGCGATCGCCACTCTGATTGTTCTCGGTTATATCTCCATTCCGATTAGCGTTTTGCTGGGGTTTGTAAAAGAATGATACTCGACGGAAAAGTACCTTCTGGCCCGATAGAACAGGCCTGGGACAAGACACGCTTCGAAATGAAGCTGGTCAACCCGGCAAACAAGCGCAAGCACACGGTGATTGTGGTGGGCTCTGGCCTTGCCGGAGCGTCAGCCGCAGCCACATTGGGCGAACTTGGATACAACATCAAGTGCTTTTGCTTTCAGGATTCACCTCGGCGCGCCCATTCGATTGCTGCTCAGGGCGGCATCAACGCTGCTAAGAACTACCAGAATGACGGCGACAGTGTCTACCGCCTTTTCTACGACACGGTAAAAGGCGGAGATTTCCGCGCGCGCGAAGCCAATGTGTACCGCCTGGCACAGATCAGCGTCAACATTATTGACCAGTGTGTAGCACAAGGGGTCCCCTTTGCTCGTGAGTACGGCGGTACGCTGACCAACCGGTCTTTTGGCGGCGCGCAGGTTTCTCGTACCTTTTACGCCCGTGGACAGACAGGCCAGCAGCTTCTGCTCGGAGCATACCAGGCGCTGGAGCGGCAGGTAAACGCAGGGACAGTGAAGATGTTTCCGCGCACCGAAATGCTGGACCTGATCGTCATTGACGGCAAGGCCCGCGGTATTGTCACGCGCAATCTGGTCACCGGCGCCATCGATATCCATCTTGCCGATGCAGTCATCCTTGCTTCTGGTGGATATGGAAACGTCTACTATCTTTCGACAAATGCGAAGGGCTCGAACGTAACCGCAAGCTGGCGAGCGCACAAGCGCGGGGCACTGTTTGCCAATCCCTGCTACACGCAGATTCACCCCACTTGTATTCCCGTCTCGGGCGACTATCAATCGAAGCTGACGCTGATGTCAGAGTCGCTGCGCAATGACGGACGTATCTGGGTACCGAAACAAAAGGGTGACAAGCGGCCTCCGAATCAGATTCCTGAAGACGAGCGCGACTACTATCTTGAGCGCCGTTATCCCAGCTTCGGCAATCTTGTCCCTCGCGACGTGGCCTCACGCAACGCAAAATATGTTTGCGACGAAGGCCGCGGCGTGGGCGAAACCGGACTTGGCGTTTACCTCGATTTTTCCGACGCCATCAAACGGCTAGGTGAGCAGAAGATCCGCGAGCGCTATGGGAACCTCTTCGACATGTATCAGCGCATTACAGATGAAGATCCCTACAAGGTCCCCATGCGCATCTATCCGGCCATCCACTATACGATGGGCGGGCTATGGGTGGATTACTACCTGCAAAGCACCATCCCCGGCCTCTTTGTGCTGGGTGAAGCAAACTTCTCAGACCACGGCGCAAACCGTCTGGGCGCAAGCGCGCTGATGCAAGGCCTTTCCGATGGGTACTTCATCATTCCCTACACTCTGGGAAATTATCTGGCATCCACCAAGCTTGAAAAAGTCAGTGAATCTCATCCGGAAGCGCGCAATGCTGAAGCATGCGTGAAGATGACCATTGAGAAGCTACTCTCCATCAAGGGCCGGCGCACAGTGGATTCCTTCCATCGAGAACTAGGCAAGATCATGTGGGACTACTGCGGTATGTCCCGCACTGCCGAGGGTCTTGAACATGCCATTCAGAAAATCCGCGAACTGCGTGAGGAGTACTGGCAGAACGTGAATGTCCCGGGCAGTGGGGATGACCTGAACCAGAGCTTGGAAAAGGCAGGTCGAGTCGCCGACTTTTTTGAGCTTGGCGAGCTGATGTGCATCGATGCGCGGCATAGAAACGAATCCTGCGGCGGCCATTTCCGCGAGGAATACCAGACTCCGGACGGAGAAGCACAGCGCGATGATGAACATTTTTCTTATGTTGCGGCCTGGGAATACCGTGGAGCCGGAAATCAGCCCGAACTGCATAAGGAACCGCTGGAATTTCACTATGTCCACCCCAGCCAGAGGAGCTACAAGTAAATGAAATTAACGCTGAAAATCTGGCGTCAAAAGAACCCCAAAGAGGCCGGGAAATTCGTCAGCTACACGGTTGATAACGTGAATCCGGACATGTCGATGCTGGAATGTCTGGATGTGCTCAATGAGTCTCTGATTGAGCGTGGGGAAGAGCCTGTTGCCTTTGAACACGACTGCCGTGAGGGCATCTGCGGGTCCTGCGGGTTCATGATTAACGGCATTCCGCATGGTCCGCTGCCTGCTACAACAGTCTGCCAGCTCACCATGCGTCACTTTAAGGACGGGCAGGAACTCGTGATCGAGCCGTGGCGTGCCGCTGCTTTTCCGCCGATCAAGGACCTGGTCGTAGACCGCCGCGCCTTTGACCGCATTATTGCGTCCGGCGGCTATATTTCGGTCAACACCGGCAATGCTCCGGATGCCAATTGCATCCCGGTGGGCAAGGACCTCGCAGACAAGGCGATGGATGCGGCCGCATGCATCGGATGCGGTGCCTGCGTGGCAGCATGTCCAAATGCCTCTGCTGCTCTGTTCACGGGCGCAAAGATTGCGCATCTGAGCATCCTGCCGCAGGGCAAACCAGAACGGGACCGCCGTGCCCTGAACATGGTGGCGCAGATGAATGCCGAAGGCTTTGGCGGATGCACCAATATCGGCGAATGCACCGGAGCATGTCCGAAGGAGATTCCGCTGGAAGTCATCGCAACCATGAACCGCGATTTTATCCGGGGAAGTTGGAGGGAGCGCGACAATGTCGTGCGGACGATTACTCCGATGACCGAATGGAGCACCGGTTCCAAACTGGACGTGGACCCACACGCAACCAGTTAGTTAGTTTGAAAAATTCAAAAGCAGATAAGCAGGAACGAGGACTTGCTCTTTCCTGCTTATTTGCTTTGGTTCAACATCTCGTAGAAATAGACACTTCCGCCGGAATTTGATTGGCGCCAATCGATGATTCTCATCAGACCCGGGCCTCAGCTTGGGCTGCACGGTGAGTTTCATCTGGATGCGATAATCTGAAACCACTGTGGTTGGTTTGGATCCCAAGCGGGTTTTCTGCACTACCTGGGTGCTTCTGGCCGGCCTTCCGGCCACTGGGAAAAGTACACTTGCGCATCGGCTGGCGGAGCAGCTTGAGCAGGCGGTCATTCTGGACAAAGACCGAGTGCGACAAGCGCTCTTTCCTGGCCCCATGACGGACTATTCTGACGAACAGAACTCGATCAGTATGAAGGCCATACTGGAGGCGGCCCAGTATCTCACCCGGCAAAGACTGGCCCGATACATCTTCTTTGATGGACGAACTTTCAGCCGCTTCAAGCATATCGAAGAGGTGTGTATGGCGGCCGAAGCCGTGGGGGCGCGATGGCGTATTCTGCACCTTTTCTGCACGGACCAGGTGGCAACCAGACGCCTACATTCTCCTGACCTGAAACATCCGGCCCGCAACCGTGACATGGCCCTCTATTACCGGCTTAAGGCTGCTTTTGAAACCATTCCTCACCCAAAGCTGGATCTAGACACTTCGGGCGGCATCGAAGACCTATTGCCGGACGCGCTTGCTTACATTTCCATCTAAGGACGTAGGATGTATATTCCTTTCTTATGCCCAAAAAGAATGCTCTGAATACGCTCTGCATTGATATCGGAGGCACCGGATTAAAAATCATGGTGCTGGATAAAAACGGAAATCCGCTGACCGAACGTCTGCGAATACCTACACCAGCAGATCCCACACCAGCGAAGGTGATTGCTGCATTAGACCGATTAAAGAAAAAGGCGCCTGAATTTGACCGGGTGGCGGTGGGCTTCCCTGGAGTCGTCAAACTTGGTGTTCTTTATACGGCCGCGAACCTGCATCCGAAGTGGGTTGGATTTAACCTGCAGGCCGAACTGGAAAAGCGGTGGAAAAAGCCGGTGCGTGTGGCCAATGATGCCGCTGTCCAGGGATATGCTGCCATTCGCGGCCAGGGCGTGGAGATGATTCTTACTCTTGGAACGGGTCTTGGATCTGCACTGTATACAGATGGACATCTTTGCCCGGGGCTGGAGCTGGCCCATCATCCGTGGATGAAAGGCAAGACCTATGAGGACTATCTGGGCAAGCGCGGCTTGAAAAAGCATGGCCATAAGCGCTGGAACAAGTTGCTGGCAAAGGCCATCCAGCAAACATCAGCAACCTTTAACTGGGACCACCTTTACATTGGCGGTGGCAACGCAAAATTGATCAACTTTCCACTGGGGGAGAACATTGAGGTAGTCTCCAATGAAGATGGCTTGCTTGGTGGTGTTGCCCTATGGAAACACAATGCTTAAGCTGGCTTTCCTTAGTGGACTGTCTTAGCATGACTTTAGCAGGAAACCATGCCAAGTCGCTTGCAAGACCTATTTCAGAACCGCACCGTGCTCTTTGATGGGGCCATGGGCACCATGCTTTACTCGCGCGGAATTTTCATCAACCGCTGTTATGACGAGCTGAATCTTTCACAGCCTGAACTTGTCCGCTCCATTCATGATGAGTATCTGCAGGCCGGCGCAGAGATTATCGAGACCAATACCTTCGGTGCAAATCGCTTCCGACTTGCGCGCTATGGTCTGCAAGACCAGGTAACAGCCATCAATCAGGCTGGCGTCCGTATTGCGCGGCAGGCGGTCCATCAATTGAAAGACAAACAGGCAGGGACGGCTTGGGTGGCAGGCTCTGTAGGGCCCCTGGGCGTACATCTGGAGCCATTGGGGAAAACGTCCCTGGAAGAGGCCCGCCTCGCATTTGCTGAACAGGTCCGCGCCTTGGCCGCCGGAGGTCCCGGCATTGGCGCAGATCTGATCGTGATTGAGACCATGCCTGCGCTCAATGAAGCCGAACAGGCAATTCTTGCCGCACGAGAAGCCGCTCCGCACCTGCCCGTGATGGCGCTCGTCACAGTGGACGAGGAAGCACATTGCCTGGACGGTGCAACCGCAGAAGCGGCGGCCAGCAAATTAAGCATGTGGGGCGCCGATGCGATTGGGGTAAATTGCAGCACCGGACCCGCCACTGTGCTGACGGCGATTGAATGTATGGCTGCGGAAAGTGATCTCCCACTGGTGGTCATGCCCAATGCAGGGATGCCGCGTGCAGTGGATGGGCGAAATATTTATCTGTGCTCGCCAGAGTACATGGCCAGCTTTGCCCGCAAGTTCCTCAAGGCAGGCGTGCAATTTATTGGCGGATGCTGCGGTACCACCCCTAATCACACCCGTGCAATGAAATCAGCCATGCGTGCAGTGGATGCACAGAAATCGTCCCATGCACATCCGTCGCGCGCCCCCATTGTGACGGAAACACCTCCTCCGCCTCTTGCTGATCGCTCACGGGTAGGCAGGCTGATCCACGAGGGAAAATTTGTCACAATGGTCGAGATTGTCCCCCCCAAGGGGATTGACTGCTCAAAGGAGCTGGCTGGTGCCTCTTTGCTGGCCGATCTGGGTGTCGATGTCATCAATGTGCCGGATTCCCCCCGGGCCTCAGCACGCATGAGCGCGCAGAGCCTGTGCATCCAGATCCAGCAGAAAGTCGGAATTGAAACAATCTTGCACTACACATGCCGTGACCGGAATGTGCTCAGCATCCAGAGCGATCTGCTGGGCGCCGCATCCATTGGCCTGAAAAATATTCTCTGCCTGACCGGTGATCCGCCCAAGCTGGGCAATTATCCGGATGCTACTGCCGTCTTCGACGTGGATGCAATTGGTCTGGTCAACATTGTCCGGCGTCTTAACCATGGTCTTGATATTGGGGGAAATCCAATTGGGGCATCCACTGGATTCACAATCGCCTGCGCAGCCAATCCTGGTGTTCCGGATATTGAAAATGAAGTCCGGCGCTTTGCGTATAAGGTAGAAGCAGGCGCAGAATATGCTATTACCCAGCCAGTATTTGATTTAAGCGTGTTGGAGGCTTTCCTGAGGCGGATCGAGGAGTTCCGCATTCCAGTGATTGCGGGCATCTGGCCACTCACAAGTCTGCGCAATGCAGAATTTATGAAGAATGACCTGAGGGTCTCGGTCCCGGATTCGGTTATGCTGCGAATGCAGGCGGCACCGACTCCGGAAGCAGCGCGGGCAGAGGGAATTCTGATTGCACAGGAAATGCTCGAAGCAGCGCGCCCCATGGTACAGGGCGTCCAGGTAAGTGCGCCTTTCGGACGCTATGCCTCCGCCGCTGAGGTACTGGCGAGAGTGTTGCCAGGGGCAAGACAACCAGAAGAAGGAGCTAGCGTTGGCCAGCTTTGAAGAATCTCTAAAGCGCCTGGAAAAGATTGTAGAGCAACTGGAACACGGCGATTTACCACTTGAAACATCTATTCAGTTGTTTGAGGAAGGCACACGCCTTTCCATGGAGTGCAAAAACCTTCTTGATAAGGCCGAGGGCAGAGTACAGATTCTGATCAAGCATCGAGACGGTACGATGAAGGCAGAATCTTATCCTCCAGGAAAATCTGAAGAAAGCCAGACCGACAGAACTACTGAGGAATAAGCATCACTTTTTGCAGACCTGCGCCCAGGTTTCGCTGACGAACACCACATCTAGAAAACGCGGCCCATGGACGCCTCGAATGCGTGTCATCTCAATGTCAGCTGTGGCAGAAGGACCAGAGACAAAAGTAAGCGGCTCCATAGCCAGGGGCTGTAGCCGCGCAAAGGCCTCCGGAACTGTTTCAACAATCTGGTGATCGCACACCACGCATAGCAGACGGTCGGGCAGAAGCGTAAGTCTGCGCGCACCCACGATCACGATGGTGCCTGTATGCGCGATTGCAACTTCACATCCGCAGATCGCCCCTTCAGCAAGATTCAATTCTTCTGCAGTAGCGTCAGCTTCGGGCTGCCAGCGAAATCCTTCCGGCAGAAGCTTTTGAGGAAATCGATCAGCAACTACGGCCGATTTCTGATGGTTGCGAAGCAGGACTTCAGCAAGAGCGGACGGAAGCGTATCCGGCGTGGCTGCTGTGACACGCGCATCATATTCATGAAGTCGTTCGATAAAAGTCTTCCAAATCGCTTCCCTGCCCATGCAAGCCGTCTGTTGATATGCACGCTCCAGAGAAGCATAGTCAGATGTAGGCAGATCAGCATTGCTCCGCCGAATGCGATTAAAAATCGTTTCGCGTGCCGTGTTGGTCTCATTCATGATTTTTCTTCTCCTGGCGCGTTTTCCACCAACTACGGAATGTCTGCTCCGGCATCGCACGCAGGTCGCGCACAGTGGTCCAGTTCCCTAGCATTCCTGGGAGATGCCTCACCCACCCGTGAGAAACAAAAGGTCTCTGCCCGAGGCGCCCAAGGCGCTGTGCAGCCTCAAATCTGCGGTGGTTCATGAAAACTTGGGCCATGGCCTTCATACCAAGGGCTTCGAGAGACGCACTGCTCTGCTGCTCACGAACAACCCGCCCACGCAGATGAATCAACACCTCAGGGATATTGATCTTTACCGGACAGACTTCATAGCAAGCTCCACACAAAGAGGATGCATATGGCAGCGTCTGCGCATGCTGCATATTAAAAAGCTGCGGCGTGAGAATGGCCCCGATGGGCCCGGCATAAATCGACCCATAGGCAAGACCGCTGGTCTGCCGGTAAACCGGACAGGCATTCTGGCAAGCCCCGCAGCGAATGCAGCGCAGGGTCTGGCGCGATTCTCGATCCGCCAGGATACGCGTGCGACCATTGTCCAGAAGAATAATGTGGAAATTTTGCGGGCCTTCTCCTTTGTGCACGCCTGTCCATAAAGAGTTGTACGGGTTCATCCGCTCTCCTGTTGCCGATCGCGGCAACAGTTGCAGAAAGACCTCCAAGTCACGGAATGTGGGAATGACTTTTTCAATGCCAGCAATCGTGATGAGAGTTTCTGGCAGCGTAAGACACATGCGGCCATTGCCCTCAGATTCAACGACACACACGCCTCCGGTTTCTGCGATGAGGTAGTTTGCGCCACTGAAACCGATTTTTACTTTCAGAAATTTTTCGCGCAAATACTGTCGCGCTGCAGCCGTTAAGTCTTCTGGGCGGTCGCCAAGCTCTTTTAGCTGCATTGCCTGCATAAAGATCTCGCGCACCTGCTGACGGTTCTTATGCAGCGCTGGCACAACAATGTGCGAAGGCTTGTCATGCCCAAGCTGGATGATCATATCAGCAAGATCGGTCTCATGCGCATGTATGCCGCTTGCCTCCAGTGCGCGGTTCAGGCCGATCTCGTCTGAGGTCATTGTTTTGACCTTGATGATCTCGCTACCGCCGGCCTGCTTCACGACGTCTAGAATAATGCGATTGGCCTCGTCCGCATCTGCTGCCCAGTGGACATGACCTCCAGCTGCAGTGCAGTTTTTCTCGAATTGTTCCAGGTAACGGTCAAGATGACGCAGAGTGTGCTCTTTAATGGCGCTGGCCGAAGTACGCAACTGCTGCCAGTCCGGCTGCTCGCTCACAACCACAGCACGCTTTCGAGTAATGACGTTGGTCGCATGACGCACATTTTTGCGAAGCTGTGAATCATCGAGCAGAGGAAGCGCAGCTTTCTGAAACGGCAGTGCTTCAGCGGCCTGGCCAACGCGGATGGTCATTGTCTTCCACCTTCTGTGGATGCGAGGATTTCGGCCAGATGCACAGTCCTGATACCTGCACGGAGCCGGTGTAAGCCGCCAAAAATGTGCATGAGACAAGAGTTGTCGAGTGCCGTGCATACCTCGGCCCGGGTGTCTTCTACACAGCGAATCTTGTCAGCAAGCATAGCAGCTGATACGTCTCCCATCTTCACCGCAAAGGTACCTCCAAAGCCGCAGCATTGGTCTACATCCTGCAACTCAACCAGGTCAATTCCCCGTACATTCCGCAACAGACGAAGGGGCAGCTCACCAACCTGCAGGCCGCGCAGTGAATGACAACTGGCATGATAGGTCACGCGATGAGGGTAGTATGCGCCGACATCCTCAAGACCAAGCTTGTTTACCAGTAATTCAGAAAACTCATAGACGCGCGGCAAGAGCCTTTCCACAGCCTGAACCAGAGCGACTTCGCCAGTGGCCTCAGCCATTTTGGGATAATGATCGCGGATCATGGCCACGCAGGAGGATGAAGGAATACAAACCGCCTCAGCATCGCTAAAGATTTCGACGAAACGGCGCATCAGTGGCACAGCTTCCCGCTGATAACCGGTGTTGTAGTGCATCTGTCCGCAGCAGGTCTGTTCGAGGGGAAAATCGACTTCGTGCCCCAGGCGTTCCAACAAACTGACGACGGCCTTTCCGGTTTCCGGGAAGAGAGTATCGTTGTAACAGGTAATAAAGAGTGAGATCCGCACTTTAAAATTGCCTCAATAGCTGTTCCTTAACGATAATGCCATCCTAATTTAATAGAAATACTATTTCCAATAAGAAATACGTGAAATCGCTATTTCATTACACTGTAGCCGACACTTATGAAGACCAATTCCGTCCTTCTCTGCTTCTTGCTCGTCCTCACAGGGGCCATTGCTGGCCATTGCCAGTCTAACGTAAAGCAGGCCCCTTACCTTGATCCATCCTTGCCTGCGCAACGCCGCGCTGCTGATCTGGTTTCAAGGATGACGTTGGAAGAAAAGGTCTCACAGATGCAGAACCACGCTGTGGCCATCCCGCGACTAGGCGTCCCTGAATACGATTGGTGGAGTGAGGCCCTGCATGGGGTAGCTCGCGCAGGATATGCCACAGTGTTTCCGCAGGCCATTGGGCTGGCTGCTACCTGGGACACAGAACTGGAACACCGTGTAGCAAGCTTGATATCGACTGAAGCGCGCGCCAAATTCAACGAAGCACAACTCCAAGGTGACCATAGTATTTACCGCGGCCTCGACTTCTGGTCGCCTAATATCAATATTTTTCGTGATCCGCGCTGGGGGCGGGGACAGGAAACCTATGGCGAAGACCCGTTCCTGACAGGACAGATGGGTGCGGCCTTTATTCGCGGAATGCAGGGTGACGATCCGAAAATCTTCAAGACCATCGCCACGGCAAAACATTATGCGGTCCACAGCGGCCCGGAGTCCACACGACACAAAGCGAACATTGACCCTTCCGCTCATGATCTTCAGGACACTTATCTGCCAGCCTTTCGCATGGCGGTGATCGATGCAAAAGTGGATTCCATCATGTGCGCCTACAACAGCGTCCATGACTCTCCGGCCTGCGCCAGCCAGTTTTTGCTCGATGAGACCCTGCGGAAAAAGTGGGGCTTTGAAGGCTATGTGGTTTCTGACTGCGGAGCAATTAGTGACTTTTTCAGCGCCGATGGGCACCACTTTTCTCTCGACGCTGCCCATGCCTCAGCAGAGGCTGTGAAGGCTGGCGATGATCTAAGCTGCGGCTCAGAATACGCCTCACTGATCAACGCCGTGCACCAGCACCTGATTGATGAAAAAACAATCGACCAGGCCGTCGAACGGCTCTTTACCGCGCGTTTCAAACTGGGGCTGTTTGATCCTCCCGGATCAAACCCCTTCTCGCGCATTTCCCCCGGGGAATATGCTACTGCGGAACATGCAAAGCTTGCATTACAGGCTGCACAGGAATCCATTGTGCTATTAAAGAACGACACCCATACGCTACCGCTTTCTGGCAGGGTAAAGAAGATTGCGGTGATTGGCCCGAATGCAGAGTCGATCCTTGCGCTCGAAGGAAATTACAATGGCGTACCTTTATATCCGGTAACTCCGCTGGCCGGGATCGTGCAGAAGTTCACGAATGCAAAAGTGCTCTATGCACAGGGATCGCCGCTTGTGTCTGAGTTGCCGGTGGTTGTGCCAAGCTATGTCTTTCGCGACAAAAATGGTAAGGTCGGAGGACTCACGGCCGAGTATTTCGCAAATGCGGATTTCAGCGGACCTGCTGTCATCCAGCGCGATGCACACATTGATTTCGACTGGAACCGGGTAGCGCCCGTTCCGATACGAGCTGCGAAAAGCTTCAGTGTTCGCTGGAGCGGCAGTTTTCAACCGCTTGCACCAGGAGATGTAACCTTTACAGTGCAACCAGGGCGCTGCGAACCTTACTGTGCTGCTCCTTATGCCTACAGTGTTTTTGTAGATGGCAAAGAAGCCGCACATGTAATCAATGATCATCCTCGCCACAAGAATCAACCGCTTACCTTTACAGTCCACTTCAATGATGCAAATCCGCACCCATTTCAAATGGAGTATGCGCGTCAATCTGTTGACTATGGCGCAGGTATCACACTCCAATGGAGACCAGATGAAGTGCAATTGCGACAACAAGCGGTTGATCTGGCAAAACAGGCTGACGTTGTTGTGGCTTTTTTAGGTCTTTCCTCTGAGGTCGAAGGCGAGGAAATGCCGGTGCATGTTCCTGGATTTTCTGAAGGCGATCGCACCGACATCGCCCTCCCTGCGGTGCAAAGCGCATTACTCAAAGATGTTGCTGCAACAGGAAAGCCTCTCATTGTAGTACTGCTGAATGGCAGTGCTCTTGCGGTAGATTGGGCACAGCAACATGCCGCGGCTATTTTGGAAGCATGGTATCCGGGAGAGGCTGGAGGAGCAGCCATCGCTGATGTTCTGAGTGGGGACGCAAATCCAGCGGGCAGACTACCGGTAACGTTTTATCAATCTGTAGATCAATTGCCTCCATTTGATGATTACAGAATGGAAGGTCGCACCTACCGCTATTTTCGCCAAAAGCCGCTCTTTGGATTTGGCTATGGACTGAGCTATGCAACATTTAGATACAAAGATTTACGCCTTTCATCAGTAAAATTGAGAGCTGGCAGCGCGCTTCAGGCCAGCATAAGCCTTGAGAACACCAGCAACATAGCCGGAGATGAGGTGGCGGAACTGTACATTACACCACCGCCGGCACCCGGTGCCCCTAACCACTGGCTGGCTGGATTTCAACGCGTGCATCTGGGGCCGCACGAAACAAAACAGCTCACCTTTAACATTGATGCGCGCGATCTCAGCATGGTAGATGAAAACGGCCACCGCGCTGTGCAAGCAGGCAATTACAAAGTATTTGTTGGCGGCGCACAGCCGGGAGACGCTGCTTCCGGCGCAGAACAGCACCTTACAATTGTAGGGTCGCAGAACATTCAGTAGATGCGGCCTTGATCCGCAAACAACTGAAATTCCCGAACATGCGCTTCACTGCTTGTCGAAAGCAGATTGAGGCGCACCCGCTGGGTAGTTACGGGCTTAAAGATGTCTATTTTTTTATGCCCGATGGCCTGGCCCTTCACAATACGCTGCCATGCTCCATTTTTGTAGATTTCAATGGCATAACTCTGGATGTGCTGTCCATCATTTAACCATTCCATGGTGAGCGCGCGATCAAAGGTTACGGGCCTGGGAAATGTAACTTCAAGGGTTGCATGATGCGACCCGATTGGCGCAGACCAAAATGTCTCCGGATCATTGTCAAATGCTGCTGCTTCATCCGATGTTGCAGGACGGGCATGTTCTTCTGTGATGAGATTGTGGCTATAAAGCTGACGAATGGCTTCGCCAAATTCCTGTAAACGCTTCACATCAGCTTCCGGCAGCCGTCCGGTATTGTCAGGAGCGATGCCTAGCATGAGTTGTCCGCCATGTCCCACTGTTTTGTTATAGATGTCTACCAGTTCAGACACGCTTTTCAAACTTCCTTGATCATTCGGATGCCAGAACCAGTGCAGTTTATGCAAAGGGGTGTCGGCCTCAATCGGACGCCAGCGCAGATAACCACTGCGATCCACTACGTTCCAGTTCTCATAGGAGATTTCGCCAGCTTCGGTTCCAACCCATCGCAGGTCAGCGAATTTAAACAGGCCCACGTCAGAAAAAACCATCGTATTCGGCTGATAGGTACGCAATTCATTGATGATCTTTTCAAAATCATAGGTGCGGCCGGCGCTCCCTGCTCCATCTAACCAGAACTCGACCAGCTGCCCATAACCGGATGCCAGTTCAACCAGTTGCTTCAGATAAAATTCATCGTAGGCGATGGGGTCTTTGTACTTGGGCTCATGGCGGTCCCAGGGCGAGAGATAAATTCCAAACTTCAGCCCGTTCACACGAGCTGACTCAGAGGCCATGCGAACCAAGTCACCCTTTCCGTGCATCCATGGACTGCTCTTCACACCATAATCCGTCTGTGCGCTGGGCCACAGATCAAAACCGTCATGATGCTTGGCCACCAGTACGGCATACCTGGCTCCGGCCGCCCTGGCTGCTTTCATCCACTGGTCTGTGTCGACGCAGCAAGGATTGAAAACGCTGGGGTCCGCAGTGCCGTCACCCCATTCACGATCCAGAAAAGTATTGGTTCCAAAATGAATGATGACACCAATCTCCATGTCCTGCCATGCAACCTGCTGCGGGCTCGGCGTAATACTAGAGAAATTCTGGGCATGCGCAACAATGGCAAGCATCCCGGCAATGAGCAAAGACAAAACAATTGGGCGCAAAGACCTTACAGCCATAGGCTCCTCTCACTGGATGAGGTCTTTTCCAGTATTGCAAAGAATCTTTTATTTATGGAAATGAAAAGGTACCAGTCTTGTAGCTTTTATCGAGAAATCATGGCATTTTGCATCGGAGCAGAGACAGCAACACGCTTTTCGGGCTGCGCCGGTGCAGCCGATGGATGCACTGCCTGATAGCAGAATTGCAGCCCGATCAGGAAAAGCCATACCGTCAGCACTAGTCTTAACTGCCTGTGTGGAAGCTTGGGAGCAATCAGGGTGCCTGTGATGGCCCCAACCACGCCTCCAGCAAGAAGCTTTACCAAGAGCGTAGTGTCTGGGGTATGCGCCAGCAGATGCAGGCTACCACCAAGGATGGAAAGACACATGGCAAAAGCCAGATCTGTACCCACGACTTCTGAAGCACTTAAATTGGTAAAACCAAGCAGGGCGACGGTTCCCAGAGCACCCGCCCCAGAAGAGGAGAAACCAAGTTCAGCGCCAATAGGAATCATCAGAACAGCAAGCCAGCGACGGCGCTCCTTACGTCGGGGCGTATCTTTTTTTGCACGAAGGGCCTTATAAAAATGCAATCCTGAAGCGAAAACAATGATGCTGCCCAAGGCAAAATATAGAGGGGCATGGTGGCCATGTCCCACCACATGGCGGAAGAGGAGCACACCAAGCAAGACTCCCGGCAGGCCTCCCAGCAACATCATTCCCAGCACCTTCCAGACCACCTGGTTGCGCATGATCTGGACCGGGACCACGATCAGCTTTACGATCGACGCATACACAAGAGCAGTTCCCACGGCAACAGGCAACGGCACATGCAGAAACATGACCAAAGCCGGGGCCGTGACCGTACCCGCCCCGACGCCGGTAATCGCGATGGCAAATGCGATGAGAAAGCCGAAGAGCAGTTCCATTCTTTATTGGGCCTGAATGTGGATGCCGCACTCTGTTTTGCGTCCGGCCCAGCGGCCTGAACGCGGATCTTCGGGATCAAGAGGCAGGCTTGTACACGGTTCACAGCCAATGCTTGAGTAACCCCTGTCGTACAGCGGCAGAAGCGGAATGCCGTGCTCCTGTGCGTAATACCAGACATCGCGGGTCGTCCATTCCGCAAGCGGACTGATTTTGACCAACTCATGCCCGCTGGGTAATTTGAAATGGTCTACAGGCTGCAGATTTGCGCGCGTCCTGGCCTGCTCACGCCGCATACCCGTGAACCATTTTGTGTAATGCTCCAGTGCAGAAAAGAGCGGTCCAACCTTGCGCAACTTGCAGCACTGGTCAGGAGCGGTCTGGTGCAGAATGCCGAATCTGGCCTCCTGCTCAGCCACGGTCTGTTCAGGCAACAGGTTGATGAGGTTTAGGTTCCAGGCTTCAGTCATTTGGTCACGGTATGTATATGTTTCAGAAAAGTGATAGCCCGTATCCAGAAAGAGCACAGGCACAGCCGGGAAGATGGACCGCACCATGTGCAATACAACCATGTCTTCTGCCTGAAAGCTACAGGTCACGCACTCAGTAACTGATTTTGTTACACTTTCTGCAATCAGACGACGCGCAGCACTGACTTTTTCTGTAAGGCCCGGGACTTCAAAACTCATTTTCCATCTCCAATAAAAGTGCATCTGCCTGTGCCTTGAGGTCGTCCCGGCGTGGAACCGGCCTTCTCAACAGCTCATGTGCGTCTGGCCCGAGGGTAATGATCTCTGCTATCGCCTGTGATTTTGAGGGCACCAGAACAGAAAGTCCTGTATAGAGGAGAGCCCGCCATACTTCAGGCTTCTGGCTGCGGGTAATGACCACGTCTCTTCCGCTGGCAGAAAGCTTTTCTTCAAGCACACTTACTAAAACCTCTCCGGGCAACAACAGCAGGGTTCCGCTCATCTGCGAACGTTGGTTCTTGTCGAGGACCGTCTGCCGGACCATCCCCGCTCCCACAGTCGCATTATGGACCGGATCAATCAGAACAAAGCTGCCAGTTGTTCTGTTCTCGCTATATGCATCGAGTAACA
This sequence comes from Pseudacidobacterium ailaaui, assembly GCF_000688455.1. NCBI lineage: Bacteria > Pseudomonadati > Acidobacteriota > Terriglobia > Terriglobales > Acidobacteriaceae > Pseudacidobacterium > Pseudacidobacterium ailaaui. Next base: position 3,449,553 of record NZ_JIAL01000001.1, read on the forward strand.
ACGGGCGGTTCGTGCGGACTTCAACCTCGCCAATCTCGTTGAGACGGAGGAGTGGCGAGGAGTGGCGATCCAGGGTTTCAATGTTCAACCTGTGCACCACACGCAGATGGGTCTTTACAGTCTGCGTTGTGTGCTTAAGCAGATATGTTTTTCCAGGCACAAATGGTTCTGTATGGAGCCAAACCAACGAGGCAGTGAAACGATCAGACACAAAAGGAGCATCCTCTATGTGTGCGATAAGGTCGCCCCGGCTAATGTCAATCTCGTCTTCGAGAGTGAGGGTAATCGATTGTGGTGCAAAGGCGGAGTCGAAATCACCGTCAAATGTATGAATGCCTTTGACGCGACTCGTTCTGCCCGAAGGCAAAGCGACAATTTGATCACCTAGTTTTACCGTACCCGAAGCAATCTGTCCTGCGAAGCCACGAAAATCCTGGTTGGGGCGGATGACGCGCTGCACCGGAAGGCGGAATGCAGCACTGCGCACTTCTTCCGCAATAGGTACACTCTCCAGATGCTCCAGCAGCGTTGGACCGTGATACCAGGGAGTCTTTTCGCTGCGCGAGACTACGTTATCGCCAAGCAAGGCACTCATGGGGATGGCCAGAAGATCGCGGATGCCGAGCTTTGCTGCGAGATCCAGAAGGGCCCGCTGGTGGTTCAGAAAGACCTCTTCGGAAAAATCCACAAGGTCCATCTTGTTGACAGCGGCCACCACATGGCGGATTCCCAGAAGCGAGGCAATAAACGCATGGCGTCGTGACTGCGTCAGGATTCCCTTGCGCGCATCCACCAGAATGATGGCCAGCTCCGCGGTAGACGCGCCGGTAACCATGTTGCGCGTGTACTGTTCGTGCCCTGGAGTGTCGGCAATGATGAACTTGCGCTTTGGCGTTGCAAAGAACCGGTACGCTACGTCAATGGTGATTCCCTGCTCTCTTTCGGCCCGCAGCCCGTCAGTCAGCAGAGCAAAATCAATGGCGGATGCTTCTCCAACATGACTGCGCGTAACCGCCTTGACCTGGTCTTCATATACGCTACGCGAGTCATAAAGCAGACGGCCGATTAGCGTTGATTTGCCATCATCTACACTGCCCGCGGTCGTAAAACGCAAAAGGTCCTTTTGCTGCTCGGCAGCCAGAAACTCTTCGATCGTGAAAGGAGCCGCGTCCTGATTCAGATCATCCAACACATGAGACAATACAGCCATCAGAAATATCCCTCGCGCTTCTTTATCTCCATCGAACCGTCCTGGTCGTGGTCAATGATACGGTTGGCACGTTCGGAGGACCGAAAAGAAATCAGTTCAGCAATAATTTTGGGTAGCGTGTCTGCGTCTGAACGAATCGCGCCCGTGCAAGGGCTGCATCCCAGTGAACGTAGCCGGCAGCGCACCCACTGCTCTTCTCCAGGCAATCCTTGTACAAAGGGCTGCTCTATCGGAATCAGGCTGTCCCCACGCACCAACATCCGGCGCTCTTTGGCAAAGTAAAGCGGCACAATGGGAATCTTTTCAAGGTGGATGTAGTGCCAGATGTCGAGTTCCGTCCAGTTAGAAAGCGGGAAAACGCGAATACTTTCTCCAGGACCAATGCGTCCGTTGTAAAGGTTCCACAGCTCAGGACGCTGATTTTTGGGGTCCCACTGTCCATTTATGTCGCGAAAAGAAAAGATGCGCTCTTTGGCGCGCGATCGCTCTTCATCACGGCGGGCACCTCCAAATGCTGCATCAAAGCCATAGAACTTTAACGCATCCAAAAGCGCTTGTGTCTTCAGAAATCCGCAGCATTTCTGCGTTCCCAGTGAAATTGGATTTGCCCCATTGGCCAGTGCTTCCTCATTCCGCCAAACCAGCAATTTCAGCCCCAGCTCACGTGTATAGTTGTCGCGAAATTCCAGCATTTCGCGGAATTTATAGCCAGTATCAATGTGTAAAAGCGGAAATGGAATGGGTGCCGGCCAGAAGGCCTTCTGCGCGAGGCGCAGCATTACAGACGAGTCCTTGCCGATGGAATAGAGCATGACCGGCTTATGAAACTCGGCCGCAACTTCGCGGATAATGTGGATGCTTTCGGCTTCCAGCATCTTCAGATGCGTCAGCCGTTTCTGACTCGAAACGATTGCTTCCTGTGAATTGTAGATTGCTGTGGCCACGGCTTTGTAAGCCTTCCTGTTTCGGGTGAAATAAGAGAGGCGGGAAATAAAAAACCCGCGCTCAGGACATCTGGCTGCGGGTCTGATCCTTACCTTAGCTGTTCCGTGTAGAAAACTCAGCGATTTCTACTTACATTCCAGCTTCCATACCCTCGCCAAGACGCGCTGATGGTGTGACAACAGCGACAGTCCATTCGACATGCGAGAGTACAGAACATGAAAGCCATGTGTTTTTCAGGATCTCGCAAAATATGATAGTTGTCAAATAAAAGTTGACTCAATTCCAATCTTGACGCATACTCTCACGTATGCATCGCACTCGGAACAATCTCTCCTGTCAATGTTGCGCCAGCAACTTTGTTCCGTCGCCTGGATGCAGATACTGATCTCTTCCCTCAATTTCATATCAAAACCAGCGCTTGCAGGGCTCAGGTAAAAGCATGTTACATCCTCTGATTCACCCGCATCTTCTTCTCATCGACTGTCACATCGCCTGTTGTTGACGCCCCCGCTCCTTCTTCTGTCATTTTTCAATTTTCTTCCCAGGAGTTTGCTTATGAAGCGCGTTCCCTTGCGCACCCATTTTGTCTTTTATTTCTATTTCTTGACGGTGTTCTCATTCTTGCTTGCAAACACGAGCGCAAAAGCCCAGGTTGTCGGCGCCACCATCTCAGGGACGGTGCGTGACGCATCCGGTGCCGCAGTCCCTCAAGCTTCCATTACGGTACACAATTTGGAAACGGGGGCCGAGCGTAGAGTTTCTTCTGACGGTGAAGGTCACTATGCTGTTCCATCCGTTCCTGTCGGACGCTATGAAGTGACCGCAGAAAAAGATGGTTTCTGCTTGCAATCCCGGAGCGGTGTCAATCTGGTCATCGGAGAAAGCGCCGTAGTGGATTTCTCTCTTGCTGTGGGTGAAGTCAGAGAAGAGATTGCCGTAACAGATGCGCCCCAGACGGTAAATCCAACGACACAACCTGTTTCTGGCCTGGTAAACGAACGGCAGGTAAAAGAGCTTCCCCTCAACGGACGCAGCTTTGATGAGCTGATTACCCTAAATCCGGCGGTGGTGAATTATACCGGTCAACGTTCCGGCTCAGTAGGTACGACGAATTCCGCTCCTGGAAATATGTTTGCCGTTGCAGGACGCCGCCCGCAGGACAACCTGTTCCTACTGAATGGAATTGAGTACACGGGCGCATCGGAGATCAATGTTACTCCCGGTGGCGTGAGCGGCCAGTTGCTCGGAGTAGACGCAGTGCGGGAGTTTAACGTCGTCTATGACACCTATGGCGCAGAATACGGGAAGCGGACCGGTGCCCAGGTAAGTATTGTAACTGCATCAGGCACAAATCAATTGCATGGCAGCGCTTTTGAATTTCTGCGGAACAGCGCCCTCGATGCACGAAACTACTTTGACCAGGCAGATATTCCCATCTTCCAGCGTAACCAGTTTGGCGGATCCCTGGGCGGTCCGCTACTAAAAAGCAGACTGCTGTTGTTTGGCAATTATGAAGGCTTCCGCCAGACTCTGGGTCTTTCCAATGTAACTCTTGTGCCGGACAACACCTCGCGCGCACAGGCCATTGCCAGCGTACGGCCATTGCTGGATCTTTGGCCAGTGCAAAATGGCCCTGAACTGGGAGGAGGCATTGCCATCGCCTACAATCATCCCCTACAGCACATTCGCGAAGACTTTGGTACTACACGGCTTGATTACAATATTTCGCAAAAGGATTCGGCTTTCGCCGTCTATACAATTGACGACAGCACAGCAAAGACCCCGACCGTCAATCCCCTTAGCGTAGTAGACACAGATCTGCGAGAACAAGTACTGAGTGCTCAGGAGCAGCACATTTTCTCATCCGACATCCTGAATACGGTGCGCATCGGATTTTCCCGCGGCGCATTTTTCTTCACCGGGGAAACCCCAGTCAGCATTCCAGGTTGGGTTGCGGGCAAACCTATCGGCGCGATTGTAATCGGCGGTGGAACAGCACTGAATGGCGCATCGCAAATCAGTCTGGCAGGGACGAACGCAGGCAGTAACCTAAGCGCTGTACGCAATCTTTTTACCTGGGACGATCACGTCTTCATCTCGCATGGTAAACATCAGCTAGAAGCGGGCGCATGGTTGCAAAAGCTTCAATCCAATAGCAACCTTGCACAGTATCAATATGGACAGGCATCCTTCACTAGCCTGAATGCATTTTTGAGTGGAACAGTAACCACCTTCACTGTTGTTCCCACTCCTACTGAGCTGGGCTGGCGATCACTCGAAGGAGCAGGCTTCGTGCAAGACACTTTACGCCTCAAACCGAACCTAGAGTTACGCTTTGGCTTTCGGTTTGAATCAACCAATGGATGGAATGAGGAGCAGGGTCGGGCATCAAACTTCATCTTTGATGAACACGGTGTGCTCCAAACCAACCCGCGTGTCGGTAGTTCTGCATTTACGGAGAACCGCGCAAAGTTTCTGCCCGAACCGCGCGTTGGTCTTGCCTGGTCACCAGGACAGACGACTACTACGGTGGTCCACGCGGGATTCGGTATCTATCGCGCCCTGCTGGACAGCCTGGATTATCGTCTTGACCAGAATGCCCCATTCAATACAACGCAAAGCATTAAAAATATTCCGGTCTCGGATCTTCATTTCGCACCTGGGCAGGCTCCTCCAACCGGCAGTCTCATCTCACCCAGCGGCATTCAACCTGACGCTCACACTCCTACGCTACTTGCATGGTCGCTCAATAGTGAGCAACAGGTTGCTCCTGCAACATCACTCACGGTTGGCTATTTGGGATCGCATGGATATCATCAGATGCTTTCTGCGGATATGAACGAACCAGTTCCCGTCATTTGCCCGGCATCTCCGTGCCCCACTACGCTCACGGCAGGAACAGTGTACTATCCCAAAGGTGCTCCTTTTGCGAACCCCGCTTTGGCCAATAGCACAACCTGGATTTCACGCGGTGTCGCATCCTACAATGGACTCACGATAGATATTCACCGCCGGTTCCAGGACGGATTCCAACTTCGCGCTGTTTATACTTTTTCAAAAAATCTTGACGAAGGCACCGCATGGAACTCAAGCGTAGGTGCGAATGCTCCAGGATTTGTGATGTATCCGGCGCACCCCGACTGGGACTATGGCCCAGCCAACACAGATATCCGTCATCTCACCGTGATTAACGGGACCTACGAGTTGCCCTTTGGACAAGGAAAACACTGGCTTCGCGACAGCAACTTTTGGCAGCAAAAGTTAATCAGCGGATGGACGGTAAGCGCGATAGCCAACCTGCAATCGGGGCTACCCTTCACTCCGCAGCTTGGATTCAATCCATCGAACAACGGAGATAGCCGTAACCCGGTGCGTCCTTCCATCAATCCTGAGTTTCATGGCAAGGTGATCGAAGGCACGCCAGTGCAGTACTTTAATCCGACTGCGTTTGTCGTGCCCGTTTCCGGAACTTATGGAAATCTTGGTCGAAACACGCTTACAGGTCCCGGACTCTCCTCACTTGATTTTTCATTAAGAAAAAATACTGCACTTACGGAACGACTGAATTTGCAATTTCGCGGTGAAATCTTCAATCTGTTCAACCACGCGAACTTCGGCACTCCAAATACAGTCGTTTACTCTTCAGCATCTTCAGCACCGTCCCCAACAGCGGGGGTCATTACTACTACCGCAACCACCTCACGCCAAATCCAATTTGGCCTGAAACTACTGTATTGAACAATAGGTGACAAGCGAAGGTCTGCTTTTGCCTGGCCCTCGTCGTAGAAGTTGGTCAGCAATTCGGGCAGGAAAGCTTTCGAACAGCACCGTAGCTAACGGCTGCTTTCCTTGCCCATCCTGCTCGCAAATCATTCCTGGTCAATCCGGGTGCTGGATGGGAATGTAGACATCATGATGCTAATGGATGGGTCCTTGAGGAATGGGTAAAGGTTGCTGCGGATCCAACGCTATGGGACCGAAGGTCTGCTCGTACTGAGCGATGTTCTGGCCAAGAATGTTGCATAATGCCTTGGCCTGCTGCGGACTGAGATAGATACCTTGTGTATTTTGAATATTTACCGCGTCAGGAGATTCCTGGTGGACCAATCCAAAGACAAGGAAAAAGTCCCACACGCTGACGCGAACCTGCACACTATTGGCATAGTTTTCACGGTATTCGGGAGACTGTGTGACGGAAATTTTGGGCTGCTGTGGTTGTGCGGGAATCATATTCTTCAGGGTATCCTAAGCGGCTGGTGCGAAAGGGGGGACTTGAACCCCCACGGGTTGCCCCGCCAGATCCTAAGTCTGGTGCGTCTGCCAATTCCGCCACTTTCGCACGTGGTGTAATCATTATAGGGGAAACGGTTCTGAATCTTTGAGTCAATTTCGTCTGGAAGACTATTTGTAAAATTCAGAGCGCAGGCTCTTGCTGGTGCGATATGATAAGTGCCGCAAAGGCAGTAGAGGTCGAACTGCGACCGAAAGCCGAATGGTCAAATTAAGGTACACACCGTTTTTCTTCATTTTCTGCTTCTCACTGCTTCATTGTGCAAAACTAGCCCGCCAAAACTCTGTGCAATCGATGATGACACAGGGCGGCCTACGACCCGGATATGTGGGCGACAAAGCCTGCATTCGCTGTCATCAAACAGAGGGCCTTTCTTATCTGCATACTTCGCACCACCTGACTTCCCAATGGGCAGACAAGGCTTCTGTGCTGGGAAATTTTCTGAATGGATCGAACATTCTCATCATTCATGACCCCGCAGCAAAAAACGGCGAGCCTGGCCTGTATTTCAAGATGGAACAAAAGGACGGTAGGTATTACGAAACAGCGGTGACTGGATGGCCCCCCGACCTCGAAAGGCGTAGCGAGCCGATCGATATCGTAATTGGTTCCGGTGTTCGTGGCCTTACCTACCTCTACTGGGATGAAGACAGACTCTATGAACTTCCTGTGAGCTATTGGAAAGCAGGACATCGCTGGATCAACAGCCCAGGATATGAAGACGGAACTGCCAACTTTTCCCGTCCGGTTACACCGCGCTGCATGGAGTGCCATGCTGCGTATCTTCAACCATTGTTCTCAGATCCATTGATGAACGCATATAACAAAGACAGTTTTGTGCCAGGAATTGCATGTGAAACCTGCCATGGTCCGGGCCAAAAGCACTTGTCGAAACAAATGGCAGGTTTGGGGGCAAAGGGCGACGGAACCATTCTGAATCCCGCAGAATTTCCCCGCGAACGACAGATGGACCTTTGTGCTCTATGCCACAATGGAGTGCAGCGCGAGGAAATTGCACCCGCCTTTTCCTATGTACCTGGAGAGCCGCTTAGCCAATATTTTCGTCCTTTGCCCGCAAGTAGCGAGGAACATCCGGATGTACATGGGGACCAGATTGGGCTACTGGAGAAAAGCCGTTGCTACCGTGAATCGAAAACCATGACTTGCTCAACATGCCATGATGTTCATGCACCAGAAAAAACGGCAGCTTTTTATTCTCAACGCTGCCTGCAGTGCCATGCCTGGCAAAGCTGCGGTAAGGCCAAAGTGCTCGGCGCGAAGATTCGACAGAATTGCACGACTTGTCATATGCCCGTTGAGCCGACACAGGTCATCGTTTCAAAAACCGCAGGAAAAGAAATACGGGCAATGATGCGAAATCATTGGATCAAAATCTATCCTTAAATCCATATTCAATCTTACTGAGCAGTGTTACGAGATTGGCCCAGTTTTTGCACCAGGGCCTGGACAGATTGGTTGGTCATCGTACTGGCTTTTTCCAGTTCAGCCTTGGCTTCATCTTTTTTGCCCATGGATTGATAGAGATGTCCAAGACGCCAATGTGGCGACACGTCCTTTGGGTCAAGCTCAATGGCCTTTTTCAATTCAACAACCGCTTCGTCTTTGCGATCCATACTGGCATACACGACGCCTAAATCGCGATGGACAAAAGCGATAGCGGGAGCCAGCGCAGCAGCTTTTTCCAATTCAGGCAGTGCGCGATGATAGTCATTCAGTTCTACCCAGGTGTCTCCAAGATAGGCATAAGACTGTGCACTTGAGGGATCATTTTCAATTTCAGCCTGGAATTCCTTAGCGGCCTCTTCATACTGCTTTTGCTCCCAAAGCAGATAGCCAAGTCCGAAGTGCACATTCGGCTCATGCGGATTGGTCCGAACGGCAGCTCGAAATTGCTGGGTGGCTTCAGCAACTTTCCCCTCTTCATCCAAGGCCTCTCCAGCCAGCATGTCAGCTTCGGCCGATTCCGCATTTAAACCGAGAATCTGCTTATAAACATCCATGACGCAAGCATCCTGCTTGCTCCACAGACAGGCATGGGCCAACGCAAGGAGTAATGGAAGATTTTGGGGGTCCTGGGCGGCAGCCCGCTTAAGATATGGGACCGCAATCAGGTAGTCACCCATGCCATAGTGAGACATACCCAGCAAAATGAGGAGCCTATGGTCGCCGGGGTGCTTTTTCAGCTCTTCGGTAAATGGCCGGATCGCATCCTGAAAACGGTTGGTCTTAAAAAGTGCCAGCCCCAGATCCATCTGAAGCCCGGGAAAAGCAGGGTCCAGTGACAGTGCCTTTTTATACCATAGAATCGCCTGATCAAAATGCTGTTGCTTTGCCTCCAGCAGACCTAAATGAGCAAAAGCTTCAGCGTGATGCGGATCCTGTTTTGCAATTGTTTCCCATATCGCTTCTGCTTTGACATATTCTCCCTGGTTTTCAAGGGCAAGCGCGTTTTGACGGCTATTCTGCGCCGATGCCATACTAACGGCCAGAAATGTTAACCCCATCATGCAGATATTTCGACGCATGAGATCTCTTTACAGCACACTATCCGTTTGTTGATAGAAAGGCAATTGCATCCACGTGCGACTTTCATTCCAGACAGCAATTCCCCTTCACCTTCAGGCTATGAAATTTGAGCTGAAAGAAAAGGCACAGCAGACAATGCTGCTGTGCCTTCAGGTACAGATCAGAAGTTAAGTACAGCACCAAGTTCAAGAACACGTGGGTCCCAGGTATTTGTGGGCTGACCAAAGTTTCCCGAACCATAACTGCCACCTACATTGTTGAACTCCGTGTGATTGAAGGTATTAAACGACTCAAATCGCATCTGGAGGCTGGCCCGCTCAGTAAAGGTAAACGTCTTGTAGAGCGAAGTGGTGAAGTTCGTTCGTCCAGGTCCAAGAGCGACATCCTTGCGCGCATTCCCGAAGCCCTGATTGGTGCCACCGGCCCACGCAGGTGTTGGCGTACTGAAGGGAGTAGTATCAAACCATTGTGTAGCCTTCTTCAGATAGTGCATTTTACCGCTGAAGTTTGGACGGTTTGTGTAACCACCACCCAGCCCGATTGGATCAAAGTTAATGGATAGGTTGGGTCCTTGATTCTGGATGATCACGCCAGACTCAAACACGGCAGTCCCGGCAATTTCCCATCCACCTAACAACGAATGTGTAAGACCATTGCCCTGTTCAAAGAACGGCAGCTTATAGATGTAATTAGCATTGAGAATATGCCTGCGGTCCAGGGCGCCGGAACCTTTGTCATACTTCAGGTTCCATGGATTGCTAACACCATTCAGATCATAACTGGTGATATCAATTTCATGTGACCACGTGTAGTCCAGCTCTCCACTCAGGCCATGTTTGTTTTGTGCTCGGATCCCCGTCTGAAAACCATTGTAGTTGCCGTTAGTCGTGTTCTCCTGCTGGTTGATACCAGTGTAGCCTTGGTATGTCCGATAAATATTTATATTCGCAAGAGAAGTGCCTCCGGGATTTGTTCCGGAATGGTTGCTTGGGTCCCCAGCGTTGGCCCGGACTGAAAGTGAAGTGTCCAGGGGGAAGTTGTTGATCTGGCGATCGACGTTCTGATGCCAGGCAAGATTTCCAACATACTGCACAACCCAGATCACCGATGGGACAACTTCATGCTGGACTCCCAGGCTAAACTGCGCGACCGCAGGGGCAGGATACGAGCGGGCCAAGGTGGTAAGGCCCTGGGCAAAGAAGGGCGTGGTTGCGGTCTGCCCTGTTACCCAGGAGGTGTGCGGGTCAGAAAGATAAACGTTGCTGGCCGAAGGATCGTTGGCAAAAGGCGGATTGGTTGCAGTGTTATAAATATCGTTGCCCTGCATGCGTTCATAGAATGTGCCCAGACCACCACGCAGGACGGTCCTTCCGGTACCCATCAGGTCCCAGGAGAACCCTACGCGAGGTTGTAGTGTCGCATAGTCATTGTTGACGACGCCCCTGGGATAGCCGTTTTGTCCAGCAATATACATACCATTTAGATAAAATGGCGTACCGTTGACATTTTGGAAGCCAGGCCCATTTGGATTCATGGAACCATCACTTAGCCATTGAGGTGCCTGGCTCTGCAGATACTGGTAGGGATCAAAGTTTGCGATGTAGTTCTGTCGTTCCCAGGCATGTGGCAGAGCATCGTAGCGGAATCCCAACTGAAGACTCAGACGTGGGGTAGCACGCCAGTTGTCATTCAAGTAGACAGAAGGGGTCTGGTTCACATAATGACGGATGGGAAGCGCCTGGTGCTGATCATAACTGCTAGCTAGCCCCAGCAGCATGTCCATCATTGAATCGTTCGTGAGAGTACCGAAGTAAAATTCTCCACCAGGTTGGCCAAACAGCTGCTGGTTCTTCGTGTAGCGGTTATAGCTGGCTCCGAACTTAAACGAATGCGTCCCGACTGTATAGGAAATATCAACACGCGGCATGAAATCCTGTGCAGCATTATGCCAGGGAGCCGAGCCGGGATTCTCCTGCGTGTTATACGGAGCGCCCCAATGCATATTGGGAAGGTTCTTTGAAGTGTTATTGAAATAGCGGTTCACGGACCAGCCGCTGGGCGTATAGGAATTATTACTGTTTACGATGTTGATGATATTGCCGTCGTAATTCATGCTGACTTCGAGCAGGAGATTTGGTGAAATACTGCCGGCCAGCTTGATCGTGGCACTATAGGAAGGATTGGAAAGCGTGCTGGTTATGGTGTTATAGCTGGCACCGGACCATCCAAGCATTGGAGCGGAATAAGCCTGACTCACAGCATCATGCATGAAGTGCCCCAGGAGATGCCACTTGTCATTGATATTGTGATCAATTCGCACCACATCATCGCGCACATCTATCGGTTGATTGGCAGAAGTCACCACGTTTCCGTTCGATAAATTTGGCTTGGGAATGATGCCCGAATTCAAATAAAGCACAGCGTTTGGATCAAACAATGAGGCAGGGATCGTATTGTTCGGGAATGGCTGTCCCGGGGTCAGGCCAAGAGATGCAAGCTTCGTGTTGTAAGCAGGGTCCTGAACCTTGGGAACCAGCAATTGTGTATTGGGTGCGAAAGCGGGAGGAACATAGTGTAGGTCCTGGCCGGCCGTGGGAAAATCCTGCGCTGGAAGCGTCTGCACAGAATTTGGGCTGCTGCCCTGGATGAGCTTACGCCATTCTTCGTTGACGAAGAAAAAGGTCTTCTGACGATCGGTGTTATATACACCTGGAATCATCAGTGGCCCGCCTACATTGAAGCCAAAGATGTTGTAGTTCAGTTTTGTGCGGGGCTGGCCGGACTGGTTGTTAAACCAGTTGTTTGCGTTGTAAGCAGTGTTGCGATTAAATTCCCAGAGCTGACCGTGGAAGTTCCGTGAACCACTTTTCAGTCCTAGAGTGATCGTAGCGCCGGAAGAGATGCCGTAGTCAGGGGGGTAATTGCTCGCAAGCACCTGAAACTCAGCGATGGCATTCTGCGAAGGCATAATGTCCATGCCGCCTGCGCCGCCGCGGTCGTCTGCCTCACCACCATCAATAAGCCATATGTTATGACTCTGCCGCAAACCATTCACACTGATTGTAAAGTTTGCCGCCACCGATGTCGGAGTATTGTTGTCGGGTAAAGCCGAGCTTACACCCAGTCCCAGTGCAGCCAAAGCCGCAAAATTTCGGTTCTCCGTTGCTATTTCGCTGATCTGATCAGCATTGATCAACGTGCTAACTACATTGGAGTCTGCCTGTACCTGTAAGGCATTTGCCTGGACGGTAACAGTTTCCTGTACGCTTCCAACCTGTAGCGTTATGTCGGCACGCACGGTTTGGGAGACATTGACGACGACTCCCTTGCGCAAGTAAGTCTGGAAGCCAGCGGCAGTAGCCTTCAGGTCATAGGTGCCAACGTTTAATCCTGGAAAACTGTAGACACCGCTGGAATTCGTCTGAGTGGTAAGCTCTGTGCCGGTGCTGGTTGAAGTGAGGGTTACTTGTACATTTGCTAGAGCAGCCCCATTAGGATCAGTGACGGTTCCGTTGATTTCAGAGTTCTGTTGTGCAAACGTGGTAAAGCTTGTGATTGCAAGAAACAGCGACAATAGAATCCACACACGTACGACGTTTCTACTCCATTGCATCTCTTTCCTCCAAAAGATCGGTCACATGCCGTACAGCTTGACCTCTTCTGTTCGGCATCCGCAGTCCCCTTTACAGAGAATCAATAAAACGATTTAGAACTGCGGCGAGAAATGTAGAAAGCAAGAGGAAGAGTTGTCAAGGTTTTTTTTGCAGAACAACCGAGGACATAATCACTTTTTAAATACATCTGATCAGATGTTGTTACATATATATACAAACCATTTGTCTTCGTAACATTAGAATGGGATACGCCTTTTTCTTATCGCTCGCAGCTTCTTCGGCTTCTTTACTGGCCGCAAGTTGCCATTGGCAGTTTCCAGGCTCGACGGAAGAAGCAGCCAAAGCTGACAAAATCCGCAAGTGATAAAAATACTAGTACGACCGTTCGTGCTATTATTCAAGAACATGAAAGACACTAAAAAGCGCATTCTTGCCCAGGGGCTCGATCTGCTGGCACAGAGAGGGTTTGCCGATGTCACGGTCGGCGTGCTTGCCCAGAAAGCGGGCATGTCGAAGAGCGGCCTCTTCGCCCATTTCGGCTCGAAAGAAGAAGTGCAACTCAAGTTGTTAGAGGAAACGTTGCGTGTTGGCGCAGCCGCATTCATCGAACCGGCAATGCGCAATCCACCGGGCCTTACACGATTACGCGCCATCGTTCACGCTTGGTTTGGATGGACACAAAAGGCCGGGTTGCATGGTGGATGCCCTATTGCAGCCGGTCTGTTTGAATTCGACGATGCACCTAAGAACCATCCCGTGCGTAAAAGGCTCTTGGCCATCGAACAGCAGTGGAGGGACCGCCTCGCTGCAATCACAGGTGAAGCCATACACAATGGTGAACTTCGGGCCGATCTCGATATCGCACAGTTCGTTTGGGAACTGTGCGGGATCTATCTGGCGCATCATGTATCCCAGCGCTTTATTAACGATCCGCTCGCAACCAAGCGTGCTGAAATAGCGTTCGAGGGGTTACTCTGCCGGTCGGCGCAGACCGGTCGGGAGCTCGCTGCGAGTGAGAACTTCGCCGCGCGTAAGCCGAAGCGCATTGCTCGTCCATCTAAGACAGAGGTACCCCGATGATTCGAACGCTTCTTCTTACCATTGCAGCCGGGGGGATTGCCCTTGTAATCGACCTTGCGATTGGGACGGCAGCCCCAAGATTCACTGATGTGCCCCGAGGATTTCCGCCGTTTACCTTCCTCCCGATTCTTTCAGGCACGGTCGGCGGTGCAGTTCTCGCCTCGATTGCATATTCAATTATGCGCATCACCTCACGTAATCCCGACCAAATCTTTTTCTTTGTATCGTTAGCTGTTTTTGCTCTATCGCTTGGTCTACCCTTGCGCTTGTCCTTCACTCATTCGTCTCATTTTGCGGGCGTCACGCCGTCCGCTCAAATGGTATTAGTCCTAATGCACGCCATCGTCATGGTCGTCAGTTTTGTCACGCTGACAGCAAGGCCACAGTCGTGATGAATTCCTCAACGATGAACGGTTATGAGAGAGGATTTGCAGTTCGTAAAACTCAGCTGCTAGGCAGTGGCCCTGTGGCAGTATCTACCGGCCAATTTTGGAAAGGACAACCATGTATATCTTGACGCCGCAAATCGGTATGACGAATGTCATCGCTCCAGTCATAGTTTCGGGAATCTTTATCACCCTGACTTCACTGTTCAAGGAGCCTACACGTCAGCAATTCAGTGCGCTGATGATAGCTGGAGCGGGCTTTGTATACTTCGGCGGGGGATTTCGCTTCTGGGAAGTCGGCTACGGCGTATTCTTCCTTTGGCTCGCATTCCGTTCACTCACTGACTACCGTTTTGTCGGAGTTGGTTGGATGCTTCATGTTGGATGGGACATTCTGCATCATCTGTACGGACGTCCAATCCTTCCCTTCATCCCGCTCTCCTCTCTAGGGTGCGCTATCTGCGATACCGGCATCGCCGCCTGGTATTTTCTTGGAGCACCCTCTATTTGGAGAAGAACTGCTGTACTTCAGACCACGGCTCCATCTCAGTGATTCGAGACACAAGACGGATTCGAACGCGATGTCGTTAATTATAAGGATATCTATGACCGATTCGCTAGGAGCCGACATAGGCCGCATCGCTCGCCGGATTGTGCGGAATGCCGCGCTCGGCAGCCAGGAACAAGCTGGTCATTTCGGCGCGCAGCTCCTCCTGGGCATAATTCAGGTCGCCAAAGCGATAACTCTCATTCAGTGTTTGCCGGTTGAGCCGGCTGGGATGGCCGGTCCAGTGAGCGAGCTCATGAAGCGCGGTTCCGTAGTAATCCGGCGCGGAAGAGAACGCTGCCTTGGGCGGCAGGTGAATCGAATCAGCGGAGCGATTGTAGAAGGCGCGATCGTTCTGATCGTGCAGGATGCGCGCGCCCGAGTGCTCCAGGATGGATTCGGCAGCTCGTACGATCTCGAATTCCTGGCGCTGCTTCGGCGTGTAGGACGGAATCCCATCGATCTGTTTTGCGTTGAACACAGTGTAGATGCGGTGAATCATCCGCGGCGCGATCTTGTCGCCCTGCTCGGAATGCGGCTGACTACCGCGTTGCTCCCGCTCGCGCGATGCGGACGGAAACTCCCAATATTCAATCTGCGTTCCGGTCTCGCCTCGACGGACCTGCCAGCCGCGTTGTTGCGCCTGCTTGTAGCTCATCCATCGCGGATCGTCATAGCCGCGTTTGGCAGCAACCGCCATGAGGTAGACGGCATTGCCGCCGCGGTATGGCTTTTCGGTGGTCGGATTGAATGGCGTTACGATCGCGCCCGATTGCCACGGTTTCTGCCACGGTGCAACACCTTCTTCGAGCATGCGAATGATGGCGTCTGTAGCTTCCTGCCGGAAATCGCGTTTGAAACTTTGCGGCTGAGGGCGATCAGTCGTTGCCATCCTCGCCTCCCTCATCAAAGCCGTCTTCCGGCTGTTCGTCTTCGAAGCCTGATCCTTCGAGCGGCTCGCCGTCTATAGAATCAAGAGGATTGGTAGAGTTTGGTTCAAAATTCTTCGGCATTTTAAAATCCTCTGAGATGCCGTACTATCCGACAGTCGTAGACGATCCCGTCAACTGCGATCGGCATCCCACTCATTAGGTATTGAAGGGATCGGTATGTGCCGCGAGAAATTGCGGATCTTGAAGGTTTCAGTCTCAGGCGGCCGCTTGTGCGTCAGCCTGAAGCTGATTGGGTGCTTGGAGCTCCGGTAGACGAGAACACGGGCAATCCTACGGCAACAAGTCCGTACTTCTGATAACGCAACTTAAACGCTTCCAGACCGCCCTCCATGACCTCGGCTATCTCGCGATTGATCTCGGGCACGTCGATTGCGCCGTGCACTTAATTTGCCCACCGGATTCCGTAGCCGTCGTTCGATAATCGCAGCACATTATGTATTCGGCATCGCCATTGACGACAAGGTTCGCGTTATGGCTTGCAAAGATCACCTGCCGGTGCGCCTTCGCCTGCCACAGCGTCTCCACGATCTCGTTTATGACTTTCATGTTCAGATCGTCTTCTG
The DNA here is from genome assembly GCF_000688455.1 of Pseudacidobacterium ailaaui. Lineage (NCBI taxonomy): Bacteria > Pseudomonadati > Acidobacteriota > Terriglobia > Terriglobales > Acidobacteriaceae > Pseudacidobacterium > Pseudacidobacterium ailaaui. The sequence goes on from NZ_JIAL01000001.1 coordinate 3,465,689, forward strand.
GCTGGTCGATGAGGAGCGGCGGGCCGTCCTGCAGCAGAAGGATCGAGAGGAGCGCCGTCGCTTGCTGGCCTGGCGAGGCGTGTTCGAAAGGCAGAAAATCGTCGTCGCGGACCTGATACTCGAACACGGGAAGGTCCTTAAGGTCGAACAATAGGAGCTCCAGCCACGCCGCAGGCTGAATTTGACGGGCAAGCGCCAGCTTCTCCCTAGCAGTGAAACCGGCGTTGTCGAAGCGCGGTGTGGTCGGCAACTGTGTGGTCGCCTCGTCCTCGACCCGCACCCACGCGAGCGATTGGAGCTCGTCCAGAATGGCATGCCAGGTTTCCAAAGGATCGGCAGCGTCGGAAATCTGCTCCACAAGTTTGTCGATGCGCTCGCCGCGGGCTTTCGTGCCTTTAATGATCTGCTTGAGTTTCTCCGCGAGCGGCGCGATGTCGGCCGCCCGCTTCAAAACGGCGTTGAGCCGCGATTTTGAAACCTTCGTAAGTTCTGAGCACTGGCCTTCGAGAAGATCGGCCCGCTTGCGATGTGCCGCCTTCCATTCGTTGCGCAGCGCCGTGAATTCCGCAGCTGGATCCCCGAGCCGAGCGAGTTGCTGGTTTTTGCCGTCCGCGATCTCATTGAGCTCTGCGAGCCGTCCTTCCAGTCCCTGTATCTGCTTAAGGGTCTCCTCGTGCGCGGCGGCGCGCCTTTTGGCCTCCTCATATTCCTTGCGATGAAGTTCGCGCCGCTCGCGCCATTTAGCAATGTTTGCGAAGTAGCGTTCCAGCGGCCTACCGGCGCTGGAGTCGTTGCAGGCGTCCTGAAACTGGGCGATGGCATTCTGAATGTCACCGATCCATCCAGCGATGCTCGCGTGCGCTTCTTTTAACAGTTCGCCATTTTCAGTGGCTTTGCCCGTGTCGATTGCTGTGGGGAGACGCTTAAATTCATTGGCCACGGCAGCGAGCGCCTGTTTCGCCGCGCCCATATCGCGTTCGAGCGTCTGGACGATCCGCTGCTCTGCTTCGTAAATGGCCTGCCGCGCAATGATAGCACGATCCTGCGGCGAAAGTCCCTTTAAGGATGCGCGGAGTTTTCCAATCTGCTCGTTAAGCGATTTGCGCTCGATCTCATGCGCCGCAATCTCAGATTGGAGGGTGCGGTAGCGGACAACCTTGTCAAAGCCGGCCCGGAGCTCGATCGCCAGCGCGCCAATTCGCTCCTGCAAAGCGTCAAGTTCGCCCTGGATGGGCGCATGGACGAAGCGGCGTAGCTCATCGAGGCGCGCCCCCACTGCACTAAGCTGCTTCTGGCTGTAGGCCCGTATGGGGAGCAGCTCCCGAACGTTCTGCTCCGTGCAGGACTGAAAGGAAGCGTCACCTATCTTCAGTGTCAGTTCTCCCGAAGCCTTTCGCCGGACAACATGGGCCACACCGTTCAGCAGGAACGATACATCGACAACCGCGTCGAGCGGCAGCAGCGTACCTTCGATGAGCGTTTGCCGTCGCTTCTGGAAATCCGCAAGTTCTTCGCCACTGTTGTCAGCGCTCGGCGGTTGGTCGCAGAGCGCCCAGCGGATGTATTCGAGAATCGTAGATTTACCGGTTCCGCGCCCGCCAATGACCGCATTGTACTGAGGGTTGAAATCGAGAGCGATAGGGCCAAGGAATTTGCTATTCGACACCTCCACGCGGGTAATCCGGATGGCGGGCAATCGGGGCTCGACGTGCGAAATCCGCGAAAAGCGCGCCAGGCATGCTTGGCGAAGCGCTTCCGCGGTGGGCCGCGCCCATTTCACCCAGGTCACATGCTGGCCGAGTTCCGAGAAATTCCGGTTACGGTTATCGGATGTCTGAAAGACGGCAATCGCCTTGTTGCCGTACTCTTTGTTCCTCCCATCGAGAATCTCGATATTCCCCTTGCCGTGTTGCGCTACGGAACCATCTACGAAACCGCCGACACAAGGCATGCTTTTGTAATGCGCGGCGAAGCCGCTTCGTAGCAGGGTGGAGTTCCCGCTCTCGCCGACATGCGGGAAGACGATGAAGCGGTCGCGTAGAAACTCGCGCTTGTTCAGTTCGTCGTACAGTTCTTGCAGGGTCTTGATGTGTTCAAGGCGCTGAACGGGCGCGTGCCGCGCAGCGCCGTCCGGAGCGGGCGTGACGCTTAGGGCTTGGACGACTTGGGGCAATAGATCGACCGGAAAATCTGCGTCCAGAATGAGAAGGGCCTGACAGGGCACGGCCAGCGTCAGTTCCATGCCGGAAAAACGGTCAGCCGCCGTTCCGGCGGCAATGCGTTACCGTTCTCATCTGTCTCCAGTTCGGCAGCCCGTCGAATATACTTGAACATGCACACGTCGTGGTGGTCCGTGATCGCTATGGCGTCGAGGCCCTTAGCGCGACATGCGGCAACAAACTCCTGGGCATATTGTGCGCGCTCGTCCTCCGTGACTGCGCCACCGCCTTGCCAGTTGAGATCCCGTGGTGTATGTACCTGAAAGTCGCATTTATGAAAATGAGCTCCCCTGTCCACAATGATTCCCTTTCTTTGTCAATAACACCTTGTATGCTCTCTACTCTACCAACGCCTTGAACACCGCATCCGCGGCGTCCTTGTAGAACTCAATGCTGATGCGTGTCCAGAGTTCGTCAGAGAGATCATTTAACTGACGGCGGGCTGCGACCGGCATCAGCAATGTCTGGGCCTGTTTATCAATAGCAAGCTCCGCGATCTGAACCGCATTCGGAATCAGGTCCACAGAACCGCCCAGGTTCAGTGCACCCACCACAATCGTTCCGCCGCGCGTATTTTTGCCAAGCAGGGCTCCGCACAGCGCAACCAGTACAGGGAGTCCTAAGCCTGTGCCGGAACGATCCGCATCGATGGCGCGCATTTGGATCGAAAACTCGTGCTCTCGGGGATCACGATCGCCGACGAGTTCCTTTGCTCGTGTATAGAGGTTCTGCTCTCCAATTCGGACGCTCTCTCGAAACGCCGGTGGTACGGGCTGGTTCAGAATCTTCACTCCGCTGCCTGGTCCCGAGGTGACCTCCAGTCGATATAGCCCCACACCCGTTTCCGGCGACCCCATGCTGACGGCCCAAACCTGCCCTGGTGGTAAAGGATCGCTCTCAATCGCCTCATCGCTATGCAGCTCCGGTGTCGAAACGAACTGCTCGACGCCCTCAACGCCGAGCGTGTAGCTGAAATGCGTATTCCGAAATTCGCTCTTAAATACTCGTTTCTGCTGCTCTTTGACCCGCCGCCGTGATTCCAGAGCCAATCGCGTCATCCACTCCAGATCTTGATCTGGCACCGGCATCTCCGGGTTCGGATAGAGCAGTTTCAGCAGACCGCTCATCGTTTTATTCACCGCTTCAATATCGCGGCCACTCAGCGCGCCGCCCCAGTACACCCGCCCTTGAAGTGCATTTACCCGCGTGCCGGCGCGCAGCTTGTTCCAGCATTCGCTGAGAAAGTCACTCACCAGGCCAAAATGATCCGTCAGATGCTGCCCCGTCTTAAGCTTTGGAAAATCCCATCCCGGCGCGTAGGCATGCAAGCGGTCCAGGAATGCGGTATCGTTGCGCATCTCCGGCGGCAGTGGGCTTAGCAGGTGACCGATTCGCTGCTGGTGTTGTATGTCGACATCCAGATTGCCGAGCATCACGATGCTGCCATCGGCCCGGATATTCTCCTTGCCCCGGCTGAACTGGCCGGACGCCATGTAGCCCTTCATGATGTTCACGCCGTCCTTCTGGTCGAAGGAAATCCCGGAGACTTCATCGAAGCAAACCACGTCATACTGGCAGACCAACCCGCGCTGGCCGCTGGCCATGTTCACGAACATCTTGGCTACCGTCGCCTTCCCGCCCGAGATCAGGTGCGAGTAGGGCGAAATCTGCTGGTAGATATGACTCTTGCCGGTGCCGCGAGGCCCAAGCTCCACCAGGTTGTAGTTGCGTTCGACGAACGGGACCATCCGCAACAGGGCCACCCGCCTGGCTCTTTCGTCCAGGCTCTCCGGTTCGAGGCCCACGGATCTTAACAGCAACTCGATCCATTCCTGCGTAGAGAACTTCGCCCGCCCTCGCGCCAAGACGTCGAGCGCGTCAGCCTTGGACATCTGAATCGGCCGAAGGCCATCTACAGCGAAGGCGCGGCCGTTGTGTTCCTGGCCGACCACAGCGTCATAGGAGAGTGTCACCTCCGCATAGAACCCGTCAGTAAGCATCCGCTCGTTCTCGCGAACCAGCTCATCGGCAATCCGGGCATCGCCGATCGCCAGGCTGGGCAATTCCGCCACATAGCAATCCCGCCGCGTGTCCAGCCGCGCCCGGACGATATCGATCACTTTCACTGGCCCGTGTTCCTTCGCCCGCGCCTTAAACAGCTCTTCCTGACCCGTGCGCACCGTGCGGTCTTTGAGTTGCTTCTCTACGATGGCCAGCCCTTCCTGAATCTCCTGTTCATCCACGCTCGCGCAATAGCGCCCGAGGAGGAACTCCACCACATAAGTGGGCACCGGATACTGCCGCGCGTATTTTCGCACCAGGTCCTTGCGCACCAGGTAGCCTTCAAAAGCCTCGGCGGCTTTATGATCTAAGGCGTCCATCACCACAGTCATGATTTCTCCCCTACACGCGTTGTTTGCGAGGTGATCACCTTGCCATCGCGGTCCAGCACGACAACCGAAGCTGCCGTGCCCTCGTGCGTATCGTCGGGAACCGCCAGGCTGACCTCGCCGCTTGCGCCCACTTCTTTAATGGCTGCGACAATGCTGGTCCCCTCCTGCTTCCAATTCGTTCGCAAGTCTACTTTCACCAGCGGATCGTTCGTCTGAACGCGGATGCGGCAGCGCATTCCGCGCCATTCGACCGATTGGATGGTCGCTTGCGCGCCGCCGAAGCCGCGCTCGACATCCACGACGGGGATGACGCATTCCTGCGGGCTGATGCCGCCGTGCGCGTAAACTTCGCCGTGGCGGAAACACGCAATTCCAGGCGGCGATGCGATCCGTACATCTGGGTTCCAATGCCACGGAGCCACAGGCGCCGACAACTCAGGCTGCCCTTTCACCAGTGCACATCTCGCCCATTTCGTTTCGGTGAGATAGGAAGGCAAATCGACCTTCGGCAACCCGCCGGGCAGAAGCAGCCAACCATGATCGGTCACCAGTCTTACGCGTTGCCAGCCGGCATCGAGCAGCGCCGCCACGCGCTCGGCGATTCGCTCAGTTCGTCGGATAAAGAATGGACCAGGTCGGCCTGAAGGCTGTGGCCACGGCTGTCGATCGATCCACACTCGGTCCATCCGCCGCGCGACACGCCTGAGGCATTCCGGATCTCATCGGCATCGAGCACTTCGACGCCGGCAGCTTCGAGCCTTTCCCGAAGGATTGGTGCGGTTAACGGCCGTGGCCCGGTCTTCGTCTCCATGACGGGCGTGAAGTCGGCGCCGTCCGCGCCGCGAATGCCGTCCTGGAATGGGATCGCGGCCGGTTTAGCCGTCGGAGTCACGGTCGGCAGAGGCGCGAGCCGCCAGGAGAGCGTGGCCTTCAGGGATCGTTCCTCGAGTAGCGCGGCAAGCTTTGCGGCCTGATCGAACCTCAACCCATCCACGAAAACCAGACAAGTGTCCTGATTTGCAGAGGTTTTATCCACCCGCTCACGAGCAGTTTTAGGATCGGCTGCGAGCAGCGATTGAAAATGCCGGGCCGAGGTTTCGAGCCACGGCTGATATAACGCGCGCACCACTTGCGCCATCAGAGACGCATTCGCTCCCGCGCCGAAAAGGGCCAGAGCCTCCATCGCCGCCGCATCGCACTGCCAGCCGGACTCGGCGTAGGCGGAGGCGGCTGCCGTAAGCCCCGGCCCGCCTACCGGGGTCTGCGCAGCGCGGGCGAGGCACGCTAACGGCGCAAGCGCTTTCGCCCAAGGGCTCCAATCGAGACGAGCCCACACCCAACCCCGCCGTTCCCCGTGCCGGGCTTCGAGTTCCAGCACCTTCGCGCATGCAGCGGCATGGGCCAGGTGTGGCACGGCCGCGAGCGCCTGTCTGAGTTCGTCCTCCTCCCGCTCATTGATTCGAGGATCTCGTGAACCGTCAAACGTGAGTTTCCCCTGAACGGCGGCTGCGGGATCGCGCATCAGCTTGGCAACACCGCTATAAAGTTGGGGAGCCTCCGCAAAACGGTTCCACACCCGGTCCAGGCGCGGCTCGGCGCATACCAAAAGCCCCGCGATTTCCGAGGGGGGGTTCTGCTCGGGGTCCAGGGCGAACTCGCTCCGGCAGACGGAGCGGAAACTCCCCCAGCGCGCGCCCTTTGCGCCTGCTTCGAACTTCTCGGGATGATTGAGCCAAAGAAGAACGTCCCTCACGGGATCAGCGACCGCGAGCTTGTCGAAATCGTCCGCATCGAGCCGCCGTCCTTCGAGCGCGCGAAGATCCACCTCGGCCAACAGGGGTAGGGCGCGCAGCATCGCTTCCTCGGTCTGCCGGTCGGCGGCGATATCGAGGCCCAGGCCATCGTTAGAAACCAAAAACGCCCGCACGGTCCAGTCGTGGCCATTCGATTGATGCCAGACGCGCCCGCGGTATTGGAGTTCCACCAGCGGCTGCAAATGCGCGGGGCAATCCGCCGCGGCGCGCAGGTCCTGCCTCCGCACGTGTGGAAGATAGAGAACGGGAATCTCGCCCGGAGGCAGACCGTCCGGCAGGGCTCGATCGACCACGCACTTGAGCCAGATCGCCGGCCCGGTGCGCGTCTGCGGGTTGTACGAGCCGAGTGTATAGATCCAGGGAAAGACCGCGCGCAGCGCGGGCAGCAAAGAGAGCCATTGCGCCTCGGCATCGGTCCAAAGGATGGTCGCCGGCGCGGCCCAACCCTCAGCCGGCCGCATGGAGGCGGCCAGCGATTCTTTGATCGCGTCAAACAAAGTGCGATGCTTCTTCACAGGAGCCTCCCTTGCTCAGCTCTCTCCCATCGCGATCGACGCGCTTCGAAGGTCCGCCTCGCCATCTCCTCAATGCGCCCAGCCGCTTTCGCGATGAGGTCGAGTGATACGGATTCCGGAATGGCTCCCTCGCTGAGGTAACGTGACACGTAGGATGCGCTCGTGCCTTGCAGGCCGAGTCGGCTTGTGACCAGAAAGGCCACAGCCTCCGCTTCGATCTCAACCGTTTTATGACTCAAGTTGGTTCGGCTCGGCCACCAATAATCCTCGTCGGTTCCGAGATGGCCAAGATAGATGTGTGCAAGCTCGTGGCACACAACACCGTATCGACTGGGAGCGTCGAGTTCCTCGTGAATGGCGATCCTCATCTTGGACTCACGGTCCCCGCGAGCAATCGTCGCGAAGCCCGCGTTCGTTGAGGACAGCCGCTTGAAATCGATTCGGATCTTGTCCCGTTTGGCTGCATTCCCAAGAGTCCGTTCCAAGTATTCATCCTTCCACTCGCCGGCAAACGAAGCGAACTTGCTCAGTTCTTCGGGGAGGTCAGGACCTTCTGTCTGGTCCAAATCGTACACAAGCAGCACCGGATGCATCGGCGCGAGGATGAGCATCGGTCGCGCGTCCTCTTTGAGCCGCCGTTTGAACCTCCGAAACCAGTCTTTCTCCGTGGCATAAAACGAGCAACTGGGATTCTGAATGCGGACTAGCATGTTGTTGTAAGGGGCGTAGTCCTTGAATCGCCCCATGAAGTCGATCATTTCCTGAAAGGCTTTCGAACTGCGGTAGGCGAGGCTTTGCCGCAGCAAGGAGTCGATGCCGGATTGAATATCCTTCCGGGGCGATTCAGCTCCAGCCAAAACCTGATCGAGTTCATCTCGTTCGAGAAGAGCGTCCAGGTATTGCCGGCAGGAGTTCTGGAGTGAACTATCTTTCGTGAGCGCCTTGGCTGCGTCCTTGATCATCCAGCGGGATTGCCAACCGAACGCTGACTCGATCTGCTCAACGAGTTCCCATGCCGAAGGTTGACGGTTCGAAAAGAGGATGTCGCGAATCGCCGCCTCGATCTGCTGTTCCGACACGGTTGCTTCTGGATTCAGTTCTTGGCTCATGCTCCCGCCTTTCGCTTGCGCTCCCGCGCCTGCTTCTTGGTCTTGAGCGAATAGTGCAAGTCGTTCCAGCGGGCGCCGTCCAAGGCATCGCCGCCCATAAAATCGTCGCTGTGCTCGTCCCAACTCCAGAACCACGGGAAATCTTCCTTCGACCGGTGCGGTTCCTTGCCGCGATCTTTGCCGTAGTTGATCTTGGGCGTCACGCGCAGGATGCAGGCGCCCTTTTTGGGTTTGGTGACGGGCGCAAGCGAAGTCTGGAGCCACGGGCGGATGTTCAGCCGCACGCCGTCATTGATGTCCGGCGCCCAGCCGATCGGCTGCTCGCGGAGCGGCTTCCAGCGGATAAAGAGGTCGTAAGGTGTTTCGCCTTCAAGGATTTTTTCGAGTTCGGCTTTGAGATGCTGCGCGGCGGTGAGCCGGGCGTCCGCGCCCTCCTTGCCGGCTTTCACTTCGCCCTGCTGGCGCTCGATCCAGCGGCCCACGTAGGTGTAGATCAGCTTTTCAAGCGTCTTGCGGCCTTCGCCGTTTGGCGCGGCGAGCTTGTGATAGTTCGCCAGCGCATGAAAGCCGTCCTTGCGCCCGTCCCAGATGTGCCAGACGAAGGGGCGCTGATGGAAGATCTGACAATGCTCGGCAAAAAAACCGTCGCGGAGCCAATCTTCGAGCGAGTCCCATTCGCCCAGGAGTTCCTTGAGCTTTGCGGCGGACCATTCTTCGCCGTAGGCGTCTTTGAGCAGGGCGCGCAGGCGGTCGGCGGCCGAGGCTTCGCCAGCGATCGAGGCCAGCGGCACGATGCCATCGGCGTCGGCGTGCACTTCGAGGCCATCCGGGCCGAGCGCAGGACAGTCGAGGAAACTCGAACCGGTCTGCCGCGGCCAGCGATAGCCAAGCAGGCGGGCGACGGCGACCTGGAGCGGGTGGTCGAAGCCTTTGGGGTGGCCATTGAAGAGCCACTGCGTGGGGTTGTCGGAGTGCGGCTTGGGGAGGCCGTTGGGAGATTTCTCTTGGGCGACGCGCTGCCAGTGTGCGAGGTCGAAGGGGACTTGAACTAGAGTGCCGGTGGCGGCATTAAGTTTGGATGTGACCATGCGAACATCATCGTTGTACTGTTGGGACTCACAGTAAGCCAAGATGGCAGGAAGAAAGGCATCGTCTATTGGAACCAACACCGCCGTGATCTTGTCATGCGGCTGCCCAAGTGACAAACTGCAAAGCAGGGTTCTCATCTGCCCGACAACAACTCCAAGACGTCCCCACGCTTGAAAGCCTTGAACCCGCGCCGCTTCCGACTGCGCAAGGTCCCCCTCGCCGCCTGCCCACCGCAGAACACTGTCCCTTCTGAAGTCACAAGCGGCGTCTTGAGGTGACCGCTGGAACGCTACCCAGTCGCCGGTGACTCATAACCGCACTTTTTCGGTTATGCCGATTAGTATATTAAATTTAACCGGCAAGTTTGCCGGTTAATGCATAAACCTCTTTAGACGAAGTCTCTGGTGTGGCCGCTGCGCCGTCATCTGCCCCGCGAAGTGTAAACCTGAGGAGGACTCGAAGATGTTTTTCTCGTTCGCATACGACGCCGACACCCGCCGTAGCGGCAATGAACGTACCGCGAGTACGCCGCCATGGAAGAGTCAGATCAATTCATGCTGGTTCCCAAATGCCCTGATGGCCAATCCGATATTTACTGGCTTGTACGATTCTCGTCCCGGGGATCCAACATACGAATGCCAAAGAAGGCTTGGATCCGAACGCTCCGCTTTCGGTATTCGTCTCGCGGCCGACCAGTGGCTCAATTGCGCCTTGGTAATTATCGGCATCAGACGCCAGCGTGTGAGCGCCAAGCGCCGAATGACTAGGCACCTCGATGACTGGTCTTTCAGGATTCGTGTGCGCCGGGTATATGCCGAAACATGGTCCTTCAAGCGGCGTGACGGTGAAGGGCCGCACGCGTCCCCACCCGTACGATCTCTCGCCGCCGATCTGTAAACGATTCAGAGCGCCGCGCCAGTTGAGTGTTGATCCCTCCCGTTCAAAGAGATATCCCGTGAGATACACCTGATCGCCGAAGCACGTGCGCGGCGCAATATACTCGACCTCATGCAAAGCGCCGTCGTCCGCGCTGTGGCCATCCTCAAGCGCGGTGCTCGCAAAACTGCTGAGGTAGAGCCACTCGAATTCGCGCCGGTTCCCGCCCCACGGCCAGAGGGGCACCTTGCCCGGAGTGGCTGAGATGAAGAAGTACGTCCACGCCAGTTCTTCATGAATCCGTCTTCCAACCTCGGCATAGTCCTGGCCGCCGGCATCGCGTGTGATGCGGGTCGTGAGAGCTCCCCAAATCGCCCGGCCAGGGACGTAGCGGCGTGTTGAGGCCAGATTTCCTATTCGTCTGTGCCCGACATGAAGCGGGGACAGAAGCTCGAGGACGATCTGATGTGCTTTCCACATCTGCCTATGCCCCAACCTGCGCCTTCAGGCTCTTTGCCGAATGCCTTGCGTAGATCAAGGCCTGCTCCCAAGTTTGTTTCACAAGCAAGAGGAGGTGCAGGTCCGAACAAATGTTCTTGATGACGAAATCGAGAATCTTGCGAAAATCGCCGGATTTCGTCAGGCTTATGGCGCCGAGCGTCTCAGCCAGATCGAGCAGGTTAGTCCGCACGGAAGTGGCCACGATGGAGGTCGAATCCTTCTCGCCGTTGATTTTCGAGCACAGGAATACGATGGCGGCGTAAGGGCCATTCTCCTGGATTACGCCAAGCGTCTTCGTAATCAGGTCTTCGGCAGCCTTGGCGGCTTGCTTCGTGGCTTCCACGTCCTTGAGGATCGCCTGCGCGGTCTTTGCGGCCCCCAGATCAAGATCGAGCGCGATCATGCTGCTCCCCCCTGCGTCCAGTCATGGACCACGCGCAGCCTCCCGAACCCACGTGTGCCCATGCCGCCGACGCCCATGTATTCCATCAACCGGAAACCCGAGGAAACCACGTCTAAAGGGCGGCTCCAAGTGACGCCCATTGGGCCGCCGCCGTTATGTCTGTCGATTGTCACCGGGAAGGCGGGGTTGTAATCGTCTTCGATCACATCACACCACAGCCAGGCGCCACGAGGAATGGCCTCGTAGGTGAACAGTGCTCCCTCTTTGGCCGCGCCTGTCTCAGAATCGATGCTCACGGATGTTCGGACCTCCAGGTTGCTGCTGACAACCTGCTCGAACATGCGAGGAGTGACAACGACAATCCGATCCTTGACGGCGGCGAAGGATGGTTGCACGGTGAGGTTTCCATCTGAAATCGTTGTTAGCACAGGCTTCTCAAAAAGCAGCCACGAAAGGTTGATACTTCGGTTCCAGGCTAATGTGGCTGCGGGCCGCTCATCTCCCGGTGGACGTTGCGAAACCGAGAAGCCAGCCTCCTCCAGCAGTTCGGCTGTGCTTGCCCATACTGGCCCGGCCATCGACCGCACAGGAAAGAGCAAAAGCCTCGCATCGAAGATGCTCACGCGCCCTGCTTGGCCGCCAGATCCGCGGGTCGTGCCGAACGTGTAAACGATCGGGCAACGTCTTTTGTCTTCATCCTTGAGCTTCCTATGCTGTCCTGCGGCTTCAAGTTTTCCATACTCCATCGCGGCATAGCTCCGGGCAGCGCCCGCGAGCGTGGTCCCCGGAATCTTTGGCAAGTTCGTTCCGGGCTCCCGCGCAACCGGCATGTCCACGCGACCCAGCCGGAAGCCTCCTGTGCCAACATGAATCGGGTCCAACGTCAGAAATACAAACCGGCGTTGTTCGTAAATCGGCGCAGTTTGTGCTTCACTCATCGTCACCTCCCACTTCCGTCTTGCGCTTCAGGAGTCCCACATACAGCTCGATCGCATCTTCCAGCAGCCCGTCGGTGCCGGCCTTCGTGAGGAAATCAAGATCGTTTCGGCTGAGCGGCTGCTTCCAGTCGGCCGTCGCAAGCGTATCGCGCACGAATGCCTCGAGAGTCGTATCGCCGGTCTCTGCCCACTGCCGTCGCTTTGCGCCGATGTCGGCCTGGATCGCCTTGATTTGCGAGGTTGCCAGAGCCTTACGAAGCAGCTCCCAAACGCGCGCGAGATCATTCCAATTCTCAAGCAGGTATGGCCGCGGAGATCTCCGCTTCCTCCCTGCGTCGCTGTACTCCAGTTCAAAGCGGGTTGCGGCACAGTCCAGAAACTGAAAATCGAAGTGGCTTGGTGTCAAGTAGACCTGGCCGCCGGATCGCAAACCGCCGACATCAAGGGCGCCGCCAGAATTGGCTGGAAGAAAATATGCGTACCACTTATCTTCTGTCGTTCCATCGCCCATAGACGTTGGGATTTTCCAAGCAATGCCGTTCGAGAATTCCAGGCCACAGATGCCACTGTCGGCCACGGATACTTTGGAGACAGCCCACAGCTCCTCGTTCACTGGCAGATCCATCACTCGGCGGCCGGCATCCAACATTATGGAAAGAGGCGTGTGCGCCTGACCAAACACGATGCCAACCGCGATCGGGAGCCGGTTTCGCACGCGCGCCATCTCGGCTTCGTACTTGTTCTTGATTGTATTGACAACGTCTGCAGCGCCGTCCGCGGGAACCAGCATCATGAAGCTCCGCGGATCAGCGAGAATCGAGATCGATGGGCGGTACTGAACGGAATCCAGATCGGCTCCCAGGACTGTTCCAGTGGCGATGCTGGTGAGCCTGGTGTAGCCCGCCTCATCGTTGTACGTGTCCTCCAGTACAGCGCATGGCTTTCCCCGGATCTGCTCTCTCAGCTCGTCTGGCGAGGTCTTCTGGTGTTTCGCAAGCCGCGCCAGATTCTCCGCCGTGATGAACTTCCATCCATTCTCATCCGTGCAGGCGACCGCGAGCCGTCCTACGTCAGGGATTTCGAGCTGATACGCATGCGTCCGCACGGGCGGATCATTACGTCCGGGACCAGGCCGCAGCGTCAGACGCCAGCGGATGCCGGAAACCGGAATCACACATTTGGCGATCTCTCCTTCGATCTCCTCCCAAAAGCGGGCCGTCGTATCCCAGATCCGCCGCAGCCGGGCGAAAGTCAATTCTTTGGACCGGAGCGATGGCGTCGGACTCACAATCAGCGAGCTTTCGATGTACCCGCCGGGCTCCAACCACTTCTCAATACCGAAGCGCCCGACGATCAGGGCGACGCGGCCGTTAACGTCAGCAACCTCATCCAGCCAGATGGTTGTTTCCAGTTTGTCGAGCCACTGTTCGCAGCGGTCATCGCGCAGAGCCTCACAAGGCACGCATACGCGACGCTCTTTGGCCTTCCGTGATGTTCGACCCGGCGGATGGCCCTGTGGTCTCACGCCGCAAACCGTGCAAACGTCAGCGCGTTCCACGTCTTGCCACCACTGGCGCACGGTCTCCGGTTTTGCTGTAACGAGCGGAACCGGCTTGGCCAGTTCGCCGGCGAGTCCAAGGCCTTGCGCATGCGCCACGCTAACGGAAAGCGCCGGCGTGATCTCCAGCTTTACTGCTTTGGAAGCCTCCGAGCGCTCACGTTGGCGCTCATCGCCATCGCCGGCTTCGATCGGGGTGATGAATGCGCTTCGGACATGGGCCTCGATCAAACTAAGGAGCATGCTGCCCCGCTCATCCTCCGCCTCCAGATCCGGAACGACAAACGCGGAACCAAATTCGTCCCGATAGACCTCATTCCCGAGGGGGCATTCCTGTTCGAGCAGATCCTTCACCGCGTCGAGGCTGTGTGTGATGATTTGTTTCCGCGCCAAAAGGTCGGGAAGCCTGGAGACGTGCTCGTAGAAGGTGGGGCCGTCCAGCGCGATCCGTAGAATTCGCCACTTGAGGTACTCCTTTTCGGTCCACTTGCCTTCCAGGAGCATCTTGGCGAGCGCTGCCTTGAAGAATGCGGCGACGGCTGAGGAGACGTCCCATAGCGTGATATCGTTCAGCGGCCTTCGAGTTTCGGCGAGCGCCAAGGTCATGAGTCTACGGGCATCCCGTAGGTACTCATTTCGCTTACCTTGTTGAATGGAGTCCAGGAGGCTTTCCCGCGCATGCCTCAGCGTGGAGGCATCAATCCCACGCTCGTGACCGAACACTGTGGCAACCTGAACCGGAGGTTGTGACTGTCTCCCCTCGTCACCGGCTCCCTCCTTGTCGATTGCGGAGGCCTCGTGCGAAGCCCACAGCAACTCCGTAAGCCGTGAAGTCGCGACCCATCTGCCTGGCCGCCGTTTGGGGTCGGTCAGAGGGCGGTAGAAATCATAGTTTTGGTACTCAACAAAATCGCCCATGCAGTAATCGACTCGGTCATCAAAAGGTGGAGGCAGCACAATGGGTGTGCTTGCGAGCCAATTGCGCGCCTTCTCGCTGAGGAAACCGGTTGTTTCCGGCTTTGGCTGATAGCGGTCAGCCTGATACTTATACTTGATTCCAACAACGTTTTGGAACTCGAAGCGGCCACGGTAGCGAGTGACGATCGGGTCGGTATTGCCCGCATTTGCGAGTTGCACGAACAGAAACTCCTCCCCGAACTTCCCGATGTTGTGGAGGAACGCGCCCAATTCCGCCTTCAGGATCTCCTGGCGGTTTTGACGGAGAATTTCGAGATCATAGCCCGGCATCGTTACGCGCTCCCCTGAATTCGGGCGGCCAACGCTTCGGCCCTTTCGATGAGTTCCGAGAACTTGGCGAAACTGGCGGGGCCTCCATCCAGCCCCGCCACCTCGATGATTCCGCGCTCGCCCACCAGCGCATCCGTAGCCGCCCCATAGCCGCTACTCTTCTTGGCGGAAACGCCGTAATCTCGCATCGCACCTCGAACACAGCGGGCAACCGCAATCAGGTCGCCCGCAACCTGCTTCCGGAAATCGGGTAGGGTCAGGCTCCGGGGCCGCTCGTCGCGTGGGAGCGCCAAGTACAACAGCGCGAGGCGGCTCCGTGCACCCCTGGGCACGCACTCGATACGAATTGGATTCTTGCCAATCCGACGGACCCGATCATGCGGGTTGACGATCTCGGTTGCGATCTGGGTAAAGAATGAAGTAAACGTGCAAATCCTGCCCTCATGCAGCGCGGCCGCCGGCTCATCGCCCCGAGAATTCTTCGGTGGCTCCGGTCCAAAGAGCCTATCCACAGCCTCGCGAGCTTCGATCAGGCAGGCGTTACGCAGCGCCCCCTTCCATGTGGTGGCGGCAATCAACGGCAAGCCGAAAACCCAGTCCTTGCGCACGGGGTTTTCGGTAACGGAAAAGACGCGATCATCGCGGCTCAGATAGGGAGTTTCCAAGGCAAAATCCGCCCGGAGAAAAAAAGATAAAGGCGGCAGAACGTTCAGATCGATACGGGCCGGCGTCCCAATCTCAAGTTTTTCCATCAGCGCGGCGCCGCGTTCGAGGCGCTGCCGGTACGCCTCCGTCTTCAGAAGCCTGGCGTAGGTGTCCTGGCCAAGGATTTTCGTGTCCTCGCTCGCAGTCGTTTGCGCCAGTAGGTCGATGAGCGCAACCGGGTCTGTGGACTCGCTCTCCAACGCCAGCACCTGCTCGCGTGTATAGAGCGGAAAAGCCGCGTAATAGTCGCTCACAGGACCTCCTTCTGAAAGTCGCTCCAGCCATAGGTTCGGCACCTGTTCCCTGCAAACATCTCATTGACGACGTTCTGGATTGCATCCGTAATTGCCGGCCGCTGGCGCTCCAGATCCGGTGGGACATGAACCCAGCACCTCAGGCGATACGGTTCTTGCGGCTTGCGCCGGTATAGATGACTGACAAACACGCGGCTGGCGGACCGGTTCGCGCTCCGAGCGCTCGTGCCCACGATCTCCTCAGCCCGCCGGCCCAACAGGTTCTTCAGCGCTGGGCGGATGCCCCGATCTCGACCGGCTCCGGAGCGAAAATTCCCGGTGCTGCTCTTGTAGCGAATATCGTAGGCGATTGGCAGAACGCGGCTGAGATAATCGGGGCTGGCCGATGAAGGTATCTTCGTGGCCCCGGCGTAAGCGCCGACATTGCTTATCTCGAAGCTGAGGAACGCCGTTTCCCTGACGTTGAACATTCCATCCATTTCGCGGCTGTCTTCGGGGAACGCAGTGATGAACCGGCTCAACGCCTTTCGGTCAAATTGCGGCATTTCGCGCCAGGCGATCACTCCCCAGCCGTTTTGCGGTTTGGCCGCCAGGGCTCCAAAGCGGGCGACCGCATTGAGGAGGCTGCAAAAGACGCTGTCAAGATCCGCGTCTCCTAGCGCGTCGGCTCCGAGAATGTGAGGCGTGAATTGCAGTGTAAGCGCATCTCCCCACAGAACCTTGCTGCCAGGTAGCTTGTACACACGGCGCAGCCAGTTCTTATGTATAGGGGCGACCTCGGGAGCCGCCCGTATGCACCAGTCGCTCGCGTGCAATCCGGAACCGGTCAAGCGGAACCGCCGGGCCCAGCCAGTCGTCCCAAAGAGCCAACACGCCGGGCACAGGCCGTGGAAAGGGTTCTTCTTAGGGTCGGGATCGTACTGACAAGCCGCTTCCGTCGGGTCACATGCGTGGCGGCCGAGGGCCCGCACAATCCCTTCAAACCACCAGCGCAGCGACCCCATCAAACCCGTGATACGCAGGGACCCGCTGATGCCTTCGGCATCGCCGGTCCAGATCGGAGTCAGTGGTGTCAGGGTCAGGTCCATGGGCGCCCTCACGCGAGACTTGGCTGGGCGGCCAGTCTCAGCCGTTCCGTCAACGCGGCGATCTCGTGATCGACTGTCTCTCGCCGGCGCTTCTCTCCCCGAGGAAGTTCCCGCCAGCACGCATCCAGCGCCGCTTTGCCCTGTTCGCCATTGATGCCGCCGATCACCGCGACCGTATCCTCAAACGTCTGGCCCTCAGAGGTGAGCAGTCGTTCCTGCAATTCATGTAAGACTGTCGTTCGACCCTTGAGATGGCGCCTGCGCCACTTGAGGTACTCGACCGCCTCGGAATACTTAAGGTCCGGCAGGCTCGGAAGCAATTTCAGGATGTACCCGGAGATTTCTGCCTCACTGGGTTTGAAAATGCCGTCTTGCTGTAACTTCTCGACCGCGGCTTCGCCGCCGCTCAGGAACAGCCACTGCACTATAACCTCTGCACACCGCCCGTTGCCGGCGGCGATTCTCGCCAGCGTCTTCTCCTGATCAGGAGTCAGGGCCGGAACATCGGACGGAGCGGAACGCAACTTTGGCAGAACAGCCTGCAATTCCCTGGAGTCCGAGCAAAGCACTAAGTGGAGCGCTTCTCCAGGCCTGAACGATCCTCCGTGCACAACAGCATCGTGCAATTTATCACGGAACTCATGATAGAAGCGCAAGGCAAGCTTTTTTTCTGGCGATGTTAGCCTCCCCTCGCGAAGTCTGGCGTCGATGGCACCCATGACAATATCCTGCTCCGCCTTCTCGCCTCTGCCAAAGGACCAGGCGAGAGCAGCGATCATGGCGTTTGGGAGGGTCAAGGTCCACCACCAGGATTTGGCGGCTTCGGCAGCCGGCCAGTAGTGGTTGCACACGTAGAGCGCAGCGGCAAAGATGAGGCTGAGCCAACTGAGACGAGCGGCTCTGACCAGCCACACATGACGTTTCAGGAAGCTCTGCATGGATTCGGTCATTCCCATGCCCCTTTAGCTCTCCTCGAATCCCCAATTCTCGAACTTCAAGGTCTGGCAGTTTTCCGTCAGCGTCCGAACCACGTTGTTCGGGGCGCCGGAGGGGATCTCAGCCGCGATGTCCAGCGTCATAGTCACTTTCGCGCCGAGCAATCACTAAGATGTTGTACCACCGCACTGGCGATCTGGTCCACATCGCACGAAAAGGCGGGTCGCGTCGATCCTGGCTGTGCCGTGGAAGCGCCGGGGGACGGCCCTCTTGGGCTCAGAGGCGGCAATTGGCTGAGACCTTGTGGGGCTGCTCTCCGTATTGTCGCTAGGCGGGCCCATTGGACGCGTTGTTCCAGCGGAACCTGCTGCAGCCGCAGCCTCTCGTTCCATCTGCGCGACCGCCGCTTCCGGCTTCACCACCCCGCTGTGGCCGTCCAACTGCACCGAGACCCTCCGGCTGGCCTCCAGACCGCGATAACGATCAGGCGTCGCGTCGTAGTAATCCGCATAAGCAAGGTGTCTAGGCTCCAGGTCGTGCGGGTGACGCCGTCTAGATCGCATCCAAAATCACCTGCGCGTTCTTCACTCGCGGGAGATACAAGTACTTCGCGACATCGTCCACCAACTGCTTAACGATGACATAGTTCCCTCGCCACAGCGGCACCTGGTCGATTTCCAACCTAGTCTGGTTCCATCCATGCTGGGCATGAGCAGTTCGGAACCCCGAGCTTCTTCGACGCCCGCTCGGTCAGCCCGCCGTCTCCCTTCATCCGGTCGTCGGTCCTCTCGATGGGGCGGGCGCGAAAAGGCCCCGGCAACGATCTGAAGAAAAGTCATTCAGGCAAAGATGTCAGGGAAACATGAGATAGAAATCTGGGGAGATGGGACTTAGACTCGCAGTTTTATGTACGTGGATGACTGCACCAGAGGGATCCAAACCATCCTTGAAAGTGGATGACAACCTGTTACTACATTTTCGGGCGTTACTACAGTTTCGAGCTACCGTCTCGCCTCCAACCGGGTCGCCAGGCTCGTCATCGTGTACTCGTTCTCGTTCACATCCACGTGATGCTCCATCTGATCGGCGCGCGTTTTGGCGTCCATACCGGCCTTGCGGCACAGCGTCGCGTAGCTGCGCCGGAGCACTTGGAAGTTGACCCATTCAAGCCCAACCTCTCGCAGACGCGGATGGATGCTGCGTCGCCAGAGATTATCGCGACTGAGCGGAGTTCGCCCGGTCTCCGACGGGAACAACCATGCTGTGGGTGTTTGGTCCTTAAGCATCTCGAGCCATTCCTGAAGAAGGGCCCGCGTGCCCTCGGTCATGCGACCTCTCTGATGGAGCGCTTGGTCTTCGGCGAATCGATGTCACCCTTGTAGACGCGGCGCTGGACGAGGACCGACTGAGTCCGCAGGTCATGGATCTGTAGCCCGGACGCCTCTTCGATCGACCTCGATGGGATGGCCGGTCAGGACGAGCAAGGCTACTCCGGGCTGCGGCACAGCGTCGACAACCACTACAAGCGGCTGATTGGCTTCGCCGCGCTCACGAGTCTTTTCGCGTCCGGTTTCGAGCTTTCGCAGTCCCGCACTACGTCTGTGCTCCAATATCCCAGCGCGGGCGAGCTCGCGGGCGCCGCTGCCTTTACTGCCCGCATCACAGCCTCGCGATCGAGTGCGTCGGCTACTGCGGGCGTTCCCCCGGCCCCGTGAACCTGTTCGGCCTTTTTACTCGAACGCGTCATCCCGGTAACCTGATGGCCTGCTTCGACGAGTAAGGGAACCAGGCGGCTTCCGATGGCGCCGGTCGCGCCTGCGACGAATACTCTCATACGCGCCCCCGCACGAACTGAGCGGTCACCTCAGCTACCCGTTTTCCGAGATGCTGCGCTGTCGCGAGGTCTGCTGCGGGAGGTGCCTTTTCCGGTCCCTCATCGACATTCGACTGCGCTCCGGCGCCCAGCCAGAAGCCAAGACGGTTCAGCTCGTCGTCCGACCCCCGGCTCGAGTTGTTCCCCGACGGCAGATCGAGATTGACCCAGTGCATCCCGTGCTGCGCGGCGAAGATCGCGATTTGGACGAGCGTCGCCAGCTTGTCTCCGGAGCGGGCGCCGGAATTCGTGAAACCCGCGGCAATCTTGTTGCGCCAGGCAAATCCTTTCGCCATGACCGCCCTCGACGTCGCCTCCTGAAAGGCCTTGAATCGAGCCGAAGGACCGCCCATATAGGTAGGCGCTCCGAAGATGATGGCCTCGCTCGCAGCAAGATCGTCCCAGCGAGACTCGGCTTCGTCGACATTGAGAAGCAGGACGTCTGCGCAGGATAGCTGTTTTGCGCCCGCGCTCACCGCCTCCGCCTGTCGCCTGGTATGGCCGTAAACGCTGTGATAGACGATCGCGATTTGAATCTTAGACACGGCTCTGTTCCCCCGCTCCAGAAATCAAGACTCGAATGTGCTCTAGTTTCTCCGGATTTCGTACCACATAGATCGCGGAAATTTTATCTGCATCGACTTCGAGCGCGGTGGTCTGAAGCGTATTGTTGCTTTCGACCGTGACGAACCCCGGCAGGCCGTTGATGAAGCCTTGCTGAACCATCCGCGACATCTCCCGCTCAAAGACACGTGCGAGCGACTCAAATAACGGCATCACGTTCTCGATCCCAACAACAGGTTCCAGCAGCGCAGGAACTTTCCCGCCGCCATCGGAATAGACCACTACGTCCTCCGCCAGCAGCGAACGCAGTTTTTCCATGTTGCCGCCGCGGGTCGCCGCGAAGAATGCATCGGCAATCTCCAGGCACCGGCTTTTGGAGATAGGAAACCGAGGCCGGGCCTCTCGGACATGAGCCCGAGCGCGGCTGGCAAGCTGGCGGCAAGCCGCCGGGTCACGACTGATCGTATGCCCAATCTCTTCGAAGCTGAGCCCGAAGAGATCATGCAGAACGAACGCGGCGCGCTCCAGAGGCGAAAGCCTTTCCAGCGCCATAAGCAGCGGCAGCGTGACATTGTCTGCCTGCTCCGCCAGCTCCACCACCGGTTCCGGCAACCAAGGCCCGAGATACGTTTCGCGCCGGACTCGCGCTGATTTCAGGTAATCGAGGCAAAGCCGGGTCACTACGCAGCGCAGAAAGGCTTCCGGTTGCTGTACGGCGCTGCGATCTGCCTCCAGCCAGCGTAGAAACGCCTCCTGGACCACGTCCTCCGCGTCCGCCACGGAGCCCAGCATGCGGTACGCGACGCGCACCAATTGAGGCCGCAGCGGGTCGAATACAGCCGCGGCAGTGTCCTCCATATCCGCCATCATGCCTCCTTGCTTCTGTCGATCGCATGTCCGGTTCGGAAGCCTACGTTGACCCTGTTCCATCCGTTGATCGCAACAATCAATAATGTGAGCTTCACCTGCTCCTCTGCGGTGAATTGCTTCTTGAGTTCGTCGTACACATCGTCGGGCGCGTGTGTCTCATGTAACAACGTCAACGCCTCAGTCCAGGCAAGCGCTGCTCGTTCGCGAGGCGTATAGAGCGGCGATTCACGCCACGCGTCCAGAAGATACAACCGCTCCTCCGTCTCGCCCTTTTGCCGGGCGGCTGCAGTGTGCATCCGCAGACAAGCCGCACAGCCGTTGATTTGTGAAGCGCGGATCTTCACCAGCTCCATCAGGCTTTCCTCTAATCCGGACTTGAGCAGGTTTTTCCCAAAATCAAGCCAACCCTGCATGAGCGCAGGCGCGGCGGCAAATGGATCCAGTCTCGCTGTCATCGTGGGTTCTCTCATGGTTGCCTCTCATAAACCATGACGAGATGACGTCCTCTCGTGTGACACGTCGGTCAGTTCTGCCAGCGGTCACCCCTGAAAGGCTGCGGGAGTTGGTGGTAATTGCAAGCCCGTTAGGAATGGAGTTGATTGCTGGCCAAGTCTTGCTCCGGCAGCTTGATCTTTGCATTCCCGCGCACTGCGCAAATCGAGACAATTTTGTGCGCCGCTATTGCACGGCCACCGGCACGTACGTCCATTCCCATGGCGGCTGGCGGATGCCGAAGAAGTACTGCCCTGGTGCGAGGCGATGGAGATCCAGTCGCGCCCTTACCGCGGTAGTTCCGTTCTCGACGGACGCGGCGCCCTCTGTTTCCAGCAGTCCTGCGAGCAGCGGTTTCAATCACGAAGCCGACAGGCGCCGTTGACCACTTCGCGAAGACTAACATGGAACGGAATCGGAAAGGGAGCTTATGACACCGACGGCCGCACCGCTAAGCATAAATGATCACTATGCCCCAGAGAAGAGCGGCCCTGAGATTCTCACGCTTCGTGAAGCCACTCAACTGCTGCTCGAAAGCCTACGTTGCCAACGTACTGAATGGATGCGTTTCGGGCATTCCGCCAATCCCCCATGTCGTTGTCGGTCGTCCGAAGCTGATTCGGCGTGCCGCACCCGAACAGCGTTGTGAATCATCTGCGATTCCATGTGCGTGATATCTTCAACTTGGCTCTGGGAGAACGCGGTGTGGAATACAACCCGGCCTTGGCGCTCCATACACCGGCGAAGTGTAAACTTGGCAAGGAACTCAGGGTGCTGACTGCTGCCGATATCCGCAGCACCCTTGGTGTGCTTCCGGGTCGCGAGCGGCTGATCGTCAGCTTCGGAATGTTTGAAGGGATGCGGCCTGGATAGAAGTAGAAATCCTGAGGGTGGGCGTGACCGCTAACTTATTGAAAATGGAGCGGGAGACCGGGATCGAACCGGCGACATTCAGCTTGGGAAGCTGACGTTCTACCACTGAACTACTCCCGCCCTGCAGAATGAGCGAAATACGGATCCATAATCACCGTACCGTCATTTTCAACAAAGATGATCTCTATACGAAGTATCGCAAGATTAACAGCAAATGGCAATTCCGTACCAGACAGCCGTCTTACTTGAGCAGCCGCAAAGCGTTCTCACCTTAGACTTTTAACAAAACGTCATCGGGCAGGTAAAGACCATCGCTGTTCCACCTTCCCTGACACAAGCCCTGACACAAGGCATGAGATTCATCGGCAGTTTCAAGAAATCGAAAATAAAGCCGATACATTTTCTTCTGGAAGCAAATTGGTGCCGAACAGAATTTTGCCGGAAAGTCGCAGGAAGAGTTTGCATGCAGAAAAAGGTTGGCGAACCAATTCCGATGCGCGCGCAGGATGTCAATTACAGACGTTAGAACGGTTTTCAGCAGCTTTATGAGGCGGCCGAGACCCTCTCCGCATTCAGCAATATTGCACAAACGAACATCGGCTTGCATCTACCGGCAAAAAGAATACGACAGGATCTGCAATACGAAACGGAACAGGAATTTCCCGCTCTGGTGCTTTCTCAAACTGGGGAGCCTGACGCTCGTCAACTACACATAGCAGTTTGCCATCGGCATCGCGCACACTCAGACCCGATCTTTCCAGAGCTTGATGCCAACTTCTCCTCGTTCCACGGACCCTTCCATGTGTTCGAGTAGGCGGCCGATAAAATCGGCATGACACTGCTTCGCACGTGTTGTTTCTTGCTCTAAATCTAATCTCCCTTTAATGGGCAGCAGAAGAGGATCCTGTTTGCTTTGGTTGGAAGAGCTGCCCAAACAAATCATAGGAAAAGGACAAACCGAGAAATAGCCCCCCACGATAATGCGTGGTCAGAACGTTGCCGGGATAAATTGGCGCGCCTTGAGTTCCATCCGGATTTTGGACCAGAACAGGAAATCCATCTAACTCCTCGGGCCAATCCTTAAAATCAAGGATCTTTGCTGCATCGTATCGCAGATAGATAGGCAGTGGGTTGGCCAGCTTGGAATTCGCCGTGACGACCTGAGCAGCAGCAACCCTGAATCCAGGCGATGGTTCATTGAATGGAGATAGGGCATAACCTAGCAGAAGGTCCAATGGACTATCTTTGTTGCCCAGGCGATACCCAAAACCAAATGTATATCCATTCAACACATTTGTGCTGTTGGGAGCAAACTGCAAATTGGTGAAAATGGACGTAGGCACAAGACCAGAGAACCTATTGCCATGGTTCGATTGCATTTTGTGCAATGCGAAATGCCGATCAAATGGCGGCATCTGGAAAGACGCTCCAAGCAGAAACGCGGGTGTCTGCATCCCTATTCCATTCTTCGACAAGACATTGCTGTTATTTGAATAATCTGCGGAGTTCGGACTGGTAACTCTCGATCCTACTCCCACCTGCTCCTTTACCCACGGATTTTGGGGCTTCTGACTACCTTCAGTAACGGCAGCAGTCAAAGGATCGCCCGTGATCGGCTGGGCCAGTTCTGCGGCAGGAAGATAAGTTTTTTGATTCACCGCATCCTGGCGAGCATTCATATCAGCCACAAGCGCATCCCAGGCGGCAGCACGCGCGAGATACCATAATTTCGCGATTTTGTTCAGGGAACTGTCGAGCGCAGCACAAGCTTTCAAGTTTGAAGAGGCTTCCTCTGCCTCGTCCTGTATTTTTGACAAGCTGGCTTGGTACTGTGCGCATCCTCCCTCTGTGGCTGTTTTTGATGGATGGGCACATGCGAGTATATTGTTTTTCAGGTCGCTTTGCGCAACCCTATCTGCAGCAACAGCATTGTTTTCATCCGGCACAGGATCGCAAGTCAGATTGATACTGTTGAAAAAAGCATGGCCCTTTAATCTGGATACAACTGAATGACTCTTCGCTGACATTTTGACAGGCACGATTGAGAAGGAAGGCTGCGTGAGCTGTCTTGCGGCAGCCTGAAGATTGCTTGCATCTTCCGATGTCTCTGTGGCAGAAATCGGCGTATAGCGAAGCCCTGAAGATGCTGACCAGTTATCAGGTGAAGCACTGGGTGTTAAATCTTTCCTTGATACTTCCACATCCGACCTATGATCTATGTCCGCAATCGTGGCTTGAGGAGCTTCTTTCGCTTTCGTAGCTATTTGCGGTCCCCCAAGGTCTACAAATTCAGGCTTGCTGGAGACCTTCAAAACTAGTCCAAAAGTCTTGTTGTTTCCCTGTGCATCGGAAACGCTCAAGGTGACCCGATAGGTCCTTTCAAGGCCTGAGGGAATACGCCCTTTTAACCGCAAGCGCTCGCAGTCAAAAAAGAGGGTTTTGGGCAAAGCATCACCAGTCAGGTGGCATTCCTGGAATGGATAACCAAGACCTGAAGGGATCGTCAATTGCACAGCGTAAAGCGATCCAGGCTTGGCCTGCGGGAGTTGTATGGCAGGCTCACTGGATGAAGCTGAAACAGTCACAAAACAGGCAATAAACAAGGGCAACAACCGAGTCTTAATGCGCATAAGCACCCTCGGAAAGTTGGATTTCACACCTGGGAGGAAATTTGGAGAGAGGTTGGGGGAGATACTAGCTCGGAGCTTGGAATTTACGCAAGAAAAAAATTGGGGAATGTGCCTTTTATAACCAGACAGATTCGCATCTGTTTAAGGTTACAGGCCCTGTCAACAGAAATTCCAGACATCCTGTCATAGCCAAGAACAGCAAAAAATGCTCGAAGGCTCCCATCACAGCAGTAAAAAAAGGAAAGCCCCGGCAGTGCCGGGGCTGAGAGTATAGGGCAGGAAGGCCGGTGTTACTCAGCGGCCATTTCTTCGGCTTCACCTTCCTGACGCATCATTTCCAGCTCGCGTTCGGCGGCCTCAAAGGCCTCCTGTACTTCCTGCTGGACACGGGCAGCAGCTTCCTCTAGCTCCGGCGAGAGCTGGATATTGCGATAGTACTCCATACCCGTGCCGGCCGGGATGAGGCGGCCGACAATGACGTTTTCCTTAAGCCCGCGCAGGTTGTCCACTGCACCGTTGATGGAAGCTTCGGTAAGAACACGCGTGGTCTCCTGGAAGCTGGCAGCCGAGATAAAGCTCTCCGTAGACAGCGAGGCCTTGGTGATACCGAGCAGCAGCGGGCGGCCGATGGCCGGTCGGCCACCGTTGGCGATGACACGCTCGTTTTCGGCCCGGAAGCGGAACTTGTCCACCTGTTGTTCGAGCAGGAAGTTGGTATCACCGACTTCCTCGATCTTCACCCAGCGCAGCATCTGGCGCACGATGACTTCGATGTGCTTGTCCGAGATGGCCACACCCTGCAGACGGTAGACTTCCTGGATTTCATTCACCAGATATGCCTGGAGCTCCTTTTCCCCGAGCACGGCAAGAATATCGTGCGGGTTGAGAGGACCATCCATAAGAGGTTCACCGGCGCGCAGGCGTTCACCTTCCTGAACATTGATATGCACACCACGCGGGACAGAGTATTCTTTCTGTTCTCCGTTGTCCGCTATGACATAGATTCGGCGCTGGCCTTTGGTGACTTCACCGAACTTCACAACGCCGTCAATCTCAGAGATGATAGCCGTTTCGCGCGGCTTGCGGGCCTCGAAGAGCTCGACAACACGAGGCAGACCACCAGTGATGTCCTTGGTCCGTGTGGTTTCACGCGGGATCTTGGCCAAAACGTCACCGGGGAATACTTCGTCCCCATCCTGGATCATGAGGTGGGCCCGTGAGGGCATAAGGTAGCGCTTGTTGCCTTTCGCTCCTTTGATCACGATCGCCGGCTGGCGCTTTTCATCCGGTGAGTCGCCCACAACCAGGCGGGAGAGACCGGTCACTTCGTCCACTTCTTCGTGCAGGGTAATGCCTTCCTGCAGGTCTTTAAACTGGACTGTGCCGCCAATCTCGGTAAGGATGGCAAAGGTGTAGGGATCCCACTCCACCATGGCCTGGCCAATCTCGACCTTCTGCCCATCTTCGACCTTCAGCTTAGCGCCATAAACCACCTGGTAGCGCTCTTTTTCGCGACCGCGGTCATCAATAATGGCGATGGAGCCAGACCGGTTCATGGCTACCAGATCCCCTTGTTTGGAGCGGACCGTAACCATATTAATGAAGCGGACTGTGCCAGCATTCTTGGCATCCAGTCGCGATTGCTCCGCCACACGGGAGGCCGTTCCACCAATGTGGAAGGTGCGCATGGTAAGCTGCGTCCCCGGCTCGCCAATGGACTGTGCAGCGATGACGCCGACGGCTTCACCCAGCTCCACCAAACGTCCTGTTGCCAGATTGCGCCCGTAGCAGAGCACGCAGACGCCGCGACGCGATTCGCAGGTCAGCACGGAGCGGATCTTGACGCGCTCCACGCCGGCAGCCTGGATCTGCGAGGCAAGGTCTTCGTTGATCTCTTGATTGACGTCGACGATGACGTTGCCTTCGTAGTCCTTGATCTTTTCGAGCGAAACTCGACCGATGATGCGGTCGCGCAGAGGCTCGATGATTTCGCCGGACTCAACAATGGGCGTAACGTAAATGCCCTCGACAGTACCGCAGTCATGCTCGCTGACGATCACGTCCTGGGCCACATCCACAAGACGGCGGGTAAGGTAGCCCGAATCAGCGGTCTTAAGCGCGGTGTCTGCCAACCCTTTGCGCGCGCCGTGCGTCGAGATGAAGTATTCGAGCACGGTAAGGCCTTCGCGGAAGTTGGCGGTGATGGGCGTCTCGATAATTTCACCGGACGGCTTGGCCATCAGCCCGCGCATACCGGAGAGCTGTCGAATCTGCTGTTTTGAACCGCGGGCGCCAGAATCGGCCATGATGTAGATCGGGTTCATGGCCCCTTCCTTGTCCGCGCTCTTCATATTGTCAAACATTTCGTCAGCG
Source organism: Pseudacidobacterium ailaaui (assembly GCF_000688455.1). Classification (NCBI taxonomy): domain Bacteria; kingdom Pseudomonadati; phylum Acidobacteriota; class Terriglobia; order Terriglobales; family Acidobacteriaceae; genus Pseudacidobacterium; species Pseudacidobacterium ailaaui. The sequence goes on from NZ_JIAL01000001.1 coordinate 3,493,010, forward strand.
ACTTTTTCCGTGACCGCTGACCACAACTGAATGACTTTGTTATTGCGTTCGCCGTTCGTGATGGCGCCATCAAGATATTGCTGCTGGATGGCAAAACGCTGCTTTTCAGCGTCACGCACCAGAGAGTACTTGGTCTCTGGAATGACCATATCGTCCAGTCCAACAGAGAGGCCCGAACGCGTTGCATACTGGAAGCCAAGCTCCTTGATGCGATCGAGCATCTTGACCGTGGTCTCAAGACCAAGATTCAGGTAGCAATAGTTGACGAGCTGACCGATTCCCTTTTTCTTGAGAAGGCCATTGACGTAAGGCATCCCTTCAGGCAGCGCATCATTCAGAATGGCGCGACCTACGGTCGTCGAGATGTACTGCTTGTCATAATCGACCGGCTCCGTATGAAGGAGGTCCTGATCATCATACGCAGTGGTCATGTCCAACACACGGCCGGTGTAGCGCAGGCGAATCGGAGTCAGGGTCTCGACCTCTTTCGCATTCAGCGCCATCAGGACTTCTTCTGTATTAGCAAAGACGCGCCCTTCCCCCTTCGCACCCTTCTTGGCCTTGGTAAGGTAATAGAGACCGAGCACCATGTCTTGCGTCGGCACCGTAATCGGCTGACCAGACGCCGGCGAAAGAATATTGTGCGAGGAGAGCATCAACACGCTGGCCTCGACCTGCGCTTCCGGTGACAGCGGAATATGGACGGCCATCTGGTCACCGTCAAAGTCTGCGTTGAACGCGGTGCAGACAAGCGGGTGAATCTTAATGGCCTTGCCTTCCACCAGCACAGGCTCAAATGCCTGAATGCCGAGGCGGTGCAGGGTGGGGGCGCGGTTCAGCAGCACCGGGTGGTCCTTAATGACTTCTTCAAGAATGTCCCACACGATGGGTTCCTGCAGCTCGACCATCTCCTTGGCCTGCTTGATGGTGGTGCAGTGGCCGGTCTGCTCCAGACGGTGATAGATGAAAGGCTTGAAGAGCTCAAGCGCCATTTTCTTCGGCAAACCGCACTGGTGCAGCTTGAGCTCTGGACCAACGACAATCACGGAACGACCGGAGTAGTCCACGCGCTTGCCCAGCAGATTCTGACGGAAACGTCCCTGCTTGCCCTTGAGCGTATCGGAGAGTGACTTGAGCGGACGGTTGTTCGCCCCGCGCAGCACACGTCCACGGCGTCCGTTGTCAAACAGAGCATCGACGGCTTCCTGCAACATGCGCTTTTCATTGCGCACAATGACCTCAGGAGCATGGAGGTCCATGAGCTTCTTAAGGCGGTTGTTGCGGTTAATGACGCGCCGATAAAGGTCATTTAGATCAGAGGTGGCAAAACGGCCGCCATCCAGTGGCACCAGCGGACGCAATTCCGGTGGAATGACCGGAATCACGTCCAGGATCATCCATTGCGGCTTATTGCCCGATTTGCGGAACGCCTCGACGACCTTGAGGCGCTTGGAGTATTTCAGACGCTTTTGGAGTGAAGTCTCCGCCTTCATCTTCTCGCGCAGCTCAATGGCGAGCTCGTCCACATTGACGCGCTTCAGCAGCTCTTTAATGGCTTCAGCGCCCATCATGGCCTTAAAGCCGGTAGGACGATACTGCTGGTCGAGTTCACGGAAGCGGTTTTCGTCCTTGATGATTTCCCGCTCGCGGGTGGGCGAGTCGCCCGGATCCACGACCACGTAGCTCTCAAAATAGAGCACGCTCTCAAGATCGCGCAGAGAAATGTCAAGCAGATGGCCGATGCGCGACGGCAGTCCCTTGAAGAACCAGACGTGCGAGCAAGGGCTGGCCAACTCAATATGTCCTAGGCGCTCGCGGCGGACCTTGGACAGAGTGACTTCCACTCCGCACTTGTCGCAGATGACGCCGCGATGCTTCATGCGCTTGTATTTTCCGCACAGACACTCCCAATCCGTGACAGGACCGAAGATGCGGGCACAGAAAAGCCCGTCGCGCTCCGGCTTAAAGGTGCGGTAGTTAATGGTTTCCGGCTTGGTGACTTCGCCATGGGACCAACTGCGGATCTTTTCGGGCGAAGCAAGCGAGATGCGGATCGCATCGAAATCGGTGATCGGGTTGGTCAATTCAAACGGGCTGGAACGGTACAAGGTGACCCTCCTTACAGCTTCTAGCCTCTGGCTATTGCTGCGTTAACTTCTGTTCTTTTTGCAGCGCCTCAATCACGCTGCTCAATCTTCGGTCCTCGCCTCTTCTGCTGACCCAAAACTGGAGGTCAGCAGATCAAGGCCACAGCTAATCGGCCGCTACAAATGTTGGCAGCGGCTGTTTTTTGGCTTCATCGCCGACCTGCTTAATCAGCTCCACATCGAGGCAGAGCGCCTGCAGCTCGCGGACAAGCACGTTAAAGGATTCCGGAACACCAGGCTCAATTGCAGCTTCGCCCTTGACGATGGCTTCGTATATCTTGGTACGGCCATAGACGTCATCGGACTTGGCGGTGAGCAGCTCCTGAAGGATGTAGGCGGCACCATAAGCTTCCAGCGCCCAGACTTCCATCTCTCCAAACCGCTGTCCGCCAAACTGCGCCTTGCCACCCAGCGGCTGCTGCGTAATCAGCGAGTATGGCCCAATCGAACGGGCATGGATCTTGTCGTCGACCAGGTGCGAGAGTTTGAGCATGTAAATGTAGCCTACAGTCGCCGGCTGCTCGAACTGCTCGCCGGTCATGCCGTCATAGAGGTGGATTTTCCCTGACTCTGGCAGCCCGGCAGCCTTGAGCAGTGCCTTGATTTCCGTCTCTTTGGCTCCATCGAACACGGCGGTCCCGAACCAGGCACCTCGCTCCATACCGGCACAGACACGGACCAGCTCTTCATCATCCAGATCCAGCAGATACTTGAGCACGGCGGTGTTGGCGAACTTCTCCTTTACCGCTTCGCGAAGACGTGCCACGTCATTGTATTCATTGACCAGCGCGGCAACCTGTTTGCCCACCTCATGCGCAGCCCAGCCGAGATGCGTTTCAAGGATCTGACCGACGTTCATACGCGAAGGCACGCCAAGAGGGTTGAGGACAATCTCCACCGGTGTGCCATCGGGAAGATACGGCATGTCCTCCTCAGGCAGCACGCGCGAGATGACACCCTTGTTCCCATGGCGTCCAGCCATCTTGTCACCCACCGAGAGCTTACGCTTCATGGCGATGTATACCTTGACCAGCTTTATCACGCCGGGAGCAAGCTCATCGCCCTTCTGCAGCTTGGCGATCTTCTCATTGGTGATCTTGCGCAGGACATCAATCTGGCGCGAGGTCATCTCTTCGATTTCGTCAATCTGCTCGTTTACGCGCGGGTCCTTGTCTGCATAGCGGATACGCTTCAGGTTCCGGGTCGAGATCAGCTCGATCGTGTCGCGATCAAGGATCGTACCCTTCGTCAGTAGACGTTTATTCGTACGCTCATCATGCAGGTCAGCCAACACCTCTTTGCCACCCAGAATGGCTTCCAGGCGCTTCAGGCGCTCGTCGGTGAGAATACGAATCTCATCGGCAAGGTTCTTTTCCAGCTTGGCCACCTGCTCAGCCTCGATCTGCTTGGCGCGCTCGTCCTTTTCCTGTCCCTTGCGGGAGAAGATACGCACGTCCACGACCGTCCCTTCAATACCCGGAGGGCAGGTCAGTGAAGCATCACGAACATCACCTGCTTTTTCCCCGAAGATGGCGCGTAGCAGTTTCTCCTCTGGAGTCAGCTGCGTTTCCCCCTTGGGCGTGACTTTACCGACAAGAATGTCGTTGTGCTTGACCTTGGCACCGATGCGGATGACGCCGCTTTCGTCCAGGTCGCGCAGGGCATGTTCACTGACGTTTGGAATATCACGCGTAATTTCTTCCGGCCCGAGCTTCGTATCGCGCGCTTCAATCTCAAATTCCTCGATATGGACGGAGGTGTAGTAGTCGTCCTTGACGAGTTTTTCTGAGATCAGAATGGCGTCCTCGAAGTTATATCCTCGCCAGGGCATGAAGGCGACCAGCACATTGCGGCCCAGACCCAGTTCTCCCTGTTCCGTGCAAGGGCCATCCGCAATCACCTGCCCTTTCACCACGCGGTCTCCCTTGCGGACAATTGGCTTTTGATTAATGCATGTGTTTTGATTGGACCGCTTGAACTTGATGAGCTGATAGATGTCCGAACCAACTTCGCGCGACAGCTGCGTGGGATGGTGCTCGCCCTCTACGCGCACAATAATGCGCTCGGAGTCTACCGAGTCCACGATGCCATTCCGGCGGGCCAGAACCACGGCCCCGGAATCGCGCGCCGTAACGCCTTCCATGCCGGTACCTACCAGAGGAGCCTCAGAAACGAGCAGCGGGACCGACTGGCGCTGCATGTTTGCACCCATCAAAGCGCGGTTGGCGTCGTCATGCTCCAGGAAGGGCACCAGCGAAGCGGCCACCGAAACAAGCTGCTTCGGGCTGACGTCCACATAGTCCACCTCATTTCGGTTGACCAGCACAAAATTGCCTTGACGGCGGGCATTTACCAGCTCCTCGACAATATTGCCCTCGTCGTCGAGCTCGATATTGGCCTGAGCAATCGTGTGGCGGTCTTCCTCCCAAGCGGAGAGATAGAAGGAAAAAGGCTCAAATTCAAGGGTGCGCTTCTTGTCTTTCTTGAGCTGGTTGTTCAGCCTAATGGCTTCCTGCTTTTCCAGATGGTCCCCAACGCGCAGACCGCTCTCACCTGCATTGGTGATCTGAACATAGTCCAGAACGCGGCCATCCCGTACACGACGGTACGGCGATTCAATAAAGCCATACTCGTTGATGCGCGCAAAACAGGAAAGCGAGCTAATGAGGCCGATGTTAGGGCCTTCCGGTGTCTCGATTGGACAGATACGCCCGTAATGTGTGGGGTGCACGTCGCGGACTTCAAATCCGGCGCGCTCGCGGGAGAGACCACCCGGCCCCAGGGCGGAGAGACGGCGCTTGTGCGTAATCTCTGACAGCGGGTTGGTCTGGTCCATGAACTGCGAGAGCTGCGATGAGCCGAAGAATTCGCGGATGGCGGCCATGACCGGTTTGGCATTGATAAGGTCATGCGGCATCGCAGTGGACATCTCCTGGTACACGCTCATCTTTTCCTTGATGGCGCGTTCCATGCGCACCAGACCAATGCGGAACTGGTTTTCCATCAATTCACCCACGGCGCGCACGCGGCGGTTGCCCAGGTGGTCGATGTCATCCACAATGCCGATGTTCTTTCGCAGTTTCAGCAGATACCGGATGGTCGCATAGAAGTCCTCAGGCGTAAGGGTGCGGCGGTCTAGAGGCGTAGCGTCCTGGTCCTCATAGAGCTTGATATTGAATTTCAGACGTCCTACGCGGGAGAAATCATATTTGCGCGGATCGAAGAACATACCTTCAAACAGCGCCGTGGCCGTATCGAGGGTCGGCGGGTCGCCAGGGCGCAGCTTGCGGTAGATTTCAATGAGCGCTTCTTCCGGCTTACGGACCGAGTCGCGACGCAGCGTGTTGGTAATGATATTTCCCACATCATCGCGCTCAGGAAAGAAGACTTCCAGCGTGCTGACGCCGCTCTGCATGATCTTGTGCAGCTTGTCGGCGGTCAGCTCTTGATTGGCCTCAAGGAAGACCTCGCCCGTCGTCGTGTCAATCACATCCGCTGCGGTGACCGCGCCATCCAGTTCCGCGGTCTCGACTTCAACTTCGCCAATCTTGTGCTGGCGCAAGGCCTTCAGAATCGAAGGCGTGATTTTGCGTCCGGAATGGGCAATCTCCTCGCCTTTCACAACAATGGCATGGGCCGGCTTGGCCCCAAGCAGATGCGTGCCCTTTTCCGCGTCTGCCTCAACGGTCCAGAAGAGCTTCCCATCACGGACGCTGATTTTGTCCACCGTGTAGAAAGTCTTGAGAATCTCTTCGTCCGACTTCAGCCCCAGCGCGCGCAGGAAGATCGTACCCAGGAACTTACGCTTACGGTCAATGCGGACATAGAGCGTGTTCTTCTGGTCGTATTCAAATTCGACCCAGGAACCGCGATAGGGAATGATCTTGCCAAGGAAGTACGTGCGATTGTTGGCCGTCTCAAAGAAGACGCCAGGAGAGCGGTGCAACTGCGAAACGATGACGCGCTCGGTACCATTCACAATGAAGGTGCCATTCTGCGTCATCAGCGGGATGTCGCCGAAAAAGACCTCCTGCTCCTTGATGTCTCTTATGGTCTTGGCGCCGGTTTCCGCGTCCTTGTCGTAAATCGTGAGGCGAACGGTGACCTTCAGAGGCGCCGAGTAGGTCATCCCGCGCTCCTCGCACTCGGATTGGTCATATTTCAGCTGCAGGCCGACAGGGTCGCCGCATTTATTGCAGAAGTCCGGGGTGTTCTTGTTATAAGTGCCGCACTTGTGGCAGAGCACATCTCCAGGATGAAATGGATCGGTGATCACCATGGCGCCGCAGTGCACGCAGGCAGTGCGCAGGTGATGCAGCCCCTTCAGGTGTCCGCACTTGCACTCCCAGTTTCCGATCGAATAGTCCACAAAATCCAACTGCGAGATATTGCGGAAATCAGTGATGGGAAAAACCGAGGTAAAGACAGACTGAAGACCATTGTCTTCGCGCTCGGAAGGCAGTTTGTCCATCTGCAAAAAGCGCTCATAGGAACGCCGTTGCACTTCGATAAGGTTGGGAATTTTGATCGCTGTTGGGATTTTGGAAAAATCGAGACGTCTGCGAATCGCGCGCTTCTCGTTCGGCATGCTTCACTCCTGAGGCCCGTATACGCAAGGGACTTGACATGCTGTCCAGGCCACGCAGCATGTCCTGATGTCAGAACTGCAGCGGCGTCCCTCGCCCGCCGTTGCAGTAAAGATTCATCCGCACTCCTGCGCTCCCAAAATGAAACGCAGGAAACATCATTCCCGGAGTTTCCACACTTCCGGGGCTTGCATCTTCAAGCAACCTCACGTTAAAAACAAAACGTCAAACTGAGGTGCTGAAGCAGTTCGTCCTCAGGCGGGGTACCAGACAGGGCGCAAGAAGCAGGCGAAATGCACGCACAAACACGAAAGGCCCGTAAAGACAAGACGTCTTACGAGCGCCACAACTCGGATTGTGCACTTTTGAAATACAGAATGTTTCGCTTCCGCCGCGTTGAAACCGTTGATGCCGCCCTACAGCTGATTTGAATTCGCACAAGCAGGCCCGCCGCTTTCTCCCACAGGTGCGCCGGCAACCAACCGGTGCCGGAAAGATTCCTCTATCTAAAAACCTATTGGATAAATTTGCGCAAATTCTTCTTCGCGCAGGACTTATCCGTGAACGACCTCCGCAAATTCGCCCCGAAAAGAAAAACGGGGCGGGATGCGCACTTCTCATCATAGCGCATCCCGCTTTGGTATGCAACTTGCCTCCTTGACTTTTATCAGGGATTTATGCAGCCGCCCAAGCGCAGCGCATATTCCCCAGCCAGGAAACGTAACTACTTGATTTCGATGGTCGCAATGCCCTCAAACTTCTTCTTGATCGCCTCAGCATCTTCCTTGCTGACGTTCTCCTTGAGGGTTTTGGGCGCGCCATCTACCAGGTCTTTAGCTTCCTTCAGACCCAGCGAGGTGACTTCGCGCACGGCCTTGATCGTGTTGATTTTGTTAGCACCCGCATCCTTCAGGATGACGGTAAACTCAGTCTGCTCTGCCGCCGCAGGCGCAGCTGCACCTGCTCCGGCACCCGCTCCGGCAACGACCACTGGGGCCGCAGCCGCGGCCGAGACACCGAGACGCTCTTCGAGCTTCTTCACCAGGGCTGCTGCATCCAGCAGGCTAAGCCCGACAATCTGATCTTCCAACTGCTGCAAATCCGCCATTGATTTTCTCCGTAATACGAAATTTGTTTACCACTCCGGAGCACCCGTGCTCCAGTTGCCGCCGAACCCTCGTGAAGTTTCCGATGTGCCCAGACCTGCACCCTTCACGCGCGCCCCTGCGGCGGATCCCGTTATGACCACCAGCCCACCACACCTCACATCGCAGCGATCAGGCCGGCACCGTCCACAGGCGCCCATCAGCCTGCGACTTCTGCAAACTTTTTCTGCTCGACTGCCTGATTGACAACCACAGCCAAATCGCGTCCCGTAGCGTTGATGACCGTTGCCAGACGCTGGGCCGGGGCATTGATCAGGAAGAGCAGCTTCGAGAAGATCTCTTCCCTGCCGGGCATGGTGGCAAGCTGCTTAATCTCATCAACCGTAATCACCTTGCCATCAATGATGCCCAGCTTAAATGTAAATTCAGCGTTTTCCGCCACCCAGGTGGAAAGCGCCTTGGCCAGAGCGACCGGATCGCCGCTTGTATAAGCCACAGAAGAAACGCCCTTCAAGCCCTGAAGCGCCGCTTCAATCTGCGTCCCCTGCGCCGCACGGGCCGCCAACTTGTTCTTAAGAACACGGTAACGTCCTCCCGCAGCACGGACTGTCTTACGCAGCTCAAAATCCTGAGCCACAGTCAGCCTTGCAAATGTGCCGATAATTGCACTGGTCGAACCCTGCAGCTCCTGAGCAAGCTGCGAAACCTTTTCTACCTTCTTCGCCTTGGTCAATGCCATGATATGCCTCTAGCTGTTTGCCTCTAGCCTGCCACTGAAATGCGTCGCGCTAATGCGCGGAACCCAAAGGCCCTCAATTTGCCTGCCGGCGGCTAGGGAACCGGCAGCTTAAGCCCCGCTCGAATCAGGCCTTCGCGACCTGGTCCGCAATCGTCCCATCGAGCGGAATGCCAGGACCCATCGTCGAGCTGAGCGTAATCCCCTTGATGTATTTGCCCTTTGCAGCGGAGGGCTTTGCGCGCACTACGCTGGTAATAACGGTCAGAGCATTCTCCACCAGCTTTTCGGGCGGAAAGGAAATCTTGCCCACCGGAACATGCACCAAGGCCGTCTTGTCGGTGCGAAACTCGACCTTACCCGCCTTGATCTCTTTTACCGCCGAAGCAACATCGGTGGTCACAGTGCCCGTCTTGGGGTTCGGCATCAGGCCGCGAGGCCCGAGCACCTTACCCAGACGTCCGACAGACTTCATCATGTCCGGAGTAGCAATCAGGGCATCGAAATCAGTCCAGTTCTCTTTCTGGATCTTTTCGACCAGCTCATCGCCGCCTACGATATCCGCGCCGGCCGATTCGGCCTCGCGCAGCTTCTCGCCGGAAGTGATCACAGCCACCTTCTTGGTCTTACCCAAACCATGCGGCAGCACGACGGTACCGCGCACCATCTGATCGGCGTGGCGGGGATCCACACCCAGGCGGAGCGTCAGATCCACAGTTTCATCAAATTTCGCAAATTTCACCTTCTGCAGAAGCGGAACAGCTTCCTGCAGGGCATAGGGGCGCTTTTCGACAGCAGCACGCGCCTTCGCAATATTTTTGCTGACTTTTCTGGCCATGTATCCTCGTCTCCCACCGCACAGCCGATTTTGCTGGCTGGCCGTGGTACAGTTGACTTGCCCTGGGCTGGCACCCAAAGCACTCTTTCAAGTATGCAGGAAACGAGCGTTTTGCGCAAGAAATTGTGCAAACATTCTACGGTCCCGGAACATCCCAAGCCTTACCATTCCCATAGGCCTTCAACAAACCATGGTGAAGGAGTCGGCATGAAATGGACGCCGGCAAGATATGCACAGCCCTTCTTTTCCGCACGTTTGACCCTTTCATTCCAGGCCCGTACCATAAAGGGAGAAATCAGTCTGTTTTCTTTGCAGAAATGGCATCTGAATTTGTCCCAACCGCCATTTCTGAAAAAGCAGAACAATCCTTGGAAGGCATTACGTTGAGTTCAACAGAGACCATTGAGACCACCCCCGAAACAGGTTCCGAACAGGGCCACGACCACAGCCATCACGGCTCCTCTGCCCCGAGCCTGAATCCTGAATGCACCCGCGAAGTAGAAGTGGAAGTTCCTGCAGACGAGGTTTCACGAGCGTTCCTCAGCATCACCAAACGATATCAAAAGCAGGCGCGCATTCCGGGCTTCCGTGCTGGCAAGGTGCCTGAGTCAGTCATCCGAAAGAAGTTTTCCGACCTAATCCGGCAGGACGTGGTCGAGGCCGTGCTCCCTGCGCATTTCCGCGAAGCCATTGACAAGGCGGGGCTGAGGCCAGTCTCGCAACCGCAGGTAACAGACCTTCATCTGGAAGAAGGGGAGCCGCTCCGATTCAAGGCTGTTTTTGAGGTCGTTCCGGAATTTTCGATCGCGGGCTATCAGGATGTCCGTATTCCCCGACCCGATACCGAATTGACCGAATCCGAACTGAATGCCGAACTGGAGCGCATTGTGGATTCGCGTTCGACGATGGAGCCGGTAACTGAAGATCGTCCGCTGGCAGATGGAGACTGGGCGCAGATTACCTTCCGCGGAGAATTCCAGGGCGAAGAAGAACAACAGCCGATTAGCGGCGAGGACGTGCTGCTGGAAGTGGGCGGCCAGAACACGCTGCCCGCCTTCAACGATGCTTTACGCGGAGCAAAACCAGGACAGCAACTCAAATTTGAAGTCGCCTATCCGGAGGATTTCGGAGAACGCCGGTTGGCTGGCAAAACCGTCTCGTACGAGATTGAAGTCAAGGGAATCAAGAAAAAGGTGCGCCCCGAACTGAACGACGAACTTGCCAGAGAGTTTGGGGAGTATGAAGGCCTGGAAGACTTCAAGCAAAAGCTGAAGGAACACCTGGCAAACGACAAGAAACGCAGGCTTGAGGCCGAGACCAAAGACAAGATTATCGAGACGTTACTCGGCAGATTCTCGTTCCCTGTTCCAGAATCACTGGTGCAGCAGCAGGTGGACGCCAGGCTTGACCGGGGTCTTCGTGCTCTTGCGGCCCAGGGAATGCGCACCGACGATATGCGCAAACTCAACTTCGAGCGTTTGCGAGAGGCCCAGCGGGATGCAGCCGTCAATGAAGTGAAGGGTTCCCTGCTGCTGGACCGCATTGCGGAGGAGGAAAAAGTTGAGGTCACAGATGCAGAACTGGACCGCGAACTGGAACTTTACTCCATGCAGACGCGCGAGCCACTGGAGAACCTACGTCGCCAATTGACGGAGAACGGTGGTATCGCTAGAATCCGTGAACAAATTCGTCGAGAAAAGACAGGCAATCTGCTTTATGAAAAGCTGACTGCTTAAACCCTTGCGTCCATGCGCTCCGTTTTGCTGGCCAGCAGCAGAGAATGGCAGCGATGATCCTTTTTCTGCTGCGGGGCCTGGCAAAGGACGGTAGGTCACAACAAAACCGAAAGCGATCCGGGAGGTCTCGTTCCCGGGGTAAGAGTGGAGAAGATGGCATTAGTACCCATGGTGATTGAGCAGACGAACCGGGGCGAGCGCGCCTACGATATTTATTCCCGTCTGCTGCGTGACAACATTATTTTTCTGGGAACGCCGATTGACGATCAGGTGGCAAACCTGATCATCGCGCAGATGCTCTTCCTCTCGGCCGAGGATCCGGAGAAGGACATCCAGTTGTACATCAACTCCCCTGGCGGATCCATTACGGCAGGACTGGCCATCTATGACACAATGCAATTCATCAAGAACAATGTTGTGACCTATTGCATTGGACAGGCAGCGAGCATGGCAGCGACCCTGCTTCTGGCCGGGACCAAAGGGAAGCGTTTCGCGCTTCCAAACTCCCGCATTCTGATCCATCAGCCGTTAATGGGAGGACTTTCTGGCCAGGCAACCGACATTGATATTCATGCGCGAGAAATCATTCGCATCCGCGAAATTATGAATAAGCTGATGGCGAAACATACGGGGCAGCCCCTTGAGCGGATTGAACGCGACGTGGAGCGGGACTTCATCATGAACGCGCAACAAGCCAAGGAATATGGCATAGTGGATGAAATTATTGACAGGCCCCGAACCTGAAAATGAGTAAAAAGTAGTATGCTTAGGAGCAGGTAGCACATGAAAACGCGCACGGGACCCGACGATGCTCTCCGCTGCTCGTTCTGCCATAAGTCGCAGGACGCTGTAGCAAAATTGATTTCCTCGCCAAGTGATTATCCGCGCGCGTACATCTGCGATGAATGCGTTGCGGTCTGCAACTCCATCCTGGAAGACGACCGCGGAGAAACGCAGCAGGGTGCGGCGCCTCCGCACCTGCCGAAGCCGACTGAGGTCCGTGCCTTTCTGGATGAATACGTCATTGGCCAGGACCAGACCAAGAAAAAACTGGCCGTAGCAGTTTACAACCATTACAAGCGCATCCAGATGAACCGGATGCGCGGTAATGACGTGGAACTTACCAAGTCCAACATCCTGCTGGTAGGTCCGACGGGGAGTGGCAAGACGCTGCTGGCGCACACGCTGGCCAAGATGCTGGACGTTCCCTTTGCCATTGTCGATGCGACCACTCTGACGGAAGCCGGGTATGTGGGCGAGGATGTGGAAAACATTATCCTGAAGCTTCTTCAGGCCGCAGATGGCGACGTTGCCCGGGCCCAGACGGGAATCATCTACATTGACGAAATCGACAAAATCGGCCGCAAGGACGAGAACCCATCGATTACGCGAGATGTGTCCGGTGAGGGCGTACAACAGGCGCTTCTGAAAATCCTGGAAGGGACGGTTGCCAATGTTCCGCCGCAGGGCGGGAGGAAGCATCCGCATCAGGAATTCACCCCCGTTGATACGACAAACATCCTCTTCATCTGCGGTGGCGCATTCGTTGGCCTGGAGCGAGTGATTGCCCGTCGCATCGGGAAAAAGGCCCTTGGCTTCAAAGCACTGGCTGAAACGGAGCAGACAGAGTCCGGCAGCATAAGGCCCACACGCGACGCCGAATTGCTGCGGCAGGCCGAGCCACAGGACTTGATTAAATTCGGACTGATTCCGGAGTTTGTAGGACGGCTGCCAGTCATCGGGATTTTGGATGAGCTCGATGAGGCTGCGCTGGTAGAAATTCTGACAAAGCCACGCAATGCCATCCTGAAGCAGTATCAAAAACTCTTTGAGTACGAAGGCGTTCGACTGCACTTTACAGAAGATGCAGTCCGCGCAATTGCGCAGGAGGCCCTGCACCGTAAGGTTGGCGCGCGCGGCCTGCGCATGATTCTTGAAGAGCTGATGCTCGACCTCATGTATCACCTGCCCAGCAGCAAGAAGGTGAAGGACCTTGAAATTACCGCTGAAATGGTGAAGAACCGCGATCTTTCGATTACGCTGCTGGAAAAAGCAGGCTAATACAACAGAACAGTTCGTAGAAAAGGCCCTCGGCAGAGGGCCTTTTTCTTCTCTTAGCTCAGGACCACTCTATCTCGCTGCCCTTTCTGAGCACTGAGTGCTTTTGAAAGCGGGCATCGTCTCGCTTGGGATAGTCATTTCTGAAGTGCGCGCCGCGACTTTCCTCGCGGGCCAGCGCAGATTTTACAATCAGATCCGCCACGATGTGGAGGTTCCGTAGCTCAAGGCAGGGTCGGTCTTGTGCTGAAGGCAGGCGATCCTGCATGTCGAGCAACTCCCCGGCCGCTTCTTTCAATCCGCCGGCATCTCGCAGCAGACCGGCCTTTTGCCACATAGTTTGCTGTAATTGCTGTAACAGAATGCTGCTGTCTTCCGCAGGCAGGGAAGGAAGTTCTGTGCTGTCAGAGTCTGGCGCGGAGACCAGGTCAGGCTCATGGCGCATCGCCTCAGCCGCGCGTGCGCCGAAGACAAGGCCTTCCAGCAACGAATTGCTGGCCAGACGGTTGGCGCCGTGGACCCCGGTGCAGGCGGCCTCGCCCGCAGCGTAGAGGCGCCGGAGTGATGACCGCCCATCAATGTCTGTCCGGACGCCTCCCATCAGGTAATGGGCAGCAGGACGTACTGGGACAAGGTCGCGGCCCAGATGCAGGGCATAACGGGAGAGAAAGGCAGAAATACCGGGAAAACGCTGGTTGAGGTCAATTCCCTTCACATGCCTCATGTCGAGATAGACGGGCAGAGTCTCCCCGTCGGGGCCGATTCCCTCCTGTGTGATGGCGCGGGCCACAACGTCACGTGGTGCCAACTCAAGCAACGGATGATAGCGATCCATGAAGCGTTCGCCCTTGGCGTTCCGCAGATATGCTCCCTCGCCACGCAGCGCCTCGGAGAGTAGAAAGCGGGGCGCTCCAGGCAGACTGAATGCAGTGGGATGGAACTGATAGAACTCCATATCAGAGATTTCAGCTCCGGCACGGTAGGCCATCGCGATACCATCTCCGGTGGCCACGGCGGGATTCGTGGTATCGCTGTAAACCTGGCCTGCTCCGCCACTTGCGAGCAGAACTGCTCGGGCCGGGATCCGGCAAAGCTGGCCCCTGGGATTCAGGACTGTAAGACCAGTGACTTCTTCTCTTTCAACGAGCAGATCCACACACATTGTCCATTCAAGGAGCTTGATGTTCGGCGTAGCGCGTGCACGGGCGAGCAAAGAGCGGCCAATTTCCGCACCCGTAGCATCGCCATGCGCATGAAGAATACGATTGCGGCTGTGCGCACCTTCGCGGGTGAGCATCAGTCTACCGTTTTCGCGGTCAAATCCTGTGCCCCAGGCCAGAAGTTCTTCCACACGACGTGGTCCTTCTTCCACCAGCACCTTTGCGGCCTCGCGATTCACAAGACCATCGCCAGCGCTGAGGGTATCTTCAAGATGCAGCGCGACATCTTCTTCACCTCCCAGTGCAACAGCGATGCCTCCCTGAGCATAGTGCGTATTGGATTCGCCCAGCTGCTCTTTGGTAATCACCAGAACGCGGCCTGCATCTGCAAGCCCAATGGCGGCGCGCAGGCCAGCGATCCCCGCGCCTACAACAACAAAATCTGCCATAACGTTTGAGGCTATCATGACTGCGATACGATGAAAGAAGCGTGCGCACGATCAAAATAAAAACAGCCTCCGCAGAGTATCCCGTGTATGTCGGCAGCGGGCTACTCAAGGACCTTTACAGAAAACTGCCGAAACAAAGGCGCATCTTCGTCCTGACCTCACCGGAGATCTGGGGCCTATGGTCGAAGCGCTTCCTTGCATCCTTCCCGCCGAACGCGCAACCTGTGACACTGTTTCTCCCGCCGGGTGAGCAGCAGAAGAGGATGGCGCAGGTGGAACGGCTGGCCACCGAGCTCTCTGACGCTGGGGCCGATCGCGGCTCAATACTGATTGCTTTCGGCGGCGGAATTGTGGGGGACTTGGGGGGATTTCTTGCGGCCATCTATATGCGCGGAATGGATTATGTGCAGATTCCGTCTACGCTGCTGGCACAAGTTGACTCTTCCGTCGGCGGAAAGACTGGTGTGAATCTCACTACAGGAAAGAACCTCGTAGGCAGCTTCCATCATCCGCTTGCAGTGTACGCGGACGTTGACCTGCTGCAGACACTCCCGGAACGCGAGCTGCGTGCAGGGCTTTTTGAGAGCATCAAGGCAGGCGTCATCCGCGATGCAAAGCTCTTTCGCTTTATGGAGCGCCATCGTCCTGAGGTGCTTGGACGGGACACTCAGGCCCTGGAACATGTGATTGCGGCCTCGATCCGTATGAAGGCTGAAGTGGTTGGACTGGATGAGCGTGAGTCAGGCCTGCGGATGATCCTGAATTTTGGGCATACGCTTGGTCATGCGATTGAGGCAGTCACCCACTACCGGAAACTCCTGCATGGAGAAGCCATTGCCTGGGGCATGATTGCAGCCGTGCATCTGGCCAAGGCGCGCAAAACAGTCACGCCTGAGGAGGCGGCCCGGATCAGCGCGGTCATCCACAGTTATGGACCGCTGCCGCCCTTCCGTGCCAGTGCGCAAAAACTAGTGGAGGCGACCGGGCGCGACAAGAAAAACCGCTTCGGCGTGCGGCGGTTTATTTTGCCAGTTGGCATTGGAGATTCGCAGGTCATAGAAGATGTAACCGACGCTGAACTTTTTTCCGCATCACAGTGGATGCTCAACCAGGCACGGAAAGCATAATGGCCACACACGGAGCACAACCCGCGGGCAGCACAGACGCCTCCAGCGCCGCACATGCGGTACGCCGGATGTTTGATGACATTGCCCCCCGCTATGACCTGCTGAACCATGTTCTTTCCTGCAAGATTGACAGCCTCTGGTGGCGACGTACGGCGCGTACTTTTCAAGGCATCCTCTCCCGCCCGGAAGCAGCAGTCCTGGACATCTGCTGTGGAACAGGGGACATGACGCTGGCACTGCTGCGTCTGCGTCCCCAAAATGGACGCCCCATATTGGCCGCCGACTTTTCCCACCAGATGCTGACACGGGGCAGGGCGAAGCTGAAAGACAAGAATGCCATCGTAGTGGAAGCCGATGCCCTGCATTTGCCCCTGCCCGACCATTCTCTGGACCTGATTACCACTGCGTTCGGCTTCCGCAACCTGGCAAATTACCGTGCCGGACTGGAAGAATTTTATCGCGTGCTCAAACCGGGTGGTCAGATTGGGATCCTGGACTTTAGTGAACCCGGCGGTATTTCAGGCAAATTGTATGCGTTTTATTTCCGCCGGATACTGCCCAGGATTGGTTCCCTGCTCTCGGGCAATTCCGCCGCCTATGCATATCTTCCGGCTTCAGTCCATCGTTTCCCTCCCCCCGAAGAAATGCTGGCGCTGATGGAAAGCAGCGGGTTTTCAGAGGTCAGCTGGAAGCCATACAGCTTTGGCATTGCGGGGCTGTACCGCGGTATGAAACCCTAAAGAGGATGCAGGCCACGACTGTTCATGCTGCTCATCGTGCTAGCGCTGAAAAGCGCTCTGCTGCCATTGTGTCTGTGCTGGCAGCAACCTTGATGACGCTCCTGAAAATCGCAACCGGCCTGCTGACCGGAAGCCTCGGAATGCTCTCGGACGCGGCACATTCCGGAATTGACCTGGCCGGTGCAGGACTCACTTTTCTTTCTGTGCGCGTCTCAGACCGGCCAGCAGACGAAAACCACCCTTACGGCCATGGCAAGATTGAAAACGTCTCTGCCTTTGTTGAGACCTTTCTGATGCTGGCTTCCAGCCTCTGGATCACGTACGAGGCCGTGGAGCGCATTTTCTTTCATCCGATCGATCTTCGCTACTCCTTCTGGCCGCTGGCCGTGCTGGCGCTTTCCATGAGCGTAGATTACTGGCGCTCCAAACAGTTGATGGCTGCTGCAAACCGTTATGGAAGTCAGGCACTGGAGGCCGATGCACTGCATTTCCGGTCCGACATCTGGTCGAGCGCAGCCGTCTTTATCGGGCTTTCAGCATCATGGCTCGGTGCAAAGCTGGGGATTCCGCAATTGCGCCTGGCCGACGCCATTGCTGCGATCTGCGTTTCCCTGATGATCCTCTACTTCGGATGGAAGCTGGCACGGCGCACAGTGTCAGAGCTGGTGGACGCCATTCCACCGGAGACGCGGCGCCGAGTCCTCTATGAGTTGCGGCATACTCCAGGCGTGCTGGCCGTAGACCGCGCGCGGATGAGGCGTTCCGGCAACTCCTACTTTGCCGACTTCACGCTTTCCCTGCCGCGTCAGATGACTTTTCAGCACTCGGAACAACTGGTCAAGGATGCAACTGCGGCCGTCCAGCGGGTCCTGCCCGATGCAGATGTGGTGATTCATACAGTGCCGCGCCCTTCTGTGGCTGAAAGCATCTTTGATAAAGTAAGGGCCGTCGCCGCACGAAATAATGTCCTGCTGCACGATGTCAGCATCCAGTCCGTGGACGGAAAGCTGCGGGTGGAACAGCACATTGAAGTGGCCGAAGACATGCCACTGCTTAAGGCCCATCAGTTTGTCCGGCGCATCGAAGAGGAGATCCGACGCGACCTTCCGCAGGTGGAAGCGGTACTGACACATATTGAAAGTGAGCCGGCAACGATAGAACAGACGGAAGTGGTGGCAAGCCAGCGCGCCATTGAAGAGCAGCTTCGACATGCTGCAGATCGGCTGCCCGAGATCCTGGACATTCACGAAATTGCAGTCAGACGCATAGGAGACAAAATTCAGGTCTCATGCCACTGCACACTTCCTGATGAGATGGACATGCACCGGGTGCATGAGGTCATTACGGCGCTGGAAGACCGCTTCAAGATAGAGTGCCCGGAAGTTTATCGGGTCTTGATTCATCCGGAACCAGCTTCTGACAACCAGCATCACTAATAGGAAAAGGAAAATCGATGATTGCAAGTGCAGAATGGAAGCAAGAAATGCTCTTCGATGGCCGCTCACAGAGCGGACATTCCATCCACTTTGATGCCAGCCCAGACCATGCCGCGGGACCAAGCCCGATGGAAGCGGTGCTGGCTGCCCTTTGTGGATGCACATCCGTCGACGTGGTGAGCATCCTGCAGAAAAAGCGCGAGCCCTTTACCAGCCTTGTGGTGTCGGCTGAAGCAAAACAGGCAGATGAGGCCCCTCGCGTCTTCACGCACATCAAACTTGTCTACAGAGTTGGAGGAAATGTCTCGCGCAAGGCCGTAGAAGATGCTGTGGCGCTCTCCAAGAACAAATATTGTTCCGTTTCAAAGATGCTTGAAAAAAGCGCAACGATTGAGTTCGTCATTGAATATGCGGACGGAGAGCCTCGTCCATGACGCGCCTGTTCCGGATGGCACTGCTGCTTCTGCTGCTGTGCGTTGTAGCGTTGGTATCAGCCATTACTACAATGCACTTTGCCATTCATGGGGCCGAAGTCCAGGTTCCTGACCTTCGCGGCTTGAGTGTGGCCGATGCCATACGCAAGGCCGCTTCTCTCGACCTGAGCCTGAGTATTGACAACCGTTTTTACAGTGCCGAAATGCCGGAGGGCCGTGTGCTGACGCAGTCTCCAGCGCCGGGAACAGTGGTGCGGCGCGAATGGCGAGTACGTGTAACGCAAAGCCTCGGTCCGCAACGCATTCCTGTCCCCAACGTGATTGGGCAGCAGGAGCGCGAAGCAACGATTACCATGCGGCGTGACGGGCTGGACCTTGGAAACGTGGCCAGGATGCCGTTTGCGAACGTTCCGGAAGGAACGGTGATCGCGCAGAACCCTCCAGCCAATGCAGAAGGCGTGGAACGCCCCAGCCTCAGTCTCCTGGTGGCAGACAGTTCTGCTGCGGAAACAAATGCTTACGTAATGCCGGACTTCACAGGACAGCTCTATCCGGCCGCATCAGCGGCCATTCTTCGGGCAGGACTGAAACTTGCTCCTGTAACAGATGTTCCAGCCAGCGTCCCGGCTGTTTCAGCGGCTGGATCTGCACAGGCCCCTGTTGCCCCACTTCCACCGGGCAGTGTGATTGCACAAAACCCGCCAGCAGGGCATTATGTCGATGCAAATATTCCGATACAGCTTACGGTAGTCCATTAACCAACATCGCGGCAAAGAAGCCATCACAATCGTGGGTCCCGGGAAGGGTCTGCAGGCAGCCCCCTGACAGGGCCGTACTCTTCAACGTATCTGCCGCACCGGGCCGCAGGATGCCTGCCTGGTCCAGCCGATCAATTTCCTGCTCAAGAGAGACCAGTTGGAAATCTGGGTTGCGCTTTAAACACTCAGTGATGACATTTTCATTCTCTTCCGGTTCAAGTGAACAGGTAGAGTAGAGCAAACGTCCTCCGCGCTTCACACAGCGCAAAAGAGAAGAGAGAATTTCTATCTGGCGGTCCCGTTGCCTCAGCAATTCTGCTTCCGTAAGTCGATGACGAATCTCAGGGTTGCGGCCTAGCGTTCCGGTGCCGCTGCAGGGAGCATCACAGAGGACCAGATCGTATTCCGCAGACATGTCATGCATCGCGGCATCGATGACCCGATATCTCAGCTGCTTCAGGCGAGGGTCTGAGGCAAAAAGCATCTGCATTTGTGCCAGGCGCTTTCTGCTGACATCACAGGCAAGTATTTGCGCATCCGGATTCCGCTCGGCGAGTATCGCAGTCTTTCCCCCCGGCGCAGCGCAGCCATCGAGAATCCGGCGTCCCTTGCCTGCAAGCTCAGCTACCAGTTGCGACCCTTCGTCCTGAATCCGAACCACACCGTCCCGAAAGGCTTTACTTGAAGTAACGTCACCGGAGAGAATGCGGCATACATTCTGAAGAAATTTGCCGGGAGCAACGCCTAGGCCCTCTTCGAGCAATCTGCACTCTGCATCTTGTGTGCAAAGTCTGACATACACCGGTGCAGGAAGTTGATTATATTGGCAGATGGCCTTTGCACCTTCGAAACCAAAGTGCCGGACCCAGCGCTCAACGATCCATTGCGGGTGGGCGTAGACCCGTGCCAAACGAGACGGATCTGTAACATTTATGGTTTCTTTCTGTTCGACCTCCGCAGCGATTTTCCGCAAAACGGCATTGACCATTCCGGCCGCAAAACGGTTGCCGGACTTCTTCGCCAGCTCGACACTCTCGCCAATTGCAGCGTAAGCGGGTATGCGGTCCAGATAAAGCAGCTGAAAGACCCCCAATCGCATGGCGACTCGTATGCCGGCATCCAGGACCGCTCGTGGCCGGGTCAAGCGGGCGTTGATGGTTTCATCCAGTGCAGATTGCCACCGTAATGTACCCAACACAAGATTTGTGGCCAGATTTCGGTCAGCCGCAGACAACTTGCTGATCGATGCGTGGTACAGCAACCCATCGCTTCGCTTTTGGTCGCGCTCGATTGCAAGGAGGACCTCAAAGGCCGCCTTTCGCGCTGGAGCAACACCTTTCATCCGAGCCGTTCGCCATTGCGGACCTGATGACCACGCATAAAATCTGCGGCAGGCATCCGTCTCTTGCCCTCAAGCTGGACTTCCAAAAGCTCCAGTCGTGTGTTCTTGCCGCAATCAACAAACAGGCGGTCACGATCCGTCAGCATACGGGCGGGAAGGCTTTCCTCTCCGCGCAGTTCCATGGGCATCATACGGTGAAAAACAAGTTTCTTACCACGGAATTGCGTATAAATTCCCGGCCACGGCTGAAAGCCACGCCAGCGGTTATAAATTTCAATGGCCGGGCGCGAGAAGTCAATCCGTCCATCTTCTCGCTTCAGAACAGGAGCAAGCGTGGCCTTGCTTTCATCTTGTTTTTGCGGCGTAATCGTGGACAATGCGAGCGCTTCCAGTGCTTCCGCCATGAGATCTGCGCCCATCGATGCAAGCAGCGGGAAGATGTCTTCCGCCGTCTGGTCCGGAGCAATCGGCAATTCACGCTGGAGAAGAATATCGCCGGTGTCCAACCCCTCGTCCAGACGCATGATCGTGGCCCCTGTTACCGGTTCCCCATTAGCGATCGCCCACTGGATGGGCGCAGCACCACGATATTTGGGCAATAGAGACGCGTGAAGATTCAGATTGCCGTACTTGGGCAAATCAAGCATCCACTTCGGAATGATCCTCCCATAGGCCACAACAATGATGGCTTCAGGTTGGATTTCTTCCAGTTGCGCCCGAAGACCGGCATTTGTTTTGATCTTTTCCGGCTGTACCACCGAAATCCCTGCCTGCATGGCCGCGAGCTTTACGGGAGGTGCTACCAGATTCATGCCTCTTCCTTGGGGGCGATCAGGCTGCGTCAAAACCAGACGAATGTCATGTCCGGCACGGAGAAGTGTGTGCAACGTAGGAACAGCAAATTGGGGAGTACCACAAAAAACAAGTCTCATGCCTGGACTGCACTCGCTCTACAGTTTTCTTTCTATCGTTTTGCTATGAAGAAAATCGCCCCGGCAACCACCAGAACAAATAAAACTGCCAGAGATGCTGTGGTGCGCAATATAAGTGTCCGAAGCGAACGAAGCTCTTCGGCCAGTTCAGTCTGTTGCAAGGCGTTTCGCTCGACTGACTGGCGCAGCAAAAGGATTTGTTCTTCGAACCGCTTCAGTTCAAGGCCGTGGCCTTGAACAGAAAGCAGCAGGTCGCGATGACTTGCCTCGATTTCCTCCAGCTCCTGCCGTATCTCCGAATGTCCGTCTGAGGAAGAAGATCCCGGTCCAGCGGCAAGTGTCAGCAGGTTGGCTAGAATCTGTGCGGCACCGTGGTCCACCATACGCAGCCCGCCCGTAAGATAGGGCACGATCGGCCCCAGTTTGCTCAGGCGGCGCATCCATCTCTTACGCGACGATTCAACAGCAGGTTCTTCCTGCCGGGGCGAGGGCGCTGCTGGCTCTGTTTGTGTACTGATTGCATTCTGCATCTTTTTCATTCTCTCAAAAATAGATGCAAGGCAATGGTCCCTTGCTCAGATCTTGATGAAGATCTTTTTCCGATAGAGGACAAGGACCGGCAGAAAGCATACGGCGACGAAGGCAAGCGAATAAAGCAGCGCGCCAAAGGCTGCGTCCGGAACTTTCCCGAACACGCTGGGATAAACCATCTGGCCAATCGACTTATGTGTCGCACCGAATTTGAAGGTCCATAGCGTAGGCGCCAGCAGCTCAGAGAAAACGTAGGCTGCGATCGCATTAGAACCGAAGACAATCCAGGGGAAGGTCCAGCCCCGGGTCCATTTTTTGATTTCAATCAGCCAGTAGCAGACGGCAAGTCCCAGGAGCGACCATCCTCCAGCAAAAAGTACATAGGAACTGGTCCAGAGTTTTTTATTGATAGGAAACCAGTATCCCCAGATCTTACCCAGCAACAAACAGACGATGGCCGCAGCAAACAGTCCTGCGCATTTGGTCCGAGTGGCCCTTTCCGCTCGCAGCCAGAGTGCGGTAAGCATACCAAGAATGGCCGTCCCCAATGCGGGAAGGTTACTAAGCAGCCCTTCTGGATCGCGTGTACCCTCATAAAGCCTTCCTGGAAAGATGTGGCGGTCCAGATAGGCGACCCAGTTTGCGTCTTTGTCGAGAAATGGAATGTCCCGCCCAGGCAGGCCGTATCCCGGGACCGGGACCCAACGCATGATGATCCAGTAAGCGATGAGACAAAAAACTAGGACACCAATTTTGCTTTTTGCCCCGCGGTCCCATAGCTCCAGAACGGCGGCAATGAGCAGGCAGACTGCAAAGCGCTGCAAAACGCCATAAATACGCAGTGTACCAAGATGAAAAAATGGGTAACCATTGACGACCAGGCCCAATAGGAACAGAACGATAGACCGGCGTACAGCATGAGCAAAGATAGAACTTTTCGATTCACCTTTTTTGAGGCGAGACTCAAAGGAAAATACCAGCGAAACTCCGGCAACGAACAAAAACGTCGGGAAAACAAGGTCCGTGGGAGTCCAGCCATTCCAGTCGATATGGTGAAGCGGCCAGTAAGAATATTCGTTGCCGTTGTTCACCAGAATCATGAAGGCAATGGTAAGCCCGCGTAACACATCAAGAGAGACCAGGCGGGTTTTCATTCCAGCCATGGAGGGATTTGAGACAACAGTAGCGCTCATTTTCGTATGAAGGCTACTGTAACGCGGAACGCGTAAATAGAAAAGCCACCTGATCCATTCGCCCTGCTGCCTGGCTTCTGGGAGAGGTTTATTTTCGGCTTCTGCCTTTCAAATGAAAGCCGTGCTGGGAAAGACGATCTCCGCTCCACAGCACGGCGATGAGAAAGAAAAAGACGAGCGCCGTCATAATTCCAAGAAGGGCTGCCATAGGGCCTCCTTGCCTAGGTATTTTAGACCGGAGACCCTGTGACAAAGGTTGGCTCAGAACTCATCGTGAAACGTAACCTCTCCCTGGACAGCTACCTGGTAGGCGGAAACACGGCGTTCAAAGAAATTCGTCAGTTCCTGGACATCCTGCAAATCCATGAAAGGAAATGGATTTTTTGAGCCAAAGACAGCGGAAATTCCCAGTCGCTGCAGACGCGCATCCGCTACGTATTGAAGATATTCGCGCATGTCCTTCAGGGAAAGACCGGCAACCCCGCCGGAGAGCAGGTCCTCTGCAAACTGAGCTTCACAATCCACGGCCTCCTTTAACATAGCAATGACCTGCTCTTCCATCGTTTTGTCAAAGAGATGCGGATGCTGCGTGCGGACGGTCTTTACCACCTCAAAGGCAAACTCAAGGTGGCAGCTTTCATCACGGAAGACCCAGTTGGTCCCAGTTGCAAGTCCATGCAAAAGACCTTTGCTCCGCAGGAAGTACACATAAGCAAAAGCTGCGAAGAAGAACAGGCCCTCGATGCATCCGGCAAAACAGATAAGGTTAAGTAGAAACTGTCGGCGTTCTTCTTCCGTTTTTAATGTGTCGAGCTGCTGAATGGAATCCATCCACTTCATGCAGAACTGTGCCTTCTTTGCAATAGACGGAATATTTTCAACCGCGGCAAAGGCCTCGGCCCGCGCCGCAGGATCAGGGATGTAATTGTCCAGCAGCGTGAGATAGAACTGCACGTGGACGGCCTCTTCAAAGAGCTGTCGCGAAAGATACAAACGGGCTTCAGGAGAATTGATATGCCGGTAAAGATTGAGCACGAGATTGTTGGAGACGATCGAGTCTCCTGTGGCGAAGAAGGCCACTAGGCGCTGAATCAGATGCCGTTCAGCCGGTGTGAGCTTCGCGCGCAGGTCAGCAAGATCGGTAGAAAAATCTACTTCTTCGACGGTCCAGGTGTTGCGGATTCCGTCTTTGAACATCTCAAAGAAAACGGGATAACGCATAGGCCGCAATGTGAGACAAAGTCCAGGATCGAGGATGGAATCAGGGACCTTTACGGACGATTCTGTAACAATGGACATGAATTTTCTCCTTTACTGGCAGGCTTCGCAGGATTCCGGATTTTCCAAAGAGCAGGCAATGGCTCCTGAGCTTTGCTGAACAGTGGTTTTTGCAATGCGCGTGGCCGGACGCGAACGCAGATAGTAGGTGGTTTTGATGCCGCTCTTCCAGGCATACATGTACATTGAGCTCAGTCGGCCAATGTTGGGAGACTCAGCAAAGAGATTCAGCGACTGGCTCTGGTCGATCCAGGGGGCGCGAGCAGCAGCCATATCAATGATGGCCCGCATGGGCAATTCCCAGACCGTGCGATAAATCTGGCGGAGATCTTTCGGTAATTCTTCGATGTTTTGAACAGAGCCCTCAGCCAGCTTGATCCGCGCGCGCATTTCCTCTGTCCATAGGCCCAGTTTTTTCAGCTCTTCGACGAGATACCGGTTCACTTGAAGGAATTCACCTGAGAGGGTTTCTCGCTTAAAGAGGTTTGAGACCTGGGGCTCAATACATTCGTAGCAGCCGACAATGGAGGCAATGGTCGCTGTAGGCGCAATGGCAATCAGAAGCGAATTACGCAGGCCATATTGGCGGATCCGCTGCTTGAGTGCGTCCCATCGCCCTTGATTGGCTGGAGTGATACCCCAGAGATCAAATTGCAGTTTGCCCAGCGCAGCACGGGTCTCGCTGAAGGCCGGATGCGGGCCTTGCTTTTCCGCCAGATGGCAGGAGGCACTGAGGGCATGAAAGTAAATTTCTTCCTGAATTTGCGAAGAAAGAGCAGATGCTTCTGGCGAATCAAACGGCAGGCCAAGCTGGAAAAAGACGTCCTGCAGCCCCATGATACCAAGCCCGACAGGACGCCAGCGGTGATTGGCAGACGCTGCTTTTTCCACGGGGTAGTAGTTAATGTCAATCACGCGGTCGAGCATCGGAATCGCTGCGCGTACGGTACGCGCAAGTTTTTCAAAATCAAAGCTTCCGTTTACAACGTGTCGGGCAAGATTGATTGATCCCAAATTGCAGACAGCAGTTTCTGCCGAAGAGGTGACTTCGGTGATTTCTGTGCACAAATTTGAGAGATGCACGACGTTTTCCGGCCTTCCCGTCTGATTGCATTTCAGGTTCGTTGTGTCCTTGAAGGTCATCCAGCCATTGCCGGTTTCGGCAAGCGTGCGCATCATGCGTGCATAAAGGTCGCGGGCCTTTATCTGCTTTGTATAAAGCTTCTGCGCCTCAGCTTCCTCATAAGCAGCTTCAAAGGCTTCACCATAAAGGTCGGGAAAATGAGGGACAACTTTAGGATCAAACAGCGACCAGACCCCATCTGTCTCCACGCGACGCATAAAAAGGTCTGGTATCCAATTCGCCAGGTTCAGGTTGTACGTGCGGCGCGCATGGTCGCCCGTGTTGTCGCGAAGTTCCAGAAATTGTTCAATGTCAGCATGCCAGGGCTCCAGATAAACACAGCAAGCACCTTTACGCTTTCCTCCCTGATTGACCGCAGACACAGATGCATCGAGCGTGTGCAACCAGGGAACGATGCCATTGGAGAGACCATTCGTCGCACGGATCAAAGATCCTTCTGAGCGCACGCGATGGAAAGCCAGACCGATGCCCCCGGAAAACTTTGAGAGCATCGCCACCTGCTTGTAGGTGTCATAGATGGCCTCAAGCGAGTCTTGCGGGGAATCTATGAGATAACAGGAGGACATCTGTGCGTGACGGGTGCCGGAATTGAAGAGGGTCGGCGAACTGGGCATGTAATCGTGCGTAGCCATCAGGCGATAAAAATCTATGGCCTCATTTACCGTAACTGCCAGTCCGCAGGAGACACGCATAAAGAAATACTGCGGCGTTTCTATTACCTTGCGCGTAATGGGATGCCGCAGCAAATAGCGGTCATACACAGTGCGCAGACCAAAGTATTCAAATCGATCAGAAAACTCCTCATCCACTGCATGGTTAAGCTTCCGCGCGTTCTGAACAACAAAATCATAGGTGGCGCGGCCAATCAGAGCTTCCTGATGGCCCATCTCAATGGATTGCGAAAACGAGTAAATGTTCTGGCCAGAAACTTCTTTCACAATGGTGGAAAGCAGCAAGCGCGCCGCGAGCCTGGAATACTCCGGCTCTTCAGCAATCAGCGAAGCCGCGGTTTGAATCGAGATTGCATCGAGCTCCCGTGTGGTAGCACCGTTGTAAAGCCCCCCTATTGTGCGGCTGGCGACGCGCATCGGGTCCACGTGCGTCAGACCATGGCAGCATCGCTGCACGGCACGCACGATCTTGTTCACATCGACAGGTTCAAGTGAACCGTTGCGCTTGCGCACCTGCATCTGTGGTGCAGGCTCAGGCTGTGGAAAGTCTGGTGCGATCTCAGCAAGTGTTGTCTGCAATTCAGGCACGGAAATTTCCTTTCCGCCTGAGAGGTGAGACTGGACAGGAAAATGACGGAAAGAGACCATCATCACCCGGCACTCCCCTCGGAGGCGCATGAGTGTCTCTCTGCGGCAGGTCTTCGGGCTTGCAGGCTTGTCCTTCCTACTTGCCTCCGCTTCCCGGCTTGGAGCCAAACCAGTGCGTCTGAATGAGGCTTTCGTTCCTGCTTACCGCTGCGGGGCAGCTCCGGATTTGCACCGGATTCCCTTTTCAGCCGGATGAAGATCCATCCAGCACCGCAAAGGTAGACCAACTATATCCTGTGTAGACTGTGGAAATCAACGCAAGATACTGCGGTATGATTGCATATCTTTCCGATCCAGAGCGCCAACGCTTCAGGAGGCAAACTTCGCAGAATAGCGGGCGTCCTGCAAATCAATGTCGAGGATAAGCTGCTGGTAGACCAGATCGTTGATCTGGTTGGTAGCAAGCAATTCTCCTGCGGCCATACGCTCAATGTTTCTGGCCTCACGGGCAACTTCAAGATAGCGGTTGGCCTGAGCGTAAAACTCTTCTTTTGTTCCTTCTTCAGGATTTTTCAGAAGCGCCATCCGACGCTTGTACGCGCGCTCCACCGCTTCGTACACTTCCTTGTTTGCAATATCCTTTTCTCTTTGTGCCTGAAGATAACTGATGGCCCGCTGAATCATGGTCCGAAGCGCCATCTGTTCTTCCAAATTGGGTTTTTGTCCACTCTGGGCCAAACCAAGGTTGCGAATGATCCAGGGAAAAGTCAGGCCCTGACCAACGAGCGTAACAAGAATGACACAGAAGGTAAAAAAGATGATGATGTTACGCGCTGGAAATGCGGCCCCATCCGGGAGTGATTCCGGAAGTGAGAGTGCAGCAGCCAATGCAATCACGCCGCGCATTCCTCCCCAGGCGATAAGAAACACCTGACGGTTTTCTATCTCCGTTTCCCTTCCGGAAAAATGCTTCCGGATCTTCTGCGCGATCCAGGCACCAGGAAAGACCCAAAGGAAGCGAAGCGCCACCACAATGATGCTGACCATGATGCCACCCGCGATGAGCTTGCCCGTCCCCATATGTTCAATCCCCGCCAACACGGAGGAGATTTGAAGACCTAACAGAAGAAAAACCAGCCCGTTCAGAATAAATTCAACCGTATTCCACACGGCCGGAGATTCGAGGCGGGCGCCGAGGGAAAGCAGCCGCGTGCGGTGATGCCCCAGATACAATCCGCAGGCTACAGTCGCCATGACACCGGAGGTATGCAGACGTTCCGCGGCCAGGTAGGCAACATACGGAACCATAAGAGTCATGGTCAACTCAATCTGCGCAGCCTCAATGCGATAGATCAACCGTGAGTGGACCCATGCAATTGCGAGGCCGATGATGACGCCACCGCTAGAAAGGAGCAAGAGCTGACCAAGAGCGCTGAGAAGAGAAGGCACATGCCCGCTAGTGATAATGCCCACTGTAAAGCTGACGGCGAGAAGGCCGCTGGCATCATTGATGAGACTTTCTCCTTCCAGAATGTCCACGATTCGAGTGGGAATGCCGAGTTTTTGTGCAATGCTGGTTGCAGCCAGCGTGTCTGTAGTGGAAACCACCGCACCCAGCACCAGGCCGGTCTTCCAGGTGAGCTGCGGAAAGAAGTAGTGCCCCGCAAAACCTACACCGACCACGGTGAAAGCAACCAGTCCAAAGGCCAGCATCAGAATGCCCATAAGGTTTTCTCGAAAATCACGCCACGACGTATTGTGGGCCGCAGCAAATACGAGAGGCGGCAGCACGACGAGAAAGACAAAATCAGGATGCAGCGCAATGTCCGGGACTGGTGGAAGAAAGCTGAGCACAAGTCCACCGAGAACGAAAATGATGGGGTAGGGCTGCCCAAGGCGGCGAGCAAGCACAGCAAGCCCCACCACGAAAAGCAGCAGTAACAGCATCAGCAGTTCCAAATGATGGATATTGATGGTCATAGACACTCAGCCTGCAGAAAGCTTACATGTGATTGGAAGCTGCCTCACAAAGAAGCTCTACCTCGCGAACGGCAGCAAGAGCTGATCTCAGTTGCGGGGCTCCTATCTTTTTTTCAAACAGCTTCTGCATCTGGTCCAAAACCCGGACGGCCTGCATCGCGCATTTGCGCCCCGGGGTCTTGAGCTGCAGCTGGATACTGCGGCCATCTTCCGGATCAATACGACGCTTCAGAAGACCACGGGCCTCCAGCGTGGAGATGCAGTTGCTGATGTTTCCGCGCCCGGTTGAAAAGGTGTCTGCAAGCTGAGACGGTTTGACCGCGCGGGGCTCCTCGAACAGAATGGAGACCAGCAAAAGTGCCTCAAAAAAGCTGATATCACATGGACTTAAGAGTTGACGCAACTGCGTTTCCAGCTTTCGCGAGACACGATAGATCTCAAAAAGAGGACTTTCCTCAAGAAATGCCTCGATTCGCATGCCATCATTCTACTGGATGGTTCACGAAATGAACTATTCACTTCATGGCTAAATTACCATTGTGACTTGCCCGAAGAAACCGGATGATAAGCGCATGAAAGTTTGTACCCTTGTTCTTTCTGGTTTCTTATGTCTCTTCCATGCCATTGCGCAGGAAACCTCCCAGGCTCAATTCCCTCCCCCGCCTACAGCAAAAACAACGGTTGTTGTGGTGGGGAACCCCGAGCCTGTCACTCTGGGCGAATCAAACCGCTCGGTAATGATCTTGAATCCCCAGGAACACCCCCTGGCGTTCCCGACTGTGGAAGATTTGCTCAGGACCGACGCCTCTACCTATATTGAACAGCGCGGTGCGGGGGGAGCTCAGGCAGACATCGTAATGCGCGGCTCCTCGTTTGCGCAGACGCTGGTTCTGATCAATGGATTGCGCGTGAATGATGCGCAGTCAGCCCACCATAATTTGGACCTTCCGGTACCTCTGGATGCGATGCAGTCGATTGACATTCTGCATGGCTCCGGCTCGACACTGTATGGCTCGGACGCCATTGGAGGCGTTGTAGATTTTCTTACGGCTACTCCGCAAACCACAGCATTGCGACTGCGTAGTGGAGTGGGAAGCTTTGGCGAAGATGAGCAGGCCTTCACCGGGTCCATCGTGGGGAAACAATGGTCCGAGCTGGCTTCAGGTGCACGCAATTTCTCAACGGGTTTTATGACTGACCGCGATTACCGTAATGAGAACGGAAGCTCAGAAACCAGATGGAAGACCGTTCTGGGAGAGAGTGACATTCTGTTGGCCGGTAGCGATCGTGCGTTTGGGGCCAACCAGTTTTATGGCAACTTCAATTCATGGGAGCGCACAAAAGGATGGTTTGCTTCCCTGCGCCAGGAACTGGGCACGAAGACATCAGCCGCATTTGGATATCGCAGACACTCTGACATCTTTGTGCTTCTGCGTAATGATCCCGCCTTTTACAAAAACCAGCATATCGACGAAAGTTGGCAAGGGGCCCTTCGTCGCAGTGATCATTTGGGTGCACACAGCTCTTTCTTTTACGGGCTGGAAGGCGATGGGGACTCCATTCACAGCAATAATCTTGGCAACCATGCTCGCAACTGGGGCGCGGGATACCTGGATGCAGACCTGCAGTGGAAAGGGCTAACGATTACAGCAGGCCTACGACAGGAGATCATCAGTGGAGGCTACTACGTCACAAGTCCTAGCCTTGCTGGTAGTTATTGGTTGAATGCCAGCGTCAAGCTGCGGGCCGCGCTGGGATACGGTTTTCGTCTCCCGACCTATACTGACCTTTACTATAGCGACCCAGCCACAGTTGGAAATCCAAACCTGAAGCCAGAGTCTGCATGGAATTATGAAGCAGGACTGGACTGGTTTGCTGGATCAAACTCCTATCTTTCCATCACAGGATTCTATTCTCACCAGCACGACGCAATTGATTATGTTCGTGCGAATGCGTCCGACCTTTGGCATGCGAGCAATCTGCCCGGCCTCAGGTTCGCCGGGGTCGAAAGCGCATGGACCTGGCAGGCAACACACAACCAACACATCAGGTTGGGTTGGACACTGCTTTCAGGAGCCCAGGATGCGCTTCATGGTCTTCAATCAGAATATGTATTCAACTACCCGGTCAACAATGCGTTTGCCGAGTGGACCGTTACTCCTTTATTTGGATATATGCTGCAGAATCGCATCGCAATTACACAGCGATATCAGCAGAATGCCTATCCCGTATGGGACATGGCCATTGCACGAGAAAAAGGTCGCGTACATCCCTACCTGCAAATGTCCAACCTGAGCAACACAGGATATGAAGAAATTGAAGGCGTCCGGATGCCGGGCAGAAGTTTTACCGGCGGCATCGATGTGGTCATCGGACGAACGGGGAAATAACTCATTGCAGCATAGAACGGAGAGTGCTTTCGAGTGCGGCAGTAATCGTCTCGGGTGAATCTGTTGACCGGAAGTGCATCGGCTTGCCTACATGCAGCTCCAGCTTTCCGGAGCGAAACCACCCTTTACCGCCCTGCTTTAGATCGCCAAGACCACGCAGGGCAACAGGCAAAACTGCCGCATTCG
The DNA here is from genome assembly GCF_000688455.1 of Pseudacidobacterium ailaaui. NCBI lineage: Bacteria > Pseudomonadati > Acidobacteriota > Terriglobia > Terriglobales > Acidobacteriaceae > Pseudacidobacterium > Pseudacidobacterium ailaaui. The sequence continues at coordinate 3,524,556 of NZ_JIAL01000001.1, forward strand.
ACTCCTTCACCAGCATGCCGATTCCGGGACGGAACTTCTGCAAGTTCCCTGACGTGCGCGTGCCCTCAGGAAAGATGAGTACGTTGTAGCCACGATCCAAAGCATGGCCCATGTGTGCGAAACTGTCACGGAAACCTGCACTGCGCGGTAAAGGAAAAACGTTGAATAGCGCAGTAATGAGCCAATACGCAATCGGCGCAAGCACGTTCTGTATCCGCGTGTCCTGGCCCCGAGCATGGCGAAAATCTTCGAGAATGTCCGCAGCCATGGCGATGGCTACTCGCCTGCGCAGTCTACCGGGAAGAGCGTAGAGCACAAGCGCGGCATCATAAGCCGTCACGTGATTCGCTATGATCAACAGCGGCCGCTGGGCTGCAATTACCCTGGAGACACAAACAGTAGCTGGCTTCGCAAGAAAGCGTGTCATCGGCCGCGCAACACACTCAAGAAAGATGACACGCAGCGCATGAACCGGCCAAGACCACGGCCATTGCGGATAGATGGATGTTGCTGGTCGTGATTGCGGCTTGACTGCTGCAGGACTTTCTGGGACAGCGGGGTGCAGAGCGTCGCTGTTTCTGCTTAGAAGCCTGCGCAGTTCTCCCAGCGTTTCTATGCTGATGATTGTCGTATCGTCCAATGTGACACCGAGCTTCTGCTCCAGCTCGCTTTGCAACTGCACCCGGCCCAGGCTGTCCAAATGCAGGTCTTCATCGAGCCGTGCCTCATCTGTGGTCTTACCTGCGGGACTGCGGGTAATGGCTGCAATGAGAGCCAGAAGCGGATCACTGTCATTTTCTCCGGCCATGGTTTTTTCCATAGTCAAAGAGCTGGCCCATTGGGCCACTTTGCCGCGCTGGATTTTCCCCGTAGATGTGCGCGGAAAATCCAGTCCAGGCCAGATACGCCAGTAACGAATCCGCTGATAATCAGCCAATTGCAGATTTGCAGAACGGATGGCCTGGGCCGCCTCTGCTTCCGTCCCATGGAAAAGCAGCACTGCCATCGCTTCTGTACCAGCGGGTGTGTTCGTTGGCACGACAACCGCAGCACGGACATTTGACTGTTTCTCAAGTACCACTTCCACATCTTCGGGATGGATGTTCAGTCCTGAAGATGTAACAATCATCAGGCCCTTTCTGCCCAGAAATTGAAAACGGCCCTCTTCATCACTGCACGCCAGATCACCTGTCGCCAGCCATTCATCAGAAGACTTTGTCAGTTGGCCACGCTGCCAGATTGCAGTAGAAACCATTTCGCCACGTACCAGAATTTCGCCGTCTTCTGAGAGGCGGACATCGCGTCCGGGTAACGGCTTCCCAATGGTGCCTTTGCCAACCTTGAATGGATGATTCAGTGTAATCAGCGCAGTGGTTTCCGTCATGCCGTAGCCTTGCACCAGAGCAAACCCCAGGGTATTCCAGAAGGATTCGAGTTCTGATGAAAGCGCTGCGCCGCCGCAGACAAAGGCCCAACACTTCCAGCCGAGTAAATGATGGACCTTGCGAAAGCGCCACCATCGCTTCCACGCAGGTTTTCCCTGCGCACGATTGATTTGCTCCGGTAGCTCTGGAAAAAGCGAAAACAAATAGGTACGCAGAAGCTCAAGCACGCGCGGCACGGCAGCAATCACAGAAATGCGCTCTCGCCGGACGAGTTCTACCAGACGCGGGGCCTGCAGGCGCGCTTCAAAATGTACTTCCGCGCCCAGCAGAACAGGGAGCCACAAACCCATAAATTGTCCAAAGACGTGACTGAGCGGCAAGGTGTGTAGGAAGCGTAAGGGGTGAAAGGGCCGCTCATACTTTAGATACTTTTGTATTTCACGTTCGATAGGAGCTACGCTCGCCAGCACATTCCGGTGCGTATGGACCACACCTTTCGGTTCTGATGTGGTGCCGGAAGTAAAAAGGACCTGGAGCGGAGTATCCAGATTGAGCGCGGGGACGTTCGTCAGCGGCCTGGCAGGCAGTGCTGCTATCCAGTCATCAAAATTGATTTTTACTGTGCCTTCAGGCAGCTGTGTGAGCAAGGCGGCATCACCCACAACCAGCTTAGGACGCGTATCATCCAAAACGCGCCTTGCAAATTCAGCACTGCCTGCAGCATCGAGCGGAACGACGATGACTCCACATAACACACATCCGAAGAAAGTCGCGACCCATTCCGCAGAATTCTGGCCCCACAGAAGGACGCGATCTCCCGCACTGATTTCTCGCTGCAAAAGCATGGCCGCAAAGCGCCGGGCCAGTGCAGCTACTTCACCATACGTAGACACAATGCGGCGATTACCACGATGTGTAACGATGGCGATTTCCCTGCTGTGCCGCTCAAAATCCTCTACCAGCGTTGCCAGATGGGGCCGCATGTCTGCATTCTAGCTGCGAGTAAAATCCACATATCCGCGTTCAGGGTCAGTATGGGTCAAGGTAACTTGGATCCTGTCGCCTACGTCCACGCCTTTTGCGCCGCGCACCAGCATTCCCTCCACATGTGGCGATTTCGTTCGCACAAAAGTCCCATGCTCGTTTACACCAGTCACAATCGCTGTAAATTGTTGTCCGATACGGTCATGCATCACCACGGCTGCAATCCGTTTGCGCATTTCGCGCTCTACTTTTCGGGCCGCGTCTTCCTGACGAGTGCACTGCTGCGCTATGGCAGCGAGCTCCTCATCTGAATATGGCGACTTCTGCTTCGCCAGCATTGCTTTGACCAGCCGTTGTGTGACCAGATCGGCATAGCGTCGATTGGGAGCTGTAGAGTGGGTATAGTCCTGCACTGCCAGACCGAAGTGCCCCTCGGCCGCCTCTCCCGCACGTTCCAGAACATATTCTCCCGAACCGAGCAGCTTGACCACGGCCAAAGAGAGGTCCGGGAAATGGTCCGGATCCGCGTTTTGCCGTTCACAAAGAAAATCATGCAGCGGCTTAGGATCAGGAGTTTCTGGCAGCTTTGTTCCATACCGGGCGGCCAGTTCAACAATACGGTCCCAGCGTTTCGGTGTTTTCACAACACGCCGAATGGAAGAAAACTTTGCCTTGTCCAGGCTGGTGGCGACAACTTCATTGGCAGCAATCATGAAATCTTCAATCAGATCAGTGGCCGGATTCCTCAAATGCATCTGAATTTCAACGGGCTCGCCATCGCGCATGAGCGGGTTCGTCTCAATTGTCTGGAGGTTCAAAGCTCCTCGCCTATATCGCTGACTTCGCAAAAGCTGCGCAACATGATTTTGGATCTGTAACTGTTTTGCAATCTCGTGTGAATCGCCAACTTTCTCTGGAGGGTTTTTTCCGGTTTCGAGCCATGCACCCACAGATGGATATGCCAGTTGTGCCTTGTTTTTGACCGTGGCCCGATAGAGGGCACTAGAGATCACGCATCCCTGTGCGTCCACAACAAACTCATAAACAACGCTGAGCCGATCTTCGTTTTCGAGCAGCGATGTAAGCCCCGTAGACAACTCCTCAGGGAGCATAGAGAAATTGTGAACACCAGCGTAAACCGTTGTGGTTTGGTTCCTGGCAAATCTGTCAATCGCAGAACCTTTCGGCACATAAGCGTCTACATCTGCAATGCCCACACGCACGCGAACAGCGCCGTCATTCATTGCTGCGATGACTTCTATCTGGTCCAGGTCGCGTGAAGTGTCGTTGTCAATAGAAGACCACGGCAGATCACGCATGTCGCGCACACCGTCAAAGCCATCTACAGCAAGTGGATGCTCCAGGATTGCGGCCACTTCATCTTTTACGGCCTGAGGAAAACCAGCGTTGAATCCGTGGTCTGTCATGGAAAGCCGTGCAGACGCCTGAAGGTCAAAGCCATGAGAGTGATTCATAGTCTCGAAATAAAGGTACAGTGCTCCTCGGTGATACGCAAAATCAGGCCGTCTTGCTTTGCCGCTCTTTCAATTCGCGCAGTAATTGTTCGATGCGGTCTTCCCTCTCTAATGCTGCAAAATTGCTTTCCAATGAATCCTCTTTGAGTAAATCCTGCATCGCAGCGTTTTCTGAATCTGTTTCCATCACACGAAGCTTCATGCGATCCATGCTGGCGCTGTTGCCGGCTGCATCCATCTTCTGCCGCACCTGATTTGCCCGGTTGACTACGCGAGCGCGGCGATGTTGCGCAATCAGCATCTCACAACGGCTGCGCGTTTCGGCAAGCTTTTGCTCTAATTTACGCAGAGCAGAACGCAGAGAGTCGGCCTCCGCCGCCTGATCTTCAATCTGTTGTGCAAAGCCTGACGCCATATGTTCATGTGTCAAGGCCCGTTCGAGTGCGGCGCGGGCCAGGTCGTCCTTCTCCTTAGCGACCGCCAGCTCAGCTTTTTTGTGCCACTCGGCCGCTTCATCTTCGTGCTCTTTTTTCTTCTTTTCCAAAAGATGCTGGTCAGCGATGGCGATCGCCACCTGCGTTTTTACCTGGAGAAGCTGGTTCTCCATATCAAGGACAAGTTGCTTCATCATCTTTTCCGGGTCTTCTGCCTTGTCCATTAGGTCGTTAATGTTCGCACGCAACAGGGCGGCAACGCGCTCCAGTAGTGCCATGTCTTCCTCCTTCTTCAAAAGCAGCCAGACGAGGCAGAAGGCCCAATCCAGTTACAGTGGTTTGCCTGACAGAGTAGACTCGCCATTTGGGCGTGCCCGCATCGTCTTCACATTGTTCATCAGTTCGCGCATATCCATTCCGGAAAGCGCCTCAAAGAGGGCCGGAACCTGGGCGGCAATTTTTGCGATGTCGCCAGTGAGCTTGTTGACCCCCGCCGCACCATCACTGCCGGTTGAGACTACAGTGATCTTGTCTACCTTGGACAACGGCTCCGACATGGCCCGCACAACCTCAGCCATATTGCTAATCAGGCGGTCTACTACCGCGGCCTGGTTCCATTCCTGATAGGCCTCTGCCTTTACGTTCATGGCCTTTGCCTCAGCTTCGCCTTTCTGGAAAATGATCGCAGCCTCAGCTTCGCCTTGCGCACGAATGGCTGCAGCGTGTCCTTCAGCTTCAATCATCAACCGAGCTTTTTCTGCCGCTGCCAGATTTTCCACACGCTGGCGTTCAATCTCTGCCTGTTTTAGCACGGTAGCGATCAGCTCTTTCTCATGACGCACAATCTCGGCTTCCTGCACCTTGATCTGCTGTTCTTTCTCTATCTGCTGGACCTTCACCTGCTCGGCAACTACCTGTTGCTGCATGACATTGGTTTGCAATTCATAAGCCTTGTCGGCCTGCGCCTGTTGTTTGCGGCTCTGTTCAGCAAACTGCGCTTTTTGAATGTCGAGGTCGCGCTGCGCCTCAGCCTGCCGGGCAAGCGATGCGGTTTCGGCAATCACCCGCTCCTGGTCGGCTGCGGCCTTTGCTACAGCGGCTTCACGCTGCGCATTCGCTCGGCGGATTGCGGTGTCACGCTCGGCTTCGGCCGCGGCCACATCCGCATCACGCTTAATGCGCACAATATCAGGACGTCCCATATTGGTGATGTATTCATTCTTGTCGCGGACTTCTTTGATCGTGAACGATACAACCTCAAGTCCCATCTTGCTCATATCATCGGCACACGTAGACCGCATACGATCAGAGACCATCTCTGGCTCTTTCACAATCTGCTCCACGGTAAGCTGACCGATAATGCCGCGTAGATGGCCCTCCATCACCAAGCGAATGAGTCCTTCACGCTGCGGAGGCGTCTTGGTGAGGAATTGTTCAGCAGCAGTCAGAATGGATTCCTGATCAGAACGTACTTTGATCTGCGCTACTGCTTCCACCGTTACGGCCACGCCCTGTTTTGTATAAAGGTCCTGCTGCGGCGCGACATCGAAAGACATGAGCTCCAACGAAAGCTCGCGGCAGCTTTCCACCATAGGAAAGATGACCGTGCCATGGCCCTTAATGACCCGTGGTCCACGAAAGCCGTAGACGATGAGGGCCTCATTGGGGCCCGCTTTGCGAAACATCTTTGCCAAGAGACCAACCAAAATCATGAAGGCAAGAAGACATAAGCCAACAACTACGATTATTGTGTTCGTCATCGTAATCCCGGTCCTTTCTCACCGGGAAGACTGTTTTGAAGGACATCGTTACGCGCCTGCCCGGGACTACTTCACCTCACTGGCAATTTCATCCCAGCGACGCACCCAGGCGACGCCTTGCTCATAGCGCATCACCACAACCTCTGTATCGCGCGGTATCGGCAGTCCATTTTCACTGCGTGCTGCTGCGAACTTGCGGCTGCCGTTCTGCGTAAACAAAATCTCCCCCGTCCCGTGGTCGCGGATCGCAGCACTCACGCGGGCCAACATGCCCGTAGTCGCAGTTTCCTCTGCCGTCAGTGCACGGTCGTGGGGTAACAGCACATGCACCAGAAACCAGAAAATGGCCGTTGCTCCCATGACACCAGCCAGCGTGGAAAGCACCAGCACGACGGGTACGACGAAACCGCCATAGTGCTCCAGCAGATATCCGGTCCCTCCAAACCAGCACAGAAAGATCATGAGCGTGAAGCCATTCACAGGGGTGATGGAGTGCCCATTTACTCCCTGCGCACGTCCCGCGCCAGCGTGATGCAGATGCAGGTGGCCCAGGTGGAAGTGCGAGAAGCCCCCCACAAATGCAATCGCGCTCAGGCACAACCCGAATGCAAAGCAAAACAGATAAAATCCCTCCCACGTCATTTTTGAATCTCCTTTGCAGACCGCCGCTTTGCCGTCTGCCCATTCTGTGCGGGACGCAGCACTTCCAGCAGCCGCTCGACCAAGCCAGGCGTTTCTATGATCTCTTCCAGCAGCAGCAGACAGCGTCGCGTCTCCTTATGGCGCGCCAGCGTCAACAATGCCTGACGCAGTGCGGGATCGCGTCGAAATCGCTCGGCGCCGCTCACCAGCCACAAATCCAGCTTGTCTTCCAACGTGCGCGCGTCGCTCAACAGCTCAGGATGATAACCCTCCGGATCATCCACCAGATATCCGGGATGCACCTTGAAGAACTTCGCCAGCAGTTGCCGCGTGGTGTTCGTCAGGTGAGGCCGCGCGCCGCTTTCAATCTGCGAAAGATACGACTGGCTCATCGTCGCTTTCAGTTCCGAGCGGATGGCCTTGACGACTTCCTGCTGCGTCAGGGCACGGTTCAGGCCGCGCAGGTTTCCTTCGACTTCGCGCAGATAACGGATTTTTTCACCGAGCGTCATATCGCAATATGCAATATATATATTGCATATTGCGATAAATGTCAACGAGAATTTGGAAACAGGCTGTGGAAAAGTCTGCAAGTAAAACTGTCGCAGTACTTTGCATCAGATATGGTGTAAGGAAAAGAAATGCATCGATTCAGAGTTTGGGCGCCAAAAGCCAGCACTGTTGACCTGAAGATTGCAGACCGGCTCCATTCCATGCAGAAAAGCACCGGCGGCTGGTGGGAGCTGGAAGTTTCCCAGGCAGCAGCGGGGACCGATTATGCGTTTGTCCTGAATGGATCCGGGCCTGCGTTGCCGGATCCGCGTTCTGCCTGGCAACCACAAGGAGTGCATGGTCCATCGCGGATACTGGACCACGCAGCATTTCACTGGACGGACGGCCACTGGCAATCGCCGCCGCTTTCGAGTGCCATCGTGTATGAGCTGCACATTGGGACCTTCACCCCGGAAGGCACATTCGATGCAGCACGAACCAAACTCTCCTACCTTCGAGAACTGGGCATTACCCATGTAGAGTTGATGCCTGTCGCTTCCTTTCCCGGCAAGCGCGGCTGGGGTTATGACGGCGTAGATCTGTTTGCTCCGCAGCAAGTCTATGGCGGTCCAGAAGCGCTGAAGCGCTTTGTCAATGCATGCCATGAACATGGCCTGGCCGTTTTACTTGATGTGGTCTACAACCATCTTGGCCCTTCAGGCAATTATCTCGGGCTTTTCGGCCCCTATTTTACGACCCTGCATCACACGCCTTGGGGCGATGCTGTCAATCTTGAAGATGCGGGAAGTCACGAGGTACGGCGTTTTTTTTGCGAGAACGCCCTGATGTGGTTGCGCGATTACCATTTCGATGGTCTCCGCTTGGACGCTGTCCACGCTTATATGGACCGCTCGGCGATTCACTTTATGGAGCAGCTGGCCGGAGAAGTCCGGGCGCTGGAAGCGCGAACAGGCAAACAATACGTCGTCATTGCCGAAAGCGACCTGAATGATCCGCGCTTGGTGCGTGCGCCGGAAGCCGGAGGTTACGGTCTGGATGCCCAGTGGAGCGACGATTTTCACCATGCCATTTTCGCTTTGCTCACCGGAGACCGCAGCGGCTACTATGCCGATTTTGGGAAGATGGCAGACCTGGCAAAATCGCTCAAATCCGTGTTTGTCTACGATGGCATTTATTCGGGATTTCGGGATAGAACACACGGACGCCCGGTAGAGGGCTTGCCGGCGTGGCGTTTTCTAGGGTATGCGCAAAACCACGACCAGGTGGGCAATCGCGCGCAAGGAGACCGGCTCTGCCACATTGCCAGCATGGACCGGGCGAAAATCGCCGCTGCGCTTGTCTTCACAGCGCCCTTTGTCCCCATGATTTTTCAGGGTGAGGAATGGGCCTGCTCTTCTCCCTTTCAATATTTCACAGACCATGAACCGGAGCTGGGCCGGCTGGTTTCCGAAGGCCGTCGACGCGAATTTGCCGCCTTTGGCTGGAAGCCGGAGGACGTTCCCGATCCTCAGGACGAGCAGACTTTCCTTCGCTCAAAGCTTTGCTGGGAGGAACAGGCCAACCCGCCGCATTCACAAATGCTGGATTGGTACAAAAACCTGGTCGCCATACGCAAAGCGCATCCTGACCTTACGGAAGGCACTCTGGACCACGTAAAAGTGGAGTTCAGCGAAGAAGGAAAATGGCTGGTCATGGAAAGAGGGAGTATTGAAGTAGTGGTGAATCTGGGACAGCGTTCACTGGTGCGGAAGACACAGGCGACGCAGATGCTCTTGTCCTGTGGAACGACCGCAAAGCTCGATGACGGGGTGCTTTCCCTGTCTCCAGACGCAGCCGCTATCCTAAAGAGGGAGCAACAGATATTCTGAACCGTCCTTTATGAACACAACGGAATTTTCCGCATGGATTTTTCTTAGCTCCGTCCTGGCTGGCCTTTTGGGTGCCCTCACCGGACTCGGCGGCGGCGTAGTTGTCGTCCCCGTCCTTACACTGCTCTTCCACGTGGATATTCGCTATGCGATTGGCGCATCTCTGGTATCTGTGATTGCCACATCTTCTGGAGCGGCCGCTGCTTATGTGCGCGAGGGGTTTTCCAACGTCCGCATCGGGATGTTCCTGGAAATTGCTACGACGCTCGGCGCGCTTCTCGGTGCGTATCTGACAGCGATTGTCTCCACGCATGCAATTGGGGTTGTCTTTGGCCTTGTACTTTTGTATTCGGCGTATGCCTCGTTCCGGCCCCATGGGGATGGGGCAAAGCAAGAACCCAATGCTCTGGCACTCAAGTTGAGGTTGAAAGGGAGTTACCCAGGCCCAGAAGGTGAAGAGTTATATGTGGCGCAGCATGTTCCGGCAGGATTTAGTCTGATGTTTCTGGCGGGAACGCTTTCCGGCTTGCTTGGCATCGGCTCCGGCGCGGTCAAAGTACTGGCCATGGACCAGGCCATGCGATTGCCTTTCAAGGTCTCAACCACAACGAGCAACTTCATGATCGGAGTGACGGCTGCCGCCAGCGCCGGTGTCTACCTTAGCCGTGGGTATATTTCCCCTGGCTTGGCAATGCCGGTCATGCTGGGCGTATTACTCGGATCTCTTACCGGCTCACGCCTTCTGGTAAAAGCAAAAGTACGGACCCTGCGTCTTATTTTTGCAGTCGTCATTGTGTTACTTGGAATCGAGATGATTTACAACAGCATGACGGGGCGCCTGTGAACGACGAAAAAATGGAACTCATGATTGGTCATCTGTTGCGCATCGGCGTCATTCTGGCTGCGCTGGTTGTTGCAATCGGAGGGGTGCTCTATCTGCATCAGTCCCATGGCCCACGCCCGAATTACGCCAGCTTTCATAGCGTGTCACCTGCTCTGCGGAGCCCCTCGGGCATCCTGAGGCAGCTGCCATCAGGCAACAGCAATGCCATCATCCAGCTTGGCCTGCTCCTGCTGATTGCCACCCCAATTGCGCGTGTCATTTTTGCAGCGGCTGGCTTTTCCCTTGAGCGGGACTGGTTTTACACAGCTGTCAGTCTCCTGGTGCTGGCAGTACTCATGTACAGCCTGTTTTATGGGCATTAAGGCCCCCATGCGGGGAGGAAGAGCAGGGGCAGCAGGTCAGACTGGTGCCGTCGGTAGTCTCAAACGATTCGCTGGCATCTGTAAGGGGGCTCGCCCTGCGTACATCACCCTGATACCATCGAAGTGATTCCATGAGCCAGCAAGAGATTGTTCTAAAGATTTTTGAATTTGTGGTGCTGCTGTTTGCTCTAAGCCTCCACGAGGCGGCGCATGCCTGGATGGCAGCCCGATTGGGCGACCCGACGGCACGGATGCTGGGGCGTGTCACCTTAAACCCTGCGAAACATATCGACCTTCTGGGAACCATCCTGATTCCTCTGGCCATGCTCTTCCTTTCGCGTGGATTTCTCTTTGGATGGGCCAAACCCACTCCGGTGACCACACGAAACTTCAAGAACATCGTGCGGGACGATATTCTGAGCACGCTGGCCGGACCGGTCAGCAATGTTCTGGCAGCCGTCGTGTCCCTACTTCTACTCGCGGTGATCGCCCGGACGACCGTCATTGGAAACCTAATGATTAAGCAATTGGTCATGTTCGGCGCTCCATCCCAGGACTTGATGGCCGCCAGCCCCATCATTGCACCTTTGGTGGTGCTGCTTTATCTCGGCATTTTACTGAACCTCTTTCTGGCAGCATTTAACCTGCTTCCACTGCCGCCTCTCGATGGTTCCCATATCCTGCGCCACATGCTGCCTTACAGCGCACTGCGAGTTTATGATTCGCTTGGCATGATTAGTCTGGTCTTGATCCTGTTTTTTGGTGGACCGGTCGTCAATGCCATCGTCAGTCCGGCCCTCTATGCTTTTAACCGGGTCCTGCTGGCGCTATAACTCCCGTACAATAAGACAAGCAATTTCCTTACGCGAAGGACACAGTGTCGAACTCCTCATCTGCTCTAAAAAGGCGCGTGCTGAGCGGCATGCGCCCCACTGGAAAACTGCATCTGGGCAATTACATGGGAGCGCTCAGAAACTGGGTGGATCTCCAGAACAAATACGATTGCTACTTTTTTATTGCTGACTGGCACGCTCTCACGACTGACTATGCTGACCCCTCCCAGGTAAGGCAAAACACTCTGGACGTGGCCCTGGATTTTCTCGCCGCTGGGCTGGATCCAGAAAAATGCGTCTTGTTTGTGCAAAGCCACGTCAAGCAACACGCAGAGTTACATCTTCTCTTTTCGATGATTACACCTCTGGGCTGGCTTGAGCGGGTCCCCACCTACAAAGAGCAGCAGGAAAATATCAGCGGAAAAGACCTTTCCACCTATGGATTTCTCGGCTACCCGCTTCTGCAGGCAGCAGATATTCTGATTTATCAGCCCGACTATGTTCCTGTCGGTCAGGACCAAGTGGCTCACGTTGAACTGACGCGCGAAGTGGCCAGAAGATTTAACCAGTTTTATCAGTCAAAACACACAGGTACAGAGATCCTTCCAGAACCACAGGTCTTGCTGACTCCGTCTCCCAAACTACCGGGGACCGACGGCCGCAAGATGTCGAAGAGCTATGGAAATACGATTCTGCTTACCGACCCCGAACCGGTAGTTCGCCAGAAAATCAAGCCCATGGTCACAGACCCGGCGCGCGTTCGGCGAACAGACCCTGGAAATCCTGATGTATGCCCGGTTGGGGACTTACACAAAGTGTTTTCTGATCCGGAAACCATCACAAAAGTGTATGCTGGCTGCACCTCGGCTGGTATCGGTTGCATTGAATGCAAGGGATGGGTGGCCGATTCCATTGTGCGCGAGCTTGCTCCCATTCAGGAGCGGCGCAGCAAATACGAGCAGGACCTGGTGCGAGTGCAGGAGGTCCTCAACGCAGGGGCAAAGAAAGCCTCTTCCCGAGCCGAACAGACGATGCAGGAAGTGCGTATGGCGATGGGATTGGCGGAGAACCTGGTGGATAAGGCAGTACGGTAATGGATGAAGTTAAACAAAATTCGTTGCCAGAGGATGCTCCTGCGAGCCTTCCATCTTTTCGTCAGAAAAGCCCTGCCATCAAAGAGACGGCTTCGAAGAAAGACCAGAAGGAAGACAGCGCTTTTCCTTTTTCTGTCACTGTGGGTAAGGTTTACGATGGCCCGCTTGACCTGTTGCTGGACCTCATCCGCAAACAGGACATTGATATTTACGACATTCCCATTGCGAAGATCACAGCACAATTTCTTTCCTATGTCGAACACCTGAAAGCGACCGATGTCGATGCGGCAGGCGAGTTCATCTACATGGCGGCGCTTCTTATCCACATTAAGAGCAAGATGCTGCTGCCGCGCTCGCCCGTTGAAACAGCCGAAGGCGAGCCGGAAGACCCGCGGCGTGAGCTGGTCGAGCGGCTGCTCGAACACGAGCGATTTAAAAACGCTGCGCAAATGCTCTTTCAAAAGCAGCTCATCGAAGAGTCCACCTGGACCAACCCGACGCTAAAAGACTTCCGCGACGACGAAGGCACGGAACCTGAAATCGCCGCCGATACGCTCGACCTGGCGCGGGTTTTCCGTGAAATTCTTGAGCGGATGCGCCAGCGGCCTGTTCTCGACGTGGAAGAAGACACGGTCACCGTCGGGCAGATGATTGATTATGTTCGGAGACGACTCATTACTGAGGACAAACCGGTTTCTTTACGCAGGCTGTTGGCCAATGCAAAGTCCGAACGCACGCTGATTGCGCTCTTCCTAGCCCTGCTGGAATTGGTGCGTTTGCAGGCCATCCTATTGCGCCAGGACCGCATCTTCAGCGACATATTCATCAAAAAACACGCTGACTTCGAGCAAGTCATGACCGAACGCATGAACCAGATGCGCGACGACTGGACATAAAGTCCATTTGTTGTGATGTGGGTTTCACAGAAGATGGCATGAATAGAACAACGAGTTTCTGAGGCGGTAGGCTTCTCGGCAGGGGCTGAGGAGCAGGCACAGTGCGGGCTGAATTGGTTTTGTGAGGACTTTGAACCTCGTACAGGAGATGAGTCAGACCTGTAGCCGTAAGCGTCACCGCAAGGCCATTGCGGACCTTGTATGGTAAAAAGCTGTTTGCACATCATCCTTGATTCATCAAAAATTCACAAAGTTTTCTGTTGAATTTTTACACTTCGCGTCGATCGGCCCTGTTAGTGTGCTTTCACACACGCCCTCTTGGAGCCGATGACCTATGGATGAAGCCACTTCTGCTGTTCTTTCCCCCGGACTGCCCACAACGCAAGGCACTCTTCTCGATCGCAAGCTGAAGAAGTCGCCAGGCCTGATTGGCTCGCTGATTTTTGGTGGAGTTCTGGTTGCTGGAATCGGCTACACCGGATTCCATCTAGCCAATGACATCTCCGGCGTCCATATCGTAACCATCTGGCCCTATGTCCTGTTGGGCGTGGCGCTGCTCATCGCCTTGGGCTTTGAATTCGTAAACGGATTTCATGACACAGCCAATGCCGTCGCCACTGTCATCTATACACATTCGCTGGAGCCACATGTGGCTGTTGTCTGGTCTGGGATGTGGAATCTGATTGGCGTGCTGACTTCTTCTGGTGGCGTGGCCTTCTCGATTCTTTCGCTCCTGCCCGTCGAGCTCATTCTTCAGGTAGGACGCGGTGCAGGCTTCGCCATGGTCTTCGCCCTGCTGATTGCCGCGATTCTCTGGAACCTGGGAACATGGGCGCTGGGTCTTCCGGCCTCCAGTTCGCATACTCTCATTGGCTCCATTATTGGCGTAGGTATTGCAAATCAGTTAATGAACGGCCGCAACGGCACGAGTGGAGTGGATTGGGCGCAGGTCTCGAATGTCTTTCGCGTATTGCTGATTTCGCCGCTGGTTGGATTTGTCGGTGCGGCGCTGTTGCTGTTGGTGCTCAAGTTTGTCATTAAGGACAAGGCCCTGTATGAATCACCGAAAGGTGATGCACCGCCGCCGTTCTGGATCCGGGCACTGCTCATCCTGACCTGCACGGGCGTGAGCTTCGGCCACGGGTCCAATGACGGGCAGAAGGGCATGGGGCTGATTATGCTCATCCTCATCGGCGTGGTGCCCACGGCCTACGCGCTGAACCATGCGGTAGGCTTCAATCAGGTACAGGATTTCGCTGCTGTCTCAGACCAGGCAGCCAGTGTACTGGGCCATTATGTTTCGCCGGATGCCGTTATGGGTGATGCCCGCACCGACCTGACCGAATACATCCGGACCAAAGAATACACCGCTAATACGCCTCTGGCTGCCCGGCAGCTTGCGATTGATATCTCGCACGAAGTCGAGCTTTACAAAACACTGGCCAGGGTCCCTGCGAACCAGCAGCAAAACGTGCGGAACGACATGTATGTGGAAAGTGAGGCACTGCGTCTGATGGCAAAGAGCGGCCAACCAAACTTTACCGCGCAGGAATCCGCCATCATCAACAACTACAAAAAACACCTGGATACTTCGACGAAGTTTATTCCGAGCTGGGTAAAAGTGGCCGTAGCGCTTGCTCTGGGACTTGGCACTATGGTCGGCTGGAAGCGCATTGTCGTGACCGTCGGCGAAAAAATCGGCAAAGAGCACCTGACCTATGCCCAGGGAGCTTCGGCTGAGATCATCGCGGCGGCCACCATCATCGCTGCCGACCAGTTCAAGATGCCTGTTTCCACCACTCATGTGCTTTCCTCTGGAGTAGCAGGAACCATGATGGCCAATGGCAGCGGCCTGCAGCTTTCCACCATTCGAAACATCGCTCTGGCATGGGTCTTTACTCTGCCGGCGGCAGCCCTGCTGGCCGGATGCCTCTTCTGGGCGCTACGGCAGTTCATCCAATAAAAAGCCGTAGAAGAGGAATACGGCCTTTTGTACTGACACATTTTTTCAGGATCCGCACAGGTTTCGCTCTTCCATCTGACGAAACAGGCCCTGCTTCGGTACTATCTAAGAAAGCTGACCCTAGCATGAGTCTGAAAGCAAAGATCGAAGCAGTCATCTATGCGGCTGAAGAGCCGGTGACCCTGGCCCAGCTCGCAGGCCTGTTCGCAGAGGAGGCGCTTGAAGAGAAGCGCCAGCGGGAAGCCTTGTCGGCAACCGGTGAAACCGAGGCGGATGCATCCGTGGTCCCGGTAGAAGAAGCTGCTCCACTGACCGTGGAGGAGGCGTCCATTGCCGCAGAGCAGCAGAGCGAACTGCCTGCCTCCTTCATTGAGGACGAAAAAAAGGCCGCCCGCCAGCGTGACCGCGAGGTCCGTGAGGAAATCCGGCGTATGATCGCTGAGCTTATCTCGGATTACGCGAACAACGACCGCGGCATGGAAATTCGCGAGATCGCCGGCGGCTACCGCGTCGCCACCAAACCGGAATATCACGATGCGGTGCGTGCATTTGTAAAAAGCCTGAAGCCGCCAATGAAGCTGTCGCTTCAGGCCTTGGAAACACTTGCTGTGATTGCCTATAAGCAGCCCATCACGGCGCCTGAGGTAAGCGAAATCCGCGGCGTGGACTCGGCAGGTGTCATCGGCTCACTCATGAGTCGCAAGCTGGTGACCACGGCGGGACGCAAGCAGGTCATCGGACGCCCGATTCTTTACAAAACAACCAAAGAGTTTCTGCTCCGCTTTGGTCTGAAAGACTTGAACGAGCTGCCTTCCATGGAAGAGTTTGAAAAGATGGCTGCCGGTGAGTTGGCCGAACCAGGAGAGCTTCCTTTTGAACGAAAGACCGCTGGAATGCCCAACTCGGAGGGCATTCTGGAAAGCGGCGAAGAAACCAGCACTGGGCCTGCCATTGAGGTGACGGACGAATCTGAAGATGAAGAAGAGGATGTCCCCGGGGTGGCGGTTGAGCCTGAGCGCGATGAGGAAGACGCGCTGGAAGCTGCTTCCGATGCATCTCAGATCGGGGAAATGGCTCCGTCACAAGGCCCGGAGGAAGTGCACCAGCCATGAGCACACCTCTTCGTCTGCAAAAGATCATCGCGGACGCTGGAATTACCTCGCGTCGCAAGGCCGAGGAGCTGATTCTTGCTGGTCGCGTGCAGGTCAACGGCCAGATCGTCACTGAACTAGGCACAAAAGCTGATCCGGAACGCGACCACATTCGCATAGACGGAAAACTGCTGCAAGGCGCGCAAAAGCACCGCTATTACTTATTGAACAAGCCGAAGGGCTTCGTTACGACCGTCAGTGATCCGGAAGGCCGCCCTACGGTGATGGAGTTCGTTAAGGGCGTGGGAACGCGCGTGTATCCGGTAGGCCGCCTGGACTACAACAGCGAGGGACTTCTGCTGCTTACCAATGACGGAGAACTGGCCAATGTCCTGACGCGCGCCGCTTCGAAGGTCAGAAAAACATATCTGGTGAAAGTGAGCGGAAAGCCAGCTGAATCGGCCCTGAACCAGTTGCGATCAGGAATCATGATCGAACGCGGCAAACCGGGATCAAAGCAGGGGCGGGTCATGACGGCCCCGGCAGAAATCAGGCTTGTCCGCGATGGGGAGAACCCCTGGTACGAAATGACACTCATTGAGGGCCGTAATCGCGAGATCCGCAAGATGTTCGAGGAGATTGGGCATCACGTGGAGAAGATCCGCCGCGTAGAATATGGGCCGTTGGTGTTGGACATTGCTCCCGGGAAGATACGGGAATTGTCACAAAAGGAAGTGGAAGAGCTGCGGAGGGCAGTACATCCGAAAGTTGATAGAAAACCAGGATTTACAAAAGCAGCTTCAAAATCCGGACCTGCCGTAAAGCCTCGCAAGAAAACGCAGCCGCCTGAGAAACGATAAGAACGATTCAGCTGGCGTTGGACCAATGGTTTCCCTCTGACAACCTGACAACCGGCCGGTAACCCCTGTACTATAAAAGGTTAGCCGTCATTTCATCTGAAACAGCGCAATCGTACTTGCGCAACAGGTGAAAGTGCGGCCTGCAAGCTATCAAGACAAGCTATGAAAATCCATGAATATCAGGCAAAGGACATCCTGGCCAGGTACGGAGTTGCCGTCCCCCGGGGTGAGATGGCCAACACGCTCGATGAAGCGCTGGACGTGGCCAAAAAACTCTTTTCCGGCGGGGCCAACGGCGTCGTAGTCAAGGCGCAGATCCACGCCGGAGGCCGCGGAAAGGGCGGTGGCGTGAAAGTTGCGAAAAACCTGGAAGAGGCCGAACAGTATGCCAAGCAGATTCTGGGAATGCAACTGGTTACGCACCAAACCGGCCCCCAGGGACAAAAGGTGCAGCGTCTTCTGATTGAAGAAACAGCGGCAATTGACCGCGAGCTCTACCTGGGCATCGTGCTCGACCGCGCTGCCGCGAAATTGGTCTTTATGGCCTCGCAGGCAGGGGGTATGGAAATCGAGGAAGTGGCCGCGAAAGACCCGACTGCCATCCATAAGGCATATATTGACCCGGCTGTTGGCTTCCAGCCCTATCAGGCGCGCCAGCTTGCCTTTGCTCTGGGGTTGAAGCCGGCGCAGATCAACGAAGCCGTGAAGTTCATGATGGGCCTGTATCAGGCTTATGTGGACACCGATGCTTCGCTGCTTGAAATCAATCCCTTTATCACGACAAAAGACGGTAAGCTCTTCGCTTTGGACTGCAAGATCAACTTCGATGACAACGCCATGTTCCGCCACAAAGAATTGAAGGAATTGCGCGATATTGCCGAAGAAGATCCTCTCGAAGTCGAAGCATCCAAGTATGCGCTCAATTACATCCGCCTCGACGGCAATATTGCCTGCATGGTGAACGGAGCGGGCCTGGCTATGGCGACGATGGATATCATCAAGTATGCCGGTGGCTCCCCCGCCAACTTCCTCGATGTGGGCGGCGGTGCGAACCAGCAGCAGATTGAGGCCGCCTTTGGCATCCTGCTTTCTGACAAGAACGTAAAGGCCATCTTCATCAATATTTTCGGCGGCATCCTGCGCGTGGACGTTCTGGCCACTGCCGTTGTCGCAGCGGCAAAGAAGTTGAACGTGACGCTGCCCATCGTCCTGCGGCTTGAAGGAACAAACGTAGATGAAGGCCGCAAGATACTCCAAGAATCCGGGCTGAAGTTTTCCGTGGGCACAACGATGAAGGAAGCGGCAGAGATGGTGGTGGCCGCTGCGAAAGGAGGCAACTAACGATGGCTGTTTTAGTAGACAAGAACACTCGCCTCATTGTGCAGGGCATCACGGGCAAAGAGGGAACGTTTCATGCAAAAGGTTGTGCCGAGTATGGGACCAACGTTGTCGGCGGTGTAACGCCCGGCAAGGGCGGCACCATCCACGAAGGTTGGCCGGTCTTTGACACGGTGGAGAAGGCAGTTGCAGAAACCGGCGCGAATGCGACTGTGATTTTCGTGCCACCGCCGTTCGCTGCTGACGCAATCCTTGAAGCAAATGACGCCGGCATTCCGCTCATCATCTGCATCACAGAAGGCATCCCGGTCAACGACATGGTAAAAGTCTGGAGCGTGCTCCGGAACTCGAAGTCACGGCTGGTTGGGCCGAATTGCCCGGGCGTCATCTCGCCTGGCAAGGCCAAGATTGGCATCATGCCGGGGCGCATTCACAAAGAAGGCAGTGTCGGCATCGTCTCCCGCTCTGGAACGCTGACTTATGAGGCTGTTTATCAGCTCACGCAGCGCGGCATCGGCCAGTCCACTGCCATTGGTATTGGCGGTGATCCGATCATCGGCACCACGCACGTGGACGCCTTGAAGCTGCTCAATGAAGACCCCGAGACGGAAGCCATCATCCTGATCGGCGAAATCGGCGGAACAGCGGAAGAAACAGCTGCTGAATACGTCAAGCAGCATGTGAAAAAGCCCGTTGTAGGCTTCATCGCCGGACAGACCGCCCCTCCAGGACGCCGCATGGGCCATGCCGGAGCCATTATCTCCGGCGGACAAGGAACGGCGTCGGAGAAAATGAAGGCGCTGAAGGCAGCAGGCATTCACGTCGTTGAAAGCCCAGCGGCAATTGGTGAAACTGTCGCCCGCGTGATAAGCAAGGCCTAGCATGACGGCAGAAAAAAGGCGGCGCATCCAAGCGCCGTCTTTTTTTGCTATTGCTCCTGAGGCTGAAAAGGCAGTAGAAAGGAAGCACAATATTTCCATACAAATGACTGCCATTATTCCGCGCCCGGTACCAGGAGCTGCATGAATATTAAAGAAGTTGCCAGGCTGGCTAAAGTCTCAACAGCCACAGTTTCCCGCACGATCAACGGTTCCAACAAAGTCACGCCGGAAACGGCGGCCCGCGTGCGCAAAGCCATAGAAGCGCTGCGCTATTATCCCAACACGAATGCGCGCGCCCTCGGCTCCGGCCGCAGCAGCCTGTACGGACTTATCATTTCTGATATAACCAACCCTTTTTTCCCGGAACTGGTAAAGAGCTTTGAAGACATTGCCGTGCAGCATGGGCAGGAAGTTCTGGTCGCTAATACGGATTACGATCCGCACCGCACCGAAATCTGTGTCGGGCGGATGCTTCAGCGCAAGGTGGACGGGGTCGCCATCATGACCTCGGAAATGGACAAACATCTCATCGAAGAATTTAGTCACAGAAACATTCCGCTGGCCTTTCTTGATACAGCATCCGCCCAAAAAGGCATCAGCAATATCCGAGTGAATTATGCGGCTGGAATTGATGCAGCCGTCGAGTACCTGATAGGGTTGGGCCACACAGCGATTGCGTTTATCGCAGGACCTCCGTCTCTTTCTTCGGCACGTATCCGGAAGCGCGCCTTTTTGAATATCCTCAGACGCAAAGGCATTTCGATGGATGCCCGCTATATTGAACAGGGAAACCATCGTACGGATGGGGGCCATGAAGCCATGCGTCGGCTTCTGAATCTGGGAGCACGCCCGACTGCAGTCATCGCATCCAATGACCTTACAGCCATTGGCGCCATGGGGGCCATCTTTGAGCATGGTCTGCGCATTCCGCAGGACATATCCTTGATTGGCTTTGATGACATTGAATTATGTTCCTTCACGCAGCCAGCGCTGACCACCGTCCGCCTTTCGCGTCAGGAAATTGCCAGGCTTGCATTTCGTGCTTTGTTCAATACCTATCAGACAGAAAACTGGGAGGGAGCTGAGTATGTTGTGCAGCCTGTTCTCGTGGTCCGTAAATCTGCCGGTCCGGTGCCCGCAAATCTGGGAAGGTAATTCGCACTCCAGCACTTTGACAAAGAAATACAGGCTCTCGGCATCATTTCGTCATTCTTTGCTCATCGAAACGGACTCCATCTTTTCCTGCAAGCTGGACAACAACGTTTCCTCCATCAGCGCAGCAACTTCATCACAAATCTCTGTACCTGGACGAATAAGAGATTTCTTTGCCTGACACGATTTCCTGATATCGGGAGAATGCAATAGATATCGCATTTCCTCAATCAGTTTCCCGGTATTTCTGGCCCCACGATGCACCAGACCACATCCCAACCGTTCCATACGTTTTCCATTGTCGAGCTGGTCTGTCCATGTGGGAAGAACAAGTTGCGGAATGCCCGCCTGCAAAGCCAGCGCAATGGTGCCGATTCCGCCATGATGCACCACCGCCTTTGCGCGGGGCAACAGGAGCGGCAATGACGTATAGGCTTCCGGCCATACCGTTTCAGGTAAGGGTGGCAGCTGTTCTACAAACCGCGTCAGGAAAACCGCCCGCATCTTCAATGCTTGGCAAATTTCCAATGCGGATGCGAAGAAAGCCCGCGGGTCCTGTGTTTCCGTTCCGGGATTAAATACAACCGGAGGATCGCCTGTCTCCAGAAACCTTAGCAACCCATCGCTTAACCCTTGGTTTTTGTTTGCATCATACATGGGAAACCCAGTGCAAACTACATTGCGTGGCCAGTCTTCGCAAGCCGGAGAAAACCAGCCGTAAAACAAAGCAACGATCTTTTGAGGCGAATACCACCAATTGCTGAGGACCCTGGACGGCTTCTCCAGTTTCATGTCCTTACATGTCTGCCCCAGCAGTCTTTGACATACCGGATCGAGTACCAGACTTTCCGCACAGCGAAATACCACCTTTCGTAAAGGAAAAGGCATGGCGGAAAACCACTGCATAGATTGAAAAAGGGGTGGCTGCTTTAAAGAATAGAGATGAGCAGGAACTAAAACAGTCGATAAATAGGGTGTGCCATATCGTTCGTGCAATAAGCGCGCCATTGCATAGAAAAAAGGCGGAGCGACCAGAATACTCTGATTGTCCAAATGGTGCGCAGCAAGAGCACACACTTCTTTGACTTTTTTTGCTAGGAACTCACCATAACTTCTTACTTTCGCATAGTAGTTAATTCCACTCGTTTGTTTAAGGAATTGCTCTTTTTCTCCTTCATCTAAAAAACTGAGGACCTGAAAGCCACACTCACGGGCCATCATGGCATAGTTTGAAGTAGTAATGAAGAGCACATCATGACCTCGCCTCATCCACGCACGCCCGACACCCAGATGAGGGTGGATTTCTCCGTCTGACCCGGCAGCAAAAATGATCGCTTTCATAAAGAGACTGAAGATGGCCTTCTAAATTTCCAATTTAGAAAAAAACCAGGCACCCAACACCAGAAAGACTGCCCCCAGGATCGTTAACAGTCCCATGTCCAGAAAATAATTGAAGTGCCAAGATCCGATAAGTGTTCCTCTCAGCCCATCAACTCCGTATGAAAGCGGATTTAGCAAGGTGATTACAGTAAGCACCTTAGGTTGATGGCTGAGGGGATAGAGTGCGCCTGACAGAAAGACCATCGGCATGACCATAAAATTGCCGATGACATTAAAGCTCTGCACGTCCTTGACTGCAGAACCAATCATCGTTCCAAGAGCAGCAAAAGAAAGCGAGATCATTCCCACAAAACCAAAAGCGGGAAGCATATTAGACCAGTGCTGCGGGCGAAAGCCAGCAATCATACAAAGGATAAGGATCAAAACACCTTGAAATAGACCAATGGTCGTTCCTCCCAGAGTGCGGCCTATCATTATAAAAAGTCGAGGCACGGGAGATACTAGTGCGGCCTTTAAAACTCCGAACTGACGGTCCCATAACATGGCTACTCCGGAAAAGATAGCGCTCAGCAGGACCGTCATCCCAATCATTCCCGGCGCCATAAATTGCAGGTAACTTCCCTGCCCCGCTTGCTCAAACACATAGTTAAATCCAAAGCCCAGTGCCAGCAAGTAGAACGCAGGTTGTGCCAGTGAGCCAATAATCTGCACTCGTGAGCGAAAATAGCGTTTCAGCTCGCGAAGCCATAAGACATAAATTGCATTCATCTGTAATTCGTTCTCCACTCCGTCGCTACCCATCACACGACGGCTGCGCTAAGCGCGATGCCGGGTGTTCTATCACTTTCATGATGGATCTGCTTTGTCAGAATCTCTGAAAACATGGCCTTCAACACCTCTGCCTGGCTTCGGTCCAGACATTCGAGGTCGCCAGCGTAATAAAAGCGCAACTTGCCTTGCAAGGTATAGGCAACCAGGCCCAGCAATCGGAAGTTAAAGGAATGTACATACAGGCGGAGGTCTTTTAAACGGAACGGGGACGCCTCATTCTGCAGATCAATGCTTCCCAGATTCGATAAAGCGAAGCGGTTCCAGCTTCCGTTTACTTTCAGCATGTCTCCAACGCGCACCATGGTCTGGATACGTTCCCGTGTTACAGGACGCAGAAGCTCATTAAAGTAGTACCGTTTCGGGATATCAATCATTTCCTTCTCGATCTGCCGGCGTATCTCATCATGGACAACACGCGCCCTCGTCCAAAAATCTTGTTGTGCATGTTCGCCAGTATGTAATTTCAGACTTCCGCCACCAAAGAAGAGCATGTCGCTTTTCAATCTGGACATGCGGCCTCGTCGCACATCCATTGGGCTTTCAATCCATGCTGGTAGTTTTTTTCTTCCCAGCACAGCCAGTAGAGCGCGGTCCAGTGCTACAAATAAGGCCGCATGAATCGAAGTCCCTTCAGCTCTGCACCGTAGTTTGAGCGCCTCTGTCTGTGGGCTGTCAAGGCTCCATTCCAGGTAATATTCGTTGTTCAATGCCTGATGGCTT
Organism: Pseudacidobacterium ailaaui; assembly: GCF_000688455.1. Classification (NCBI taxonomy): domain Bacteria; kingdom Pseudomonadati; phylum Acidobacteriota; class Terriglobia; order Terriglobales; family Acidobacteriaceae; genus Pseudacidobacterium; species Pseudacidobacterium ailaaui. The sequence goes on from NZ_JIAL01000001.1 coordinate 3,547,823, forward strand.
GAGGCTGGAAGCATCTGTAATAGAAGATTTAATAAGTGGGCCTTCAGCTTTTCCTTCCAGGGATGAGCGGGTGTGTAGTCTCCTATCAGGTCCTGCGCTGTCACCGCAGGATAGGGGACCATCTCTTCTCTGCTCGAGAGGAGCCGCAATGTCTCCCGGACAATCGTAAGCATACTCATTCCATCGCAGATGCGGTGTGAGGATGTAAACAACAGATGATTGTCTGTATTGGACTGTAACCACACTACTCGCAACTGCGGTTGCCCGTAAGGAAAAGGAGTCATTAATTCAGCCTGACGCTCCCGTTCCAGGTCATGATCTCTAAGATACGGAATGATCCTCAGCGGAATCTCTGCTTCGCATTCTTCTTCGTAGTAGAGTTTCCCTCCCTTTTCGATCATGACCATTCGCAGAGCAGGATGCTTCCGCTGTACTCTCTGAATGGAAGAACGGAGTTGTTCTTCAGAGAAATGGCCTTCGAGAGTGACGATGTAGACGATATTGCCATCAATCATGTGTTCGATGGCTGAGAGCTTCCGCCTCATTGAATCCTCCCGCAATGTTCACCGTAGGTCCGCTCTTTAAGACAACCTTTCTTCGCTGAGCCTTACAAAAAGCCGCCACTGCTGGATGCCGTTCTTCGAATGTGCCCAAACTCCCTAGCAGGCCATCCACGTATCCAACAAGTATGGCTACAGTTTTTCTTAATTTCTGCGGCTCATATTGAAGCACACGCAGAATCTGAAGATAGGCAAGAAAGGCGCTTACCCAGTGCAGTCCCCATTGTTTCCGGTGCAGCCGCAAACAGTGCACAGCATTTCGGGCGCCGTAGTAACGCCGCCAAGCAGAATGGTTCGTCGTGTAACGCTTGCCATGACGCTCAATGTTTCCCGTGGTCTGCCGAAGCGTGACCGATGCGTTGACATATACCGGAATGCCCTGCTCTGCAGCCCGCAGACAATATTCGATATCTACATATTCAATAAAATAGTCTTCCCGGAAAGGCCCTAGCTTCCGATAGGCCGAAGCAGAAATTGCGGAGCCCGAGGAAATGATGCACAAAGAAGGAAACAGCCCTTCTTCTCGGTCATCGATGCGGACCCTGTGAGGAAGAGGCCTGGCCGGCTGGAAGATGGGCATACATCGTTGCAAATTGATTTCATAAATCTTGGGACCAAGCAGAAACTCGTCATCCCCAAGTGCATTGCAGGCCTGCATCATTTTGTCAAAAAAAGAGCTCTCAATTTCCGAATCCTGGTCGAGAAGGAAAACCACATCGCATCCTTGCTGCAGAAGGACTTCCATACCTCGGTTATAGGCTCCTGCCAGTCCCCCGCGGTTCTGGTTGTAAATGAGGGGAAGACCCCTTTTCTGCAAGGCAAGATGCAGTTGTGTATCTACATAAGGGGAATTGTCCACAACAACAAGGTTCGTGCAATCAGCAGAGGCTCTTTCAAGGTTGAGCAAAAACTTCTGCGTTGGTTCGTACAGCACAAAGATCAGACCAGCTCGATTCATGTTGTTTGCTCTGCGACAGAGTTTCCGGCCAAGCTTGACTCTTTTTTGCCCGGTAAGAGCACACAGGTATTCAGAATTTCCATTGAACGCCGTTGAATTGCCAGTGCATGAGCATGAGGCAAGGAAAATTCATCGGAGATGATGGCGAATTCCATCCTGCCTGCAAAAGTTGACAGAACCACAGTATTTGCGGGAGTGGGCGACACCATGACCAGAGGACTGTAGACCGCTTCCAGTCGGAAGCCCTGGTATTGCTGCTGCAATTCAATCTTTCCCAGGTTTGATATCGTGAGGTGCCGCACTGCAGGAGCGTTATCTGTGTCAAAGACAAACTGGCCATACTGATCATGCAGCCCTTCCAATGCAACCAGATACGAGTAGACCTGTCGCCCCAGGCGTGTGACTGCGCGATCGATTTCATTTTTCAGCCTTCGCGCACGTGACCAGTAATGGTCTATGGAGATTTGCTCTGTCGATGACAGGCCTTTCACACTCAATTCAATACCGGGCACAATTCCAAACAGAGCATCTGATCTTAAACGTGGAAGATATCGGCGCGCGTTCACCATTGCATAGGTTTTACGCAGACCCTCAGCTCCTCGCACATCACGGAAGGCCTGCATCAGTGCAAGACCTGCCGCGGAAAGTACCGTCACACCTTCTGCTTTCGCACGTTCTGTAAGCCGTTTCGTGCTCGCCTCATCCAGCAACCAGCGATGAAAGTACATCTGCTCAGCAGAAACGCGTGGTGCAGGTTTTCGTCCTGGCTGCAGGGACCGAAAGAACATGACAAGCCTGAGAATTCTTCTCTTCCTCCGGACTTCCCGGTGGAACCTTGGATTGTGCAATAACTCTTGCGGTACAAGGTCTTCGATTGCTCCTAGAGCGTCATAAGATTCTGTTGCCACATGTGCAGGATCATCACATGCAGCCAGCAGGTCACGAAGCAAGGTAATGCCAGACTGGCCGTCACAAATACAGTGGTGCGCAACCAGCAGCAACTCATGGGCAAAACTCGCACGCAGCCAAACTACGCGAAGCAATGGATCCTGGGCCGCATGAAAAGGTCTGCACCATTCGCGGCGGACTTCTCTCTGCCAATCGTCATCGCTCTGGCGTTCTACAATTCGCAATGGTATGGGTTGTGGACGCTTCAGCAACACAAAGGACCGTCCCTGCACAACGCAACGGAGTAGCGGGTGTTTGTTCTGAATACTGGCCAGTGCGCGCACGATCTGGCCCTCTTCCAGCTTGCCTGATATCTGAATGGTAAAAAGGCTGCTGAATGGAGTTTGGCCTTCGCGGAACATCGTTCGTTCCGGCAGCAAGAGGGGCCTGGACCGTTTCCCGATCTCCAGAATCGGCGCCTGTCTCATCTGGAACATCATGAGGCCTCCGCAGGTGCGGCCAAAGTAGCGCCTGCAGCCAATGCCCCTGTTGCTGGCCGTTCTTCAACACAACGATGGAGTTCCGTCATGATCTCGTTTCTGATCTCCATTGCTTCGGCATGGGGAAGAGAAGATTCATCCGAAGCAAGAGAAAAATGAAAGCGGCCTGCAAAGCTGTACATCGCAATCAGGTGGGCAGGTGTGGGTAACATCATGGCAGAAATGTCGCAGATGTCCAGCAGGCGAAACTTTGCATATTGCTGCGGCAAGTCAATTTTGCCTACGTAGCTTAAGGAGACTTTGCTGCCTGCACGTTTGGATTGAGCATAAGCAGCCATCCGGTCATACACATCATGGAACTGCTCCATTCCTAGAAAGAGCGGAAAGACACTGGAGTTGAGCTTTTCCATCCGAGCAGCCATATCAGCTTTAAGAGAACGTGCGAGTCCCCAGAAGTTTTCCTTTGTCAGAGCAATCCTGTGCAGCTTTCGCAGGGACAGCTCGATCGTAGGTGCAATCGCAAACAGGCTGTCGCTACGCAAACCGGGCAGGTAACGCCGGAAATCCACAGGAGCTTCATACTTCCTGATGCGTTCCGGCCCGCATACCTTTGCAAAGGCTTTCATACAGGCAATACTCAGCGCAGCAAAAACGCTGGTCCCTTCCTTCTTGCAATTTGCAATCAGTTTTTGCGACACATCTTCATCCATGGTCCAAAGACAGCGATAGATCCTGCCATATGTCCACGCAGGCTTCGTCCTCGTCAACCGCAGCATGAACTTGGCAGCAGCTACCTTGACTCGAATCCGCCTTTGTAGTCGACGGTCTGCCCAAACATCAGCGGGAAAGACCTCCTCTAAGGCATTCATGGATGTTCTGACACCAATGTCTGCATGGGGCTGATCACAAAGCAGAAGAATCTCACACAGCAAGGTCACTAAGGATCGGCCATCGCAAAGTGCATGACTGCACACCAGCAATAACTCACTCTGTTCTTTCCCCTGCACCCAGACCAATCGTGCCAAAGGCCCCTTGCTTCCTTCGAAAGGCTGCAGTGACTCCTGCATGGCCACATCCAGCCAATCGTCTTCATGGCGGCGTTCTATCATCCGTATGGGAATCGGTACAGGATTTTCCTGCATGACAAACCAGGGACGTTTGTCTTCTTCGACCACCAGACAACGCAGAATTGCGTGCTTTTCCTGCACTCGCCTCAATGCATGGCGTATTTGGGTTTCTGTAAGAAGACCTGAGATTCGGGCCGTAATCATCACATTTACATGAAAGCCCGCACCAAAATAGAGAGCGCGTTCAAACATCGTCAATGGACGTTTCACGCCATCGCCTCCACGGCCTGAACCGCAGCAGCATCCCTTTGTGCAGTCGGCAGCAGTTGCCATCTACACAACCAGCGGATTGCTTCGCCAACGCCATCTTCTTCGCGTACGGCGTTTCCCAGATCTTTGGCCTTGTGCCACATCGCTGGCTGCTGAGTAGCAATCAACGCGGACGAAAGAGCGTCAGGAGTGAGCGTCTTGCGTTCCAGTGCAGGAGGAGCTACTCCCAGGCTGTGAAGCCTGGCCGCCCAGAAAGGCTGGTCTCCAAAAAATGGAACAATCACTGAGGGAATGCCTGCGCGAACAGCCGCCGCCGTCGTCCCGGCTCCGCCATGATGAACTGCAGCAGACATCAGTGGAAACAACTGGTCATGAGGCGCATGGCGTAGAAAAAAAATCCGCTGATTGTAGAGGCCATCTTCACCTTCAAGACCGCCCCAACCTGTGGCAATCACAGCACGCTGACCGCTCTTCTCTACTGCCCTAAGAATGGTCTGCGTAAATTCCTTTGCCTGGTTGCTCACCATGCTCCCAAAGCCGATATAGACAGGCTTTGGTCCCGCAGCAAGAAAATCTTTCAATGCTTCAGAAGGACTCCATTGTTCCTGATCGAGGAACCAATATCCCGTCACCTGTGAGTTCACTGTCCAGTCTGATGGCCGCGGAAGCACTCGTTGGCTAAAGCCATTGATGACTTTCGAATGGTGCAAATCGCGAAAATATGGACCGTACCACGGATAAGGAGACAGACCAAGCTGGGGCCGTACAATGTCGTTGATGGCCGGACGCATCACACTCCAGAAGAGCTTAAACATCACACAATGCGCCCCCAGGCTCACCATACGCGGGAGCCTGCGCTGGGAATGGATCAACATGACAGGCGGTAATATCCCCGACAGCGTGGCCGGTTGCAGGCGCGCAATCGCATAAGGTATTTCACACGCTTCCGATAATGCCTTGGCCAAAAGGATGCTGTTGCTGACGCCAATCAGCAATCGAGCACCCTCGGCTGCTGCCAGACCTTCCTTCACCCAGTGCGCGGCCCAGCCAGCATAACGTTCCCGGAAGATGCGCACCATCGCACGGATATGAAGACCCTGATCGGCAATCGAACGGTCGGTCTCCAGCATTGCCTGGAAGTCAGCCGTCATCGGAAAGAATTCTAGGCCCGCATTGAGGACCATCCCGGCAAAATTCGTGCTTGTGGCAATGCGCACCGGATACCCAGCGCGACGAATTCCCTTTCCCAAGGCCACACAGGGACGCACATCGCCCTGTGTTCCGATTGTGAAAATAACTACAGGCTTAAGCTCAGGCATAGGCTGCTGTACTTTCTCCTGTTTCTTCCAACAGCGCAGCGGGAACCTGTGCAAGACGGTGTACCCCGGGACCACAAAGCTGCTGCTGCAAGACCGCACCAATCATCGCCGCTGGTCCAGGATCCAGGACCTCTTCATGATGGCAGTGAAGAGAATGTACTTCGATCTTTCCTTTAACAAACGGTCTCCACGCCGATGGACTGCGGTGAATCACGCTTACATTGCCGGTCGTTTTGGTCGCATGGAAATAAAGCAGATCAGTTGATACACGGGCAGGCCTGTAATTACGCGCCATCTTCAGGTTATTCAACATGACAGCGGTCAGATGATTCAGAAACTCTGGTTTGTTCTTCATCATCGCCTGGACGATCTTCATCATTCCCTGATGATTGGCCGGTACTAAGTGTGCGTTTTCAGGATGTAGTAGAAACTCTCCCAGCTCCTGGAGTGTCCTCTGTGGTTTTGCTTCTTTAAACTGAATGTCAAGAAAGCTGAGTGCGGCGCGCACTTCTTCTGTCTCGGTTAGCGCAGGACTGAAACCTTCTGGATGAAAAAGAAAAGTATCAATCATCCCGAGCATCTCGACCTCGAGCCTCTGCTCTTCCATCTGCACGGCCAAAGCATGTGCTATGAGCCCACCCATCGAGCGCCCGAGCAGGCGATACGGACCGCGAGGCTGTATACGCCGGATTTGTTGCAGATAATCCGCAGCAGTTTCCTCGATGGTAGCGGGCAAAGGGCCACCCAGAAGTCCTCGCGATTGCAGACCGTAAACCGGAATGCCGTCATCAAGGTGACGCAGTAAGTTTGAAAAACCGATGCTGACGCCAGCCATTGGGTGAATGCAGAAGAGTGCTCGATGCCTGGCAGGGTTTCCTTTCCTTAAGGTCAGTACTTCTCCAAACAGGTCACTGTCCTCATGGCGCAAGCGCTCAATCAAAGCGGCAAGGCTGGCAATGGTGGGCGCCTCAAACAGACTTCCCATGGGCAGTTCCATCTCAAAGTATGCAGGAAAATGGGCGATAAACTCGGCGGCGGAAAGCGAATCGCCACCAAGGTCAAAAAAGTTATCGTGCAGCCCCACTCGCTCAAGATTCAGAATCTCCCGCCATATCCGCGCTAGCTTCTTTTCTGTTTGCGTTACAGGTTCAACATGAATGCCAGAACTTTCGCGCTTAGGGACCGGCAATGCTTTACGGTCCAGCTTCCCATTAGGGGTCAGGGGCATGGCCTTCAGTATCGTAAAGCTGTCTGGCACCATATGGTTTGGCAACCGGCTGGCAAGGAACCAGCGAATCGAACGCAGATCCACGCTTGCTCCGTGGACCGGCACCAGATAGGCATTCAGGGAAATGGACCCGTCGTCGTGGCGCTGCGCGGTGACAGCAGCCTCGGCAATCGTCTCATGCAGCAGAAAGACATTCTCTATCTCACCCAGCTCTACCCTATGGCCATGAATCTTCACCTGGTTGTCTGCTCGGCCAATGAACTCTAAGAAACCTTGTTCATTCCAGCGCACCAAGTCTCCTGTGCGATACATGCGGGAGCCGCAAGGGGAGAATGGATCCGGCAGAAACCGCAGCTCGGTTAATTCGGGCCTATTTCGGTAACCTTTGGCCACTCCCTCCCCACCGATATACAACTCACCAATTGCACCTACGGGAACAAGCTGCTGGGCCTGGTCCAGAACATACAACTGCGTGTTGAGAATAGGACGGCCGATGGGCGGAGGATCGTCCCCAACCTTTTCAATTTGATAAGCAGTGGACCAGATCGTTGTTTCCGTTGGACCATAAAACTGGGTCACACACGCTGCCATACTTTTAAGGCGCGCAGCCAATTCCGCAGTCAGAGCCTCTCCGCCCACCAGCACATGCACACCATCCAGCTTCGTTGCGGTACTGGCCATAAGAATTCGCCATACGGAGGGAGTGGCCTGTACATGGGTCACGCCACTGGACTCGATCAACCTTGCCAGCAGCGGTGGATTGCGAAGCGCTTCACCATCTGCGATCACAACGCAGGCGCCAATGGTAAGAGGCAGATACAACTCAAGCCCGGCAATGTCAAAAATAATCGTAGTCAGCGCCAGAAATCGGTCGTCTGCCTTTGGCGCCAACTGTTCCCGCATACCTTCCAGAAAATTCGCCAGGTTTCTATGGGTTACTTCCACGCCCTTCGGTCTCCCGGTAGAGCCAGAGGTGTAAAGCACATATACGACTCCATCGGGAGAGCTGTAATCCGGCCCGGAGTCCTGGCCCTGTACGCCTGCTTGCAGCGAATCAGGATCCAGCCTTATAAAATCTCCGGAAAATCGCTCCTGCATCGTAGCTTCAGCAATCAAAGCAGCAGGAGAGGCGTCCTCAATCACCAGAGATGCCCGTTCCTCAGGACCATCCAGGTCCAATGGAAGATAAGCAGCTCCAGCGCGCATAATACCCAGCAGTGTTATCAACAGCTGCTCACTGCGCGGCAGGGCCACTGCTACGATGTCTCCCGGCTTCACTCCGGCGGCCATCAGGCCCAGTGCACACCTTACGCTGCGTTCGTGCAGTTGACGGTAGCTCAATTGCCGACCGCCATGCTCAGCAGCAGGAGCATCTGGCGTTAGCCTTGCCCATTGGGCCACCTGTGCCGGAACACTGGCATAAGACCATGACTTTCTCGTGCTGTTCCATGAAACCATCAGAGTGCGGCGCTCTTCTTCTCCGAGAATGTCCAACTGCCGCAAAGGTATCGCGGGATGTTCCAGCACCTGCTCCGTCAGTCTGGTCCATCTTCGCTTGTGTTCATCCAACTCTGCCTGGCTGTACAACAATGGATTTGCATCAAAATCAAAACGCACATCCGCGCCGGTGCCGCGGTCATAGACGAATACTGTCAGGTCTTCCGCGCCGCTATTCGACAAATTATGTGTGATGGTCTGCGCTCCATCGAAGCTCAGCCGATAATCAAAGGGTTCAATGTTTACGCCAAGCCACGCAATGTTCTGGTTGTGCCCAACCAGACCAAGATCACGGCGCAAATCTTCATACCTGTATTGCTGGTGCCGCAGAGCCTGCCGCATGACTCTCGATGCCTGCGTGAGCAGGTCGCCAAAGGTCATCTCAGCATTAAAATGGAGCCGCAGCGGTACAATATTGGCAGCCACCGCGATGGACGACCGCAGTGCAGGTAAAAGCCGTCCAGAAACTGGCATCCGGAAAACCAGATCCTCTGCACCCGTAAAGCGGTGGTAGTATGCCGCTACCAGACTGGTCCAGACCTGGGGCAGGCTGGCACCCCCCAGTTTTCCTATACCGGCCAGACTCCGCACTACTTCTGCAGAAAGATACCCTGTGCTGCGGAGCAGACTACCACTCAACTGATGATGGCCGGATTTGCGCGATAGAGTGACAGGATCAGGCATTCCGTCCAATTGCCGTAGCCAGTATTCCCGGTCCCGCTGAAAACGCTCCGAGGCGCGATACCCAGCCTCAGCCTCTAGCATTGCCTGTACTGTGCAAAATTGGTTCGGAGCAGGTTCATGTCCCCTGGCATATGCTGTATAGACTTCGGCCAGCCTTCGGGCCACCAGGCCTCCACCATAACCGTCATTCACAATATGGTGAGCACGGTGATACCAGAAATAGCGGCCTTCTCCTGCTTTCAGCAAGGCAGATACCCAGAGCGGATCTCTTGCCAGATCCAGCGGGCGGCACAACTCCTCCATCATCCACTCATGGATAGCAGCCTGCGGGTCCGGCCTAAGACTCATGTCGAGATAAGGAAATTCGCCTTCATACGCGGCCCGCACAATCTGCCTGGGCTTGCCGTCTTCCTCCACAATGCAAACCCGAAGCTGTTCAGCCTCACTGGCAACACGATGCAGGGCTTTTCTGAAGATCACCGGATCGATGGCACCACAGATTTCGATTGCCTCGGCAATGTTCATCAGGGCGCCTAGAGCAATCTTTTGACTGAACCATAACCCCCGCTGTGCAACGGTCAACGGAAAAGAACTTTGGCTGCACTCTTTCATCCGATCCTCCACCATGAACAACACCGCTCTGCTGCACCAATCGAGTGGTCCGGTCAACCTGCCTTCTTTTGTCAGGGACACGGCCATGATTTGCCAGACCTGACATCGAAAATGAAGGCCGAACTTCCGGCCCAGGGATGACTGAATTTGGTTCTGCCACAGAACCTGCAATCAGGAGGTCTTAAGATCCGCGCAATCCTGTTACTCGGCGGGCGGATCAGCGCTGCTCAAGCTCCCGCGCAACTCCTCTGAAGCTTTAAAAAAGCACCTCAACGGGAACAACAAATGACACCTGCGTACAACGCGATCCGAGAGAACGGGGCCTTGCCAAGGCAAGTCAAGGGCATAGGTAATATAAATTTATGGTTATTTTAGTAATTTAATACTTCTTTTTAGTAACAGTCTAAAAGTTACCATAGGGTGAGCTGCGCGACAAATAAAATTTTGACTTTTCTCAGAACGAGGTCCAGACAAGGAGAATTGCGCAGATCGGTGGGCTTGAAAAAGAAACGAAGAACATCGTCAAAAAACAGAAGCGCCTCACCCCCTGTCGCACTTAACCACAAGGACCGGTGAGACGCTTCCGGATCTGCTTACAGCTGGTTTCAGAAAACGAATCGGGCACCGAGTTGCAGCACTCGGGGTGAATTGATCTGGCTGGTGGAAGTCCCAAAAGACTGGGAAGTGGGGCTGACATTCGGGCTGTTGAACTGAGGGTGGTTCATCGCATTATATGCCTCCACCCGAAGCTGCAGCATCGTCCGCTCGGTAAAGCTGAAGTTTTTTAACACAGAGCAGTCCAAATTATTGGAGGGGTCCGAACGAAGAGCATAGAGGGGGAATGTCCGGTAATTGTATTGGTTTGGCTGTATCTGGTTCCCGTTGGAGTCTTTCGTTCTTGTATCAAATACGGTGGTATTAAAGGCATGCTGATAATCATGTGGCGTATTGTGAAAGTCATGCCAGTTGCCATTATAGATAACATTTCCCCAGCTCAGGGCCGTGCCTGATTCCCACATGTAGATGCCGGCAACCTGCCATCCTCCAATGACTGCATCCGTCAGATGGCCCGCATCTCTGCCAATGGCCTTACCCCGTCCAAAGGGAAGATCATATGTTACGGTCACGGCCAGATGCTGCGGAAAATCCGACGCATTGGTTCCATACCAAAGCGGTCCTCCAGCATTCAGGGGACTCGCCGCAGCCAGCAACCGGGAATATTCATAATTGATGTTGGCCGCAAGCCCTGAGGAAAGCCGCTTCGTGATGCGCGCCACCAGCATGTTCATATTGGATGAAGCAGCAGGAACCAGTTGTTCATTTACGCTGGAGTACTCCGGAAAACGGCTAAAAAGACTGCTGAGCGTAATGGTTTTTCCTGTACCAATGCCGCTACCCTGGATAAGTCCATAAAAAGGATTGGCCACGGCAGAACCATAAGTTTTGGTGACAACCGGATCGTAATAGGCCGAGCGGCTGAGGAGACCGACCGGAAAATAATCTAATGGTGCTGTATAGGACATATGCACTTGATGATTGCCAATGTAGCCGACCTGAACCATCGTGTTGTGTCCAAGATCGTGCTGAATATCAAAGCTCCAGCGGATACTATAAGCCGCCTTCGGCCTTGGATTGGTGAAAGTAATGGATTGTCCGAGATAGGTGTTGATTCCTTGGCTGCTACCAAACGGTTGGCGCAAAGGATTGGAAGAAGCAGGAAATGGATCCGATAGGGTGGCTGCGGGGGTCAGCATATTGTTATTACTGGCAATGAGTGTATTTGCAATGCTGTATCCGTATGCCTGTGGCGTGTAATAGTCGTTGAATGGGTTGTAATACAGCCCCATACCACCTCGAAAGACGGTCTTGCCATGCAGCGCATCCGGAGCATAGGCCAATCCGATGCGGGGACTCACATAAAGCGATTGTGTCGAGTAGTTGCTGCGGTTGCCAGAAGATGCATAGAGCAAGCCACCCGTCGGAGAAAAGCTTGCTGGCGCGGCCGGGTATTTTGAGGCTTCCGCGGCAAAGGCCGCCTCTGCCGCAGCCGTAGCGCTGTTCACAGCATTTGGATCAAAGCCAATCACTGCCTTGTTATGACTTTCAGTAATGGGAGTTTCATGCTCCAGCCGCAGACCCAAGTCCAGTGAAAGCTCGTGTGTCAGCTTCCAGTGGTCCTGCAAAAACCCTGCAAAGTACCAGTTGTTGTATAGGAAGGAGTCGTTAATGTCATACTCTCCACTCATAGGCAGCCCTAACAGGAATTCAGCCAGAGAGTCGCCAAATGGCGCTGCCGCCTTGTTTGTGCCTGCCGTCACCCAGTTCCCCGCAGCATTTGTGAAAGAAAAGGTGCCGGCAGAATAGCCCGGATTCTGGGTGCCAAGTTTGTTCAACCGGAAATCCATTCCCGTCTTCAGCGTGTGCCGGTCCCAGTCTTTGGTCAGATTTGTAAAAAGCTGATAGGTAACAAATTTTTCGATGCTTCCTGGCTGTGTGCTGAGGCTGGGAATGCTTGCTCCATCGCTGAATGAAATGCGTGGCATCGCAGGGAACCTTGAGTTTGAAGCCATATAAGAGGGATAGCCTAGAGCAGAAGCATTCAATCCCTGACTGGGGATTGCGCTCTGCTGGAGGGTCCGGGAGAAGCCCAGCCGCGTGTCCAGAAAAAGTTTGGGAGTAAAAACATAGACATTGTCCAGCATCCCTCCCCAGATGTTGGTAATGCTGGTCGATCCCTCGGCAATGTTCGGAAAGACTCCCGTCTGCGTCTGATTGTTATTGCTGCGATGGAGCTCGAAAGTGAGCTTGTCCGCCTGGCTTACGTTGTAGTCCAGTCGGCCCTCGCTGGAACGGTAATCGAAAATGGTGGGAGTATTGGCAAGAAAGTTGTTCTCCCCATCCGGCTTTGTTGTAGGGCCGCTATAGTTAGGCAGCGGGATATACTTCACATATGCTTGGGCGACAGGGTTAATGGTTAGTCCCGCATTGGCAAAAACATTTCCCGGAATCGGCTGCCGACTCACATTCCCGCCCGACATGGTGGCATTGTACGGGTTGTAAAGTTGATAGCTGCTGTTCACTCCCAGTAAGGCCGAAAAATCCCCGGAACGCTCAGCATCAGTGGGTACCGATGCGATGGTTGTACCGGGCGCTTTTGTACTGAATCCCTCGTAAGCATAGAAAAAGAACAACCGGTTACGCCCATTAAAAACCTTGGGAATCCATACAGGACCGCCCACCGCTGCTCCAAACTGATTTTGATGTGTCGATTGGGTGGTTGTACTAAAGAATGGCTGCGCCGCCAGCGCCGATGTTTCATAGAACTCCAGCAAAGACCCGTGAAACTGGTTTGTTCCGCCTTTCGTGGTGATGTCTACCGTCCCTCCGGACGTATCTCCCAGAGATGCGTCCGAGGAGAAAACATCCACACGGACCTGATCTACCGCATCCAGCATCGGACTGAAAGCAGAGACACGTCCGCTGTCTTCCATATTGGGAGTACCGTTCAATTCAATCTCATTACTTTGAGAGTTTCCGCCGCCCAGCGAAAAATCACTGGCGCCTGAATTGTCAAAGGGGCGGACCTGAGACGTCGCATGCTTGAGCTTGGGAACCACAGCATATTCATCACGCGCAAAACCCAGCGCCGAGCGGCCGTTGCTAGGCAGGTCCTCGATTTCCTTTGTCGTCAGGACCTGTCCGGCATCAGCGGAGGCCGTATCCAACAACGGTGATTGCGCGGCAACCGTGACTGTCTGCGACGTGCTGCCTACTGTCAAGGCAACATTCACTGTGACCTTGGCCCCCGTGTCCAGTTGCAGACCTACCCGTTCATACTTTTCAAAGCCGGATGCCACTACTGTGAGGTTGTAAGGACCTGGCGCAAGAAAGGGAACATAGTAGTCGCCTGAAGTACCAGAGCGCACCACGGTAGCGGCCGCCGTGGCTGTGTTGGTAATGGTAATGACAGCATCCGGTACCACGGCGCCTGAAGGATCGCTTACCCTCCCGGTTAATGTGGCCCGGAACTCCTGTGCGGCGGCAACGCTAACAAACATCGCTGCCGCTAAAACTCCAAAAAGAAATTTTATGAAGCGCATGGCCCTCCCCTAAAATGAAACGCCATTACACTTCATCAAAAATGAAATTGTCAATATATTTCTGAAAATACTTTCTATTTACATATATAAATGAAAGTTGTTTGTAAAAATGAGGATCAATCCTATACTCTTCAAAAAGTAAGATGAAAAGCAGGCATCCATATGCATCGATCCTCTGGCCCAAATGCTTTGCTGGGGAACTTGCTTCGGCTTAAGTCTAAGCAGACATTGGCACTTGCGGAGAAAACCATCTCGTGATCTGGCTGCGCATTCTGAATCCGGCCATCCTTGCCATCTACGTGGCCGCCCTTTTTGCTTTGGGGCTGCGCTTTTTTCGCCGTCAACGCACTACGGACCGCTATTTCATGGCTGGTCGTAACGTTCCCGGATGGTTGATGGGCATTTCCCTGCTGGCAACGATCATCACCAGCGTCACTTTCATCGCGTATCCTGGAGCGGCCTATGAAGGAAACTGGGCGCTTCTCACGCCCGGCATGATGATTCTGGCCCTTCCTGCCACTCTCGGCTTGATTGTTGTTCCTTTTTTCCGACATCTCGTGGGCATGTCCGCATTTGAATATTTCGGAATGCGCTTCGGACCAGGAGTCCGGATGTACTGTGCTGCTACATTTGCCATTGGACATTTATGCAAGATAGCGTTTGTTCTCTATTTGTTGGCACTCACCGTCAACAGCATGACTGGCTGGAGCAGTCTCCTGATGCTAGCAATCACAGCCATGGTCGGAATACTGTACGCATTCATCGGAGGCTTCGAAGCGATTTTATGGGCCGATGTGATCCAGGGGGTGCTGCTCTGGATAGGCGTACTACTGGCGATTGGATTCCTTCTCTATCAGACCCCTGCTCGTTTTTCTGCGGTCTTTCAGGCTGCATGGCAGGCGCATAAATTCAGCCTAGGTTCTACAGCAATTGATTTTCGACAGCCTACTGTCGTCGTCTTGTTGATTTACGGGTCTTTCTTTTATCTCCAGAAGTACACCGCTGACCAGACCGTCGTGCAGCGGTATCTGGCAGCGCGCAGCGACCGCCAGGCGCTCCGCGGAATTCTGCTGGGTGCGCTCCTCTGTATTCCGGTCTGGGTACTATTTATGCTGGCGGGGACCCTGCTCTGGGGCTATTACCACTTCAGCCGTGAACCACTTCCTCCTTTCATCGCGCGGAGCGACCAGGTCTTTCCCTACTTTCTTTCCTTTCACCTTCCTCCGGGAGCGGGTGGGCTTTTTCTGGCCGCGCTGTTCGGCGCAGGGATGGCCATGCTCTCATCGGACCTGAATTGTCTCGCAGCAGTACTGGTGCGGGACTTTTACCAGCACTGGAGGCCGGCGGCCACCGACCGGCAAAGCCTGCGAATGGGCCGATGGCTGGTACTGGCAAATGGCATCCTCGCCTTAGCCGGAGCATGGACTCTGGGCCATACTCACGGCACGATCCTCGCGCTCTATTACGCTGCAACGTCCATTGTTGCAGGTGGACTCGCCGGCCTGTTTTTACTTGCATTTCTTAGTCGGCGTGCGACCCGGCACGCCGCCTGGATGGCCATCGGCTCTAATTTGGCTTTTACCTTCTGGGCCACGCTGACCTCGGGAAAACATCCTCTGATTTCCTGCCGGATTTCTTTCTTCTGGCATGAATACATGATTGGAGCTGTCGGTCAGCTGCTTGTTGTGGCCATCGGATGGATCGCCAGCAGGTGGATGAAGGTTCCTAAAGATGGGCCCATGACGCTGTGGAAGTGGCTGCGATCCAGCAGACAACCCCATCCACCGCAAGCTCCTCTCCATCCGCATCTTTTTCAAACTCACGAATTGGAGAAACTATGAACCGCTTCCATCAGGCTCTTGAACACAGACGGCGGCCGCTCCTGGGTGCATCGATCTACTTTTACAATCCATTTTTCCTCGAAATTGTCGCGGAGATGGGTTTCGATGTTCTTTGGATCGAGATGGAACATGCCTTTATCACTTTTGCTGAGGCTGCTGATCTCTGCCGGATGGCGCAGGGGCGCAATCTTCTGACGATGATCCGTGTGCCGGATGCGCGCCGTGAAAGCGTGTTAAAGGCTGCCGAATGCGGACCGGACATGATTGACTTGCCGATGGTGGACTCTCCGCAACAGGTAAAGGAACTACTCAGTTATGCAAAATTCCCTCCATTGGGACACCGGGGATTCTTCAGCGTCTCCCGCTCCCTGAATTACGGTCTTGTGGAAAATCTGAGCCAGGCGCAACAGAGGCTCAATGATGAACTCTCCCTCCTGGTCCAGGTGGAAACCGCAGAAGCCCTCGACCGCCTTGACGAGCTTTGCTCGATAGACGGCGTAGACATTTTTATCGGTCCGGCAGACCTTTCCGCAAGTCTCGGATTCCCCGGGGAGACGACACATCCGAAGCTGCTCGAAGCAGGCCATCACATTACCCGAACAGCGAAAAAATACGGACGTCGCGTGGCGACGGCCGTAAATCACCGGGAAGCCTCTGCATGGATACAGATGGGTGTGGACCTTGTTTTCTGCGCCAACGACGTCGTGTGCCTGCGCAATGGAGCAGCTGCCGTCATGCGGGAAACATCAGAGATGAGAACCAATATCGAAGTCGCCAAGGTCTCCTGATGGCTTGCGGAGCCGGGTAGGCAATTTCGTCCTCAGTTTTCCTCAGCTTTCTGCCCCAAGCCACAGAATTTTTTGCTCAGACGCATGCAACCAGCAGAAAAAATTCTTACACTTCAGAGTGATGGCCACTGCTTCTGACATCGAATTTGAACGAGGTCTTCCGGCCAGCCCGGACTCAGAGCGCTCAATCCTTGGCTCCATTCTGCTGGACAACCACCTATACAACGAAGCTGCGGAAAAGCTGAATGCTGAGGACTTTTCGCTGGATTCCCACCGGCGCATCTTCGCGCGCATGGCAGAGATGATTGATGCCGGACGCGCGGTGGACATCATCACGCTTTCCGAGGAGCTGAGCAAACGTAAAGAACTGGAAGCCATTGGCGGGGTCGCTTATCTGGCGTCTTTGACCGAAGGTCTGCCCCGGCGCCCCTCGATCGAAGAGTACGTCCGCATTGTCAAGGACAAGTCGCTCTTGCGCCAGCTCATTCACATCTGCTCCACCGCGATTACACAAGCGGCGGACCAGAGTGAAGATGCCCTGGAGGTTCTGAACGCAGCCGAAAGTGGCTTGCTTGAAGTCACAGAACGCGGCATCACACGCGGCTTCGCCAGCATTCCTGAAATTGTTCGTGACTCCTTCGGGACCATTGACAATCTCTACAAGGAAGGCCGTGAAGTCACCGGGCTGGCCACACACTTCACGGATTTTGACCGCATGACCAGCGGCCTCCAGGCGTCGGAGCTGATTATTATCGCAGCGCGCCCCTCGATGGGGAAAACGGCATGGGCCATCAATATCGCACAGAACGCGGCAGTCTATGGCGGCAAAGTCGTTGCCATCTTTTCGCTCGAAATGTCAAAGGAGTCGCTGCTCCGCCGTATGCTCGCCTCACAGGCCCTGGTCGACTCGCAGAAGATCCAGAAAGGTTTTCTGCTCCGTGAAGACCAGCAGAAACTAACCCATGCGCTGGAGCAACTTGCTGAATCCAAGATCTTTATCGACGACACGCCGGGGATATCCCTCACGGAAATGAGGGCCAAGGCACGCCGCCTGCGGCAGATGCAGGGAGGTCTGGATCTGATTGTAGTCGACTACCTGCAGCTGATGACGGCCAGCGCACCTGGCCCGGGGGCCAAACGTTATGAGAACCGCACCCAGGAAGTTTCAGCCATCTCGCGCGGTTTGAAGGCCCTGGCTAAAGAACTCCAGGTCCCGGTCATTGCGCTCTCACAGTTGAGCCGTGCTTCAGAACAGCGTGGAGGAGACAAAAAACCCATGCTCTCCGACCTACGGGAATCCGGCTCCATCGAGCAGGACGCCGATGTGGTTGCCTTCATCCATCGCGAGGCCTATTACAACCGCGATGAAAACGGGAATCCTGACCCGGAGAGTGAAGGCAAAGCAGAAATCATTATCGCCAAACAGCGCAACGGCCCCACCGGATCCGTACATTTGGCATATCTTTCCAAATGCACCCGGTTTGAGAACCTGGCCTTCGGAGGAGAAGGCGGGGAGTACTGACAGACTGGCCTTTGACAGCGTAGCCCCGGTTTCATCCTCCACATAACTCTTTTTGATGAACGCGCTTAGTCCTTGCTCTCTGCCTTCAAGATGTGCAAGCATTGCACACCATAGAAAGGGTGCTGGATGCTTTTGCTTTCTTGCTGTAGAAAATCCTGTCCGGTGAAAGCAATCTCGTTCCCTGCATCTAAGTTGAGGAAACGATGTGTGATGGTCATGCACCATGCATTGTGCTAAGGAGGAGAAATGCAGGTTTTCTGCTTGGCAACTTCAGAACGCGCCGACATTTCCTGCCCGGTTTGTGGCCAGAGCTATGCCCTTTATTTTGAACGCAAATCCTTGGAGGAACGTCTGGCTGCGATGCACGCAGTACAGGAAACCCTGACCCACCATCATGCCCGCGGCGGGGCGGCGCCAGATGTACATCCGCAAAAGGCCTTTACCGTGCCGGAATGGAATGGACCGGCTCATATGTCCGGTGCCGCCATCCTGGGCGGCGCGCCTCCCTGGGCCGCCTGAAAAGAAAAACGCCACCCCGGAAATGGGATGGCGTTTTTTAGAGAAAGCTGTGGACCAGAGGTTATTGCCGCTTCCAGTTCACCAGATCCCCAAGGGTTGTAGTAGAGCTGGATACTGGCTGCTTGTAGGCTTCCACATCAGCACGGCTGGCCTCTTCGCCGACAGCACGAAGGCTGAGGCCAATCTTCTTCTCATCTGGATTCATCTTAATGATCTTGAAGTCGTGCTCCTGCCCTGTTTCCAGCTTCACTGGAACACCATTACTGTCCGTAGCTTCAGAGACGTGGCAGAGTCCTTCAATGCCTTCAGCGATTTCAACAAAAGCACCGAACTGCGCCGTACGCAGGACCTTTCCATGTACCACATCGCCAATGCGATGAGTATTGAAGAAGGTCTCCCAAACGTCTGGCTGAAGCTGCTTGATTCCCAGAGAAAGACGCCGGTTTTCCGGCTCCACTCCCAGAACCACAGCCCGGACCTTCTCGCCTTTTTTCAGGACTTCAGAAGGATGTTTCACACGTTTTGTCCAGCTCAGATTGCTGACGTGGACCAGACCGTCAATTCCATCCTCAATCTCAACAAAAGCCCCGAAATCTGTCAGGTTCCGCACCCGTCCCTCAACCACGGTCCCCGCCGGATATCTCTCAGAGAGATGCTCCCAGGGGTTCTCAAGAAGCTGCTTCATCCCCAGGGAGATACGACGGTCCTGCGGGTTGACGGCCAGAATGACGGTTTCAACTTCATCGCCCGGTTTCACGATCTTTGAAGGATGCTTCATCCGCTTTGACCATGTCATTTCTGAGACGTGGACGAGACCTTCAATGCCTTGTTCCAGTTCCACAAACGCGCCATAATCGGTCACGCTGAGGACGCGGCCGCGCACACGCGCGCCAATCGGATAACGCTCTGCTGCATCCAGCCACGGATCAGGGGTCAACTGCTTAAAGCCAAGAGAGACCCGCTGTTTTTCGCGGTCGAACTTGAGCACTTTGACCTGAATCTCGTCCCCCACATTGACCAGATCGCGCGGATGGGTCAGGCGGCCCCAGGACATGTCCGTGATGTGAAGCAGGCCATCGATTCCACCAAGATCCACAAATGCGCCATAGTCGGTGAGGTTCTTGACTGTACCGGTCAGAACGCTGCCTTCTTCCAGGTGCTCCAGGGTCTGAGCACGCTTTGCAGCAATCTCCTCCTCCAGAATCTCTTTGCGAGAGACCACCACATTGCCGCGCTTTTTGTTCAGCTTGATGATCCGGACTTCGATCGGCTGCCCGATATAACCATCCAGATTGCGGACCGGACGGACCTCTACCTGAGAACCCGGCAAAAAGGCCTTAATGCCTAGATCAACGGTAAGACCGCCTTTCACGCGGCTCAGGACCGTGCCGGTCAGATTGGTCTTCTCATTGTAGGCCCGCTCAATGGTGTCCCACACGCGATGCCTGACGGCCTTCTCATAGCTCAGGAGATAGCCACCCTCTGGCTCCTCGCGCTCGATGACGACCTCTACGGTCTCTCCAGGATGGAGTTTTGGCTGGCCGGTGTGGTCGAGGACCTGTTCGATAGGAATCAGGCCTTCAGACTTCATGCCAACATCCACAACGACGTGTTTGTCGGTGAGTTTGATGACCGTGCCCTGCACAATATGTTGGTCATCAAAGGCCTGTGCCGCAGCCTGCTCGGCCTGCTCGCGGTCAAAAGACTCAAGCACGGCGGCAAAATCTTCCATACTGTTCAGGTCCGGCTCTTCTTCCTGTTCCTGCTGCACAGCAACCGGATGTTCGGGTTCGGCTGCCTGCTCCGGAGAAGAACTGGCTTCCGGGTTGTGGGTGGTTTCTAAGGACGGTGCTTCCTGCTCCGTCGCTGCTTCAAGCGTTGGGGTTTCAAGTTCGGTGTTCAGAGGAGTGCTCTCGGTTTGTTCAGGATTTAAGACGTCTGCCATAACAGCCAGCTCAGTGGGATTCACTTTCGGCGGCCCCGGTCCGTGCCCGCCCTGCAAGATGATGCCTGCAGATTAATTCTCCGCTTTACCTCATAGATTCAGGCAGATGCGGCGAAGATTCGGGAATCGTCTTTCCTTTTTGCACCAGACCGCGCGGAAGATCTCGCAGTGAGACAGGGGAGTGCTTTTCCACTCGCGTCCATCTCAGTTGGGAACATCCGCCAGGCAGGAACATGCAGGAGCGGCGATTTCGGAACTGTGCTGGAATCCCGCGCACACAGCCCCGATGAAATCAGGATAGAACTCTGCGCTGGCAGTGTCAAACCAACAGGCCGCTTTTTCATGAATTTGCACAAAATCACCGCTGACCGGCCAGTTGCACTGCCGCACTCGCTCCAGTATAGGTAGCCTATGGACCACCTGTGGACACCCTGGCGATACACTTATGTCACTACGGCCGACCAAGCAAAGCGTCAGGGCGTGCCGGAAGAGCTCTCGGCCTGGCCAGGAGATACGGGCTGCGTCTTCTGCAATCTTCTTGAGGCCACAAAGTACTCAGAAAACCAGGGCATGGCAACAGAAGAGGCCGAAAGGGCCGCCCTGATTGTTCACCGGGGCCAGAACACTTTTGTCTGCCTCAACCGTTATCCCTATACCTCAGGCCATGTAATGGTACTGCCTTATGCGCACGAAAGCTCCCTTGCCGCCCTGCCTCCTGCAGCCGCACATGAAATGATGGATACGGCGCAACGGCTGGAAAAGGTCCTCTTGCACATCTATCGCCCGGAAGGTATCAATATGGGGCTCAATCTGGGCAAGGCGGCCGGCGCCGGAGTGGCCGGGCACCTGCATCTGCATGTCCTGCCGCGATGGGTGGGCGACACCAACTTCATGACTGTTGTTGGTGAAACACGGGTCCTGCCCGAGGATTTGCAAACCACCTGGCTGCGCATACGGGAGGGGTTTGCTCTCATGTCTGCAGACCAGCAACTGGAAAGATGAGCAGACGACCGACCTAGCAAAAAGAGCCCTCTGCCAGACGAAAATGCAAAACGGAATATTTTCTTTCTGACATTCGATTGCGCGCATCTAACAGTTTTAAAAGTAGTTTCACCAGGGTGCCGCATGAAAAAGACCGAATCCGAACCTCGGAACCACGAAGAGCATTCCGCAGGAAAGCGGAGCGCTCCCACCAGCGTACAGTCTCATGCGCCGGTTGAACCTGAGGATGCTCAACTGACCGGGGCCAGCCGCTCCTTACAGCGCCGCCTTTTGGGCCTGAATGTGGAAAACGGTCATGCACAGCAGCACCCAGATACCCCTGCAGGACAGCATGCAACAGGGTCATTTACTGGCGAAAAGAAGAAGTAATCCTGCTACTCATCTTCTTCCGTCTCCTCGGTCGTCTCCTGATCTAACAGTGGAGAGGAAAGCTCTGGCAATGTTTCCATGGCAGCTTCCACCAAAGGGGTGGGAATATTTTTGGATGGCTTGATTCCCAGATCGCGCAGCATCTCCGCCTGACGGATAACATTTCCTCGACCTGTAGAGAGCTTCTTCATGGCTTCGTCATAGCTTTGGCGTGCCGCATCCAGGCTCCTACCCACATTTGTTAATTCCACTGTGAAGGAAGCAAGCTTCTCATAAAGCTCGCCGCCGCGCCGCACAATTTTTTCGATGTTGCGTGTCTGGCGTTCCTGTCCCCACAAATAAGCGATCGTGCGCAGCACAAACAATAGGGTCGTCCGGCTTACGAACAAGACATTCTGGTCCCATGCATCCTGCCACAACCTGCCATCATTGGCCATAGCGAGCGTAAAGGCCGGCTCGATCGGCACAAACAGAATGACGAAATCCAGTGATTTCAAACCGTAGAGTGCGTGATAGTTTTTTTGCGACAGGCCTTTGATGTGGGCCCGTATCGAGGCCAGATGTCTCTTAAGGGCCCCCTCTCTGACCACCTCATCGTCCCCGCCGCTACAGTATTCACTGTATGCAAGCAAAGAGACTTTCGAGTCAATGACGACCTGTCTTCCTCCCGGCAGTTTCAGAATGACATCAGGACGCGAGCGTTTTCCGTCCTCACGGTCAAAGCTCTCCTGCACGGAGTATTCATGGCCCTTCTGCAGACCCGCTGCTTCTAGCAGCTGTTCAAGAACCAGCTCGCCCCAGTCTCCCTGGGTTTTCGAGGAACCCTTCAGAGCATTCACAAGATTTTCCGCGTCCTTGGTAAGCCGCTCATTAAGAGTGCGCAGACCCTCAATCTGGGTCTTCAGCTCCGAATGCCGGGCAGTACTCTGTGTCTTAAGCGATTCCAAGGTGTCCTTGAATTCCCCAAATTTTTCCCGCACCGGGTCCAGCAGGTGGCCAATTTGCCTTTCGCTCCATTCATCAAACTCTCGGGCGCGCTTTTTCAGGATGTCATCTGCCAGCAGCTTGAACTTCCCTTCCAGAAGGTCCAGCTTTTCCTGTGCCGACTGGCGTTCCTTTTCGAGGGCAGTCGAAAGCTGCGCTACCTGCTCGCGCAATGACATCAGATCGGCTTCTGCCCTGGCACACCTGGTTTTTTCGGCCTCAAGGGCCCGGTTTGATTCGGTCCATTGACCCTGGACCGCTTTCTTTTCAGCTTCCAGACGGGCAATGGTGGTCCGCAGTTCCATCTCCGACTGGCGCAGCCTCTCCACCTCACCCTGCGCCGGGCGACTCTTGTTGGCCTGGATCCAGAAGCCAAGCACGACACCAACCACCAGGGCCACAACTACAAGCACAGTCATTAGAGGCATAGCGATATACTCGCATTGAAAAGGTGGCAAGTAAAAGTGGACGGTGGACTCTGTATTCGTACAAAAAAGCACCGTCCCCCGGACGGCCAGTCCTTGCCTCGATGGCCAGTCCTCAGTAGACTTGAAATTTCTGAGTACGGTATTCGTGTGCCTTTTCCGACCGTCTGCCGTCCCGGAATGCTCATACAAATTTTGCCGTAACGACAAACAGGAGAATCGCATGGCAGCAGTAGAAGAAAAAGTAAAGCAGATCATTGTGGAACAACTTCAGGTAGATGAAGCGGAAGTGACACCCAGCGCATCCTTCCAGGAAGACCTTGGAGCAGACTCGCTCGATGTGGTTGAGCTGGTCATGCAGTTTGAAGAAGCCTTCGACCTTGAGATTCCCGACGAAGATGCTGAGAAGATCAAGACGGTGAAGGATGCGATTGATTACATCGAGAAAAACGCGAAAGGTGGCAAGTAACCTTGCAGCGGCGCGTCGTTATCACGGGCATTGGGCTGTTGTGCGGTGTTGGCAACACAACTCCTGAGGTCTGGAACAATCTGCTAGCAGGCAAGAGCGGGATGGCCCCCATCACAGGCTTCGATACGACGGGCTTCTCTGTCACCTTCGCTGCTGAAGTGAAAAATTTTGATCCGCTCAATTTCGTGGACAAAAAAGAAGCGCGGAAGATGGCGCGCTTCATTCACTTTGCCCTCGCCGCCACGCACGAGGCCATGGAGATGTCCGGCCTGAAGGTCACCGATGCGATTGCGGACCGTGTCGGCGTCCACATCGGATCCGGTATCGGCGGGTTTGACATCATCGAGCGTGAGCACAGCGCTATGCTGCAGGGTGGCCCGCGCAAAATATCACCGTTTTTCATCCCGGCAGCCATCATCAATCTGGCCGCCGGTCAGGTGAGTATACGGTATGGGGCCAAAGGTCCAAATGAAGCCACAGCGACCGCGTGTACGACCAGCGCACATTCCATTGGCGAAGCCTACCGCATCATCCAGCGCGGCGATGCTGATGTGATGATTGCCGGAGGCGCGGAAGCAGCCATTACTCCCATGGGAGTGGGCGGTTTCGCAGCCATGCGTGCCCTCTCGACTCGCAACGAAGAACCGGAACGGGCCAGCCGCCCCTTTGACAGGGACCGCGACGGGTTCGTGGTCGGCGAAGGTGCCGGCATTCTCATTCTGGAAGAGCTGGAGTTTGCCAAAGCCCGCGGCGCACAGATTCTTGCAGAAATCATTGGCTATGGAATGAGCGCGGACGCACACCACATCACCAGCATGGCCCCGGAAGGGGAAGGTTGTTACCGTGCGATGAAACATGCGCTGGACAGTGCCCAAGTCCAGCCGCATGAAGTGGATTACGTGAATGCTCATGCCACTTCTACCCCGGTGGGAGATGTGCTGGAAAGCGCGGCGCTGCAAAACCTCTTCGGCGAACACGCCACCAGCGGCAAACTCCTCATCAGCTCGACCAAATCCATGACCGGCCACCTTCTCGGGGGTGCCGGCGGTCTTGAGGCTGGCATCACTATCAAGGCACTCATGGAACAGGTCGCTCCACCCACGATGAACCTGGAAAATCCCGATCCGGAGTGCAGGCTGAATTATGTTCCCAACAAGCCTCAGCAGGCAAAGTTAAACGTTGCTTTGTCGAATTCTTTTGGCTTTGGAGGAACGAACGGATCACTTCTCTTTCGCCGCTGGGAGTAGCTCCCAAGTCGGCACACATTTCATCGATGGGCTGCCCCGCAGCCCATTTTCTTATGTCCGGGGATGCGCCCCCGTTGTCCCGTATGCTGCCAGAAACGCATCCACCACGTATGTGGCCAGGTCCGGAGGCACTCTTCCCCCAAGATGCTTCAGCATGATGTGTTGGTACAGCATTGGCCCCAGTAACAATGGCAGGGCCACATCCGGGTCCACGCTCTCTTTCAGCAGACCGCTCTTAACGCCGCGTTCAATCATTTCGCGCAGTTGACGGCGCGGCTGCTCCAGAACGCGCTCCCTCCATTGCCTGCCAAACACCGGGTTCCGGGCCGAGTAAGCAATCAGGTGCGGCATGATCCGCTCGCGCATTTTCCTGCGGTGCTCCGCGGGCTGGTAATTCAGTTGTGCAATCAGGTCCGCGCGGAGGTCACCTGAATCAAAGCGAGGGGGTTCAAGGTTGAGCCCATGCAGATGGACCAGGACCTCAAGGCACAGCGTGTTTTTGTCGCGCCAGTGCTTATAGATGGTTGCCTTGCTCACACCGGAAGCCTCAGCGATGGCATCCATGCTGGTAGCATCGATTCCACGCTCCGCAAAGAGCCGCAGCGCGGCTTCCAGGACCTTCCGATGCGCCATTTCACTCTTGGTTCTTGCCATCGTCTACATCTGGATCTTCGAAAACATATAAGACCCCAGGACAAGAAATCCTGCAGCCACCACCACCAGCACCGCAAAGTCATGCAGAAAACTGAAGTACCAAATGCCGGTCAGTGCACCGCGCAATCCATCGATCCCATAACTCAAAGGATCCAGATGGGTGACCAGACTCAAGGCCCGGGGCAGGTCCCAGAGCGGAAACAGTGCACCAGAAAGAAAGAACATAGGCATGGCCACAAAATTCATGACGAGTGGGAACCCCTGCATATCCTTTATGACAGAACCGAAGGCCGTCCCTAGCGCAGCAAAGTTTATGGCCACAAGGGCCACAAAAACGGCCGCCTTGGGCAGTGCCATCCAGCTGTGCGGACGGAACCCAATCATCAGACAGACCAGAAAAACCAGAAGGCCCTGGCTCATGGCCACTGTTGCTGAACCCAGAGTGCGTCCTACCATAATCTGCATCCGGGATACAGGCGCGACCAGGGTCTCTTTCAGAAAACCAAACTGTCTGTCCCACAGAATCGAAATTCCGGAAAAGACACACATGAACAGGACCGACATTCCGATGACGCCAGGAGCTATAAATTGCAGATAGCTTCCGTTCCCGGCGCGCTCAAAGACCGGACCAAGTCCAAACCCCAGCGCTACCAGATAAAGCACAGGCTGGCCCAGCGAGGCAATGATCTGGACCCGTGATCGGGAATAACGTTTCAGTTCCCGCAGCCAGAGAATATAGATTGTGCTCATACTATCTCCCCCACATTCTGGCTACCGTTCGCATGGCATCTGCGGAGCTTGCATTTTCATCTCGCAGCGACTCACCCGTCAGCGCCAGAAATGCACCTTCCAGGGAATCGCTTCCGGTCCTGTCTTTCAGCTCGGCCGCAGTTCCCTGGGCAATGATCCTGCCATGATCAATAATCGCGATTCGATGGGCCACGCGGTCGGCCTCATCCATGTAATGCGTAGTAAGAAAGACCGTGGTCTTCTCGGTCTCATTCATCTTTTTCACGTGCGTCCAGAGCTGGTTGCGGCTCTGTGGATCCAACCCGAGCGTCGGTTCATCCAGAAAAAGGATTTTAGGCGTATGCAGAAGTCCGCGGGCAATTTCCAGGCGGCGCTTCATTCCTCCGGAGAATTGTTTTACAAAATCATTGCGCCTGTCCCATAGTTCAAACTGTTTCAGCAACCTTTCGATGCGCTCCGCCCGGACCTTGCGCGGCACATGGTAAAGGATGCCATGCAGCTCCATATTCTCGTAGGCGGTCTGCTCCCCATCCAGGCTTGGGTCCTGAAAGACGATCCCAAAACGCTTTCTGGCTTCCTTCTGTTGCCGAGCGGGATCCAGACCGTCCAGTTCAATTTTGCCGCTGGTTGGCTGCAGCAACGTTGTCAGCATCTTGATGGTCGTCGTCTTGCCCGCCCCATTTGGCCCCAGAAAGGCAAAAATCTCTCCCTGCTGCACTTCAAAGGAAACGTCCTGGACGGCAGTAAATTCTCCAAAGGTTTTTACCAGATTCTGCACCCGGATCATAAGCGCTCTTCTCCGTCGATTCAATACTGAACGGTTTAGTTTAGTTTTGTCAACCCTGGGTCCGCTTTAGAGTTTGGGCCGCGCAGCGTATCCTGAAAGAGAGTCGACGTCATGATTGCGGACCATCGCTCCATCTGTCTTCAGAAAAGGAACCGTACCCTGCCGAAGGCGGCCGATACGGCAAAATGCAAACTATGGGCGCAATTTCTGCAATTGGCCTGCCTCATCATCCTCTTTCTCTGCACGATGGATGCGCATGGCCACGTTGGCAGTCCGGATATCTATGCGCAAGGCGAGGCTGGCCCATATCAATTATTTGTTGTCATCCGCCCTCCGCTGACTTTTCCGGGGGTAGCTGAAATCCAGGTAAGGGCGCAGACCTCAGGCATTGAGGGCATCACGGCCGCTCCCATGCTGCTCTCTGGCGAGGCGTCCAGTCACCCGTCCGTCTCTGAAGTACTGACAAAGTCCTCTAACGATGCCCAGTTCTTCACTGGAAAGCTTTGGATCATGGCTACTGGATCGTGGCAGGTGCGTCTGGTGGCCCATGGTGCTCAGGGCGAAGGTGCATTTTCTGTGCCTCTTCCGGCAACCGGCGTGGGCACACGCAAAATCTCATGGGGCCTGGTTTTTCTGCTCGTTGCCCTAGCGTCCGCACTGATCATGGGAATTTTTAGCATCATCACAGCGGCCGTGCGTGATACACAGGTCCAGCCAGACAAAGTCCCGGCGGCACGAAGAACCCGCGCCTACATTGCCATAGCAGCGACGGTCCTCGTGCTGTCTTCCGGTGTAGCGGTGGGCGGAATGTGGTGGCGCGCTGAGGCCGCAAACGATTCGTCCTATTTGTATCAACCGCTCGCGATGCAAGCGGTTGTACGATCAGGATCTGTGCTTGATCTGCGCCTGAAAAGCCAGGGCTGGCTTTCTGCGCATAAGCTGGATGATTTTGTTCCCGATCACAATCATCTGATGCACCTCTATGCGATTCGCTGGCCGGCAATGGATGTGGTGTATCATGTGCACCCGCAGCAGACCACTCCCGGTGACTTTCAATTCAGGCTGCCGAACATGCCCGCGGGCACCTATCGCCTGTATGCTGACGTCGTCCATGCCAATGGCTTTCCAGAGACGCTGGTTTCCACCATCACGATACCGGAGATTTATGGAAGGCCGCTCTCTGGTGATGACTCCATGGGAGAGGCCCGTCCAGTTGGTATGGAAAAGGTAACTGTTTATCAGTTGCCTGATGGGTACACGATGGTCTGGAAGCGTCAGGCAGTGTTAAAGGCAAACACGGCTGAAGACTTTACCTTTGAGCTTCTCGACCCTCAGGGCCGCGCTCCGAAAGACATGGACCTCTATATGGGTATGGGCGGACACGCTGCGTTTGTGAAGACGGACGGTACCGTCTTTGCGCATATTCATCCCTCAGGAACGGTTTCCATGGCCGCGTTCATGATGGCCGAAGCGCAAAATCCCAAAAGCATGGACCATTCAAAAATGACGATGGACGACATGCCAGGAATGGACATGGGCAAGGAGGAGACCGTCCCGAATACTGTCAGCTTTCCGTATGGGTTCCCCCGCCCGGGAGATTACCGCATTTTCGTGCAGATGAAGCACGGAAATACCATTGAGACAGCAGCCTTCGATGCTGTGGTCCAGTAAGGGGCAAACCCGGGACTGCATGGATTACTGGGGCTTTTGCGGACTAGAGGGTTGCTGCTGGCTGTCATCCCCCTTGCCGATTTCCTGCCCGCCATAGGTGATTTTTACCGACGAACCGAAACGCTTGTAGTTCGTATATTTCACCGTTTCACGGATATGCACATCCTGGCTAAGATATCCATTGCCGCCGGAAAAATGCAGGATGCCCTCTCCACGGGTGTAAACAGGAAACCAGTATTTGCCATCCACCTGCTCACGGTAAGTGATAAAAGGCGGTGACAGGTCTTCGTGTCCCTTTCGCAGATCATCGGGCACGTTTTTTCCGTTTGTCACAACAATCTGAAGATCTTTCTGGTCGACCCAGATGCGGCCCTGAAAATACCTTTTGTTTTTTTCGATGACCTTGGGTTTTACGTCAAACACAAATGTATCGATCTCATCGATTCTTTGCTTACCAACATAGGAGATGTCATATTGACTTGCTCCCTCCTTGGTCAACACAAAAGGCAGCCGGTGTTCAATGTCGTCGTAATCTGCCGGACTCATCATGATGCGGGTAAGTGTACTTTCCGGAGCAAAAACCACTTTCTCATACTTGCGCCCTGTCGGGTCCAGCGTGATGTCGGTCACCTGGTAGTATTGGCCGTCCGTTTTCCCATCATCGTCAATCGTTTCTACTTTCACACTGCGCTCGTAGGTATAGTTTTCCAGCGCCTTTTGGAATTCAGACTCTTTCGCCTCAAAATTATCAATGATTTGCTGGACGGGAACAGCAGGCTGGGAAGGATCGAGTTTCCCAAAGCCGGAATCAAGCGGCATTGAGGTATAGGAAACCTGCGCGCTGACAGAGGTAGCAGCCAAAAATACGAGGGAAGACAAAAAGGCAAAGCGGGGCGGCATCACGGAAGCATCTCCATTACTAGGATAGACGCTGAAGCGCGCAAAGGGGCGCACAGAGAGGCTACTATGTTTAAGGAGCGTCATGTCATCCCATCCTCTCTATCGCAGAAAGCTGCCGCTGGATGAAGCTGGCCTGTATGAATACGCCATCAGCGCCCTGGGTCGTCGGATGCGCACAGTGGCCGAACTCAAGCGCCTGATGCGCAGCCGCGTGGAAGAGGGCGAGTCTGGCGAAGCAAAGCTTCGCGCTGTTATTGAGCGGCTGAAAGCGCAGCGCTATCTGGACGATACGGATTTTGCCACAGAATACGCCCGACTGCGACAGGAAAATTCCAGTTTCGGCAAGCGCCGCGTGCGCCTGGACCTTGCCCAAAGAGGCATCCATGCAGATGTTATTGCTCGCACTCTCGATGCTGCCTACGAAAACGTGAATGAAGAAGAATTGGCGCGCAGACATCTAGAGCGCAAGCGCGTCCGCAAGCCTGGTAATGAAAAAGAGGCGGCCAGGATCATGAGAATGCTCATCCGGGCAGGCTTTTCTTCCAGCACAATTTTTAAAATCCTGAAAAACTGGGCGGTGGATGAGGACCTTCTCTCCCGGCTGGATAACACGGCTGAAAATGATTAGCTGATGCAGGTCAGCGCAATACCAGCAGGCTTAAGAGCAAGGACACCGGCATCAGCAGTGCTCCAGCCTTCAGGAATTGGCCCGGGGTGATTTCAACCTTTTCTCTCCGCAACGCAATCAGCCAGAGAATCGTGGCCAAAGAACCCGTCACAGAAAGATTCGGCCCCAGGTCAATCCCGATCAATGCTGCGTGTATCAGCATCCCCGGACTACGCAATTGCTGCAGCGCCGTCCCGCTGGCCAGCCCCACCGGAAGGTTATTCATGATATTGGAAAGCAAAGCCACGGAACTTCCGGCAACCAGTTTTCCCCACCCATCCGGAAGCTGCATGAGCCAGTTGAGACCACGCTGCGTCATGGAAAGCATCCCTGCCTGGTTCAGTGCCTCCACAATCGTAAACAGTCCGGCAACCAGCAGCAGCACACTCCAGGAAACACTCTTCACAATGGTCGCCGGAGCTTTTCGATCGCGCAATGCAAGAAGCCCCAGGGCCAGACCTCCCACTGCACATGTCGGAGCGCCAAGAGGCCGCCCGAATCCGGAGGCCATCAGGAGTGCCAACCCAGCGATGCAAATGCATGCGAGCGTCATCCGCCCTCCGCCAGACAGCTCCATACGCTGCGTCAATGGCGCAACCTGTTCTTGTAGGTCTTTTTTCTCTATGATGCGCAGAATACAATATGTAACAATAATGGATACAATTGAAGGCAACAGAAACATGCGCAGCCAGGGCAGGAGTGCAGGCAGCTTTTTGCCGAAAATCACCAGATTGGCCGGGTTCGAAATTGGCAGCACAAAACTTGCCGCATTCGCGATAAAAGCGCAGCTCAGCAGGTAAGGCCTCGGCTCTACCCGTGCGCGCCGCACCGCTGCCAACACTGCGGGGGTCAGCACAACAGCCGTAGCATCGTTGGAAAGAAGGACCGTGACCACGGTGCCAGCCAGATACATCAGAAGAAACAGCCGCTTGGCAGAGCGATCTGCATGTTGCACGGCGATACCGGCCACCCAGTCAAACACACCCTCGTAGCGGGCCATCTCTGCCAGCAACATCATACCGGTCAGAAAGAGATAGACATCCAACCCTTCATATACTGCTTGGATTGCGTTCCGCCAGGATAAAAGCCCTGTCACTACCAGCAGCAGCGCCCCACCGCAGACCCAGACATATTCCGCAATCCTCTTGGGCCGCAACAGCATGAGAACGATACTGGCCAGACAAATACCCCATACAAGAAAAACCATCCGCAAGATTTCCTTATGTTGATTTCGGGGCCAGAGAAGCTGCTGCCCGTATCGCTTTCTTTGTCAATGGCTGCTTTAACGTCAAAAGCTCGGCCCAGGGGTCCTGTTCCAAGCGCTTTTTCCATTGCCTGAAGCTGGCCACGGTCACATCTTCCGGATTGCCTTTCCCGATTTCATCCCACCGCAGTGGAAGGGCCACACGCACGCCTTTTCTGGCCCGCGGAGACCACGCAGCAACCGCGGTGGCCCCGCGCTCATTGCGCAGGTAATCCAGGAAAATGCGCCCACGGCGCGCCGATTTTGTCATTCTTGTCAGATATCGATCCGGCCGCCATTGCTCAAGCGCCAGCACAACATTGTGCGTAAACCTTTTCACTTCTGCCCATTCGTGGTCGGGAAGGATGGGTGCAACCACATGCAGTCCTTTCCCCCCAGTCGATTTTACGAATGCAGTTAGCCCCAGTTCTTTGAGTACATCGCGGACCTCACAAGCGCTCTCCACCACCACCTTCCAGTCGACAGCGGGACCAGGATCGAGGTCGAAGATGATTCTGTCCGGCATTTCCAGCGAGCTGTTTTGCGAACCCCAGGGATGGACTTCGAGCACCCCCATCTGCGCCAGTCCCGTGAGTCCCTCTTTTCCGGAAATGGTGAGATATGGCTGTAGGCTTCCCTTCTTTCCTGGCACATCTACACGATCCATTCCTCGTGGCAACCCGGACCCGATATGCTTCTGGAAAAAGCATGGCTTGCCGCTGCCCTCTGGACAACGCACAATGCTCAGGGGCCGGTTTACGATATGGGGAAGAAGATGCTCGGCCACGGCCTCGTAATATTCCGCCAGTTGCCGTTTGGTCAGGCCAGTTTCTTCGTCGAGTAGCTTGTCTGGATGTGTCAGGTGGACCATGGCAGCGGCAGACTTCCTTTCCTTACCGTGGCCGGCATCCGATGCGACTTCACCAGAAGTTCCTGAGGTTTTGTGATCTTCTTTGGCACGACGCGATGGGATGGTTGCTTGTGAAACCCTTGGGATGGCGGCCATATTTTCGCGCTGCACCTCTTCTGCCGGTTTGTCCTCTCTCAGTCCCTGAAAAGAGGCCTGTCTGACGCGATGGTCCCCTGTCCAGGTAGCAAACTGCACAGCCGCTACGAGTTCAGGTCTGACCCAGACAGCACCTTTGCTCTCCTCGCGATGAATTCCCTGAAATGGCGTCTTTGCCTGTCGCAGGGGATCCAGCTGTTTTCGCAGTGCCCGTCTTGAAGCCTGGGTAAACCCAGTGCCTGTACGGCCGGCATAAAGCAATTTGCCGTCTTGAAAATAGCCTAGAAGTAATGAGCCGATTCCATGGCTTCCATCTGAGGACGGCGTAAATCCTCCGATGACAAACTCCTGTTGCAGAACGCACTTTGCTTTCACCCAGTTTTTACCGCGAGCAGATTCGTATTCTGATGCAGCCAGTTTGGAGATGATCCCTTCAGCGCCGAGCTTGCAGGCGTGGCGGAAGGCCTCATCGCCGTTTCCACGGATGTGCTCAGAATAAAGAATCGTATCGCTTTGCGGCATTTCATCCAGCAACGCCTTCAGCAGGACCTTTCGCCGTTCGAGCGGAAGACGGCGTAAATTGTGGCCATCCAGATGAAGAAGATCAAAAGCAAAGTATTTCAACCGGGCCAGCTTTTGTTCCTCCAGAGCTTTCTGAAGTCCAGCAAAACTGCTCTTCCCGGAGGAATCCAGCACGACTGCCTCGCCGTCCACCAATGCTGTTTTAACTGGCAGCCGGGCGGCCTCTCCGGCAAGGCCCGAAAAGCGATGTGTCCAGTCCAGACCTTTGCGCGTGAGTGTCTGCACGCTTCGTTTGCCGTTCCCGCGCTGTTCAATGCGAAGCTGAATGCGGTAGCCGTCCAGTTTTAATTCATGCAGCCACTGTTCACCACGAGGTGGATCGGCTACCGGAGCCGCTAGTTGTGGGGAGATGAACCTGGGAAGGGCCTCACGGGGAACGTCACGCAAAGCACTTTCTCTGCGCGAAGCCGCCAACGCTTCGCTCCGCAAACGGGCCGGCCGCGAACGGTTTGGTCTTAGTCTGGATGGCTTGCTCTGCCAAATATGATCTTCTTGTGCAGCAATCTCCTCGATACTGCGACCAGTAATCACACTGTTCGGTGCGGTCTCCGTAATCGGAGGGTCTTCGGCAGAGGCTTCATATTCGTCATGCTCTTTCATCAGTAGCCAGTTCGGTTTGGATTCGTGCGAAGCGCGGCCACCCATTCGGACCAGTGTCCACTTCCCTTTGAGTTTTTTCCCATAGAGAATAAACTTCAACCGCCCCTTTTTTAACCCCTCATCCACGTCTTCCCCGGGCTGTGGCTGCCAGCTTCCCTGGTCCCATACCATCACCGTTCCCCCGCCATACTGGCCTTTGGGGATCGTGCCTTCAAAGCCGCCATATTCGATGGGATGGTCTTCCACCTCAACTGCCAGACGTTTGTTTCTGGTGGAATAGCTTGGTCCTTTTGCCACAGCCCAGCTCTTC
The DNA here is from genome assembly GCF_000688455.1 of Pseudacidobacterium ailaaui. Lineage (NCBI taxonomy): Bacteria > Pseudomonadati > Acidobacteriota > Terriglobia > Terriglobales > Acidobacteriaceae > Pseudacidobacterium > Pseudacidobacterium ailaaui. Next base: position 3,581,787 of record NZ_JIAL01000001.1, read on the forward strand.
AAAACACCGCGCCAGCCTAGCCGGAAATCATAGTGCAGACGTGCGGCGTCATGTTTCTGCACCACAAAAGGCAGTTCCGCCGTACTGGTGCTTTGAGCAGCGCCGCTGGGTTCCGTGGTCAGAGAAAAATCACGCATGGCACGGTAACGCGCCAGTTGCTCGTCCACGGCCCGAGCAGCAGAAACCTGCTTTTTTATGCGTTTCGGCATGAATTATTTTTCTCGCAGGCAATCCGGAAGGACTTCTCCGGCCCTGCCTTGGATGACCTCGGTGAAAGCGGCGGCGTTTGCCGGTAGCTCCGGACCGACATAATAGGTACGCACCCACGGACCTCTTTGCCGGGCCCAATGCACAAAACTGGCCGCTGGATGCACATTGCCTGATGTGCCGATGACAATCATCACATGGCAGCGGTCGATTTCATGCATGATGCGGTCCATTCCCAGCGGGCATTCGCCAAACCAGACAATGTGGGGACGTAACCTTGCCCCGCATTTACAGCGGGGAATCACGCTTTCTGATTCATACAAATTCTGGTCAGGAAAAACGGGCTCGCCGCAATCGTCTTCACAACGCGAAGAAAACAGCTCTCCGTGCATATGGAGAAGATTGCGTGATCCGGCACGTTCATGCAGATCATCCACATTCTGGGTGCAAAGAAAGAAATTCTGACCCAACCTTGATTCCAGCACGGCCAATGCGTGATGGGCGGGATTCGGAACAGCTTGCATCGCCTCGCGGCGGCGCATGGAATAAAACCGCCACACAAGCTCCGGATTCTTCTTCCAGGCCTCGGGAGTAGCAACCTCGTCGACTCGATGTCCACTCCACAGACCGTTGCTGTCGCGAAAGGTGGGCAGCCCGCTTTCCGCACTGATACCAGCCCCGGTCAGCACAAACACTCTTTCCTCAGCACCGATGTCAATTTTTGCGCTCATCGCATCAATCAAACGTAACGGAACAACATCATAAAACCGAAGTCCATATGGCTCTGCTGGTGGCAATGAAACAGCGTCAACCCAGGATTGGATGCGACAAAGTCCACTTCAGCAGTGCTTCCGGCCTTCACCACGAGGACGTCCTTTGTCAGGCCACTCAAAGCAGTCCCCTCCAATCTGGTGACTTCAAAACTGTGCCGGTGAAGATGTACCGGATGATCGTCCATGCTTTGGTTTTCCATCACCAGACGATATCGCTTGCCTTCCCTGAGGGCGACTGAATCTGTTTTTGGCCAGGACTTCCCATTGATCGTCCAGGCATCGAAGTCCCCGTGCCCTCTGAATCTGGAATGAAAGGTAAGCTGAATTCGCTCGTCTGGATCTTGGGCCTTCTCCAAGCGCGCAAAGCGTTTGTAGTCCCACAAGGTCTCCGCCGGATCCGTCCATTGTGGTTTTCCCTGCTGTCCGGCATACTCGATAACGATTCCCATACCTGCTTTGCGATAGTCCTCGCGGGTCTCTCCCAGGATCCATGTCCCCGGCTGCGTCATTTCGATAAAAACATCCATCCGCTCTGCAGGGGCCAGTCTCACCGCTTGTACAGTTTTCGATACAGGAACAGGATTGCCATCCATCGCCATCACCTGCATGAGATGCCCGGAACATGCCAGCCAGTGCGTAAGGGTTGCGCTTGCATTCAGGATATGAAACAGAACGCGCTGCCCTTTCCGTACCCGGACAGGCTCTCCCGCACCTAGCATCTTGTCATTGATCGTAGCGTAGTCATAATTCACGTCCATCGAAGCATCTCCGCCTCCGCCCATATGGCCGTTCCAGTCGTGCAGGGTAAGAAAGATCTCCTGGTCATAATTGCCGGAATCGACTTTGGGAACAACATAGAAGCAGCCAAACTGTCCGGTGTACATGGCCTTCTTAAGGTTGTGTCCGGCAAAAGTATGCGTGTGATACCATCGAAACCCCGCTGGCTGCGGGGTGAAGTGATAACGCTGGCGGCCCTGCGGCGGGATCATCGGCGAGCCTTCTTCCATCGCGCCATCTGCACTTGCCGGGACCCAAAGTCCATGCCAATGCACAATCTCCGGCGTATCGGTCTGGTTCTCTACATCAATCGTAATGGGTCTGCCCTCAGGCCAGCGAATCAACGGGCCCGGGACCTGGCCGTTGTAGGCAACCGTATGGATGATCTTGCCCGGAGCAATTTCTAACTGCGTAGGAGCAATCTTCAGCGCAACGTCAGCGGTCTGCTCCTCGCCCAGACAGTGCAATGCCGAGGCAGCACTCAGAGCGGCGCATCCGCGAAGAAAACTGCGTCGATTCATTGTGTACTCGCTGAGCTGCCACGTTCATGATGGCCTGACCAATCAAATCTTCTGCCGATAATGGCCTTCACAATCAGATGGTCCGTACTGGCCGTGGGCCCGATCCCAACACCAAAGTTAATTTCCCAGTTGGGAGAGACGTTCAGATCGACTGCTGGAAAGAACTGCTGCTGCTGGTCATGGAAGTTATCAAAATCCCCCAGTCTTCCATAAGAAGCATAGTATTCCAGCCCGCCCGTAATGACGCGGGTAAAGTCATAGCTGATCTTGGCGTTGGGAGAAAAACCCACCCCCTGGGAAACATCCGGCCCATGCCAGGTCCGCTCAAGGGCAGGATTCAGAGCAAAATACCAGCGCCCGATCTGCTTATCGATAATCGGCCTTATCTCCCAGGTCCAGGTATCCGGAGAAAACCGCGGTCGAACGTAACCAAATTCTGTAGAAAGGCTCACGCCCACCGGCCAGTGCCAACTGTCCGGCACGCGCACACGCGGGCGAATGTGGTCACCCACCCACTGGATTCCCTGTCCGCTTCGCTCGCTGGTAAATACATAGAAGCCAATTTCAGACCAACTGGTCAGTCCCTGTGTAATTTCAATCGTTTCATGCTCTGCATGGTTGGTCGGAAAGGTTCCGTCGGCAGCATATCGTGAGCCAGGAAGCGGCTTGGACCCATCCACCGTGAAATTGCTATGTAGCTCTACCATCGTGTTTTTAGGAGCAACGGTTTCGGAACCATAAACCTGAATCTCGTAATTGTCCTGCGCAGCCAATGGCCTGGCGATGATGGCCCAGAGGATCAACAACAGGGCCGCAGCGATCATCCTGACTTTGCACTCTGGCTTTCGGCAGAATCGTAAAAAAGGCAATTCCCCTCCCTGACAACGTGAAAGCCACGGGCGGACTGAATGGTTCCACCAGCGGCAGTTTCTTGTGCAACGCTTCGAAAATCTCGCACGAAAGACTTTGCGCCATTTACCGGCTATTCCTAATCCTACAAATTCGCCGCGCTCATCGATTCCTTCTTTTGCAAATTTTCTGAAAAGACAATCCTGGCCTTAATTTTTTTGTTAAATTCTTCTTTTCAAAGAAGTTAACAGATTTCCCCGACCTCGCACCGGTCATCAGGAAGAACAGCAAAGAAGAAGGGCGTGATCGGGATTCGACCACGCCCTGCATTTTTAGTATAGCGGTGCCGTCAAGCTTGGGGTTTCGGGGTGAGGCGGATAAACCGCTCACTGAATCGCTCCCACTCAGAAAGCAGCCATTTGGCGCGCGTGCTCCCGGTTTTTTCGGCGTGAAGGGCAATCAGGTCGCGAAGCTCCTGCTGCGCTGCTGCGTCGAGTGTGGAGCAAAGCTCAGCCAACAGGAAATCGTCGTGGTAGCGTTTTTGGCGGAGGAACTTGCCATCTTCGTCGAAGACCCAGGCCAGGCCCCCGGTCATTCCCGCACCAAAGTTGATCCCGGTGCTGCCGAGAATCACTGCGGTGCCACCAGTCATGTATTCGCAGCCGTGATCTCCTACTCCTTCAACCACTGCCAGCGCGCCCGAGTTGCGAACAGCAAAGCGCTCACCTGCGCGGCCCGCAGCGAAGAGGCGGCCGCTGGTTGCGCCATAAAGGGCGACATTCCCCAAAATCACGTGCCGTTCGCTCTCAACAGCTGCGCGGCCCTGTCCGCGAAGGATGATTTCTCCGCCGCAGAGTCCCTTGCCGACGAAATCATTGGCGACACCATCGAGCGTGAGGGTCATACCGGGAACGGCGAATGCTCCGAAGGACTGTCCAGCCACGCCTTTCAGATGAAAGACCACTGGGGCCTTTGGTTCGACGCCATGGTCCTGAAGGAGGGCAAGCTCGCCGGCAATTCTGGCTCCGAGAGTGCGGTTTTCATTCGTGATTGTGGCGTTGATCTCAAAGGGTTTCCCGTCTTTATAGGCAGCCACGGCGGGCGAGACCCATGCATCGTCGATTTCAGAGCGTTCCTGGGGGCGAAGATTCCGCTGGCCCTGCCAGCAGCGTACCGAACCGTTGACGGGAGCGGCCAGCAGCGGTTTGAGGTCGAGTCCTCCGTCGTAGCGCACCTGTTCGAGCAGGTCAGTACGGCCGATGGCGGCTTCAAGTGAGGGCAATCCAAGTTTGGCGAGCCAGAGCTGGATGTCGCGCGCGAGTTCTTCGAAGAACTTCACCAGATTTTCTGGGCGTCCGCGGAATTTGGCGCGCAGGTCTGGCCGTTGTGTAGCGATTCCGGTGGGACAGGTATTGAGGTGGCACTGGCGGGCCATGTCACAGCCGAGTGCAACAAGGACTGCGGTACCGAAAGCGTACTCGTCAGCGCCAAGCATGGCGGCGTAGAGAACATCTTTTGCCGTGCGCAGGCCGCCATCGGTACGGAGGCGGACTCGCCCACGGAGACCGTTGCGGATGAGGACCTGCTGCGATTCAGCCAGTCCAAGCTCCCAGGGATTGCCGGCGTATTTAATGCTCGATAGCGGCGAGGCTCCGGTGCCGCCGTTATGTCCGGCAATGACGATGTAGTCAGCGTAGGCCTTTGCTACCCCTGCGGCCACGGTGCCGACCCCCAGCTCAGAGACTAGTTTGACGCCGATCGCAGCATTCGGGTTGACGCGGCGCAGGTCATGGATGAGCTGGGCAAGGTCTTCAATCGAATAAATATCGTGATGGGGCGGAGGGCTGATGAGCTGGATGCCAGGCTGTGCGTGGCGCAGCCGTGCAATGAGCTCAGTGACCTTGTGACCGGGGAGCTGTCCGCCTTCGCCGGGTTTGGATCCCTGAGCAATCTTAATTTCTATCTCTTCGGCGTTCATCAGGTATTCCGCAGTGACGCCAAAGCGGGCAGAAGCAACCTGCTTGATTTTGTTGTTGAGCAGAGGTGCGGGGTAGCTCACGCCATTGAGGGTGAGTTCACCCTTAGGATTATAGACAGCGCGGTCTTCCCCGCCTTCACCCGTGTTGGAGCGGCCGCCGAGCATGTTCATGGCAGCAGTGATGGTCTGGTGTGCCTCCGGGCTGAGCGAACCGAGCGACATGGCGCTGGCAATAAATCGCTTGTAGTAATTCTGCGGAGGCTCGACCTGCTCCAGCGCAAGGGGGGAGCCAGCGGGTTTGATTTCGAGAAGGTCGCGGAGGACTGCGGGCTCTTTTTCAACCGCAATACTGGCAAAGGCGTTCCACGCTTGCCCGGGCTCGGTTGCCGTCGCGGCTGCTCCGCGTGCAGTACCGACTACGGTCTGCAGCAGACGAACGGTCTGCGGCTGCCATCCGTGAGGCTCGGATTTTTCGGCCTTGCGGAAGCGGACCCAGCCGTAGTCAGGCAGGTCTTTTACAGCAGTCGTAATGCCTTCGCCCTCGCCGGAGGCGCCCTCTTCGTTGAAACTCGCTGTCCAAAGATCGCGCACCATACTTTCCAGTGCGGTAAAACCAATGCCGCCAAGCGGCGCCGGAGTTCCAAAGAAGCACTTGTCGACGACTTCCTGGCTAAGACCAATGGAATCAAAGAGGTGTGCGCCACGATAGCTGTCCACGACAGAGATGCCCATCTTGGACATGATTTTTGCTAAGCCCAGGTCTAAGGCGTGCAGCAGGTTGGCTTCTCCCTTTTCCGGGTTGGCAGCGCGTGCAGTTTCCAGCGCCAACCACGGGCAGACTGCACCTGCTCCCATCCCGAGAAGCACGGCCCCGTGATGAAGGTCACGGCAATCGCCTGCTTCAACGGCAAGGCCGACCCGAGTGCGCTCCCCGGCACGGATGAGCGCGTGATGCACGGCGCCTGTGGCCAGGGCCATCGGAATGGGGATGGCGTTCTGGTTGCAGGTACGGTCAGTAAGCAGAAGAATGGCCGCGCCTCCGCGGACAAGATCAATGGCCTTGGCACAGAGGTCGTCCAAGGCCGAGAGTAGATTGCACGTAGGATGAAAGACGCAATCGAGGACAGCAAGAGGAAGCTCATCAGTCAGGCCATGCTGACGGCTGCGCAATGCTTCCATCTGGCCGAGCGAGAGAAAAGGCGAAGACAATGAGAGCCCGGGCAGAGGCGCTTTCTTATTGAGCAGATCTGGCCAGGGACCGAGGCGTGTGTGCAATTGCACGACGCAGGCCTCGCGCAGCGAGTCAATCGGCGGATTGGTGACCTGCGCAAAGCGTTGGCGAAAGTAGGCATAGACTGGGCGCGGCGTGCGCGCAAGCGGGGCCAGGGGTGTGTCATCGCCCATCGACCAGACGGCATCCTTGCCATCGTTGGCCATCGGCTGCAGAATCATTTTCACGTCTTCCCGCGTATATCCAAAGCCTAGCTGCAGACGCAGGAGTTCGGCGGAATCGAGGGTCGCAACTGGAGTGCCGGGGTCGAGGGTAGTCTCTTCAAGAAGATTCTCATACTGCGGCGCAGCGTTATCGAAGATTTGCAGGAGCTCTTCGTTCTCGTAGAGCCGCTGCTTTTCGATGTCAGCAACGATCATTTCACCGGGACCGAGACGTCCACTGTGAATGACGTGCTCCGGATCCAGGTCTACGAGACCGGCCTCTGAGCCGACAACGACTATGTCTTCGGTGACGAAAAAGCGGCAAGGACGCAGGCCATTGCGATCGAGTGCTGCTCCAATAAAACGCCCATCTGTAAAAGAGATGGCAGCAGGGCCGTCCCACGGTTCGAGTGCATCTTCGTTATAGGCGAAAAAGGCTGAATTGCCTTTTTCCTGTGCCGGAGGCAGCAGCAGGCGCACGGATTCAGCGATGGTCCGTCCGTTGTGCGCCAGCAGCTCCAGCATTTCATCCAGACTGGTGGAGTCTGAACCATCGGGGGTAAAGATGGGCTTCAGCTCTTCAGGCAGGGTGGCAGCGCGCGCATCCATGCGGGCGCGGTTGCCCCACACGGTATTAATCTCACCATTGTGAGCCAGCATCCGGAAGGGCTGTGCACGGTCCCAGGAAGGGGCCACGTTGGTGGCATAGCGCTGATGGAAGAGGGCAAAGGGTGTGATGAAGCGCGGGTCCTTGAGGTCCGGATAAAACTCCGGCAGCAGCCTCCCGGCACACATGCTTTTGTAGACCATGGTGGTCGAGGAGAGTGAGCAGATATATCCGGGCGCGCCGCTGCGCTCAAACTGCTTGCGAGCGAGATAGAGACGACGGTTCAGGTGCTCTTCACTATCAGCGGTAAGAAGCACGTGCCGGATGACGGGCATAGTAGAGAGGGCAATTTCTCCGAGGACTTCCGGGCGGGTAGGCACATCCCGCCATGCCAGCACGCGACAGCCCTGGGCGGCAAGGGCCTGCTCAATTTCACTGTGAGATTCGGCCACATCCTGCGGGAAGAAGACTACGCCGACGGCTAAAGGGGCTTCCGGAGCAAGCGTAATGCTACAGGATGCAAGCAGAAATTCACGCGGAATGCCGGTACAGATACCGATGCCGTCGCTCGACTTGCCATCAGCAGCGACTGCGCCGCGATGGGCGAGACGGGAAAGGGCCGTGAGCGCCTTGTCCAAAATGTCATGCGAAGGGCTGTTTTTGAGGGTGGCGATAAAGCCCACTCCGCAGGATTCATGCTCGAAGCGAGGATCCACAAGGGAAGAGACACCATTGCGTCCCGCCGGCACCGGCGAATCAGAGGATTTTATGTAGCCCATAACTAACTATACTTCGGTTTTCTTTGGCAAGCAGCAAAAAATTTAACGGAAATGCAATGAAACATCGCATAAAACGGCCTTATGCAAGTTTTGCTTATGCATCAGAGAAAAAAGATTTATCGCATGACTTGCAATCCTTTTCAGGTGTAGGGTTCTCGACGTGGGAAGGTGTGTGATAGTCTTCATGGCGGAGAAAACGATTTCCTAAACCATGACGATCTGCCAATCTCTTACTTCCTTATTTGCTTCTTTCCTGCTGATGGCCTCTTCTGTCGAACGGCCAAGGGCCATTCCGCTGACGGGCGACTTCTGGGGCACGCATGATCCTTCCATCATGCGCGAGGCAGGCACCTGGTATGTCTTTGCTACGGGGAAGGCCTCCGACGGAGGGCAATTTCAGGTCCGCTGCTCGAAAGACCTGCAAGAGTGGAAGCTATGCGGCCATGTTTTTGATCAGATTCCAGAGTGGATCCAGAAGGACAGTTCAGGCACCAAAGAGCTCTGGGCCCCGGACATCTCTTATGAAAACGGCGAATACCGGCTGTACTATGCCTATTCCCTCTTTGGAAAGAACCTCTCAGGCATCGCCCTCGCCACCAACAAGACCCTCGACCCTACGAGAAAAGACTACAAATGGATAGACCGGGGACTGGTGCTCAAATCCACAGCGGCGGATGATTTCAATGCTATCGATCCGAATTTTGTCCGCGACGCGGAAGGTCATGCATGGCTGGCCTTTGGAAGCTTTTGGAGCGGAATCAAGATGCGCCGCCTGGACGACAAGACCGGGTTGCTGTCTTCGACAGATACCAGACTGTACTCGTTGGCATCGCGTCGCAAACCGGAAAACCCGCCGGCACCCCGACCTGATCTACCGCCGGACTGGCAGGCAGTGGAAGCACCTTTCGTGGTGTATCACGGAGGTCATTATTATCTCTTCGTCTCCTGGGACCTGTGCTGCAGAGGAATCCACAGTACCTACCGGACGATGGTGGGACGTGCGGAGCGGATTACCGGTCCCTATGTAGACAAAAACGGAACGCCGATGACAGAGGGTGGAGGGACAGAGCTGCTCCATGGAAACTCGCGGTGGCTGGGACCGGGAGGGGAGTCCGTGTGGATGGGCAAAGATGGACAGGACCTGATGGTCTTCCATGCCTATGATGCTCAAAGCGGGAAGCCTGCGCTGCAGATTTCCACCATTGTCTGGCGAGATGGCTGGCCGGAGGTGACGCTGGGGCAGTGAGGGCTGCTGAACACGCGAGGAACAGACAAAATCAAAGCGCCGCAAACCGCAGCGCCGGAGGGTGAAAAGCAAACAAACGTGGATTTTACGAGGCGCGCATCAGCTCCTGCTCAGCGCGGTACCAGTCTTCTTCGTGCTTTCCATGCGTGCGTCCGCGTTCCACCCAGAGCTGGTGCGCACGCCGTGCAATTTCTTCGTGCGTAGGACGGATCGGAACCGGCTCAGAGGCAGTCTGGGTCTTTTTTCTGGCCGAAGTCTTACGCGGTTTTGAGGTTTTCTCAGCTTTCGGAGTTGGCATGGGGGCGATGTTTTCCTCCTAAAGAATGGTTTCTTTTATGATACGAAGCCTTCAGAAACGCTGAAAGCCGTTTTTCCCGAAAGGATTGACCAAAGAGGAACATCATCTGCCCCAGAACTTGCTGGCAAACTCAAGGAAAGCAGGCCAGTTGGGTAACGGTGTATGTCCGTCGCTGTGCTGTCGGAAGCCCAGGGATCCGTCCAGCAGCGCTTTGCCGATGGGCGGGAACTGATTGGTACCCAGTCCCTGCTTGCCGAGCAACTGGTAGACCGGCCCTGCGGCAACCTCGGCCAGAAACATGCCACGGGCATCAGCCCATCCATCACCCTCTGCTGATCCGGCGCCGATGAATACGGGGCGAGGAGCACACAAAGCAATCAATTCATGGGCGTCTACGGGCAAGTCCTTCACGGTGAGAGGGCCGGCATATTTGAGGAAGTTTCCCGCCATCCAGTGGTATTCGTTGGGAGCGGCGACGTTTTCGAGCGGCTCGCCAAAATTGTGCCGGAAGAGCTTGGCGCCGCCTGCTCCAGATGAACTGATGTAAGCAATGGAGAAGCGCTGGTCGTAAGCCATGGTGACCAGTGCGGCCTTGCCATAGCGGGAATGTCCGCTGATGCCGACGCGCGTGGCATCCACGGCTTTGTCGGTCTTCAGGTAATCCAGGACGCGGCCCGCCCCCCAGGCCCAGGCGCGAAGCGTACCCCAGTCATCGGGCCTGCGAGGCTGGCCTTTGTTCATGAGTCCGATGATGCCACTGGTGAGTCCGGCACCCTGATCAGCCTGATAGCTGGTCGGGATGAGGATGGCGTATCCCCAGCCTCGGGCCAGGACCTGCTCCTGCCAGGTTGGACCGGGAGGCGGTGGAGGGAGTTTGATACCGTGTTTTGCCAGTTCAGCCATGAAGACCGGATCAAATGTGAACTCGATTATGACAGGGACTCGGGCTTTTGCCTGGGCCGGAAGCGTAAGAGTGAGCGGAATGGAGACCTGGATCGCGGGATAAAAAGCATTGTCTACGTGGCCGATGAGCTTCTTTGTGACCACCGGTATGCCACCGATGCTTTCGCGTGTTGTGCTCTTTAACTCCCATGTAACTCGGGGCAGATGGGAGGGCAAGCAGCCGTAGATCTCGCGGTCAAATACTTCTACCAGTTCGGGACGGCGCTGTTTCCACCACATTCCAGCGGTGGTCACAGGCTTTCCATTGTCCAGGACCAGCGGATTGGGTAAAGGAGAAAATGGTCCGGCCTTGGATTCGTCATAGTTGGCTGCATTGGGGGCCGCGGGATTTCCACTCACACCATGCCGTAGGGAATGGATGTGCAGCAGGTCCATCATACGCTGATGGTCCTGCTCGGAAGTAAGCTGCACAGGAGCAACCGTCTGCGCGGTCCAGGCCATACCAGAGCCAACACAAAAGACCGCAACCGTCCAGCAAAGAGAATGGCGGAAAACTGACAAGCGAAACCACCTTTTTGAACCAAGATAAAGATACCGAAAAAGTACGGTGGCGGAAGGCAAAAACCAACCAGGAATGATGAGACACAAAGGGCCCTATGGTTTCGGTAGAGAAAAACAAAGGCAAGTTAATACAGAAGTGCCTGTTTCCTCCGGCTTTCAAACTGCTGGAGTGAAGCACGCCAGTCTTCGGCGATATGTTGCGGATCACTTCCCTGCCGCAGCATCTCAAAGACATGCTGGTTGGCGAGCAGGGTCTGGATGCGGTCGATCCTGTATTGTTCCGGATAAAGCTTATGCAGGGCGGCTGCAATTTCAATTCCCAGCTCCGGAGAATCGAGTACATCGCGTGAGGTCAACAGGATGCGGACTCCCTGGCAGAGCTCGTCGCCATAAGGGTAGGGCTTTTGCGGAGTAAACAGAACAGGAACAAAACGCACTCCGGGGATAAACCTGCGGTTCAGATACCGTGCCAGCGAATGGGCGTGGATCCATGGCGCGCCCAGAATCTCAAAGGGGGTATCGGTCCCGCGTCCCACGGAAATATTTGTTGTTTCAATCAGTCCCAGGGCAGGATAGAGCGTGGCCTCTTCCAGGTCCCTCAGGTTCGGTGAGGGATGGATCCATGTGAGCCCGGTGGAATCATACCAATCACCTCGCTGCCACCCCTGCATTCGGACCACAGTGAGCGGAGCGTGGAGGTCTCGTTGCTGATTGAAATAACGTGCAAGTTCGCCCATGGTCATCCCGTGCCGTACGGGCAATGGCATGTAATGGACGTAGCTTTCGTCTCCTTCATCTGACAAAGGCCCCTGAACGAATGCTCCATTGATAGGATTGGGCCGATCGAGAACAACGATGTCTGTTCCGGTTTTACCGGCGACCTCAAGAAAATAGGCCATGGCCGTCTCATAGGTGTAAAACCGCACTCCAGCATCTTGTAAATCAATGATGACAGCATCCAAATCACGCATCATTTCGGGCGAAGGACGCCGCTGCGCCTCCGTTGCACCATAAAGGCTCACTACGTGAATTCCGGTCTGCGGATCGATAGAGTTGCCGATGCTGGTCGTGTCCTGCCGGCCCTGAATGCCATGTTCTGGACTGAAGATGGTCTTCAGTTCGATCCCGGGGGCGTGCGCCAGAACATCGATGGTCCGCCGACCGTCCGCGTCCACGCCGGTCTGGTTAGTGAGCAAGCCGATCCGGAGGCGCCCGCCATGTTTGCTGGCCAACTCGCGCAACTGGGCAAAGCGGGTGGATTCGAGGACGTCGATGCCTGTCCTGACTTCAGCGTTGCGGGCTATCCAGCGACGCATCCCACTCAGCGATTCGTTATAACCGGTCAGTGTCGCCGAAAGCCTTCCCTGGTCTGGAGCAACGCCCAGCGCAATCGCGACGGCATCAGCAATCCTGCTGCGCAGTGCAGTAATGCCGGTAGGACCATTGGGGTGCACGGCATTCGCGAGAAGGATGACATAAGTATCAGAGATCGGGTCAATCCAGAGCGAGGTCCCTGTGAATCCGGTATGACCGAAGGAACCGACCGGAAAAATGGTGCCGCGATTGCTGGAGAAGGGCGATTCAATGTCCCAGCCGAAGCCACGGAGTGCCGTACCGGTCGCAGGCTGCTCAGGCGTGACCATTTTCATCAGGGCCGCGCGTGACACCGGAAAGCGGCTGGGCCTTCCTGCAAGCTTATCCAGTAAAGCCTGTGCGTAGAGCGCGACATCGTCCGCAGTGCTGAAAAGGCCGGCATGACCAGCAACGCCTCCCATACGGCGGGCTGTGGGATCATGCACGATGCCGCGCAACATCACTCCATACTCATATTGCGTAGGGGCAATCTGTGGTCTCCATGCCGCAGGAGGAAGATAGCGGGTATGCTTCAGTCCAAGGGGCCGAATGATGTTGCTGAGCACGTACTGGTCTTCGGTCATGCCGGAGAGCTTTTCCACCAGAGCGCCCAGCACAATGAAGTTGATGTCACTATACAAAAAGCGCACACCGGCCGGGTAATCCGGCTGGACAGCAAAGGCACGTCGAAAGGCCTCGGCCTTCCCTTCCCACGGAGTGGAGAGGGAAAGATCGGGTGGCAATCCGGAGTAGTGGGTCAGCAACTGGCGTATTGTGATCTCTGCTTTGCCATTTGCAGCAAATTCCGGAAGGTACCTGGCGACGGGATCATCAAAGCGCAGCTTGCCTTGATCAAAAAGCTGCATGATGGCGGTTGCGGTCATGAGCGGCTTGGTAAGTGAAGCCATGTCGAAGACGGTATCCGGAGTCATTGGCTCGCGGGTGGGTTCGAGTGAACGTGCACCGTAAGCCTTACGGAAGACCACATGGCCGCCATGTCCGACCTCGACGACAGCGCCAGGGAGACGATGCTCGGCAATGGCCTGCTGAACGAGTGCGTCGATAGCCGAAAAACTTTCTGACTGCTGGGCAAAGGCGCTGGCACAACTGAGACACAACAGAACGAGCCAGAGCTTTACGAGTGCGCGCATTTAGATCCTGCTCCTTGCTGCTTGGTTTCCACCGCCCCGACTGAAGAAGTATCCGAGAACGAACGTAACTGTAGAACCAATCAGTACATACCAGGTCCACGCAATTTTGGGCAGAACAAACCCGTACACAGAAAGAGGCCCGCTTTGCCTCCACAACATGACATTCACGACGCAGCCAGCAATCAGGCCAATCATGGCGCCGGTTTCTGTGGCCCGTCGGGTAACAGTCCCCAGCAGGAAGACGCCAAGCATTCCACCATACAAAACCGATGCGATGGAGAGACCAATCTCCAGCACGTGGCCTCCGCTACGGGAAAGAATGGCCAGAAACAGAAGTACGGCCGCCCACCCGAATGTCATCCAGCGTGAGATTTTCGTCTTCTGCTCTTCACCTTGCTGCTGATGACGAGGGAGATAGAAATCGACCATGGAGGTAGAGGCCAGCGAATTGAGCGCAGCGCTGAGGTTGGACATGGCCGCGGCAAGGATGGCGGCAATCATAAGACCGGCAATCCCAACCGGCATCTGATGCACAATGTAGAGCGGAAATATGCGGTCAGGGCTGGCCGCATGCGGCGGTCCTCCTGCGATGCGGTAGTAGACAAACAGACCGGCCCCGATCAAAAGAAAGAGCGAGAACTGGATGAAGATGACCAGACCGCTGGACAGGAGGGCCAGCCGCGATTCGCGCAGATTTTTTGCAGCGAGCAGCCGTTGCACCATTAACTGGTCAGTGCCGTGACTTGCCATAGTCAGGAAACATCCGCCAAGCAGGCCGGCCCAGAAAGTATAGGTTTCTGTAACGGACACCGCGAAGTGAAAGACAGTGAATTTGTGCGCGGACGAGGCCACTGCAATCAATGAATGCAGACCGCCGGGAATGTGATGCGTTATGCTCCAAAGACTCACAAGCGTGCCCAGGACGTAAAGACACATCTGCAGGACATCGGTCCAGATGACGGCCTTCATTCCGCCCTCAAAGGTATAGAGTAGCGTGAGCAGGGACAAGATCATGATGGAGGCAATGTCTCCCGTACCGAATGCAACCCCCACGACGATTGCTACGGCAAAAACACGGACCCCCTCAGCCGCTGCGCGCATCAGCAGAAACAGGAAGGCCGTAGTGCGATGCAAGCGACTGCCAAAACGTTCGCCGATAATCTGATAGGCCGTCATCAGCTCTCCGCGGAAGTATCGCGGCAAAAAAAGGACGCAGATGACGCCGCGCCCCAGAAGATATCCCATAACGAGCTGCAGAAAACCAAAGTCTGTGGTGTAAGCGATGCCGGGAACGCTGATAATGGTCAGCGTGCTGGTCTCAGCAGCAACAATTGAGAGTGCAATCGCCCACCAGGGAATGTTTCGGTCTGCCAGAAAATAGCTTCGGATGGAGCGCTCGCCGCGGCTGCGGAAGCGCAGTCCGAACCAGGTGATACCCAACAGATACAAAACAACAATGATGAGGTCTGGGGTACGCAGAGGAATGTGCATCAGTTGACCTGCTCAATTCCGATGGACCCGGGAGAGGGCAGGGTATGCGAGTTGACCCATTGCTCCCGCGCGGTCCGGATTTTGTCTGCGCGGGCTATCCATAACTGCATGGCCATATCGTACTGGGCGAGTACATTGTCGAGCCAATAAGGGCGGTTTTCTTTGAGCCAGGCCTCCCGGTAAAGGTCGCGGAGGTAGCCATATCCGTCACGCAAATCCTGGCAGCGGCCATTCACACCCGAGAGGTTCCACAAATCGCGCGACATATGCCTGCTTACTTGAGGGTCCTGCTGTCCGTTGTATAAGCGAAGGTATTGCTGGGCAATGCTGCTGGCCGTCTGAAACTTGAAGGCAAGAAAATCCATTCGGCGCGCCCCAAGTTCCATGGCGTCAATGGCGTCCTGCTCCTCAAGATTTCCCGCGCGCCGCGCCGCGGCAATGAGCGTCAGGGCCCGCTCGGCATTCTGGCGCACCTCAGCCAGTGCTGGCTGGATTTTGGCCATCACTCGCTGGCCTTCGGCACTCCATGGGTCGAGCCAAAAAAGAGAATCGCGCAGATCTCCGATTCCCGTCTTTTCCATGGCCTGGTGCGCAGCAATCAGAGCAAGCTGTGCCTGACTGAGGTCTCCTGTGGTGTCGTGATGAAAGACAGCTCCGTAATTGTTCTCAAAATCTGTGATGCTGCTCTGACCCGGCTGCCATGCCGCCGCTGCGCCGAACAAGACCCCATACCAGTCTTCTGCAAAGAGGCCCTCGCCATCATCGTTCCAGATGGTATTTAACATGCCGGTACTACCGGCCTTCTGGCCGTCTGCCACAAAGCCTTGAATATTGCCAAGCGCAAGCTCGTTATTGGGATATACCCGGTTCCAGTTATTGACGCCAGGAGCGACCCATGTTTCCATGCCAGCACTTGTATATGGGTCAAGCCACCTGCTGAAGCCACCAGGCTCCGGCTCATAATGCCATGCGACAGCTACCATGTCCCGGGGAAGATCTTTCACACGTGCAGGATCGTTCATGGCCACGTCCCCCCAGAAGAGCAGCCTGCGGTGCAGCGGTGCAAGTTCGTCGTGGATCTGCTTCAGGAAGTCTACATAGACCGCCCCAAGGCCACGCTGCTTTACGTCCTGAGCGGTCCTGCCCTGGCCCAGTTCAAAGGTCTCGTCCGCGCCAATATGGAGAAACGGACCGGGAAAGATTGCCGCAAGCTCCGTAAACCATTGCCGAATTAAAGCAAGCGAACCAGGATCTCCAGGCGCGAGAACAGCTCCATCCGGGACTTCTGCCAATGATGCGTACTGCTGCCAGGTAAGTACATGATGCAAATGCCCAAAGGCCTCCTGCTCCGGGACAATCGTGATGTGATATTGCTTTGCATACTCGACAAGTTCTTTTGCCTCGGCCTGCGACATGGACCCGCCGGGAAGGGCAGGCAGCGGATGAGACGCATACTGCATCGTGTTCTCAAAATAGGGTGAGTACACGTTGAGCTTGAACGCAGCAAAAGTGCGGACCTGCTTCTTCTGAAATTCGAGCGTTGGGACCGGGCCCCGCGAGAGATCATCATGCACGCCGCGATACTTCATCGCTGGCCAGTCACGGATGACGCAACCGCGAAGTACGGCGTTCTCTCCAGTGCCGGAAGTCAACTGCTTGATGGTTTGAACGCCATAAAAGACGCCGGCCGAGCTGTGCCCTATGACATACACGTCTCTGCGGGAGGTCACCAGAACATACCCTTCCTCGTACATTTGGGGCAGAAAAGACTGTCCGGACTGGGAGAGAATACGCCGGGCAGACGGGTCAGAGTCCCGCAGAAGATGAATGCGAACAGAAGACGCTTTTGCAGCGAAAGGAACTCCCCGGGCCTTCAGGTCATCGGAAAGATCTCGGGCCGCGAATTTATCGTCTTGTTGGTTTCCGGGCACAGAAACCTGCACACCGTGTGCCAGAGAAATATCTTCCCTGCTCTGAAATTCACGAGGTTCCGGGATGAGCGCAGGGCGTTTGGACTGGCAGAATCCAGCAAAAACAGCAACGGACAAAAACACGAAGAGAACGGCAGTATGTCTTCTCACGTAAGGTCCTCTGGAACTTCCTCAGACCATCCGAAGATGGAAGGAAGGGGAAGCAAAACCGGATGCTGAATCAAGAAAACAAGAAATTCCGTGCTTGATTACTTTGATAGAAGACTATACTGCCGATGGCAGAGCAAGTCAAGAAAAAGGCGCCGCTGATCTGACGGCGCCTCACGCAGATGCCTCTTGAGAGGCTTGCCTGTCCTCACTCACGGGGCCCCAGAACCTGCGGAACGACTTTGTGTGATGCTGTTGGCGCTCGTACCGCTGGTACCGGCATATTGGGTCGTGGTCCGCAGATCTACCCCATAGCCCTGAAGAAGGATGGATGAGGACACAATATCCGTATCTGTGCGGATCACGGTCACATAGGGACTGTCCTGGGCAACCGTGTAGACCTTGCCCGCGGGGTAATTATAAGTAGAAGCGATAGACCGCGGGTGGCCATTGACAGTAAGGGTCTTTTCTACTGTAAAGCTCGACAGATTGATGACGCTTACAGTGCCGTTCCCTTCATTGGCTGTATATGCGCGGCTACCGTCCTGCAATACTGTCACCGCCGCAGGATGGCTTCCTGACGGCAATTTCACCGTTGCTAGGACATGGCCGAAGTTGGCTGTGTCGGTGTAGCCCTGCACCGCCCCGTTGATGCTCACATCGATGATGCTGACCGAGTCATCATCGTAGTTTGCAGTCACCAGAAGCGCAGATGGGCTGTAAATGTCCGCGTGCACCGGGCCGGCGCCGACTGTGATGGTGGCATTTTTTAGATAAGTGCTGGGAGAATTTGTGTCCAGCGCGTTTTTGTAGCTGTCAATCACAGTAATTGTTCCGCTGCCGCGGTTCAGAATAAATGTTCTGCGGCCATCCGAGGTCATCAGGCCATAGACCGGACAGACCCCCAAGGGAAGCTGACTGGTTACAGTATTGGTCGCAAAATCGATTCCATCTGCTTCGCCCGTAGTTGTCACCGAAGAAGGGGTATCACATGCTCCCCACTTGAGGTTACCGCCCTGTAAGTTACCCTGGCTGATGGCATAGAGTCGCTGTGCATTCGAGTTTCCGACGGCCACTGCATTGATCAAGCCAGGAGCGACGGGGATCTCCAGCTTGAGCGAAGGCGGACTTCCAGTCAAAACTCCAATCGCGGGGCTCCCATTCAGGTCAGAAGTGAAAGGCTCCACGACATACTGCCCGGAGGTGGTGGTTAGGATATTGGTCGGAACCGTGGCCACTTGATTGCTTTCAGGCAAAGTGGTGTTCTGGACCTTGTTGGTCTGAAGGCTGGTGCTAAGAGGCACCGTGCTGAGAGTACTGGTGCAGGTCCCGGTGGGGTTACCGCTGCTGTCCGTGGCTTCTGTGACGTTTACGCTGTAAGCAGTAGAGCCTGAAGGATCAAGAGCAAAGGTCAAGGGGCCAGGACCCACATTGGCCTGGGCCATGATGCTGTCACCGGAGAAGTCAATCAGGGTGACTACGCCTCCATTGTCGTAAGTTGAAGCTGTGGCCGGACACAACGACTGTGGAAAGGCCAGACCAGACGTCTGCCCATACCTCACTAGATTTGGCTGGGAAAATGCCACCAGATAAGCCGTCGGTTGCGGGGCCGGACCCGATGGCGTGACCGGCGTCACAACGGGGCGATATTGGTTTCCGCATCCTGCCGCAGCAAACAAGGCAAGCAGCGCCCCGGCGGCAAACCACGGGCGCTCAGGCCCTGTCAGACTTCGCACTCTTTGATACCTCACTCAGCAACAAATCCTATCGTTAAGAAAGCTGGGCAGTCCTGTAAGAATTAGATTGTAAATCACAGAGCCCCATTCACATGAGACAGGAAACTCGGTTCCGCCCGCCGCTCTATTGGCAGTCACAACTGCTCCTCCTGATTGTAGTGCCTGTTTGTTGCATATGGATATTCTTTCAGACGGTGGAAGCCTGGGAACGTCGCGATCCAGTCCTGGTGCAAACCGCAGGAATCTGCATATTTTTTGGTCTCGCGGTTTGGATTGCACGTGCAGGAACGGTCCCGGCCATTTTCACCGGCGTTCTGGTTACAGCATGCCTGTACCTGCGCTTTCCTGGCCGGGAAACCGCGCTCTGGTGTCTGGTGGCAATGCTGACGCTGACGCTGGCAGCAACGCGATTCGGACGCAAACACAAGGAAAAGCTGGGAGTAGCGGAGAGGCCTTCCGGACGCTCGGCAGCGCAGGTAGCAGCAAACCTGGGCGTGGCCGCGCTGGCCTGTCTTCCTGCCCATGCGCCGTGGGTGGCGGCGGCTGGTGTTTGCGCCGCGTTGAGTGAAAGCACTGCCGACACCTTGTCTTCTGAGCTTGGGCAAGTCTTCGGAGGTAGACCACGCCTGATGACCACCTTCCGTCCAGTTGCCACCGGGACCGATGGCGGAATCACCCTTGCTGGAACTGCCTGCGGGTGCCTGGGCGCGGCCACCATTGCAGCTGTCTCAGCGTGGACTTTTCATTTCAATCTGAAATCCGGAATCAATGTTTTCTCCTGCGGCGCGCTGGGCCTGTTTTTAGACAGCCTTCTGGGAGCGACGCTGGAAAGACGCGGCCTGTTGAACAATGATGCGGTCAATTTTCTCTCGACTCTGGCTTCGGCCCTGTGTGCGGAACGGATAGCGGGGTTGCTTGGAAGGTAAGAACAATTTCTCAATTTCTAGCTTTATGGCCACTTTTTTGTGCAGAGGTGCATCATCACGCATAAATTTGGTGGTGGTGGTGATGAACCATGAGCTCACCCAATCGTTTAGGAAAAGTTCCATGCTTGTTTCCCGTGTTTCTGCTGTTGGGGATGACTTCGTGTGGCAATCCGTCCTATCAAAATGCGCCCCCTCAGGGGCATATCCAGAATGTTTTCATCATTATGATGGAAAACCACAACTGGACTGGCGCAGGCGCCAATAGCATCGAGAACAACCCAAATGCTCCCTACATCAACCAAGTCCTGATTCCTATGGGGGCGCATCCGAGCAACTATAACAATCCTCCTCATATGCACCCCAGCCTGCCGAATTATCTTTGGCTGGAAGCCGGAACCAATTTTGGCATTCTTACGGACGGGCCAGCAGTGGCTGGTCTGAGTCAAACGACCACCCTGCACCTGGTTACCCTTCTGAAAAATGCCGGGATTTCCTGGAAGGCCTATGACGAAGCCGCGGATGGGAAGACTTGCCCCCTTACACACTGGCATACGCCCTTTGTTTTCTTCGACGACGTTACCGACAACATGAATCCGCAATCCTCTTATTGCATTTCCCACATCCGGCCACTGAGCGAACTCACGGATGATCTAAAAAGCGACAGCACCGCTCGTTACAACTTCATTGTGCCGAATGACTGTCATAGCATGCACAGTCCCTGCAATGGAGGAAACCAGATTGCCCAGGGAGACGAGTGGCTGAGCGAAATTGTTCCCCAGATCCTGGGGTCCAGCGCTTACAAAAACGGCGTGCTTTTCATTGTGTGGGACGAAGCAAAAAAAGGAGATGGGCCGATTCCTATGCTGGTGCTCTCACCTTTTGCCAAGACCGGCGGATATACAAACCTTACGTATTACAATCACGGATCCACTTTGCGAACTGTGGAAGAAATTTTTGGAGTGCAGCCCTTGCTGAGAGACGCAGCCAAAGAAACGGACCTGAGCGATTTCTTCAACCAATTTCCGTGATTCGCTGCTGGTGGCGCCGAGTTCCTACTCTTTCTCTTTGAGTCAAGCGAGGAATACTGGAGCACCGGGCGGGAATTGAACCCGCGAATACTGGTTTTGCAGACCAGCGCGTTAGCCACTTCGCCACCGGTGCCCATTTTCCGCCGCAGTCTCCCGCGGCGGAGGCTGACCTAAGTTTACTGCGGCTGTGAAGCGACGCGCAGATAAGGCTTCACCGTCCTGTATCCCGGGAAGAGCTTATTTGCTTCTTCATTGGAAACGGCACCGCTGATGATGATGTCCTCGCCCTGCTTCCAGTTGGCCGGGGTAGAGACCTTGTGTCTGGTGGTGAGCTGGAGA
This sequence comes from Pseudacidobacterium ailaaui, assembly GCF_000688455.1. Classification (NCBI taxonomy): domain Bacteria; kingdom Pseudomonadati; phylum Acidobacteriota; class Terriglobia; order Terriglobales; family Acidobacteriaceae; genus Pseudacidobacterium; species Pseudacidobacterium ailaaui. Next base: position 3,602,822 of record NZ_JIAL01000001.1, read on the forward strand.
GCATCAATCACGCGCAGAATCTCATCAAAATTGCGGCCCGTGGCCATCGGATAGGAAAGGGTCAGCTTGATGCGCTTATCCGGACCGATCACAAAAACAGTACGGACAGGAGCATTATCGGCAGGCGTACGTCCGGCCGCTGTGTCTCCGGCTGAGGCCGGCAGCATGTCATACAGCTTGGCAATTTTCAGCTCCGGGTCTCCAACCAGAGGATATTTCACCGGATGGCCGCCTACGTCCTCAATGTCCTTTGCCCATTTCTTGTGGTCTTCCACAGAATCCACGCTCAGGCCCAGAACTTTTACACCGCGCCGAGCAAACTCATCCTGAAGGCTGGCCACTGCTCCCAATTCGGTAGTGCAGACAGGGGTGAAATCCTTTGGGTGTGAAAAGAAGATGACCCAGCTGTCTCCAATCCACTCATGAAAGCGGATGGTGCCCTCAGTGGTTTCGGCTGTGAAGTCCGGCGCAATATCGTTAATACGGAGTGACATACGATTCTCCCAATCTTTGTCTAAAAATAGAAAACCCACCCGGCAGGTCGCTGCGGGTGGGTATCTGAGCTTGGTTTTTCCGGCTTAGCTCCAGCAATACACCCGCACGGTGCGGCAGCAACAGCAGCAGCAGAGACACATGCAGGTTGGAGCAAGATGTTCCATTACTGAGTTAGACTATAAGCGCATACTCCGCATTGTGTCAAATCTCCCTCTGGCCGGGGTGACGTCAAGCTGCTTGTGTAAATACGCGGAGGGTGCGGTTTTTCCATTCCAGATTGAATCTCTGGAAGATGGAGTAGATGATTCGGTCCACGGACTGCACGTTGACGAAGCAAACCATGGGCCTGGTTCTTCGACGCACTTCGACGAAGCAGCGTTCAATGATGTTGGTGGTGCGCAGCTTGCGCCACAGGTGCTTGGGAAAATGGTAGAAGACCAGCAGGTCGGGCAGATCGCGTTCCAGTTGCCGCACCATGGTGGGATATTCCCGGCGCCAGCGGCGGCTGAAGGCGCGCGCGGCAGCCTCGGCCTGACGGCGGCTATCGGCCAGATAGATGGCCTGGGCATCCAGCTTGACGGCATCATGGTCGCGCTTGCGCACCTTGTCGAGGATATTGCGCATCTTGTGCACCCAGCAGCGTTGATGGGCTACGCGGGGATAGACGGTCTGGATGGCGGCAGCCAATCCGGGGCAGCCGTCGGTGACGATCAGCAGCAGCTTGTCGCCCTTCAGACCGCGCCGGTAGAGATCCTCAAGCAACGCCTCCCAGTGAGCCTGACCCTCACCCTGGGTGCGCAGAAAGCCGAGCAGTTGCCGGGTGCCGTCCCGGCGCACGCCGTAGGCCACCAGCATCTGCACATGCTGCCGTCCCGCCGGCCGGCGCACCTTCAACGCCACGCCATCCAGAAACAGGTAAGCCCATTCGTCCTGCAGGGCGGCTCGATGAAACTCCCGCACCGCCTGATCCAGATCACGCGTCAGCCGCGAGACGGTCTGGGCACTGATCGTCTCGCCCGTCAAAGTGGCCACCAGCCGACCCACCTGGCGGGTAGAGATGCCGCGCAGAAACGCCTCCCGGATGAGTATGGCCAGCTCCGGCGCCCGGCGTTGGAACTTCTCCATCGCCCGGGGAAGAAAGCTCTTGCCGCGGGCCCGCGCCACGCGCAGCCGGATGGTGCCGAAGCGGGTCACAAAATCCCTCTCGTAATAGCCGTTACGGTACTGTCCCGGCTTGCGCGTTCCCCGTTCGTAGCTGTCCCAAACTGCATACTGATCGCGCAACCGCTCCGATTCCGCTTCCAGAAATCGCTTCCAGGCCACCTGCGTCTTCTGCTCCAGGTCGCCCCAGAAGCTCTCCTTCAGGTTGGTCAAGAAGTGCTGAAAATGCTCGGTGATCGATACAATCTTCGCCATGGGTGTAAGGCTCCTTTTCAAGTTCGGCTTTAGCTCGTCAGGCCAAAGCCACCTTACACCCTCCTGCCTTTTACACAATCGAAGTTACGTCACCTCTGGCCGGGCAGCTTATCAGGGTTTGCGACTAAAAAAATGTTCGTAATTTTGCCCGATTCATCCATATCCAGGGTGATTACATCCGCCAGAGACCCATTTCTGTAAATTAAAGCGCCAGGTTCTCCGTTGACCTGGACCATTCGCGCGGAAAAATTGTCCAACTCATGCTTTCAGTCAGTCCTGCCAGTCCTCCACCCACAACGATGTAGAAACCCATATCTGATTTCCTCCACGGTCAGGACGAAGCAGACGCAGGATTTGTGACAAGGGATTTCGGGGACAGGCTTCCACAGACGCACTCGCAACTGCTCCCGTCCGGACTGAAGTGCGGACAGAAGAATGATCAGAATTGCGTCGAGGCCACAGCAGTCCTATAGCTGAATGTTGACCAGGCCGGCGGTGCTGCCAGGGGCGGCTGGACGCTGGGGAGAGCGCCAGTGATCAATATAGGAAACCTGATGGACGCAACTGATCGTGCAGTGCGGAGCACAGCTCTTTTCGGTAAAAAACTCCCGGCGAAGGTCATCCTTTGTGTATTCGGCCAGTGGTTTCCCGGGATATCCGCGTTGCTGGGAGCAGTAGTGGACCAGGCCGTTCTCACAGATGTAAAGGTAACGTGCGCCGGCGCGGCAACGCCAGTCATTGGGCTGCCCGTTGGCGATGGCTTCCTGAAACTGATTGAAGCGGGAATAGTTCTTCTTTTTCCAGCTCCGCATCTCGTTCCAGACGGCACGCTCCTCCCCTCCTAGAGGTTTAAGCTGGCCTTCGCCATCATGAATAATTCCGATGGTCGAGGTAAAGCCGAGTTCGAGAGCGCGTCTGCCGATAATGAGGGCGTCCTGCGGGTTCTTGATACCTCCTCCCACGACAGAATTGATATTGACGTGAAAGTCGGCGTATTCAGAAAGCCATTGCAGCTTTTTGTCCAGCACCTTAAGGCTCTTCTTGGAGATTTCATCCGGCTGCACATTGTCGATGGAAATCTGAAGATGGTCGAGTCCTGCCCGATTGAGACGCTGAATGCGCTCCGGCACAAGCAGATAGCCATTCGTGATCATTCCGGCCAGGCTGCCATGATGACGGATACGGGCAATAATCTGGTCCAGGTCCGGATGCAGCAGGGGCTCTCCCCCCGAGATGGTGATGATGCTCGTACCGAGCCGGGCGAGATGGTCGATGCGGCGCAGCATTTCATCGACCGGCACAGGCTTGGAGACCTCGTCATATTCATTGCAGTAAGCGCAGGAAAGGTTACAGCGGCGCATGGGCACAATCTGTGCCATCACCGGATGCCGTGTGGAAAGCAAGGCATGACCGACAATGGCAAGCTCTCTTACCCGGCGACGGGTCGCTTTCATGCGATAACTCAATCTCTTTTGACGGGCTGCTGGCATGTGCTTTTCTTATTGAAACACAGAGAGATAGCACAAGGCGAACCGGCTGGGTGGAAATGCCCTCGCCCCGGAGCGAATGGAGACCGATGCGGGTTGAATGGGTATGCTCAAGAACTTAATTCATTTCTTGGCCTAGCTGGTCCAGCCTTTCTGTAAGCTGCTCCAGTTGCTTTTGCATCTGCTGAAACTCCTTCGACTGGACCTGCTTCTGGACCTCATCAGAGAGCTTTGACAAGTCCTGACGACGGGCAAGGAGTTCGGCCTCTGCCTTGGAGGCGGCCTCGGCTGCACTGCGGGTTTCACGGGACATCTGGTCCCAGGGAACAGCAGCAAAATCGCTTTCGAGTTGTGCCCGCAACTGCCCCGGATCCGGGAACATACAGGGTGGATTGACCTCGCCCTTCTTTTTCGCCTCGCCAGCCTGCATCGTCAGCTTCTGCTCTTTTTTGTCTCGCATGACAGTGAGCTGGACCTGCTTACCGCGATTATTGTGCAGGCTGCGAAACCAGTCAGCACGAGAGGCAACTCGCTCGTTGTTCACCTTTGTGATGACATCGCCGGCCTTCAATCCCGCGGCTGCAGCCGGACTATTATCATCCACGCTTTTGACCAAAAGACCGGTTCCATCCGTCACCCCGAAATAATTGGCCAACTGCGTGCTGATAACATCCACGTCAGCGCCAACATACAAACTATTTCCAGTAAAAATGCCGAAGAACCCATTTCCGAAGCCATGCGAAGTAGACGGGGCCAGAAAGCCATCAGGAAGCGGCGTCTGTTCCGGATCGGGAACGGAGAAGTGCTTGGACCATGCCTCCGCCTCCACTTTTGAGCGGTCGGCCAGTTCTACGGAGACCTCTTTCTGCTGGCCATCCCGAAACACAAGAAAATGCACTGTACGGCCGGCCGGCGTCTCACGCAGCATACGCTTTAATTGCTCGGCACCCTCAATCCGCTGGCCATTCATCTCCAGAATCACGTCGTGAGGCTTCAGACCGGCCTTGCTGGCGGGGCCGTCGTGGTCCAGGGTAGCAATCTCAGCACCGTGTGGATCTTTCAGATGCAAAGCAGCCGCGCGGTCATTGTCAATTTCATGCAGCTCAACGCCCAGATATCCCTGCGAACTGTGCGCCAGATAAGCCGCCGTATCACTGACTACGCTGACGGGTTGCGCAAGACCCCAGTTTGTTTGCAAAACAAGCCCCGCCCCACCTGCCACGAGAATCGTCCAACCCAGCCTCAAAACCTGTTTCATCGGAACCGCCTCTTGTTCTTTTTACTTACTGGTATGTAAGACTTTTCGGCTGTGGAAAAGTCACCTCCAGCATCGCACAGAAAAATGAAATTTTGGAAGATTTGAAGCAAATTCGGGGCCTGCTCAAGGCCGGACATGAGCAAAAGCTGATGGGTGCCAGGTAGACGGGTGGATTGCCGGAGACATCCAAAGACGGCATGAGCTTCGATCTGTCTCCCTACGTCAACTGGAGCCTGCTTCTGCTACGTTTCATGGTCGGGATGGTCTTTCTAGCCAGTGGTTTTCTGCATCTGAAGGCACCCGAAGAGCGTGCCAGGAGTATTGGAATGAGCAAAGGGTTTACCGTCTTTCTGGGTGCAGCTGAGCTTTTGGGCGGCGCAGCCGTCATCGCAGGTGTTCTGACGCAGTGGGCGGCCATCGGCCTGAATCTGGTTCTGCTCGGGGCAATTTATATGAAAGTCGTGAAGTGGAAAACCGGATTCTGGGGAGAAAAGTCTTCGGGATGGCACTATGATCTGATGTTCTTTGTCATGAATCTGGTGATTCTGTGCACCAATGGGGGCACCATATCGCTGATGCACGGACGATAAATGGAATATCGGGAGTATCCAACAAAAAAGAAAGCGGGAATGGAAGTATCAAAGCTCGGGCCAAGCTTCCGATACAATCAGCGCATGAAGTCTGGGGAGCTTGCGGAGCGTCTGGGTGCAGCCTGCCATGGCAACGCGGATCTTGAGCTGACCGGAGTTGCAGCCATTGAGAATGCCGGTCCTGGAGATGTAACGTTTGTTGCGAATCCACGATATACGGCCTTGGCCAGGAACACGAGAGCGGGGGCGGTCCTGGTGGCGCCAGACTTTCCGGAAATTCAAGCCACAACACTGCGCATTGAGAATCCTTATTTGGCCTGGGCACGTGTTCTTGAGATGTTTCACCCCGCACCCAAATATCCTCCCGGGATTCATCCCACCGCTGTGATTGCTGCTTCTGCGCAAATCGGCGAAGGGGCCTCGATTGGGCCCTACGCCGTGATCGGAGACAACTGCGTCATCGGAAAACGCGCCACACTGCTTCCTCACGTGGTGATTTATCCAAATGTGCGAATCGGGGACGATTTCCTTGCCCATGCTCACTCGGTCGTGCGTGAAGGATGCGTGCTGGGAGACCGTGTGGTGCTGCAAAATGGCGTGATCGTGGGAGGCGACGGTTTCGGCTTTGCCAAAGACCAGGCGGGACACTGGCAGAAGATTGTCCAGCCCGGACCAGTAGTACTGGAAGATGATGTTGAAATCCAGTCTAATTCGTGCATTGACCGCGCCAGCGTGGGAGAAACACGCATTGCAAGAGGGGCAAAAATCGACAACCTGGTACAGGTGGGGCACAGTTCTACTGTGGGCGAGGACACTCTGCTATGCGCACAGGTTGGGTTGGCCGGTTCCACGCATATCGGTAAAAGCGCCATTCTGGCCGGTCAGGTAGGGGTGGCGGGGCATTGCCATCTTGGCGACCGGGTGATTGTGACGGCACAGTCCGGTATTGGCGGAGACGTTGAGGAAGGAAAGGTGGTCAGCGGATCACCTGCGTATGACAATAAGCAGTGGCTTCGGGTTTCAGCCTTGATGCCGAGGCTGCCGGAGATTCTTAAACGGCTGGAGCGTGCCGTGAAAAAAACAGCCGAATAAGAAGGCTCCTATAGTTCTATAGAACGGAAGAAAACGGTGAGGGAACGCTGGAAAGATTGCAGCTTTCCACGCGAGAACCGCATCCCACCTAACAATGCCACCAGAAGAGACAGAGATCAAAGAGGTTGGCGTGCAGACGCCGACTGAAACTCCCGTCCGCGTGCTGCTGCTGGACGATCAGGAGGAAAACCTCCTGCTGCGCTCCACAATTCTGCGCAAGTACGGATATATGACCCAGACTGCTTCCACAATTGAAGAAGCGGAATCCTTGCTGGACACGATTGATATTGCAGTGCTGGACTATCATCTGGGGGCGGGAAAATTCGGCACATCCGTAGCAGCAGTCCTGCGAGAACGCCATCCGGAGGTCCCGATTATTATCCTTTCAGCAACACTGGAAAGGCGCTTTGGTGGTCCGGAGGACATGCACCTGCTGAAAGGACACAGCTCTATCGATGACCTAGTAGCCGCGCTCCGCACTTTCGAAGCAAAAATGCGCGGGAAACCGGTTGTGGTGGATGCGCGAGAGTTTTTCTATTCCCGCATCAACATGGCCATGGGCGATGATGTGGTCTTGGAGGTCCTGGACGCAAACGGCATCTGGCAGTATGTGAATGAAACCTGCGCACGCCTGCTGGAGCATCCGCGTGAATGGTTTCCAGGACGCAACATGTTTGAAGAAATGCCCGATCTGGCCTCCGACTGGCGAGAGATCCTCCGCACGGTAGCAGAGGCACGCGAAACCTATATTGACCGTACGTATCGCGGGCTGCTGAACCTTCCGCGCAAGGGTGAGGAATGGGTCTGGAATGTAGTCGCGTTTCCCCTGACTCTGCATTCGGGCAAAACCGGAGTTGTGCTAACTGCGCGGATCCTGGAGCGGAAGACTACGTTATAAGGAACAGCGCCAGACCCCCCTTTTAGGCCTGGGATATTCAGACGAACGTGTTGCAAAATCCACATCTCTTCAAGATGTAGGGCACCCGTTATACGCTGTAATTTGCGACAACTTTGATTATCTGTCCCCTTGAATCGAATTCCATGTACTCCCCGGTTTCTGTTCCCTTTTGATTGGCGTCATCGAGGATGATGGAAGACGGTCCCCGCATTCCATCTACCAACTCAAACTTCAGGTTTGGATATGCTTCATTTCTCCAGTTGCCTGAGGATCGCGTTTTATCAGAGATTCTCCGAACCAGCAGAAGTATTTACTATAAGACGGTGTGAAAATGCGCATGAACAGTTGGATCTCTTGGACACGGCGGACAGCAGCCACCCTCTTCCTGGTTCTTATCGCTTGTTTCATAGCGGGATGTCGTTCCCCCTATATAACGGCCACGATTACAAACCAAAGTGGTGGCCCACTTTCTCTCATTGAAGTGGATTACCCCAGTGCGAGCTTCGGTGTCGGCTCGCTGGCTCCGGGGGCGCAATACCACTATCGCTTTAAGATTCTGGGGAGTGGTCCGGTCAAAATCCAATTTACGGACGCATCGGGAAAAGAACATGCTTTCTCAGGACCAGCGTTGAGGGAGAGACAGGAAGGCAATCTGGCAATTACTGTCGAAAAGAATGCAGAGGTCTCGTGGGGGCTCAAACTCACCGCATCCAAATAAACATGCAAACTTTTAACCTAGATCCAGTACTGCTTGCCAAAGCTTCCGCCCCTGGCGAAAAACCCTATCCTCCTGTAACTCCAGACCCTGATCCGAAGCCAAGGCCCGATCCAGAGCCAGAACCAGGATTTGGACCGGACGTTGTCCCTGTGAAAGAGCCTGAGCCGGAAGATGTACCAGACGTAACGCCACCCTCACCAGAACCTTTACACGCGCTGCGTTACACCAACGAGGTTATTGCAGCAGACTGAGCTTCCACCGGATGCAAGGCGCGGCCGCCCGCACCTACCCAGGAGCGGGTCCACTGGCGGGCGACGATTCGCATCATGGCGAACACGAGAAACGCGATTCCGATATAGAGAAGAAACCCTGGCGCATAGGAGCCAAAATGTTGCCTGGACTGTCCCAGCAGGTTGGGGAGGATGGAGCCGCCCAGTGCACCGATTTCGCCAATCATGCCGCCGGCTACAGCAGTCGTCACAGGCCAGCGGAGGGGAACAAGCTGAAAGGTTGCTCCATTTCCTGCTCCAAGCGCCGCAAAGCAAAGCATGAAGAGCAGAGTGGTAACCGTGAGTGAAGGGGACGCTGTCAGTCCCAGCAGTCCGGCAATTGCGATTACAAAAACATAGGTCAAAGTGGTGATTCCGCCCAGGCGGTCTGCAAGCCATCCGCCGACGACGCGCGTCATGCTTCCGGTAAGTGTGGCAAGCACGGTAAGCGATCCAGCCTCTACCTTGGAGACGTGAAACTGCTTGAAGTAAAACGAAGGCAGGAATGTGGCAAGGCCTAGGAACCCACCAAAGGTGATGATGTAAATAAGATTGAAGGCCCAGCCGTCTTTTTCCCAGAGGCAGCTTAAGTGCTCTTTCAGGCTCTGGTGCTCAATGTCTGGAGGCTCTTTTGCAAAAAAGATCATGACCAGAAGCGGGAGCATCATAAAGAGCGCGGCGAACCCATAAACATGCTGCCATCCAAAATGCTGCGCGAGGCGTGGCGCAAATAATGCGGCAACCGCAGTACCACTGTTCCCCGCCCCCGCGATGCCCATCGCAAGACCTTTGTACTTTTTAGGAAACCAGCCCGAACCCAGAGAAAGCGCTACGCCAAAACTTGCTCCGGCAATGCCAAGAAGCACACCCATGGCGAGAACATCGTGGTATGTTTTTACAAAAAGAAAACCATAGAGAAGCGCCAACACGATGGCTGACATCTCTACGATTGCAGCACTTTTTCGCCCGATGTACTGCGAAAGCACACCAAGAGGAAAGCGCATCAGCGCGCCTGCAAAAGTGGGAATGGAAACCATCAGTCCAACCTGGCCCTGCGTGAGGTGAAACTGCTCGGAGATGAATGGTCCCATCGCTCCATTCAGCACCCATACGGCAAAGCTGAAATCGAAATATAGAAATGCAGCAAACAATGTAGGAATATGACCTGATTCACGAAATGCTTTCAGTCCTGCCATGATGTTCCTCCCAAAGACATGTATTGGAATACCTCATCGAAGCTTTTTCGCCGCTGGGCCTGGGGGTCATCGGCGGCCTTCGTTTGGTGCAGACCGCTCCACGCGCACGGCGCATTGTTTAAAGTTTGGTTCCCGTGAAATGGGATCGTAGGCTCCGAGCGTGACCAGATTCGAGTTGGATTCTGCAAAGTGAAAGGGCATGAATACCTGCCCCGGTGCAACAATACCGGTGATTCGCAGTTCGACATTCTTTACGCTGCTACGGCGTGAAATGATGGTGACACGATCGTATGGCTTCAGGCGCAGGCGCGATGCGTCGGCGGGATTCATCTCCAGCCATGCATTGGGGACCATGTTCTGCAGCAGGGCAACCTGGGCCGTTTTTGTGCGAGTGTGCCAGTGTTCCACCGTGCGTCCGGTATTGAGAATGAACGGATATTCTTCGTCAGGCTGTTCAACAAATGGCTCCCAGGGAACGGCATGGAAGCGCGCTTTACCGTCCGGATACTGGAAGACTCCGTCCTGATAGAGACGCGGACCACCCCACTGGATTCCGCCGCGCTCTTCGATCTCTTTCCAGGTGAATTTGCTGTAATCACAAAGTCGACCCTCTGAGACGCGCTGCCATTCCCGGAACGCGTCTTCCGGGCCTTGCCAACCAGGATAGAGTTCATCACGCACGCCCAGACGTTCAGCAAGATCAAGAAAGATGTCAAAGTCCGGCCGCGCTTCGCCCGGGGGCGAAACAAGGCGATTTACTTTGCTGACTCTCCGCTCAGAGTTTGTGAAGGTCCCTTCCTTCTCGCCCCAGATCGCAGCAGGCAATACCAGATGAGCAAATTCAGCGGTGGGCGTAGGATAAAAACCATCCTGCACTACAAGAAAATCAAGACGGCGCATTGCATCTTCAAACAGTCCGTAATTCGGAAAGGAGACGGCAGGGTTGGTTGCGATGATCCACAAGGCCTTGATTTTTCCTGCAACCGCGGCCTCGATCAAATCAGGATAAGCAAGACCCCTCGCTGCAGGAATGCGGTCCACAGGGATGTTCCAGATGCGCGCAAGCTCTTCGCGGTCTGCAGGATTTTCAAATTTGCGATATCCAGGCAATCCTGAAGTAAAGCCGCTTTCCCGAGTGCCCATCGCATTGCACTGTCCTGTAATAGAAAAGGGAGCGGCCCCAATGCGGCCGATGTTCCCCGTCATTAAAGCAAGATTATTGATGGCGGCAACCGTGACCGCGCCCTGCGTCGAGTGGTTGACCCCCATCGTCCATCCGATCCATGCTGCTTTTGCGCGTCCATAAAGGCGCGCCACGCGAAGGATGGTTTCCTGGTCCAAGCCAGTGATTGAAGCCACGCGCTCTGGGGTGTATTCCTGCACATGTGCCGAGAAGGCCTCATATCCTGAAGTGTGCTGCGCGATGTAGTTTTCATCCACCATACCTTCACGGATGAGGACATGCGCGATGCCATTGAGCAAAGCGATGTCACTCCGGGGCTTGATGGGCAGATGGATGTCGGCCATCATCGCAGTCTTGGTTACGCGCGGGTCCACGACAATGAGGGTGCGCTGATGGTTGCGGTCCAGGCGCTGGCAAAGCAGCGGATGATTGTCGGCAATGTTGGCGCCAATGAGAAAAATAACATCGGCGTGCTCCAAATCCGCATAAGCTCCGGGCGGCCCATCGCTACCGAAGGAAAGCTTGTATCCGCTGACTGCGCTGGCCATGCAAAGCGTAGTGTTGCCATCATAGTTCGGGGTCCGGAAGCCAAGCTGCACGAGCTTACCCAGGGTATAAAACTCCTCGGTAACAAGCTGACCGGTGCTGATGACGGCAAAGGCCCCCGGTCCATACTTCTCCTGGACAGAGCGCACACGCCGAACCATGGTACTCAGCGCCTCATCCCAGCTGATGCGGGCCATGGCGCCTTTTTTGCGCAACAGCGGATAGCGCGCGCGGCCTGGGGCGGTGAGGATATGATGCTCACTCAGTCCTTTGGGACATAGCTTTCCGGAATTTACGGGGTGTTCCGGATTTCCTCGCACTGCAACGGCTTTGCCCTTGCGAATGCCAACCAGCATCCCACATCCGACCGAGCAGTATCCGCAGGTGGTCTTTATCCAGTGTTCAGCAATTCGAGAGGCCGAGATCATACCGGCTTCTGCATCGTAGCCATAGGCATATTTCCCCCGCAAAGTATCCAGTCCCAACATCTGGCGGAGGCGCGCAATGGTGCTCATTCATGTCCTCCGCGAACAAAAGTAAGGGCCATGTTGAGCGGCACGACAGAAACAAAGAACAGATAACGGGAGAGTAGAACTCCACATACCGCAAAGGCGGAAGCCAGAGCAGCATGATTGCCGGCACACAGCATGGCCAGCCCAACCAGAGCAAAGGACATGAGTAGCAGCGCACGCAGTCTGGGAGTACATAACAAAGCTGCACTCGCCCGCTTTTCAAAGAGGTTGGCGTGATAGAGGCGCAGCAATTTGATTCCCAGGTTCGCAGTCCAGGAAAAACCAGACAGCCACAGCAGACGCGCGTTCCATGGAAGGCCTGTTTGTATCATTAGCGGTGTGCAGGCAAACCCAAGCAGGGCGGCGCTCAAAAGGAAATCCGTCGGAGTATGGACCATGTTCCAAGCTGGTCGCGCCGGCACAAGATAAATGAAAGCGCTGGCCACAATACCGGACAAGCCAGCGATGAGCGCCAACCAGCCAAGGACCACAGGAGCGCCCTGCGGAAATATACGCACCCAGGAAGTCGCGGTGGCGAGCGCAAGTGCTCCGGAAAACAGCCCAAACAGCAACACCTCACGGCTCAGCCAGGAGCGCCGCCACATCTTAAGAGCACGCCACGCATAGGCTGGCCTGCCAAGATGAAAGACCGATATGTTCAGTGCGATACTGGTGGCGAAAAGAAGGATTGTCAGGACACCTTTCCCCGCCGCATGAAATAGCAGAACCCCGAAAAGTGAGCCAACGACCATCTGCATCAGGACGGTCATCAAAACAAGCGAAAGATGGGCATGTTCGGGACGGATACGGTCTGTATCCACGCGCTCCAGGACCACCGAAGTATTTTTGGGCAAGGTAATGCGGGTGGTAGAAAGCGTCTGTCCAGCCGCGGGCATTCCTGGGGATTCGGCGGCGGAGTAGTCGGCCCGCCACTCGGCAATGTTCACGATCTCCACTTCAATGGCACGTTCTGGACAAGCGTTGACACAGGCTGGCTCAAATCCTTCCGCTAGGCGGCCGTAACACATGTCGCACTTGCCTACGACACCCCGTTCAGGATTGAACTGCGGAACACTGTAAGGACAGTTCCAGACGCAATACTGACAGCCGATGCACGCTTCAGCCGAATGCAGGACAATGCCGGTGAGCGGATCTTTGGTATATGCATTGACGGGACATCCGCGCAGACAATCAGGATCGAGACAGTGGTTACAACCCATCGAGAGATAGTGCCGTCTGGTATGCGGCCATTCACCTCCCTCAATTTCACCAATGCGCCGCCAATGAATTGTGGCCGGATTGCCGTTCTGCTCGTTACAGGCGACTTCACAGGAACGGCAACCGATGCACTTTGTCATGTCGAAGTGAAAGCGGTATTGCTCACCGGCGCGCGGGAAGCGATCAGGTATCAGAGGAGCGCTTTGTGTCGCTGCGTCCGCATCCCCGGTCGTCACGCGTACAAAGCTGTCGCTGGTTCCAATGCGCTCATGTAGCGGCAAAGACACGTATCGGTTCCCTCTTGTTTGAAAGGTCTGATGGTTGCAACTTTTTGTGAACGGCAAGCGGCCAGTGTTTCCGCTAATACACGTCCCGGTGATAGCGATGGTCTTCTTTCAACTGCCGGACATATTCTTTCGCGCCTTCCTGGTCCAGGTTTCCATGCCTGGCGACGATGGCGTGCAAAGCTGCATCCACGTCCTTGGCCATACGCGAAGCATCCCCACAGACATAGAGACTTGCACCATCCTGAAGCCAGGACCAAAACAGTGGCGCGTTCTCCATCATCCTGTCCTGTACATAGACTTTGTGCTCCTGGTCCCGCGAGAAGGCCGTATCGAGACGGGTGAGATGGCCATCGGCCGCCATGCTTTCCAATTCTTCGCGGTACAGAAAATCATTGGCTGCATTCCGCTCTCCAAAGAAGAGCCAATTTCGGCCCTTCGCGCCTCGCGCACGGCGTTCGTGCAGAAAGGCACGGAAGGGTGCAATCCCTGTACCAGGGCCAATCATGATGACCGGGGTATCCGGATCTTCCGGAAGGCGAAACTTCTTATTGGGCTGGATGTAAATCGGCAGCCTTTCGCCGACCGGGACCCGATCTGCAACGAGAGTAGAGCATACGCCGCCGCGCTCGCGGTTCAGGGAACGGTACCGGACCACGGCAATCGTGGTATGTACTTCGCCTGTATGCACGGATGGGCTGGACGAGATCGAATAAAGTCGGGGGGTAAGCCGGGGCAGCATTTCCACCAGCTCTGACGGATGATGGATGACGCCGGGACATTCTTCCAGAATGTCGATCAGTCCACGCTCGTAAACGTATTGCTCCAGATGCGATTGCTGTTCGGGGGCGAGAAGGGCGAGAAGCCGCTTGCACTGGCCCATTTTGGCATAGCGCTCAATCAGCTTGCGGTTTAGACGGGTGATGACCAGGTATTTTTCCAGTGCCTTCTTCAAAGGCATGGCACCGGCTTTGGACAACTCCACCTGCTCTTCTCCGCTGAAGCGCAGTAAGTTAAGGATTTCTTCTACCAGAACGGGATCATTGTGTGGGATGATGCCGCAGGCGTCGCCGGGCTCATATCGAATACCAGACTCGGCAATCGACCAAGTAAGATGCAGCGTGAGTTTTGTCGAACCGTTGCGTGTGAGCGGACGCTTTTCCTTAAGCGGAGCAAGATAAGGATGCTCACGTGTGGCCGCAGCCGATGATACGGGAGCTGCCATGGCAATCGAGGGAGGCAGCACCGGCGAGGCAGGAGGAAGAGAATCAGGCGGCTCTTCTTTGGAGATGGCTTCCAGACGCCGGAACAATTGCTCCTTCCATGCTGCAAAAGGGCCGTCGATTTCGACATCGCACTCGACCCGGTCCAGAATCCGGGTAGCACCGAGAGAAGCCAGCTTGTTGTCAAGATCAATCCCGAATTTACAGAACGTCTCATAGTGGCGGTCTCCAAGGGCGAAGACGGCATACTGCAAATTCTCATATCGAGGAAAGTGCTCGACACAGACCTGCTCATAGAAAAATTGTGCGCTATCCGGGGCCTCTCCCTGGCCATAAGTGCTGGCAATAAAGATGGCGTACCGCTCGGCTGCAAGAGCGGCGGAGGTATAGGCCTCCAGGGATGTCAGAGTTGCATCGAAACCTTTGCTCTTCAGGTCCTTTGTCAGCTTGCGCGCCAGCCCTTCTGCTGTTCCGGTCTGCGAGGCATAAAAGACGGAGATCTTCAGCGGTGCGGGCTTTACTGCAATTTCCTTTGCGGGCGCACTCGAAAACATTCCGGCCAGAAAACCGTTCAGCCATGCGCGCTGTTCTTTTGAAAATGGTGCATCGTCGGGAACAAATGGGACCATCTGTGTCATTCTGGTTTAAACCGCCCTTTCTATACAGAATGATTGGAGTGTTTGAACGTCGTGCCTCCGGGTGAAGGAGAGAAAGGACTCGCCCGGAGTGCGCCGCTCAAGATAGGCTCGAAACAACCGTTCCATCACTGCAGGCAGATCGCTGGCTTTGATGGCCGGAACCAATTCGCGGGCCAGCCCCTGAGTATCATCGGCCCCGCCGCCAATGACTACCTGATATCCTTCCTCGCCCTCGACCCTGGTTCCGAGAAGTCCGATGTCTCCGATATAGTGCTGGGCGCAGGAGTGGGGGCAGCCGGTAACATGCAGATTCACCGGCTGCTCGATGACAAAGCGCTCATCCAGATAATTGGCCAGCTCGACCGCATGGCGTTTGGTATCGGTAGCAGCATAACGACAACCTTGATTTCCTGTGCAGGCCACGGTGCCGCGCAAAACGGTGCCTGCGGAAACCTTCAGCCCTGCTGCATGGATGGCCTCCAGGGCGGCCTCCACATCATTGGTACGAATATTGGGAAGAATCAGGTTCTGCCAGACCGTCAATCGCATCTCTCCGCTGCCGAAGCGGTCTGCAATGTCAGCCAGGGCGCGCATCTGGCCAACAGGCAGCCTGCCCACGGGGACGGAAATGCCGATATAGTGCAGTCCTGGCTGCTTTTGGGGATGAACACCGAGATGACCCGCGCGATCGATTGGCTTACGGGGCAAACATTTTTCCGCCGGAAACCGCAGCAGGGGAAAAGCGAGCAGCTTTTCGGTCTCTTGAAGAAACCGCTCAACGCCCCAGCGGTCTACCAAATACTTGAGCCGGGCCTTCTTACGGTCTGTACGGTCTCCGTTTGCAATGAAAACGCGGACCATGGCCGCGGCCACCGCAACTGTCTGCTCTGGCGTCAGCAGCAGACCACAATCGGCAGCGAATTGTTTGTGCCCGGTGATTCCGCAGAGCAGAGTACGGAAGTAGACGCCGGCCGGAACATCCTTTCCCTCCTCCACCCTGGTAGCGACAAAACCGATGTCATTCGTATCGGCCAGCACACTGAGTGATCCGCCATTATCGAAAGCCACGTTAAACTTGCGCGGGAGACCATAGAGATCGCGCGAGTTGAGAATGTAGAAATGCAAAGCATCGGCCAGCGGACCAACATCGTACAGCTCGTCAGGATCAATCCCGGTGAGAGGCGATGCCGTGATGTTACGGATGTTGTCTGCGCCGGATCCACGGGAGGTCAACCCGAGACTTTGCAGCTTCATGAGCACGCGGACAATATCTTTTGGCTGGAATTCGCGGATCTGAATGTTGCCGCGCGTCGTTATGTCGGCGCGTCCTGAACCCCAATCGGCGGCCATCTCCGCAAGACCACGCATCTGATGGGACCGCAGAATGCAGCCAGGAATCCGCAGACGCAACATGAAGGAGTCCTGCGCTGGAGCAACATAAAACAACCCATGAAATTTAAAGCGGAAGACATCACCCCCGGCAGGGGGCCGGTTCTCGCGGGCGTGTTCGAGAATCTTGTCCCAAATATCGAGGGGATTTTCTTCATATTTCAGCCGTTCTTCCTTGCACAGGTCCGCGATGGGAGTGCCGAACCAAGTTTCTTCCTCGGGCTCGGCGGCCTGGTTTGAGCCACCCGACCCAGGATCGTGTGTCATCAGCCCAGTTGGGGTCTGACCAACATAAGGAAGCTTGCCGCGCTGCATGACTCCCGCAAAAAATCCCTGGAGATAAAACTTCTGCTCCTCTGTAAAATCAACTGCCGGAGAAAACGTCCCTGTTGCCATGACAGAAATCCTTGTTAAGAGATGAATGTGAGTTCGCCAGATGGAACTGCCGTTCAGTGCTCTTCGCGGAGCGTGAGAAATTTTCGAGGATTTTCTGCCATGGCACGGCATGGTGCCAGGCGAGCGCGACTGGTTAGATCATACTTCGGCCGGTCTTCCCAGACAAGCCGAAGCGGGCAGAGAGATGCGCCTTTTTTCATTTTTTCTGGCCACCTCTCTGTTCGATATCGAAGCGATATACCAGCTCTGCGTATCCGTATTGAGCATCATGATTTGCTGGATAAATCTTTTCTATGACCTGTTTTCCCCAGGTGTGCGCATAGTAGAAGTTCAGCGCCACGTTTCTTGTGGTCTGCCAATCAGCGCTGATATCGGCCATGGAAGCAAAGGAGGTGCTGTTGTTGGCTGGCCGTCCTTGAAAGCCAAAGACTTTGTTGTCATACGCGCCGCCCCCCAAATACCAGAGATCTTTGCCTGACGTAAGCTGGAGCCAATGCAGATCAGCACGAAGGGCGAGCTTCCCTACAGGCTTTTCCGCAACCTGGAGGAAGGTGTCTGTATTGTTCATCAGGTTATAGAACGGCATCCGAGCATAAACACGCGGCGTCGGCAATACCTGAAAGAATGTGCCATGCTTCGCATCCGTCGGGTTGTTGTCACCGCTGCCGCGAAACCATCCGGCACGGAGCCAGGGTGAAGAGGCGGCGCGAGTAAACTTATAGCCACCTTCAAGTGCCGCAGCACCGGCTTTGTGGTCCAGCACTCCCCAGCTTCCGTTCTGGATGGCCCCCCAGAAGAGGAAATCAAATTGGCCAGGGCCGAGCGGGACCGCAGCCAGCAGGTCTCCACCATAGGTGCCAATGCGGATATTCCGATGGTCTGCCGAACGGACGGAGAGGGCACGGTTGTCCGTTTTCGTGATGCCAGTCCGGCCATCGTGATAACCCAGCGCGAAGGCGCGCCAGAGCAGATGCTGCTTTGCCGTGGATTGCGTAAAGGCCAGATACTGAACATCAACATTCAGCTCCGGATTGCCGTTCATATTGAATACTCCCTGATCGGCGCGCGCAGCAAAGGCCGTGATGTCCCAATTGCCTGAGCCAAGATGCCCATCCACACCATCAAAACTGCGCTGTGCGGTGGAAAAACCAAAGTTGCCTACCAGCCGCTGTGCTACTCGATTGGTCTGAAGCCAGGCGATGGTTGCATTTTTGGGCTGTATCTCCTGGCCCTCCAGAAATTCGAAGCGTCCAAGACGAAGGTTCCTGTCCGCACCATGAAAGTGATAGCGCAAGTATCCCTGTTTGAAAAATGCAGCAGCGGCGTTGCTGTTATTACTGTTTGAAGCATAGTACGTCGCCCCCAGGCCTAATTGCCCCTGTGCGGTCACAGGAGACACGGCGTGGTCCGGTGCCCAAAGAACAGATGGCTGGGCCAATTCAAGCTGCCAGTCCCAATGCTGGAGATGCTGCGCCATACCAATACGGAGCAGATTTTCCAGATACCCATAAGTCTCGGTCTCTGGTGGAGCAGCAAACCACTGCCATGCGTTGACACGGGCGCGATCGTAGACAGAGACACTGACAGGCAGACCGCTGGCAGGCGCGTTCTGCGCCCGCAGGCATTGCGGAACTGATAGCCATATCGGCAGAACCAGGAGAAAGGTTGTAATTTTCCATCGACTCGTCATATGAGCTTTGCCTCCACGTTTTTGAAATTGTTTTTGATCGATTTCTTCCCATGCTGTCTGGGCCGGGCGTTCTTTTACTTCAGGCCTCTACAGCCTCCGGCTGGGTGGTCGGTATTCGCTCTTCCCCACGCTTTGTCTCCCTGATGCCGCTCATCCAGAGCATGGGCAAGCCTACAAACAATAGGCCGCCAAACAGGTTTCCAAAGGTGACAGGAAGCTGGTTCCACAGCCACCAGTCCCGCAAGGAAACAGGCGCACCCAGCAAAATACCGGCAGGCAGAATGAACATGTTCACAACGGAGTGCTCGTATCCGAGAGCAAAGAAAGTGAAGATGGGCAGCCAGCAGGCGGCGATCTTTCCCAAAGTCGAGCGCGACGTCAGCCCCATGACGACACCCATACAAACCATCCAGTTACAGAGCATGGCCTTGATGACAGAAAGGCCAAGGCCAGCCATGCCGAGCTTTTGATAAGCCAGTGTCTTGGCCTGCGCCGCTGCGATGAGAAGAGTCCCTGCTCCTGCGGCTGGTACATGATGAAACTGGGTAAGGACCATGGCATAAAGCCATGCATAGAGACAGCCGCCGATGAGATTTCCCAGAAAGACCAGGGCCAGATTCACCAGAACACGGGGCAGAGTTACTCCGCCCGCAATCCAGGCAGCGGGCAGCATGGCGAAGCTTCCGGTCACCAGTTCAAGACCGAGGACAACGATCATGGCAAATCCCACAGGGAAAAGAATGGCGCCCAGGATGGGAGGCAGGTTCTGCGCTGTCGCGGTAAAGGCAACCGTCGTGGCAAAACCGAGCAGGGCCCCGGAAAGGAAGCCACGCAACAATAGCTGCCCGACAGACAACCGGGACTTGCTTACAGCATTCGCTAAAAAGGTTTCCGCAACTTCCAACGGCTTGACGTAATCCATAGGACGCTCCTGAGTCTGGGTAGTGATATGCGCATACGCTGGCATGGCCGCGTAAAATGAATCTGCAATTGTTTGGGTTTGCTCAGCGGAGAGCAGGTGGGAAAGCAGCGGACACTGCGTGGTGTCTTGTGAAAAGGTTGCTTTGATAGAGCAATACCATGAGGTGCACTGGAATGCAATCAAGTTCGCACTGCTAAATCCGCAATGAAAAGACTTTTATCGATGCAATAAACAAATTCAATTCCAGAACGCCTTTCTGAAGTTCCATGTCAAGATAGAAATCATCAACCGGCCACAGCGCCGTCTGTGAGCAAGCCCGCAGGAGGAACCTATGGCGCACGCAAGCTTTCAAGGACTGCGCGTCCTGTCGCTTGAGTCACGCCGCGCCACGGAAGTTGCCAAGCTCATCCGTACTTACGACGGCAACCCGATTGTTGTGCCTTCCATGCGGGAAGTGCCTGCATCGTCCAACAAGCAGGCTTTTGAATTTGCGGAACGGCTGATCCACCGCGACTTTGATCTTGTGGTCTTTCTTACCGGAGTTGGCGTCCGCACACTTTTGAACGTAGTGGAAACCAGATATGACCGGACAGCCTTTCTGGATGCGCTTCGTTCTGTGAAAGTCGCCAGCCGCGGCCCAAAGCCTTCCGGTGTCTTGAAAGAGCTGAAAATCCCGATTGCCGTCTCTGCTCCGGAACCATGCACCTGGCGCGAGGTCCTTTCCTCGCTGGACAATGCTTTCGGCGACGAGTTGAAACAGTTTCATGTGGCAGTGCAGGAATACGGCGCATCGAACCCGGAATTGCTTACCGGACTGACGGAACGAAGCAAAGAGGTCACCAAAGTGCCGGTCTATCAGTGGGCACTCCCGGAAGACCTGCAACCCCTGCGCGAATGCGTCCTGGGCATCGCCAATGGAAGCGTAGATGTAGCGCTCTTTATGACGGCCGTGCAGGTCATCCACTTGTTTCAGGTAGCTGAACAGATGAATTTTGTGGAAGACCTTCGACGTGGCCTGGAATCCATCGCCGTGATTTCCATTGGCCCTACCACATCGGAAGAGCTGCGGCATTATGGCATTGTTCCGGACTTTGAGCCGTCGCACCCCAAAATGGGCTTCCTTGTCAATGAAGCGGCGCAATACGCAGGACGCATCCTGGAGGAGAAACGCAGTCGCTCCACGTCAGCCTCAGCCGGGATCGAAATGGTCCGGCCTGTGCGCCGCATCGCGCCCTCCTCTCCAGCCATGGCTGGTTTTCGCGATGGACTGACGGCCTTTGATTTTCTGCATGAAATTTCAAGCCGCATCGCCTCTGCGGATGCCTTCCATGCCGTTCTGGACCGGATCGTAGACTTCGTCTCAAATGTCATCCCCTGCGATTCCTGCTTTATCTATGTGCTGGAACAGGACAAACTGGTGCTGCGCGCCTCAAAAAATCCGCATACTGACGTGGTTGACAGGCTGGATGTACGCCTGGGACAAGGGATTACTGGATGGGTAGCACAGCATCGCGAGCCGGTGGCCATTGCTTCCAATGCATCGCAGGACCCCCGCTTTCAGGTCTTTCAGAACCTTCCGGAAGACCATTTCGAAGCAATTCTTTGTGTACCGGTGCTGTGTGCCAGCAAGGTTGTGGGGGGTCATCACGCTTCAGCACCGCCAACCCTATCACCACACTTCGCAGGAAGTGCGTTTGCTCTCCATGCTCGGCTTTCTTGTAGGGGCCGAGATTGAGCGCGCGCGTCTGGAAAATGAAAACGAAGAACTCTCGGATCGACTGGAAACCCGCATCGCAGTAGACCGCGCCAAAGGAATTCTGCAACGGGACCTTGGCATTGGAGAAGAGGAAGCCTATCGGATGATGCAGCGGGAAAGCCGGCAGCGCCGCAAGTCTATGCGTGAAATTGCAGAGGCAATTCTTCTGAGCGAAGAATTCAGGAAAAGCCGGCCAGCTGCGGAAGAACGGCCAGCAAAGCAGCCTGCGGTGTGAAGACTGCATGGTTCCAGACGACCACGTCCGGCTTTATTCAGGTAAGTCTGCCTCTTTTTGTTGATTATCCCCGGTTTCTACACGCATGTCGTGAAAAATCTTTCGTAATTTTTCCTTCATATCTTTGTATTTTTTATATTCCTCCAGTTCATGATTTGCGGCCTGAATGTTGCCCTGCTGGCGATACAGCGTGTTCAAGCGGTAGTGCGCCACGTAGTCTGTAGGATCCAACTGAATGGCCCGTTCAAGCCATTGCTGTGCTTTGGCGCGATCATTCATCAGCAAAAGGGTTTTGGCCAGTTCTGTACATGCATCACTGCTGTTGGGCTGCAATGCGGCAGCACGCATCTCATGCTCATACGCGGCCTGGAGATCTCCGCGACGCGCTGCGATTTCACCCAGCATCAGCTCAGCACGTCCATCGTCTGGATTCACAGCGAGAGCAGCCTTGAACTCAGCTTCTGCTGCCTGTCGGTTGTTTTCCTCCTGAGAATTGAACAAAAGGTCTCCCAGTTCTGTATGCAGGCCGGGCAGCCTGGGGTCTATCTGAATTGCTTCACGATAGTTTGCAATGGCGGCAGTTTCCTCTCCGTGACGCGCCAGCTCACGTGCCATCACCTGATGCATCTCCGCGCTATGCGGTGCAGCCAGCGCAAGCGTGATCATGGCTTTGCCTGCCAGATCGGAATTAATTCGATAGCTCATGTAAAGCAGTGCGGGATCGGTCGGCTGGATTGCCAACAGGCTGGAAACTACTGCGGCCGCTTTCTCCAGGTCCCCACTCGCTGTGTCCTCATCAATCAGTACGCGACCCACTTCGTTTTTGAATTTGCTTTCATCCAGATGAGGAAAGGCCGCCTCAAGGTCGGCACGGCTATTGGCAGCATCGTTGACTCTGGCTTCTGCAAGCCCCAGCAGGGCCTGGATCTTCCACAATCCTGGTTGCAAGTGCACCGCGGAGCGCAGGTGGGGTACGGCGGCAGCGTAGTCTCCGCGAAAAAACAGCAGCACCCCCAGATTGCCCTGAGCATCGGCATTGTTAGGATCGAGAGAAAGGATGGCCTGAAATTCAGGGATGGCCAGATCTGGGCGCTTCTGCTCTAGATACGCGTGGGCCCTCCGGCTGTGGGCTTCAATTTTCTGTTGCGCAGTTGCACCGGATTGGGCAAAGGCCAGAGAGTACAACCACAACAGCCCAAATCCAAAAATAATGTTTTTTCTCATAACGCTGAGCGTACTCTTTTTTGAAAGAAAAAGAGACGGCCCAAGGCCGTCTCTGAAACAAGCATTGCATTCTGCTTAGAAGGTGAAGTGCGCGCTAAGCTGCATGTTGCGCCCACCCACGGTGGTTGAGCTGATCTGCTGCGAGAACAGATTTTCAGGATATGCCTGCCCCGCCCCCACATTCGGCAGATTGTTCTGTGGGACCCCGAAGCTGGGATGGTTGAATGCGTTCGTAGCGTCAGCACGGATCTGCAACTTGACCTGCTCCGTCATGGAGAATGTCTTGCCAAGGGAGAGATTGACGACGTTCAGCCCTGGTCCATAAAGGCTATTGCGACGCACGTTCCCCCATTGACCGGGTACTGGCTGCGAGAAGGCCGCAGGGTTATACCATTCCTGAATCGTGCGGTGACGAGGAATCGGACTGACTCCGGTTGCATTGGGATAGATGGAACCAGACAGAGCATAGTTTGGGCCGCTCGTTGTCACGGTAAATGGATTGCCCGTGGAAAGCACCATCGTGCCGCCAAGCTGCCACCCTCCAACCACTCCATCCAAGAGCCGATTATGGTTGAGATATGCCCTGCCGATACCAAATGGAAGCTCATAGACAGCGTATCCTTTGAAGGCATTCCGCACATCAAAATTCGAGCTTCCGTAATTGGCCGATGGATTGTAGGCATTCTGGTAAGGCTGGCTTCCAGCACGGCTTCCCCACCCAGATGAGTCCTGATCGTCCAGCATGTGCGACCAGACGTAGTTAAAGTTAAAGCTTAGTCCTGAAGTGAAGCGCTTCGTGATAGAAGCCTGCAGCGAGTTGTAGTTGGAGATGGCATTGTTCGTGCTTCCGTTGATGCTGCCATAAATTGGATAGGGCCGATCGGCGCTATCATTCGACGAGAACTTCGATTCCGGAACCTGATTAATATCTACCGGAAATGCGAGGTTCTGACCGTGGCTTGCAACATAGGCAATTTCTCCGACCATATTGGTGCCCAGCGAACGCTGGACCGCCAGTGTCCACTGATAGATTTTGGGCACTGGTGTGTGATAAGCGTTGTAATTCACATTTTGCCCATTACGCGCAGCCGGGTCCGTCGAGGCGGTGGTGTAAGGCAGGTTGGACCCGGTTCCACCAATCAGCACTACCGGAGTAATGCCATTGGTCTGGTCGGTGACACTGCCAGAAGAGCTAATAGCGTCACCCATACCGGCACCATATGTATCCAGGCTCCAGTTGTATGCATAGATTCCGAAGCCACCGCGGATCGTGGTATTCGGAACCGGGAGCCATGAGAAGCCCACCCGAGGCAGTACCGTATCATAAACATCCGCCTGTAGGGAGTGCCGGCCATGTGCTCCTGTAGTGCCATACCACATCGCGCCCGGGGTGTCCGTGGCAGGATTGATCACTTCCGGATCAAAATCTGCCATGTTGTTCTTTACCTCATTCCATCCATGTCGAATCTGATACCTCAAGCCCAGGTTCAGGGTAAGGTTAGGACGGACTTTGTAATCGTCCTGAATGAATACATGCGCATCCTTCAACCGACCGCCATACTCCGGTGAAACACTTGCGTTCCAGGATTGCGCATATCCCAGCAGAAAGTCCGCATAATTCAGGCCAGTAGAAGTATTGGGCTGGGCCACACCATTGGAATCCAGTGTCCACTGTTGCGTATATTGCCCAGAGAAATTCATGGTGCCTGCATTGGTATTGCCCCAGGCAGTAGAGTCATCGCGATAGATCAGTACCTCTCCACCGAAGTGAAGGATGTGCTTGCCGCGGATCATTGTCACGACATCTGAGGGGTCAAACACATGCTCTTTGTAGACGGCATTGGAACTCGGCTGGATCCACGCATAGGGATAAGGTGGCCCAAATTGGACAGCAGGAATCGTATCGGCCTTGGCAAACTGCCAGCCGAGCTTGGCCGGATAGCCTTTGCCCAGTGACAGATCTGCAAAAAAGTTTCCCTGCCAGGTATAGCCGAGGCGTGCCTCGTTGATGGTAGTCGAGCTAATGTTCCAGACGTCGGTAATCTGTGCGTTGTTGTTGTCCACGTCGCCGGACTGACATCCAATCGGACAGGCCGTCACAGAATTGGGATAGATGACCGGCGTGTCACTCTGGGTGTCTGACATGGTCAGGCGGTTATTCGGCGTAATGTCATAATCGAGACGACCAAAAAACTTCCTGTACGGCGTCGACTGCGGCAGGCTTGAGTAGAAGTTGTTCTGCAACAATCCAACAGAATTCAGGCTCCCGGCAACAAACTTTCCACCCGGAATGTGATTGGAAGGAGTGGGATAAAACTGCTGGAAGGCCGCTGCAACTTTATCGAACATGGCCTGCGGAATGGCATTCGATCCATATTCTTCAAGAAATGACTTGCGAATCGGGTAGGGATTTCCTTTTGCATCGTGCCCGATGGTTTGCGTCGTCGGATCGTAAATCAACGGCTGTCCAGAGAAGTCGCCCGCCATGACCTGCGTAGTGGGCACCGTGTTGAAGGAGTTGCTGGCCGATCCGTGGTCGACAATCTGATCGTAGTTAAAAAAGAAGAACATCCTGCGGCGAAGAATCGGACCGCCGATGGAACCGCCAAATTCGTTATAGCGAAGGAATGGCACTGTAACTTTATTTCCAAAGCCATAATTGGCAGCATTCAATGCATCATTCTGAAAATAGTCGTAGGCCGAACCGTGAAACTCGTTTGTGCCACCTTTGCTGATCTGGTTGAAGATGACACCACCGATTCCATACTGTGCGGAAAAGGTAGAGGTATTGACCTGAAGCTCAGAGACGGTCTCAAAGATTGCGGGGTTGGCATTCTGGCTGTGGGACAGGGTCGTGGAAGCCCCATCGGCGAGAATGTTGCTATAGGGTAGGTTGCCATTGATGGCTACTTCCTGGCCGGGATTGGACGCTCCCTGGGACCCACCTGGCGTTCCACTCGCGCCAGGAAGCAAAATTGTAAAGCTCTCCCAGCTTGTGCCTGCCGTTGCTGCCACCTGCGGCAACTGGGACATGGATTTGGCATCCAGCGTGGTGGATTGTTCGGCCGAGTCAGTGTTGAGCAATGGCACATCGGAATTTACTACGACCGATTGTGTGGCCGAACCGACCTTCATCTGGCCGTTGACGGTCATAAACCCTACCTGGACAGTAATAGGGCCTCGAATCAGCTCTTCAAAACCATCTTTTGAGAACGTGACTTTATAGTTGCCGGTAACGATGGACGATGTGTCATAAATGCCATCGTTGTTAGTGACAAACTCTTTTGAAACACCCGTGTCCACATTCAGGACCGTCACCTTTACACCGGGAATCACCGCACCAGAGGGGTCTGTAACCGTACCTCGAATGTCGCCGGAATTTGTGCTTTGCGCAGAAACCACGACGGCCGACAGAATACCTGCGGCGGCCAGGGTCCTGAAGACTGCTTTCCACATAAAAGCCTCCTGAAGCTCTTTCTGCTGTCTGTTTCGCGATGCCGTGTACATCGTGAGGCTTCATCCCAACAGACAAGCGTTTGTTTTCTTCTCGTTTGCAATCGCCTGGGAAGGGCCGATGATGATAAGAACAATTCCCAAACATACTTGTCAAGCAAATTCTTTTTCGTGTAGCTTTAGACAAACCTTTGTCTTACAGGAACAAGGAAACAAAAACCTTATGATTCAAAATACCGACCGGCGCACTTTTCTTAAGCTCTCGGCGATGGCGGCCGCATCCGCCATTTCTCCCTCGTTTGCCGAGGCCAACCGGGACATCCGGGCGTGGCGCACGACACAGGGGCAGCGGTGGCAGCCGGTCAAGGGACTGGCATGGACGCTGCCGGGCAGCATGTCCCCTATGGTCATTCGACTCGATCCGGCCCAAAAATATCAGCAGGTTCTGGGTTTCGGCGCAGCGCTCACAGATGCATCCTGCTATCTGCTGGAACAACTGGATGCGGAAAAACGCAGGGCCATTCTGGAGGAATGCTTCGGGCCCTCCGGGCTGCAGCTCTCTGTGGCCAGGACGACGATCGGATCCAGTGATTACTCGCTGTCTGCCTATAGTTATGACGATACCCCGCAGCCGGATCCCGAGCTGAAACATTTCAGCATTGAGCACGACCGGAAATATATTCTTCCGCTGCTGCGCGAGGTCCAGAAGATTAACCCCGAGACGTTCTACTTTTCTTCACCCTGGAGCCCTCCGGGCTGGATGAAGACGGGCGGATCTCTCCTGGGCGGATCCATGCGGAAACACTATTTCGATGCATATGCTCAATACTTTGTGAAATTCCTGGAGGGCTATGCTGCAGAAGGGGTAAAGATCAAGGCCATTACCGTGCAGAACGAAGTAGACACGGATCAGGACGGCCGGATGCCGCAGGCCCTATGGGGACAAGAATATGAGATGGATTTTGTAAAAGAGCATCTGGGACCGGCGCTGCAACGGGCCGGGCTGGATACGAAAATCTGGATCCTGGACCATAACTACAACCTCTGGGGCCGGGTCGTGGATGAACTTAGTGATCCGGAAGTTTATAGGTACGTCGATGGAGTTGCATGGCATGGATATTACGGCAACGCATCTGCAATGACGCGCGTTCATGACCTGTTTCCAGACAAAAATGCTTACTGGACTGAGGGAGGACCGGATTATAAAGACCCAGACTATGCGACAGACTGGACCAAGTGGTCCAAGACCTTCACCGAAATTCTACGTAACTGGGCACGCTGCATTGTAAGCTGGAACCTTGTCCTTGATGAAAATGGAAAACCGAACATCGGGCCCTTTGATTGTGGCGGAGTGATTACGGTGCACTCTGGTACGCATGAAGTCACCCGCAGCGGACAGTTCCTGGCTTTTGCGCATTACTCCAAAGTCATCCGTCGCGGCGCACGCATCTTCGCGTCCTGGGGAGATACAGAGGAGATTGCCCATGTAGCGGCTGAGAATCCGGACGGCAGTCGTGTATTGATACTGACCAATACAGGCAAAGAACAGCCTGTACAGATTGCGTTGAAAGAGCAAGCACTTTCGTTGACCCTTCCGCCCGATTCTGTCACTACGCTTGCGTGGTAAGACGACGCAGCTTTGCGGAGGATTTTGCTGCGTCGCGCGAGGGCCCTGTGGATTCCCGGACAATCAGCTGCGGCTTGACGGCGACCTCGGCAGGCGACGTTCTGCTCGAACTGAGTTTCTGGAGCAACAGTTGCGCAGAAAGGCGGCCCATTTCATGCAAAGGCTGGCAGATGGTGGTGAGGCTAGGCGTTTGAAAAGCGGCCTGTGGAATGTCGTCAAATCCAATAACGGAAATGTCCTCGGGGACACGAAGTTGAGCATCATGCAGAGCACGGATGGCACCGATGGCAGCCATGTCATTGAAGCAGACAATGGCGGTAAAACGGCGATGGTGCGCCAGAAGCTGCTGCACCACGGGATAACCCAGCTCAGGAGAAGTGAGATCTTCCGTTAACTGGATCGTCATTTCCTGCCGAATGGCAATCCCCAGATCACGGGCCGCCTTTACAATTCCCTGCCAGCGCACCTCTGAATCCGAACTGTACGGCTGCCCGCGCATGAAGGCAATGCTGCGGTGTCCGAGATCATACAAATGGCGCATGGTCAGTTCAGCGGCCCTGTTGTGGTCCAGGACCACGTTTGTAACGTTCGGGATCCTGCGATGTCCGGCGACGGCCACAGCAGGAACCGCAAGCTTGTGGTCCAAGTGCGTGTCAATGGCGATGATGCCCTCGGCCCCCCGGCTGATTAGCATCCGAGGATACTGTTCGATAAGGTCAGGACGGTGCCGATGATGGGCAATAAAGTAAAAATAGTCCTCTTCGAGCAGGTGGTCGCCGATGCCGCTCATAACTTCCGTGTGATATCCGTCGGCGAGGACCGGGACCAGGATGCCAATCGTCATCGTGCGACGGTTGCGTAAGGAGCGCGCTACAAAGCTTGGCTGATAGTTGAATTTTTTTGCCGCAGCCCGAATGCGCTCGCGGGTCGCTTCTGGAATCGACCGTCCGGGAACATTGTTGAGAACAACCGAAACCGTGGCGGGGTCAAGTTTTAGGTAAGCAGCAAGAACCTTTAGGGTGACTGGTTCCCCGGCCTTGCCGGTATCACGGTGTTTGCCCATAGTATCTGCAACCTCCAATGTACATCAGCAGGAGGCGTACCGGAGCAAATTCATGGTGGAGAAATCGCTGAATATGCAGGATATGGCGCGCCCAGAAAGGGACGATTTCCGAAATCTTCGGACGGTCAAACGCCGAGTAGCTAATCGCAGTATCTGGGTCGCCATACGGCCAGCATCATATACTCAGCCCACTGCCGCATCTCATTGTCCTCGACAACTGTGAACTGTACAACGCAGTTGGTGCGAATCCACGACTTTGCCTCACTGAGGCTTACACACACACCGTTGCGGACAAGTTGATAACGGAGATTACCTTTCTGATTTCCCTGAAAGTGGTTTTGGTAAATGCGCTGGCGAAGACCCCCGGCGGCAGTTTTTGTGCACCCAGCCCTAAGTACTTCTCCTGGTGCTGCAGCTTTTTCGTAGATAGCATATATGCCGGGCTTATTCGGCAAACGTCCACGCAACTGCTCATCAAAAGGAACAGGGATGCTCTTCAAGAGCTGATCCAGAATCGACATGAGTTCCGCGGTGCGCACAGTCTTCCAATCAGAACATCCAGAATTATTGTTGTGCCAATTCATATCATTCTTCCTACTCTTCCGTATCCACGGTGAATCCAAACTTCTCCAGGATTCGGTAAGCGTCTTGAGATGTTATTGCAATCTTTGGTAGACCAGTTACAGTAGCAATTAACTGCCGGATTGGGTATCGCTTGCCGTTCACAACCGTTGAGTACTTCTGGATGCGCTCCGGCTCCATCGCCTTAGCTGCCTTCACAAAGTCTTCCCGTTCCTTCTCGAAGGGTTTACCTCGCAGCGTAAATCGGATTTTAGTGGGCATTTTGACCTCCTGTTTTATCATAATACATCACATCATCATTTACCACAACATATTTCTATGTCCAGCTGCTTGACCAAGAAGCCCCTTTCAGAATCAGATTGCGAGAGGGACCCTATTTCGGGATTTGTAAAACCAGTAGGGCTACCATAGCGGTTAGCCATCCGGAGACGAAAGTGAAGGGACTGAAACTTGCAAATAAGCTCCTCGGATGCCTCTTTTTCATCGGGGCACTGTTCGGCTTTTGCTTGCTGCCGATTCAGGGTCAAGAGTCCGGGACAGCCTCAGCTCCGAAGAAGAACGATCTCATAGATGCGATTTACGTGGGCTACCTTCCCATGCGAAACGTTATGGCGAAGGATATGTGGGAGAACCTGAAAGAGGGTGTTCGACAACTTGAGGATCAGGACCCGAATAACCAGAAAGTCCAGATGTTGGCTCTGCTCATTGAAGGCGAAATTGCAAGAACTAACAAAGAATTCGATCTTGCCCATAACGAATTTCTGCAGGCAACCAATCTGACTCCAAACGATTCCCTGCCATTCTTGGGGCTTGCGGAAACGGCACTAGATCAGGGGCAGACTCACCAGGCAGCCATAATGCTTTTCGTAGCTGAAAGCCAGGTCTCCAAGTCCGTACCAACCGAATTTCAGCACTTTTGCTATACCCGCATTGGAGAGCTGTATGAAAGAGCCGGAAAGTATTCGGACGCAGTCAAAGCCTATGAATTGGCCGTGGCAAAGAAGCCAAATTGGGGGCAGGGCCAGAGGACGTTGGCCCAAATCTATCTCACTTTGAATGAACCGGACAAGGCCCTCGATCACGCTCAGAAGGCTGTGGCCCTGGAGCCGAAGGAACCATTAGGTTATTTCATCTTGGGGGGGGCGCAAAGCCGCTTGGATCGGAAAAATCTGGCTCTGGACGCCTTGCGTAAGGCAGTGGAACTCGATCCCGGAAATCCTTTGTTCCATTATAGGCTGGGCCTTGAGTACGAAATCCAGGGCAACAAGATCCTTGCGTTGCGTTCATACCTGACTGCGAAAAATCTGATGGGGTACGGAAGCTACCCTACAGACTTGGTTCAAGACTTGGACGAAGGAATAGCACGCCTGCAGAAGTGATGCTTAAGCTAACTTAGTGCGCTTCAAAGTCATCCATTTAAGCTCGGAACTGTAGACTTAACTCTCCTCATGCTTAATGGTCGGCCGGTTCACAAGATTGGCCGTAAATATCCAGACAGATTTTGCCGGGGAAATCCCTCTGTATTAGTGAGGGAGCACTTTCTGTGTGCCCCGGTTTAGCGCGAAGGCAGTCAGTGATCGAGGTACGAAAGAAACGGACTGAAGTGCACTTCAGTACCGGGCTTCAGACGCGACCTTAGACGTCTCTTGAAAAAGCCGAACTCTCCATCCCGTATATAGGAAGCCGCTTGATCTGGTCTCTGCCCAAGCAAGAATGCGAAATGGCGCGCCCAGAAGGATTCGAACCTCCGACCTACTGATTCGTAGTCAGTCGCTCTATCCAACTGAGCTATGGGCGCGCATTGGGTAGAAATGAACTTCTTTCAAGATATCAAGTTCGCTGGAAAGTCGCAACTAAGGGCCTGTGGACTTTCCTCAGACGGCACCATAGCCAATACAGACAGGCCCGTGATAAAACTTTTCCATCCATGAACAAGCGCGATTTCCTGAGGACATCAGGCATACTCATCAGTGGAGCTACTTTGAGCCGCTATCTCTCATCGGAACAGGTTTCTGGCGCACGCACCAACTGGGCCGGCAATTATTCATACAGCACAAAGAACCTGTACGAACCCACATCCGTAGAAGAAGTCGGGCAGATAGTCCAGCGCTGCGAAAAAATCCGGGTCCTGGGATCGAGACATTCTTTTAACGCCATTGCAGACAGCACAGAAAACCAAATTTCCCTTTCGCACCTGGAATCCATGAAGGTGGACAAGGCCGCGCGCACAGTAACGGTAGAGGGAGGCGTACGCTATGGAAAGCTTGCTCCCTTTCTAGATGCCCAGGGATTCGCCGTCCATAACCTGGCTTCGCTGCCGCATATCACCGTTCCTGGAGCATGTGCCACGGCAACACATGGCTCAGGCATCCACAATGGCAATCTCGCTACGGCTGTTTCCGGCATGGAGATCATCACGGCCCATGGAAAGCTTGTCTCGCTTTCCCGCGCCAAGGATAGCGACATGTTTGAGGGGGCCGTTGTTTCACTTGGCGGTCTCGGTGTTGTTTCCAGAATGACCCTAGATCTGGTGCCTCAATTTCAGATGCGGCAAGTGGTGTATGAGGGCCTCTCCTTCAATCAGCTCAAAGAAAATCTCGACGCCATCTTCGCAAGCGGCTACAGCGTTAGCCTCTTCACCGACTGGCAGGGCCACCGTGCGACCCAGGTATGGATCAAGCAGCGGATGGAGCCAGACACATCATCCACCCTTCCGCTGGAGTTCTATGGCGCGAAGCTGGCCACGCACAAACTGCATCCCATTGCTGGACACGACGCCACACCCTGCACAGAGCAAATGGGCATTCCCGGTCCTTGGTATGAAAGACTGCCCCACTTTCGCATGAACTTTACTCCGAGCAGCGGGGCCGAGCTGCAGTCAGAGTATTTTGTACCTCGCGAACACGGTTATGAGGCCATACTGGCAGTGGAAAAGCTCCGCGACCAGATTACTCCCCATCTCTTTGTAACGGAACTGCGCACGGTAGCGGCAGATCATTTGTGGATGAGTATGGCCTACCGGCGGGATTCACTGGCCATTCACTTTACCTGGAAGCCGGAATGGCCAGCCGTCAAACGGATTCTTGCCTTGATTGAGCAAGAGTTGAAGCCGTTTGATCCGCGCCCGCACTGGGGAAAGCTCTTCACCATGAATCCAGCAGAATTGCAGGCAAAATACGAGAAGCTGTCCGAGTTCAAGTCGCTGCTAAAACAATACGACCCAGATGGAAAGTTTCAGAACGCTTTTCTGCGCACCAATCTCTACAGCAGCTGATTCGGGGCTTCCCCACACTGAAAGATGTGGGGAATTTCCTAGCGCGGAGCGGGCGTGACAGAGTCGGCCAGGGCGTAGGCCAGTACCGCCATGACGGCGGCGTTTTCATTGAGCTCCGTAGGGACAACTTTGTCAAAGGTATCTGCCGAAGTGTGGTGGTAATTGAAATAAAAGCGGCTGTCCTGGTTCGGAGCAAACTGCGGAACTCCTTTCAAAAATGAGACGTCCTCTCCTGCATCCTCGCTCATTTTTACCGTCGTTGCTCCGACAGGAACCAACGCATGCGCAACCGGACCAAGCCACTCTTCCAACTGTGGATTGCCTGCTGCGATGATGCCGATGGGATGCCCTGCACCCAGGTCCGATTCGATTGCGCCCACATGATTTTTGAATTCACTGGCGTGTTCCTCAGCGTAGGTCTCAGCACCGGAACCTCCCTGCTCTTCGTCCATCCATGCAACAAAGCGCACGGTACGGCGAGGATGGATGCCGAGCTTTTGCAGCAGATGAATGGTCTGCATAGAGACGACGATGCCTGCCCCATCGTCAATGGCCCCGGTTGCCAGGTCCCAGGAGTCCAGGTGCCCGGACACAATGACCACCTGCTCCGGGTGCTCACTTCCCTTCCAGTCAGCAATCACGTTGTAGCTTTGCACGCGGGGCAGCGTCTGCGGGGTCAATGTGAGGTGCATTCGCACGGCCCCTTGGCTGGTGAGGTCTTTCAACAAATCGGCATCCTCGGCTGTCACCGCCGCTGCGGGAATTTTGGGCAACCCTTCGGCATACATGGTGGCCCCTGTATGGGGCAGCCGGTAATCGGCGTTTCCTACAGACCGTACCAGAACAGCAACGGCTCCAAGCGAGGCTGCAACCGCAGGACCCGCTCCGCGATAAACTACGGCCTGCCCGTAGGCGGACAATCCATCGCCCTGGGCAGCCAGGCGCTTGTCAAATTTTTCGTTAAGCAGAAGGATTTTGCCTCTGACCGCGCCTGCAGGCAGCTTTTTGAGGTCCTCAAAAGAGTCCGCAACAACCACCTCGGCCGTTAATCCATCCGCTGGGGTGGCAACACTGCCGCCCAAAGCAGTCAGCACAATCTTCTGGACAGTGCCCTCTGCCATTCCTGGCCAGGAGACCAGCTCGGCCGTTTCAGCGCCGCGCACCCAGTGGGGCACCAAGGTCTTTTCCAAATGGACCTCGGCGCCAAGAGCCCGCATCTGATCGGCCACATATTCCACGGCCTTTTGTGCCTGCGGGGAGCCGCTCAGCCTTGGACCGATGTTGTCCGTCAGGTGCCTCAGTTGATTCAGTGCATAGGGGTCCTGCATGGCAGCATCTCTAAGTTTTTCCATCGTAGCGACCTGCTCAGCGGTCCAGGCTCCCGTAGACGTGTTCATCAGGCGCTGCAATCTTTCCTGAATAGAGGGGCCCTGCGCCAAGCAAGAAAGCGTGGTACACGACAGGACCGAAAAGAACCAAAGCATCTGTTTTCTAGGCATAGGCGCATCGTACCACGGTCCATCTTGCATTCTCATCCCACTGCAGGGCCAGGACCGACATGAATCGGCAACAGTTTGCATCTTCTGATACCTCAAGGAAAAGTTCAGCCGGGGTCCCACTCGTCCTGCACAACTACAAACGGTATGCTCTGAATCATGAGTCCGGCCACAACGACCAGTAAACGAAAAAAAAAGAAAACTTCAGCAACATGGAGTGTTTGGTGGCCCTTGCTGCTTGGAGTCCTGATTACTCCGTTCGCCGTGCGCGCTGCTGGCGTATTGGCGCTCGCCGGCCCGGCTGCGCTGCGTACGCTGTATCCTTACGTGCAGCTCGTACAAAGCCCTGTTCTAGGATTTTCCGGTGAGCTTGCCAGTGTGCTCTCCCAGGCGATGATGTATCTGCAGTTCCCGCTCTACGGTCTCTTGTTCTCGCTGCTGCTGCGAAGAAAAGGCTTCGGGACGGCGCTGCTGACCACGGCCATCATTCATTTTGGCGCAGTAGCCATTGCGGTCAGCCTGGCGCATCTCTGATGGGTCACCTCACTGCTGAAGCCATCCTTCATAGGGATAAAGCAGCAGGAAGAGGATCATGGCCAGCGCCATGAGATCCATGTAGACAAGAAGAAGTACGCGGCCATGATAGAGACTCCAGCGAAGACGCAGGCAGCGGAGCGTATCAAATGTGCCATAGAGGGCCATCGCTGCCGGAAGCAGCAGAAACATCGAAGGGCGAGGGTTAGGAAATCCTGAGATCAGAAATGACAAAACCAGGCCTCCCAGGACTAGAATGGTTCCGCGCAAGGATGAACGCGCCCGAAGATTGAAGATTGCCGGAGGCATTCTGAAAGCAACCGTTATGATTACTCTACCGAATTCTGGAGGCCCTTTGGACATCAGAGCACGCGAGCTAGAAAAACGTGAGCGTATCGTCAAAAGGGTCGCGCTCGAACTCCGTGATGGCTATTACGTCAATCTGGGCATTGGTATGCCGACTCTGGTAGCAAACCACGTTCCTGCTGGCATTGAGGTGGTCCTGCAATCAGAGAACGGAATGCTGGGTGTCGGCCCGTATCCGCTGGAAGGACAGGAGGATCCGGACCTCATCAATGCGGGCAAAGAAACGGTCACCGAGCTGCCGGGGACCTCTTATTTCTCAAGCGCCGATTCGTTCGCCATGATTCGCGGCGGACACATTGATCTGAGCATTTTGGGCGCAATGGAAGTCGACGAAGAAGGCAATCTTGCAAACTGGATGATTCCCGGCAAAATGGTGAAAGGCATGGGCGGAGCCATGGACCTGGTGGCAAGCGCACGGCGCGTGATTGTCGCAATGGAACATACAACCCGCGATGGACGTCCGAAAATTCTCAGGCGGTGCACCCTCCCCATGACTGGCCTGAAGGTTGTGCATACGATTGCGACGGAAATGGCCTGGATCCAGGTCACGAAAGACGGACTCTTGCTGGAAGAAATTGCCCCCGGACTGACAGTTGCTGACGTACAGGCTGCTACAGGACCGGTCCTGAAAATCAGTCCGGACCTGAAGGAAATGCCTGTTTAGCGCACAGGCAAGCAGGCTTTCCTACGAACAAGCGGAAGATGGTCACTCCTTGAAATTTTCATGTGCCCGTAGACCCTTGCTCTTGCCACATGGGCTAAAATGATGAATGTTAATCCAGCGTGGTGAAGGAGTTCACCCTTAACCGCTGTCCTACCTGACTTCAGGCCGGACAGATGATGACTCCTGACAGGAGACCCTGTCGTGGAGTTGTTCTCGCCCGGCAAGGCCTCCCTGAAAATATTTAGGATTTGCCCTCTGGATGGTTTCCGTCCGGGCAAACAAACACTACAGGAAGATGCCATTGCAAAAATATCTCTTGATCGCACTCGGTGGCGCACTCGGATCGCTGGCCCGCTATTGGGTCGGAGTGAGCGTCACAGACAGGATGGGGTCCAGGTTCCCTTATGGCACATTTGTCATCAACATCACTGCCTGTTTCATCATTGGCTTTTCTCTTACCTTTCTGGGCAGGCGCGTGGACATGGCCCCGGCGTGGAGGTTTCTGGTGCCCATCGGATTTGTTGGCGCTTACAGTACCTTCTCAACGTTTGAGTGGGAGACATTTGTCAATTTGCAGGCGGGAGCATTTTGGATTGCCGCTCTTTACGTGGGGCTGAGCTGCCTGCTGGGTCTGGCCGGCGTATGGTTCGGAGTGCTGGCCGCAAAAGCGATCTCTTGATCATGGAGGAAACAATGCTGTCCGCAGGAAAAGCAATCAAGGTTTCGATTTATTTGAGTGAAGGGTCTACCCATCACGGAAGCTCCGCATACTCCAGCATTCTGGACTATCTGTTTTTTCATGGAATTTCAGGGGCCACGGTGCTCAAGGGTGTTGCTGGATTCGGAGCTGACCATCATCTGCATTCGGCCGGTACGGTTGAGATATCCGATAAACTTCCGGTCAAGATTGAATTCATCGAAACAGAGGAAAATGTCCACCAACTTCTTCCGCGACTGCAGGAAATGGCAGGGAGCGGAATAATCGAGTTACAAGAAACCACGGTGATCAAGCCAGCCGGACCTTCCAGACAGCAGAAATCTCCAAAACCAGAACATGTAAAGATTGAGGGCAAAGCGAAGCTCATGCAGATCTTTATTGGAGAGAGCGACCGTTGGCAGGGCAAACCGCTGCATGAAGCTCTGGTGCAGGCCATGCGCGCTTATGATCTGGCCGGAGCTTCTGTCTACCGGGGCATTCTTGGATATGGCGCTCACCGGCGCGTCCACAAAGAAAAGCCCTTTCACCTTTCGCACGATGCCTCCATTCTGATTACAGCTGTGGACAGTGAAGAAAAGCTGAGGTCTTTTCTACCGGTCGTAGACCAGATGGTACAGGAAGGCCTGGTTACATTGTCGGATGCAGACATCATCAAATACGCACATCGGACGGAAGAGTCTTGATTATGGAGCATAGAAACAGCAAAGAAGCGGAACTCAGACCAGCGTTGCTGCTAACCCAACATTTCCAGCAATTGTCCCATCGTCAAGCGTGATGGAGAAACGGTACCACGAGGGAGCGCAGGCCCGATTGCCAGCGCCTCATTTCTACCTTCAAACCATGCTAGAAATCTGCTGTTCTCGGCCCCGGAAAGCCGCTGCTGGTTGATCCAGGTATAGTACGCACCTATATCGGCATCGATAAGCGAGCCAGCCGGATCGGTTTCGATTTCTTGGTTCTGCCCGGCCAGCAGCTCATTCATGGGAAGCTGTCTCTGCCGAGGAGCAAATCGGACCAGTAAAGTCACGGGCTGCGCGCGCCGCAGGGCTTCACGTGCAGTCCACTGTGCAAAGGTCGTGCTGAAGATCTGCGTTCCAGAGCCTTCCGTAAGAATGCTGGCTTGAAAGTGTGCCAAAGGAGCATCTTTTATGGCATCCAGACCGATGTCTTCTGGGCGTGTTTGCGCCAGAAGTGTGCGTAACGCTTCAGGACCGCCGGTTCCACTGTGAATGACCGCCTGCATCCGCTTCAGGATGGCATGCCTGACAGGTGTAAGCTCAGCATAAGAGACCCTTGTCACGCGCGGATCTTCAAATGCAGCTTCTCCGCCGTCAATATACCAGTGCTGATAATTTTCCGGATGGCTAGCAGCGCGCGCCACGACCGTCTTTTGGACGGCTTCCCAGCCGTTGGCAGGATCCAGATTTGGAAAGAATGTTCCCAAAGGACGCAGCTTGCGGAAGACCGGGTAAGGACTGTCCGTGCATCCCTGCCCCACCAGAACAATGCTGAGCCTGGGAACAACTGGTTCCGGGTCGGGTTTTGCTTTCTGCCATGCCGCAGCATATTCATTCGCTGCAGTCCGAAACGCATCCATCTGGTGTGTAGACCAGAGATAGGCGGTCCATGCCTCACTGAAGGACTGGGGCTGCCTGACCCAGTCCATGGCGGCAAGCTTCTCTGTAACACGTATGGCTAGGAATCCCTGCAACAGCGAGTTTCGCTCTTGTGGCGAAAGGGAGTCCAGATAGGCAAATTGGTCACGAAGAATGCGCTGCTCCGCAGGAAAACGAACGTCATAGGCGATGACTTCTCGCAGCAGCAGCGGTGCCAGTGAGAGCGGTAATTGCTGGAACAGCTTTAGATGGGCAATTGCAAAGGCCCGTGCCCCAGGCGCATAAGATGCAAAGTTTGAAGCTGTCAACTCATTCGGTTGCATCTCAGGCAATCTCCGTAAGGGGAACACCTTTGCTATAGCGCGCCGAAAAACCAAGGCGTGCACCGATGGTCGGCACCAGGTCTATGGATTCGACAGGCCGGTCAATTACGATACCCTGCCGTATCCCGGGACCAAGCACCATCATCCACGTTGTGCGTGAAAGCGCATCTCCGGTGCGATGGTGCTGAAAACCGTTGCCCCCCGCGTCCATGTCGGAGTCGCGGCCGAAATCGGGAAGGACAAACATGGTCGTTCTGTCCTTGTACTCCGGTTCAGACTGGATGGTGTTCCAGATTTCAGCACAGAGCCGGTCAGAACGTTGAATTCCGCCGATATAGAGGGAATACGCTCCAGAATGAGCTATATCGATATCATGCAGCGTAATCCAGAGCAGACTGGGCGCCATCTGCCGCATCAGTTGCTTTGCGATATAAACCGAAAGCTCATCCGGACTGGCAAGACTCATCGCATGATGCACAAAATCATTGACTGAGAGCTTGAGGATGTCTTCCAGTTGCTGCATCTCCACTTCGCTGCCCGCAAGTTCCGGCGTGTAGAACGGCGTTTCGTAATTGTCGCGGAGCAGGTGCGCATAATCTATCGCCCCATGGGCAGGTAGCGCTGCCTGCAATAAATGCTTGGGCAGAATCACTCCCGCGCCCAGGCCTGCCCCATAAGAGCGATTGTTGCTTTCGCCAATGCGATTGAACCCGTTGCTTGGCGCTACTACCCATGCATCATGAAGGGGGCGCCTTAGGTCTTTACGAAAATACTCAAAAACAGTTGGGTTCTCCGGAGGTACAGCAGCAAAGTTATTAAATGTTTCGTAAACGCCAGTAGCAAGACTTGCAGTGGCTACGTAATGCCCCAGAATTCCCCGATTTACCACCTGCGCATAAAAAGTGGATTGCGGGAAAAGTGTTTTCACCAAGTTAGGAATGTTCTCCTGGCCTTCAGGTGCAAAGGTTTCTTCGTCGCGAGCGCCCCCCCCGAAGGTAACGACAACCACCTTCTGGTTCTTCAACTGTGCCAGTGCGCGCAAGGGAGAAAAACTAAAGACGGACGCCGCACTCGCCAACCCGGCTGAAGACCGCAGAAAATCGCGCCGGCTCCAGGCGATGCGCCTTGCTGCTTCACGCGCGTCAGAATGGTTGATGCTCATCAATTTTTTGACACCAGGAATGTTGTCACCTGCCTAAACCTTGCATTCAAATCATCTTTTTCCTGCTGGCTATATTTCTGTTGCAGTCCAATTTCCGCCTGCGCCTTTTCATGCTGCCCCGTGTGTGAATAGGCCAGCGCCAGCCGGTAATGCGCCTGCGAATACGCCGGCCTCAAAGCGATTGCTCTTTGCAACGGAGCCAAGCTGGCCTGCCAGTCCTTTTTCTGCTGCTTCAGCACTCCAAGCTGATAATACGACTCAGGAAACTTTGGATCAGCAGCAATCGCCTGCTGCAACAACTGGTTCGCCAGTGCCAAGTCCTGCTGATCGCTGGGACGGTGCAGAATACTTGCAGCAGCGTATGTGGCTACGGGAGCGTTCTTCGTGTGCCGCTGTGCAAAATCAACCAGACTGGAACAACCCGGGCTGTCATCCGGCATCAGACTGCAATCATGCCCCAGCAGGCTGGCAACAAATTCGTCGTCCGGATCAGAATTCAGCAACTGTGCAAAAATCGGCGCAGCCTTGGCGAACTCATTGTTCGAGTAATGCGCAATTCCAAGGGCCAGAAGCATACGCTTGCTGGCTGGGTAATGTTTCACTCCAAATTGAAAATACTGAATCGCCGGATCAAATGTCCAATGCCTCAAAAACTCGATTCCGGCAGTGTAGATGTTCTGCTCACTGGGATCAAGCTTGACCGCTGCCACGTAATGCTCGCCCGCATCTTTGTAATTTTTCTGCTTTTCGCAGATGTCGCCCATGAGCGACTGTGCTGCAGCGGACGTCCCCAGGTTCGAGGCGCGTGACAGAACTTCACCGGCTTCGTCATACTGCCCGGAGTCATAGAGCGCCAGAGACCAGTTATAAAGCAGATCATCATCCGGGGCTTTCACGCTCGCCGCTGTTGCAAACGCCTTCGCTGCTTCTGCCGGATGTTTCATCTGCATGAGTGCCAGTCCGTAATTGGATTGCGTCGCTGGATTTTTCGGATCGAGCAGTGCAGCGCGCCGCAGCACACGAACAGCATCTTCATTGCGATCCAGCTTGAGATAGACCGCCCCAAGGTTCGCCAATACCGGAGCGGAGGAGGGCCTCAGCTTGACGGCTTTTTCCAGCAACGGAGCAGCCTGAGCGTAATTTCCTTCTTCTGCGTAGATTTCGCCAAGCGACGCGCTGATTTCAAAGCTCTCAGGATACTTCGCTGCTAGCGAAGCGAGAATGCTCTCGGCCTCATGCAGGTGCCCTTCATCTTCGGCCTTCATCGCAGCAGCAAGTGATTCGGCATCCTTCGCAGCGGTCCTGTGTTGAGCAAGCAAAACAGGCATTCCTGCTCCAGACAAAATCGTGAGGAAAAATGCGGAAATGAAAGGCCGGAAAATCACCGAATCTGACGATCTCCGGCGGACAGATGATTGTCTGCCCGCCGAAGCTAGTGTAGCTCTTAGAAGTTGTACTTCAAAGAGAATTGGAAGAAGCGGGAGTCCGGAGTGTAGTTCTGGAAGAACCGTGCACCCGTAATCTGACCGCCATTCGGCCCAAGACCAGTGTTCGACGGTTCGCCATACCCAGGTGTATTGAGCAGGTTGAACACATCGGCCCGGAACTGGAGGTTCTGCTCGTGCCAGGTAGGGAAAGACTTGAAGAGCGATGAATCCACTCTTACATAGCCAGGTCCCATGACCTGATTCCGAGAAGAGCCAAGGTAAGCCAGTGCTGCACCCCCGCTCACTGTATTCGGAGTGCCATCGGATTTATAGGTGATGTCACTTGCCTTGGGGTTACGGAAGGCACACGGGTTGTACCAGTTATTCAACGTCTTTACTTTTGTTGGACAGGTAAAGCTGCCGCCATAACTGGGGTCTGGTGTTCCTCCACCCTTGAAGGGGTCCGCTATCCGGATAGCGCGAGCACTGGCCCCGGACGGATTGGATATGTTGCTTGAATAGACGGTGAACGGCTCGCCTGTCTGCGCACGGAATGTAAGACTTGTAGCCCATCCACCAAACAGGTAGTCGGCTGCCCCTCCGTGATTCATAAACCTGCGTCCTCTTCCAAAGGGAAGTTGATAATTTCCATTGAAGGTAAGACGATGACGCACGTCGAAGGGCGAGCTTGCATAATCAAGTCCAATGGGCACGATATTGGTGCCCCTATAGCCTCCATCGCCTGTGCTGCCAAGCGGAGTGGGAGCATCATCCAAAGAATGCGAGTAAGTGTAAGTTGTGAGGAAGCTCAGGCCATTCGACAAACGGCGCTCCAGTTTGGCCTGAAGCGAATTGTAATTGGAAACTCCCTGGTAGGAGTTATACGCCACACCCCCAAAATCCGGGAATGGCTGGAGTGGATTGGGTGTTGGACCATAACCGTTTGGTGCCAATGCCACCATTCCATTCGGGTTTGGAAAGACGAGCAGATGCCTTGCCAGTGAACCGACATAGCCAATGCTCGCCACCATGTTGTTGGTCAGTGCATACTCTGTGGAAAGGTTGAATTGCTCGCTGTAAGCGGTCTTGGCATGTGGGTCTCCACCGCGCAAGGCCGGCGTATTGATTGCATTTTGCAGACCTTGTGCAATCGCATTGCTGAAGCCGGTTTCCAGAGTAAAGCCGTTGGTTGG
Source organism: Pseudacidobacterium ailaaui (assembly GCF_000688455.1). Lineage (NCBI taxonomy): Bacteria > Pseudomonadati > Acidobacteriota > Terriglobia > Terriglobales > Acidobacteriaceae > Pseudacidobacterium > Pseudacidobacterium ailaaui. The sequence goes on from NZ_JIAL01000001.1 coordinate 3,644,955, forward strand.
GCAAGTTCCTCCAGCAGTACAGCTTGTTGGAGAATTGAAGCTGGAATCAAATTCAAACGGGTAGTTCTCACCCAGGTTTGGGTAGTAACCAGCACTTTCCAGTCCTCCGAAGAAGATGCCGAAACCACCGCGAATGACGGTCTTATCATTCGGGCGGAAGGCGAAGCCAAATCTCGGAGCAAAGTTAAGGTTCTGTCCCTTCACAAGCGGATTGTAGTTACTATATTGCAGGCTGATGTTGTCCTTTGCTAAAAGATCCAGGAACTTCTGCGCCATGACAACATTTCTGCTTTTAGCGGGAAGAAGATAGACACCTGTTCCTCCACCAGCAGAAGGAGCATTGGTCGGATAAAAGAGGGCCTGGTGACCGTGCCTTTCTTCATAGGGCTGGAAATATTCATAACGGATGCCCAGGTTCAAGGTCAGCTTTGCATTTACCTTCCAGTCATCCTGAAAATATCCAGCATTGTCCCAGCGAACATCATCGCTGTTGAATACGTTGGATATGGCCGAGCTATTCATCAGGTTCAGCAGGAAGTCGGCCGCACCGAAGCCGGTATTCGGTGTCCCCACCTGGGAGGTATAGACGCCCGTGAAGTTATACGTCCCACGGGGCTGCGTAGGTTGCGTGGTGGAAAAGCGTACGTGTTGGATGCTGACTCCCATTTTTAAAGCATGGTTACCAGCAATTTTTGTCACGTTATCCAGCACCTGCCACACGTTGTCATATTCGTTGGAAATGTAGAACTGGGGCGACCCAAAATGCGACAAACCACCCACATTAACATAAGGCAGTCCGCCATTGCCGGGATTGTAGGGGATCCCGCCAAAGCCAAGTGATGTGGCAAAGTTGGGATCATATGCATGAAAGTTCTGATATCCGAAGTGGCCGTAGTTATAGCCAAACCGGAACTCGTTTGAGAGCGTCGGAGTGAAGATATGGGTTTCACTAAAGGCAAAATTTTCGCCTAAATTGATAATATTGCCGGTATCACCAAAGCTACCGCCATCCAGAGTTTCTCCCAGAGGCGCGGGATGCACGGCTGGATCATGCATGTAGCTGAACCGGGCAAACGTCTGGTCTTTTGAACTGATGTTCCAGTCCATACGCGCATCCCACTGCCAGGTGTTGTCCTGCGCGTTGCTTTGGCTGGTGTAGTTGTTATAGGTTTGTCCTGCCACTCCGACGTTCGGCATCGGATAGAGGTTTAGGATCTTTTGGGCTACCGCATCGATCTGGTTTGAGCAAAGAACATTTTGCTGACCGTTGCAGGACATTGGCGTAGTCCCAGCATTGGTCGTGCTCGGCTCATACAGAGTGACTGCGGTCCCGCCTGAGGTCAGCGAAGGATTTAGGAGTTCACTAAAGTTCCCTTGCCGCATCAAAGCAGTTGGGACAGTTTGACCGGAATGTGTTTCTCCAAAGATGATCCGGTTCGCTTCCACATCGCCGAAAAAGAACAGCTTGTTTTTGATGATGGGAAAGCCAAGGGTTGCACCGAACTGGTTTTCCCGGTACTTCGGCACAGTTCCCGGAGTCGCGTCAAAGTCGTGAATATCAAAGGCGTCGTTGCGGATGTACTCCCACAGGTCACCGTGAATCTCATTCGTGCCGCTTTTGATACTGGCGTTGATAACAGCACCTGCTGAGTGGCCAAATTCCGCGCTGTACGCGCCTGTCTGCACCTTGAACTCAGCCAGAGCGTCCGGTGGAGGCCGCACGATGAAGCTCGCGCCGTTCAAGAAGTCCACGACGTTGTTGTTGTTGTCCACACCATCAAGAATGAAGTTGTTCTGCTCGGCGCGCTGTCCATTGGCGTTGAAGTCGCCCTTGCCTGCTCCGCGCGAACCGCTCGGTGGCGCTGCGCCCGCTGCGAGTTGCGCAATAAACACCCAGTTGCGGCCATTTAGCGGAGTGTCATTGATGGTCTTGGTGTCCATCACCTGACCGGTCGAGCCTTCCTCGGTTTGCATCAAGGGCGGCGCAGTCGTGACTTCCACCGTCTCCGTGGCTGCACCAGGTTTCAGTTCAACATTCACAGCAAGGCGCTGTTGTACGTCCAAGTGCAGGTTCGATTGTGTTGTTGTCTGAAAACCGGGCGCACCCACTGTAACCTGGTAGTTCCCGATCTTGACTGGCGAAAAGGTATAGACTCCGCTCTGGTCAGTTTTCGTTTGTAACTCAAGACCAGTGTCTGTGCTTTTCAGCGTGACCTGGGCGTTCGGAACGACCGCGCCAGTAGTATCTGTGACCACGCCGGTGACTGAGCCTTGGTCCATCTGCCCGAGGGCAAGGCACGGGGCCAGAAGCAAGAAAACGATTGCTGGGAAAATTTTGTACAAGAGCCTACGCCACACGGCAGTAGGTCCATGGATCATACTTTGCATACACCAACCTCCCTGGAAAGTGTCTGTCTGGAACTGCATACCACTTTGCATCATGTTTACTTTCTTTCAGGCGCTTGTTTCATTCCACTTCATGCAGCCTGGCCTTTCGGTAGAGCGTCCCGTGATTTGTATCTGTCTGGTTACACCCTTTCTCCTTTCTCTACTTGCAATGTACGCGCGTACATTCACAAGTAAACGAATACATTTGATTTTTGTTCAACCTGCCTTTTCAACAAACGACCAGGATGAAACCGTTAACATTTCCCGGGGACCATATGTAGTGGAAGAGAAACACGATTGTCAATAAAAATTTTTATGGCATCTCTCTGAAGTGCCTGCCATACGATATGGAACATCTTCCTGCCATGCTATTTTCGTAGGCAAGCAATTTTCCCGGGAGCATACGTCATGAGACATCGAGGCTTGTTCATGTGTGGGTGGCTGTCCACAATCGTGCTGAACGCAATATTCAGTGTCCATTGCTTTGCTGCTCAGCAGCCCGCAAACAAGCATGATCCCCATCTACATGGCGCGTATCGCTTCGAACGCAACGGATGGACCTATGTTCATCTTGAGGGATCTCCGGAAGAAATTGGCTATGCGCACGGTTATCTGTTGGCAGACAAAATTGCCGATGCTTTGCAGGTTTTCAAGATAGAAGACCAGCACAGCACAGGTCATGACTGGGCCTTTTTTCGAAATACCGCCAAGACCATCCTCTGGCCGCACATGGATCCGGAATATCAGCAGGAGATTTCCGCGATTGCTCAAGGCGCACGCGCTCAAGGCGTCCATGTTGATGTGTGGGACATTGTCGCGCTGAATGGCACGATGGAACTGTCAGAATATTATGTTCCCTGGCTCAACAAACAGCAGCCCAGAAAAGATGCTCCAAAAGTAGATGCACCAGGAAACTGCAGCGCCTTTATCGCCACCGGAAGTTATACCAAAGATGGCAGGATTGTCATTGCCCATAACAACTGGAGCTCCTATGCAGAAGGCGCACGCTGGACCATGATCTTCGACATCCAACCGGAAAAGGGCCATCGCATCTTGATGGATGGCGTGCCCGGGATGATCACCAGCAATGACGATTTTGGCATTAACGATGCCGGAATCATGCTGAGTGAGACAACCATCTCCCAGTTTGAGGGATGGAACTCCCATGGCAGTCCGACGTTTATGCGCTCGCGCAAGGCGCTGCAATATGCAAACTCCATAGACGATGTGGCTTCCATTCTGCGCAAAGATAACAATGGCGGATACGCAAACGATTGGCTGATTGGCGATCGCAAAACCGGAGAAATCGCGTATCTAGAACTTGGGCTGAAAAACACTCCGCTGTGGCGCACAAAGGACGGATATTTTGTGAGTTCAAACTTCGCCCGCGACCCTAAGCTCATCCAGGAGGAAACCAGCGGTTTCAACTACAACGACCTCTCAACTTCGCCCAATGCGCGCCGCGTGCGCTGGGAACAGCTTATGTCCACAAACAAAGGGAAGATCGACGCCGACGCTGCGGGCCGTTTCCTTAGCGACCATCAAGACAGTTTTCTAAAAAAGGAAATGGCGGACCAGCGCAGTCTGTGCGGACACGTGGACACAGTAAAAGATGGGATTCCGCAATGGGACTGGCCACCTTATTTCCCTGGCGGGGCCGTGCAGGGAAAAGTCACAACCAGTGAGTTGGCTGCTCAAATGAGCATCATTGCGCACGCCGGGCATCCCTGCGGTGAGGACTTTTTGGCCAAGCCCTTTTTATCTGCACATCCTGAATTTCAATGGATGGCGCCCATTCTGCGTGATATGAAGGCCGGGCCCTGGACTACCTTTACCGCAGGTGAAAAGGCACAATAAGCGGCAGAAGATCCGCTCGTATGATGGCGGCCATGGTCTGGCCGCCGCAAAGTTTCCGCGCGGTTCAATATTCGATTTTGTCAGGGTTTTCCGTCCAGGCCTGAAAGCTCTCCCATGCCTCCTCGCGCAGCATTTCAATCTCCGGGACCTTACGCTTTTCTCGCGGAAGCGCAATCTGCTCGTAGAGGAATGCATCGGCAAAGTGGATGCGCGCCGCATCCTCTGCGCGGTTTCCATAATAGATGGCCTGAATATGTGCCCAGTAGGACGCAGCCAGGCACATTGGACAAGGCTCGCAACTCGTAAAAAGCTCGCAGCCATTTAGATTGAATGTGTTCAGGTTCCGACATGCATTGCGAATGGCCACAATTTCTGCATGTGCTGTGGCATCGTTGGTGGCGGTCACTGAGTTTGCGCCTTCGCCCACAATCTGGCCATCTTTCACAATGACGGCCCCAAATGGTCCCCCTCGATTGCTGCGAACATTTTCCGTAGCAATCGCAATGGCACGCCGCATGAACTGCTCTTTCAATTCCCTGCACATACTCTTTATCGTAAAGGCCCGGCCTGGCTGCGTAGTTCCCTGAGCGGATAAAAGGTGCCTCTCCAAACAACCCCTCCACGTATAAGCGTGATCAGCATGGAGCGGACCAGGGCATAAAGAATGAACACCGCGGCGATAGGATATAAAACTACATAGGCAGAGCGGACGCTGGTGATCTGCTGCCCGAGATAACGATACATGGCCACAGCGCAGACCAGCACAAGCAACGAAGACAACGGCGCAGAGCCAGGTCCAGCAACAGCCAGCAAAGGCACGAAGCAGAAGCCAGCAAGGGCCATACAGACTGCAAGCAAAAGGAATGGATTGAACCGAAAGACAGCAAAGATGTTTTTTGTGAGGTTTTTTACAATCCCCATGACCCCGGAAGCCCAGTGGACGCGTATCAGATTGCGACCAAAAACAAAACGCTGGCGGAAGCCGTGTTGTTTGATAAGAAATCCGAAACGAAGGTCTTCAAGCACCTCCATCGGCAATGCATCAAAGCCTCCAATGGCATCATAAACATCGCGCCGCACAAGATTAAAAGCGCCGATTCCCACAGACTCTCGGCTCTTTTTGTCGGCAATCTTCCATGGACGCCAGGTAAGAAAGGAAAGCAGCTGGATGGCAGAAAGCACCATGCGTTCGCCAAAGCTTCTGAGCACCAATGTAGGAAACAGCACAAGATGGTCAGCCTGGTTTTCTGCCCATACAAGAGCGCGATGCAAACACGTCTCCTCAAAAATTACATCGCCATCCGTAAACAATAACCATGGCGCAGTGGCCTGCCTTGCGGCTACTGCCATGGCATGGGTCTTCCCCATCCACCCTGTGGGCAATTCCCTGATATGAATGACTCGGATGCCCGTGTGAGCTGCAACACGTTCCATGATGGTGCCGGTCGCATCCTTTGAGCGGTCATTGACGGCAATAATTTCGAGGTTAACATTGCGCTGGGCAAGCAGGGAACGCAAAGTTTGCTCGATGGACTGCTCTTCATTGCAGGCCGGAACGATGACAGAAACAGAGGGCCTCACTAGAGGTACATCCGACCTGACCTCTGCCGCAGTCAGAAGATTGGGCAGGCGCGGAAGGTGATACAAGGCAACCGAGGTCCGCCAAAGCCAAAGAAACGCAATCACCCAAGCAAGTACCAGAAGAGAAAAAGACAGCATTGTCATTAGTATGACAAAACAATGCTGTCCTGCTTGTCAGACCGTGGCAGACCTGAATTTATTGCGTCGAAATCTCATAATGTCCGGCCTGTCGCAGCACAACAATGGCGCGCGCGCCATTTTCTGAGCTCTCAGCATGTTCTGCTTTTCCATTGACCAACACTTGCTGCCCCGCAGAAGACACAGGGACTGAGACATGCGCTTCTACCTGATCCGGTAGATCGATGGCAACCTCAGCGCCACTTCCCTTCTTCCTGACAGACACATTCAGCATTCCATGCGGTGTAGGCTCGCCGCCTTTGGCCCAATCCAGGTCAATCAGATCAGGACGAATATCTACACTGGAAAAACCAGGGCCGGTAGCATGAATCCCCAGCACCTCTTCCATCAGCCAGGGCGTTACCCCGCTTGACCAGCCATGCGCCAAACTTACGCGGTAGCCGGACATATTGTCTGCCTGTAGAGAACCATGCGCATCATTTTTGTACCAGGCCGGATCGTAACCCTCCCAGAAGCTCGTCGCACCTTCGTCTACCATGCCTCCCCAGTACTGGCGTATCCAGTTAAGGGCCTCTTGCCGGTGGCCCATCTTTGCCATGGCACTGATGACGTAATAGTTATAGTAGGGCGTGATGATGAACGCGTTGTACTTGATTTTTCCTACACTTGATAGAGAAGCATTCCAGATGTCCGAATACTGCGACGCAGGAACCAGACCCGACAAGACCGCCATTGCATTCAACTGCCAGCGGCTGCTGTACGCATTCGTCTGCTTATCGAGCAGATACTGGCGGGCAGCAGACTTGAGTGCATCCAGTTCTCTTGTGAACTGCTCGGCATTTGCCGTGTCTCCCATCTCTTTCAGCAGATACACGCCCTGATCGAACGCGGCAATAAACTCCAACTGTGTTCCAAAACGCGCTTCCGGCGTGTCCCCATTGAGTTCCGGAGACCAGTCTACAAAAGGCCATGACCCCGTATGATTGACATACAAATTGCGTTCATCCAGCTCTTTTTCCATGTAGTGCATGAGCTGTACCAGACGATCGTGAAACGACATCAACTGCTGCTTGTTTCCAAAATGACGGTAGTACTCGGCCTCCCCAGTGATCCAAAAGGCGGAGTATCCTGCAATACCGTTCACATGCTGGCGGACCGGGGCCGGACCAATCAATCGGTCCAGAGTGTCTTCCATCAAAAAGTGGTCGGCAAAAACATCATTGATCGTGCGTCCGCTCACATCCAGGTCGCCCATCCAGCGGCCACGATCGCGCTTGGGCGCATCCCAGATGTCGTCCTGCATACACAGATGCGCCGTGTAGGCACCGATGGTCCACATCAGGTTCAGCTTCGGATCAGAAGATTCAAAAAATCCCTGATATTTGACTGGATAATAAATCAGATCAAGATTGATGGATTTAAAACGAAGTCCCCTGCCACCCTGCACAAAGCGAAGCAAGGCATAGCGGAACGCGCTCTTAGGACCGTAGGCCGATCCGTGAGCTGGAATGTAGACAGCATTTACGCCAAGGTAAGGTTGCTTCAGCGCTTCGTCTTCGGATTCTCCATACTGGACCGTCACGACTGCAGGCAGATCTGAGTCGGACACAAAATGCAGTCGTCCATTGGCGTCACGCCCAAAATCCAGCAGAATCTGGGGTGCCTGCGTATCTTCCACTTGCGGGGCAGGAAGGTCTACTGTGAATTCTCCTTCGCCGCCTTTCAGGGCGTCGGCATGGTGCACCGTACCCACTCCGCTATAAACGTGTTCTACGCTGACCGGCGGCAATGAGGCCTGGGCCAGAAAGGGGGAAATCCCCTCGTATCCGGGCCAGTTGTACATCCCTGCATCGGCATTCCACTGGAACAGATCAATCGAGCCTTCGATCGACCCAAGGCTATCGGCAGACTTCCAGGAACTGTCCTCAAAATCCCCCCTTTGCCATCCATCCGATGCATTCAGAGATGCCTTCCAGTCTTTGTCACTGATGACAAGGACCGGACTGGCCTCTCCCCGGGCCGCGCCCACCAGCTTGACTGCCATCGCCTTACCGGCGGCAAGCTGCATCGTCAAACGGCTGTTGGTAAACCCATTCACTCCGGCCCCGCGTACCACTCTCAGAGCGATTACATTCTTCCCCTGACGCAAAGCACGGGAGACATCGAAGGTAAACATCTGGATTCCGATCGGAGCATCCAGATTGGCCTCATCATGGCCAATCATCTGTCCGTTGAGGTAGACCTCGACCGAACGTGGACCAGCGATATATAAGGTTGCAGCCGCCGGGACCTGGTGGAGCATGAAAGAACGGCGGAAGTAGTGCGGAGCTGTCTCGCTGTCCCTTGCCGGCCGCCGGTAGGAAAGCAAAGCATCATTGCTGACAGCATCTTCTCTCGTCCAAATATATTCTTCTGGTAGCGGTTTGTGTATCGCCGACTCCAGCCGGGGAGAGAGAACGCTGCGCGTAGGATCAAGCTGGTCCAAAGGAATTCTGGTCGGCTTCAGCTCCTGCGCTGATGCGGTGCAGGACAGAACCAGAACAAGGCACTTCCACAACAATTTGCTTCTCAATGCGATACTCCTTGCGCCGACGCGCTGGCTGAGTTTGGACGAATACTTAGATAGTTTCCGTATCCAACGATGACCGTCGAACCAATCAGCACAATCAGAGTGCACGCCACCAGCGTGCGAGTCCGAAGGCTGACTCCCTTCCATTCTCTGAGGGCGATGCCCCATAACGTGCTAAAGATGATGATGCTGGCCATGTGCAGCGTCCAGCTTGAGAATTTGAAGCGCCCCATCTGGGTTTCGCCCATGGTGTAAAAGAAAAACTGCATATACCAGGTGGTGCCCGCCAGGGCCGAGAACAGATAATTTGCAATCAGGGGTACTTTTCCCTGCTCTTGGACTGCGTCCATGACCTGCGTAGCAAGCTCTACGCCGGGTGCATCGGTCGCAGTTTCAATCACCGGTTCTTCATCCCTGGACGGGTAAGGTCCTCGGGTCTCAGCTGCCAGATACTGATAGCCGGTGTGGTTACGAAGATGAAGGACCAGACACCAAACAAAATTCGTAGTAAATCCTCCGGCCAGCAAAACCACCAGTACGGGCAGTCCCTGCCATAAAGGAGACGTGCCATGCGCAACCGTGATTCCCTTGATCGGGTCTCCAGCGGCCAATCCATAGGCAAAACAGGCACTCATAATGCCGCAAAATGTGGCCACAAGTAGTCCGCGCTTGAGATCAAATTCCTCGATTGTTGCCCGTTTTTCCTCATCCGACAATTCGCGTTCTTTTGAAATACCTGCTGCACCTGCAAAAGCAATGCCTGCAAGGCAGACGACCACTCCAGTGAGAATGATGATGCCGGAACGCGAACCTAATACTTCCGAAGCAAATTGCCCGCGAAAGATTGGCGGCATGAGTGTACCGAAGGCGGCCGTATATCCTAGCGCTACTGCCATGCCCAGCGACATTCCCAGATAGCGCATGGTCAGTCCGAAGGTGAGGCCTCCAAAGCCCCAGAGGACCCCGAAAATAAAGGTCCAGAGGATGCTGCTAAGGGGTGCCTGATGCAGAACTGCAAGAAGGTCGCGCGTCATCACTCCGGCGAGGAGCCAGGGAACGATGATCCAGCTAAAAACACCGCCGACCAGCCAGTACGTCTCCCATGCCCACCGCTTGACTCCACGAAACGGAACATAAAAACTGGCTGAGGCAAGGCCCCCCAGCCAATGAAAAAACACTCCCAGTAGCGGGTTTGCATCCACGAAACATTCCCCTTGAATATGGCCTGTTGATGTCCCTGCTTTTCAGCCTGATGCGAACGATATTTGAGGCAGGCAGCTCATGTCAAGGTGCAATATATTTCTGTTTTGAAACACACTGGCAAACATGTTTCAGACAAGCCTTACAACGTCCAGGACCCTTTCGATTCCTGACCGAAATTCTTTTTCCTCTGGCAGCAGACTTACGACCAAATGTCCATTGCCGGGGAAACCAAAGAATGATCCGGGATGCAGGGAAACTCCGTGCTCGCGGACCAGTTCTACGGCCAGATCCTCTCCCTCGCGAAGCGCTGGGATGCGCAGGACAGCGTACCATCCTCCCTCCGCATGAAGACGGTCCACCATACTCTGGGCGGAAAGCAGAGCATCCAAAGTCTGCAAATTTGCCGCTGTGCGCTTGAATATCTGCTGTTGGATATTTTGCCTGTGCTCGATCCAGACAGGCAGTGCACATTGTACGGGAGCATTCATGGACAGGAAGGTGTCCGCAATCACCTCTAGCCGCGACAGGGCCTGCGTCAGTTCCGCTTCCGGTCCGAATGCCGCAATCCACGCGGCCTTCATTTGCGGAAGTCCAGCAATCTTACTCATTCCACTTAATACGAAGGTCAGTACCGAATGGGAACCTGCCGCAAAACTCTGGACGGAAACCTCTGTGAGCGGATAATCCAAAAAGACTTCATCCACAATCAGCGCAAGACCATGTACGGAACATAGTTCTTCCAGCGCTTTGCGCTCGTGCAGTTTTGTAAAGTGCCCGGTTGGATTGTTGGGATGGACCACAACAATGGCCCGTGTTCGGGGTGTGACCCCTCGTCGTAAGCCTTCCAGGTCGAGATGCCAGCCGTGGTCATAAAAAAGCGGGTATGGCACCAGTCGCACGTGGTCCAGCGTGGCCAGGAAATCAAAGAGCGGGTAGCTTGGTTGAGCAATTAGAATTTCATCTCCCGGATCACACAAAAGCCGAAACACAAAACTGTAGGCCTCGCTGGTGCTGGTAGTCAGAAAGACCTGTTCCGGGCCAACCATGGCCTCATGGTCCCGGTAGTATCGGCAAACGGCACTGCGGGCTGCAAGCATTCCTCGCGGATCTGGCTCATAATCCAAAGCCCCTGGCACACAGAGGGGAGCAAGAATTGACTCCGCATCATAAGCAAAACCGCATCGCGTCGGGTTAGAAGCCGTCAGATCGAACAGTGGCAAACCGGACCTTTTACGCTCCTGCAACGCACGCGCCAATTCCGTCTCTGTGGTCTCCCATGCTGTGCGCGTGGAAAATCGCATCGTCATATACCGCATAATAGAGAGACAGGAGACTGCATGGCGATCCGCGCTGTTATTTTTGATTACGGAATGGTCTTGAGCCAACCCCAGGACCCCTCTGCGCTCAGCAATATTCTCGCCATCACAGGACTTGACCGCGAAACCTTTGACCGCCATTACTGGACACATCGTCATGCCTACGACATGGGCCAACTCAATGGACGTACCTATTGGCAGCAGTTTGCCCAGGACACAGGCCTCCATTTAACACAGACTGACATCGAGCGCCTGATTGAGAATGATGTACTGATGTGGTGCACCATCAATGAGCCGATGCTGGCCTGGGCCCGATCGCTGGCCGATGCCGGCCTTCGCATCGGCATCCTGTCCAACATGGGGGAAGAGACCCTGAGCTTTATGCGGCAGGAGTTTGCGTGGCTTGGGGACTTCCATCACCACACATGGTCCTGCGAACTGGGCATCGCCAAGCCCGACCCGGCAATCTACACTCACACCTGTGAAAAGTTAGAGGTACTTCCGTCAGAAGCACTCTTTCTGGATGACAAGCCGGAAAATGTAGAGTCAGCGCGCCGCGTGGGTCTTCACGCCCTGCAATTCAAGGGTGTCGCGCAGCTTCGCGAAACACTCGCTTCAATTGGATGGCCGGATCATTTTCCTCTACCCGAGGAAACGGTGGGCAGCACGACAGCCTGAGGCTTCGTCAGGATCGAAGCACTTCACCCATGTCCGGGACAGGCACCTGTTCAACAATCTCCACGCCAAAACCATGCAGGGCTGGTACATGTGTGGGTGTGTTGGAAAGCAGACGTACTTTGTGGATCCCTAGATCGGCCAGGATCTGCCCTCCCAGTCCAACCTGGCGCAGAATGCGTTGGTGCCGTTCATCGCGTGCCTCCCGCTGGCGGGCTTCGCGATGCAGAACAATGCGGTGCGGGGCGACCGAGCGGTCGATTTCAAACCCCCGGCTGGTATTGTGCAGATAAATCAGAGCACCGCATCCTGCATCGGCAATCGCCTTCAGGGACCGCTGAACAATGCTGTGGCAGTCGCACAATGTGGCGCCGAAAACGTCCCCGGCCAGACAGTGGGAATGGACACGCACCAGCACCGGGTCGTCAACCTTGTCCACATCGCCACGCACCAGCGCCAGATGGCTCTCATCTCCGTTGACTTCACTTTCATAAGCAATCATCCGGAAATCGCCGTATGGGGTGGGCAGGTCCGTCTCTGCTACGCGGAAGATATATCGCTCATTTTGCAGGCGGTAGCGGATAAGTTCTGCTACGGTGAGCATTTTCATTCCGTGCTGCTGGCAGAACTCGATGAGGTCTGGCACACGCGCCATGGTGCCATCGTCCTTCATGATCTCGCAAATTACCCCAGCAGGGACCAGCCCCGCCATACGGGCCAGGTCTACAGAGGCTTCGGTTTGTCCGGCGCGGACCAGGACCCCTCCTTTGCGCGCGCGCAATGGGAAGACGTGCCCGGGGCGGGCAAGATCATTTGCCGTAGACCTGGGGTCAATGGCAACCCTGATCGTATGCGCACGGTCGTGCGCCGAGATGCCAGTCGTCACCCCTTCACGCGCTTCAATGCTCTCAGTAAATGCCGTGCCAAAGCGTGAGGAATTCTGCTGCACCATAGGCGTCAGACGCAGATAGTCGGCACGTTCTTCTGTCAAAGTAAGGCAAATAAGGCCGCGGCCATATTTCGCCATGAAATTGATCGCCTCAGGCGTAACAAACTCTGCGGCCAACGTAAGATCGCCTTCGTTCTCGCGGTCTTCATCGTCCACAACTACGATCATGCGCCCGGCCTTAATTTCTTCCAGGGCGCCCGGAACATCGGTAAAGGGAGGCTGCGCAGCCATAACCTTCTATTCTGAGCCAGCGGAACAAACTTTGCCACTCGAAGGCCGCACACGACGGCCATTTCCACCTAGCTATAGCGAAGCCAACGCAGCATTTCCGGGACTGTGGCCCGCTTTCCATACATCAGAATGCCTACACGATAAATGCGTGAAGAAAACCAGATCACAATCCAAACGGAAATGGCAAGGATGGCCAGTGAAAGCGCGATCTGCCACATAGGAGGAAACTGGGACGCGATTCGCAGAAACATAGTAATCGGCGCACAGGGAGGAAACATGGACACTAGAACTGACCAGAATGATGCCGGGTTGCTCATGATATAGGTGATCATTCCAAAACCCAGCCAGATCGGCACAGCAGCCAGAGGAGCATACTGCTGCAGCTCCTGCTCACTCTCGCAGGTCGCGGCCAGTCCCGCAAACAGCGCGCTGTAGAAGGCGTAGCCCAAAATGAAATACAAAATAAAAATCACAACTTCAACAGGAGAGATCTCCAGCCTGAAGTTTCCCGACATCAACATCGCGGCCAAAGCAGTACTCGAAAACAGAAGAACACCAGCAGCCCAGATGGCAAGCTGCGTCATGCCAACAGCTCCAATGCCAATCAGCTTTCCCGCCAGCATGTCGCCCGGCTTTACCGTAGCCAGCATGACTTCAAAGATCCGCGATGTCTTTTCCTGGATGATGGACCGTCCGACATTCATGCCATACATCACGACAGTGAAGGAAAGTAGAAACGCCATGACATAGGCGGCCCAGAAGCTGCTCAGAGCATCTGCTGGGACCTCCCGACCATTCTTCACCTGCTCGGTTTGGATCCGGACGCTGCTGGTGATGGCCTCCACACTGCTGGCGGCAATTCCATGTGCAATCAAGCGATGTTGAATCACCGCACGGTCCAGGGCATGGTTTAACCGGGCATCCATGGTGAAATCACCGGACGACCGGCCGGCATATGTGGCCTCGACCTTGTTCTCGGGACCCGTTTCAATCCAGAGAAATCCATCCAGCTGTTTCTGGTCCACCTCTGAGATAAGCCGCTGCCGGTCCTCCGCGTGAACAGGCGCCAGCACATCCACGCTCATGCGAGCATCCTTGTCCGAGAGCAACTGGTCACGGACACTGTTTGCCAGTTGTGGATCAGCAGCCGCCACAAGAATATGCTTTCCCGCACTGGAGTTCTTGCCGGTGTAGTAGGAGATTGCCAGAATGGCGACAAAAATTACAGGGATCAGTACTGTGGTAAGCCGGAAGGCATTGCCCCGAATCTGCTCCAGATACTCGCGTTTTGCAATCAGCCAGATGTCACGCATCTACTTTTTCTCCTACGGTCTGGATGAAAATTTCTTCCAGCGATGGCTCGGCCAGTTCAAATCGATAAATCTTTGCTTTGCTTGCGGCCTCCTGCAGGAGGCTTTGCGCATCTGCATGGGGTTTGAGGCGGACTTCAACATGGTCGGAATAGTCCTTGTATGCTGCCACGGCAGGGTGGCGCAGAAAGGAATCGTCGCCTTCAAACTGAATGACGACGCGGTTGCGCTCATAGCGGGACTTGATTTCGCGCATCGCTCCGGCAAGCACGGCCTCACCATTGTTGACCAGGCAGATCGAATCACATAGCTTCTCCACCTGGTCCATACGATGGGTAGAAAACAAAATGGCCTTGCCTGCCCGCTTCAGTTCCAGCAGCGCATCCTGTAGCAGAACAGCATTCACCGGATCAAGGCCGGAGAATGGTTCATCCATAATAATGAGCTGGGGTTCATGGAGCAGCGTCGCGATAAACTGGATTTTCTGCTGCATCCCTTTCGACAGCTCTTCGGTCTTCTTCTCAATGGAATCGAGAATCTGCAGCCTTTCGCACCATTCATGGGCACGCCGGCTGGCCGTCTCTGCATCCAGCCCTCTCAGCTCTCCCATAAAAATGAGCTGGTCCATGACCTTCATTTTTTTATAGAGACCACGCTCCTCTGGTAAATAACCAACTTTTTGCAGGCTTGCGCGCGAAAATGGCCTGCCCAGCAGACGCACAGAGCCCGAATCCGGCATCGTAATGCCCACCATCATACGGATGGTTGAAGTTTTGCCTGCACCATTTGGTCCCAACAATCCAAACATGGTTCCAGGACCAATGCTCAGACTCAGGTCCCGGACGGCAACTTTGTTCTCATAGGATTTTGAGATATGGTCCAGCTCAACGACTGGTGTCATGCAGTTGAATTTTCTCCCATTTGGCTGTGGCGTCAGTGTATACGAAGAAGAGCGGCAAGTGGTCTGGTCTTTTTCAGAATCTCCAATTGCAGCTTCCTGTTCCGGTAAAATTTCAAAAGGAAGCTTATTTTTCCGCGAGAAGGCGGCCTGACCATGCATGGAAGGCCATTTTCGCACTTCCGGTATATTCTTCTGAGTTCCGCTTGGTCATACATTGAAAAATCCAGTACAAGATTCCGCCGCACCACCTCTGATTGCCATCGTTGGCAGACCGAATGTTGGCAAGTCCACGCTCTTCAACAGGATCACAGGGTCCCGGCGGTCCATTGTGGGTGATGAACCAGGGATCACGCGCGACCGCATTTATGGAGAGGTAGAATGGGACGGCCGTCTGGCCCGAATTGTTGATACGGGAGGGATCATTCCTGAAGACGAGGCCCTCATTCCAGCAGAAATCTTCCGCCAGGCCCGCGTCGCACTGGAAGAAGCACAGGCCATCGTCATGGTTGTAGACGGCCGGACCGAACTTGCTTCTCCGGACCTGGATCTCGCCCGCCTGCTCATCAAAACAGGAAAGCCGCTCTTCCTTGCTGTCAATAAGATTGATACTGAAGCCTTGCAAACTGCAGCAGAAAATTTCCGCCGTCTGGGTATCCAAAATCTGGTTCCGATATCAGCCGAACATGGCCACAATATCGGCGATCTGCTGGACCAGGTATTTTCTGTTCTTCACTTCCCGGAACAAAAGCAAGCGATTGCTGCTGTTCAACCAGGGCACAAAGAAACTCTGCATCGCACGCATGGCGAGTTCCAGCAGCAGGAGATACGCGTTGCGATCATCGGGCGGCCCAACGTAGGCAAATCTACCCTGCTGAACGCTCTCACTGGCTCTTCGCGCGCCATTGTCTCTCCCATTGCCGGCACAACAAGAGATGCGGTTGATGAGGTGATTGAGCACGCAGATCAAAAGCTGCGCATTGTGGACACAGCAGGTATTCGCCGGAAAGGCAAAACACACCTGATGGCAGAAAAGCTGTCTGTCGTCATGGCGCGTAAGCATCTGCAGGCCGCCGATGTCGCCTTGCTGGTCATTGACGCCACGGAAGGCGTGACTGCGTCGGATGCCACCATTGGGGGCTATGCCCATGAGAGCGGTCGCTCCGTGATTCTTGTGGTCAACAAATGGGACCTTGTAACGACCAAGCGTAGCGACGGAAGGCCTCCGGCGAAACGCCAGATCTTTGAACAGCAGCTGCGCAACGTACTCAAATATCTTGATTACGCGCCAGTGGTCTTTGTCTCAGCCGCTCAGGGAACAAACGTTTCGCGCGTGCTGGATGCAATTCTCCGCGTCGCAAAGGAACGGCGCAAACGCATCTCAACCAGTCAGATGAACAAGTTCCTGGAGCATGTAGATTTTGAACGCGCCGGAGTACCAGTTTCAAAAAAAATGCGCATCTATTACATGACGCAGGCGGCGGTGGCCCCCCCGACCTTCGTGCTCTTCACAAACCGGGATGCGAAACTGCACTTCTCCTTTGAACGCTTTTTAGAAAACCAGGTCCGCAGGGCCTTCGGCTTTGAAGGGTCCCCGATATGGTTCAAGGTCAAGGCAAGGGAGAAAAGCGGACAAGACTAAAACATGGTTCCTGTGCCTTGGTCTTGCAACAAAGCTCTAAGGGTCATTTGGAAGCAAACAACCGGCTGAAAAAACCCTTTTTGGGCTTTGCGTCCAGCTCATCATGGAGCCCCACTGGCTCGGGCTGAACTGGCAAAGCCGATCCATCAAAGGCCGCTTTCGGGTTTGTTACACACAGCCGTTCGGCGGTCTCTTTCCCATACCGTTGCTCAATCACTCTATATGCCTCACTCATGACCGGAGGACGCGAACTAAGATTATGCGCATCACTGGCGATGAAGTGGACCCAGTTCCTGTCAAGAAAATTAAAAGCCATGGATTGCGCAGTACGTCCAAAACGCCCCGTCAGGGAGGAGGCCGTAATCTGTACCAGACAGCCCTCTCGCAGCCAGGGGACCATCCGTTCCGGGTGGCGCTGGATAGTAAAGTTCCGCTCAGGATGTGTGATGATGGGGCAAAGACCCTGCACACCCATCTCATAAAACACCTCATGGATGGTTGCTGGAATCATCAGGTCTGCAAACTCAACAAGAAGATATTTTTTTTGGTTGATGGTGTACTTGGCAGGATTCTTCAGTGCGTCCTCGATATTGTCATACGACAGATGAAAATCGCAGCCCAGGCCGAGCGTCATCCTGCCATTCAGATGTTCGCGTAAGACTGCAAGGCGTTCCTGGTTTACATCAGGATTAAAGCGATATCTGTCATTTGCATGCGGAGTGCAGACAATGTGTGTAATGCCGTCCTTGGCGGCCATTTCAGCCATTGCCAACGAGGTCTCCATGTCTGCGGCCCCATCGTCCAGGCCAAACAACAAGTGATGATGAATATCAATCATGGATGCAAGGACCCGCTATCTAAGTGCCAGTTCCTGGGAGATGGAACCTTTTTCCCGTACTGCGAGATAGTCGATAAGGGACGCAAAGATCTTGTACCCGTCTGAGGAGCCGAGCAATGCTTCAGCAGAGCGATCAGGGTGCGGCATCATGCCCAGCACATTGCGGCCCTCGCTTAACACCCCGGCAATGTTCCCCAACGACCCATTGGGATTGGCTTCCGGCGTAATTTCTCCTTCTGCGGTGCTGTAGCGGAAAGCAATGCGATCTTCCCTTTCCAGCCTCGCCAGCGTTTCGGCATCGCAAAAGTAGTTCCCTTCCATATGCCCGATTGGAATCTTCAAAACGTCGCCTTTTTGCAGCGCTCCCGTGAAGGGTGAGCGGGCCGTCTCCGTGCGCAGGTAAACCTGTTTGCAGATATAACGCAACCCGGCGTTGCGCATCAGAGCACCCGGCAGTAGACCGGCTTCGCAAAGAATTTGAAATCCGTTGCAAATGCCTAATACCAGTCCGCCCTCAGAGGCAAACCTTTTGACGGATTGCATGACAGGAGAAAAACGCGCGATGGCTCCGGTCCGCAGATAGTCTCCATAAGCAAAGCCTCCCGGCACCAGAATGGCATCACAATTTTCCAGGCTGGAGGAATCATGCCAAAGAAAAGTCACCGGTTTTTGCGCGATTTCAGAAATCACATGATAGGTGTCCTGATCGCAATTGGAGCCAGGGAATACGAGCACGCCGAATTTCATACTAATAACAGGCTAACAGCTTTGGGCAGTCCGATGGTACAGCTTGCAGACGCCCTGCCAAAAGCAGATCAATAATGCGGCCATCTTTTAGCCACTTTTGGACTTCTAACCTTTGGATGAAATTGCTGCCATGTCTCCATTTGACCTAAAAAGCTCAAGCACGACCGCGGGCACGGCCTTAGTGAACTGGTGGCGCGCCGTGTCCCTGGAAGCATTGTGCGTGGCCCTTCTCTGGTTGGTCGGCCTCTGGCTGCTACACGTTCCGCTTTTTCCCGTATGGGCGCTCATCGGCGGACTGATGGCCTTTGTCCCTAATTTTGGTGGCGTCATCGCCCTGCTGGGCCCTGTATTAAGCATCCTGTTCAGTGTCAGTGGCCGGGACATGGAGCGGCTGGGCTTTCTTCTCGGGCTTTATGCCATCATTATCTTTGTAGATCAAATCTTGATCCAGCCAGCGCTGATGAAGCGCACAGCCCGTGTTCCCGTCTGGGCATCCATCCTTGCACCCATTGTGCTGGGAATCGTGATCCCTTTCTGGGGAGTATTGCTGGCGCCTCCGCTGCTGGCCGTCATTTATGCCTTCCGCAGACCCCCGAATGCGGCACAGGAGCGTGGAACCGCCATGCAAAGATGAAAAACAAATTCTGAAGAAGTTCCGCAACTCGCATTTTCGAGTTGCGTCTGAAGTGTTATGAAACAACTTACGCGTGTGCGCTGCCTCTGCTGCGGTTATAAGACTCTGGCCAGACCAGATTCGAATGGACTTTGCCCTGTCTGCTGGTGGCAGGACGACGGACAGGATGACAACGATGCTGACACCGTGCGCGGCACAGTCAATGGTGAGCTGAGCCTTACTGAAGCGAGAAAGAACTTTCAGCTCTATGGCGCGGCCCATCCGCAATTTGTTCCACACGTGAGGACACCCGAGCCAGGCGAAATCTGATCCGGTCGCGCCGACCTGCGCTGCATCAGAAGATTCACGTCTCAGCCAGGAGCTCGATACAATCAGTTTGCATGTCCCTGCAGCAAATAATTTCTGATCGTCTGCAACATCTTTATGACCAGATCGGGGCGGCCTGCCGCCGCGCCGGCCGCGATCCTGACACGGTACAGTTGATGGCGGTCTCCAAAACACATCCTGCCGAGGCCATGGCTGCGGCCTATGCGGCGGGCATTCGGATTTTTGGAGAAAACAGGGTGCAGGAGTTTCAACAGAAATCCTCTGATTTAAAAGCTTTCGGCATCAACATCGCCGGAACCAGGAAGGACGGAGGCGACCAGGCAGAAGTCCATTTGATTGGCCATCTACAGTCCAACAAAGCGGCAAGGGCCGTGGAAGTTTTCTCTGCTGTGGACACGGTAGACTCGCTTCGGATTGCCCAGCGGCTGAATGAGGCCGCTGCCAGACTCCACAGACAGGTCCCGATACTGCTTGAAATCAAGCTCAGTGAAGAACCTACCAAGACCGGCCTGCTTCCCCATTCGCGCGAACTGGCAGATCTGCTGGAACGACTGCCAGCAATGGACCATCTGACGCTGCATGGCCTGATGACGGTCGCCCCGCTGGATGGAAACCCCGACACGGCACGTCGCTGCTTTCGAAACCTGCGGCAGTTGCGCGATGCGTGGGCCGCGCAGTATCCACAACTTGACTTCAGCCAGCTTTCCATGGGTATGTCGGGAGACTTTGAGATTGCGATTGAAGAAGGATCCACGATGGTCCGTATCGGCTCCGCCATCTTTGGGCAGAGACAAGGACCAGTCAAGCTATCCGCTTAGCTTCATCAGGACCCGGGCCGAGGTAAGCTTGCGCTCCAGGTGCCGCTCCAGTGCCTGCACGGCAAATCGACGTAAATCAACCCCGCACGCCGAAGACCAGTTCTCCTGAGTGAATGCGGCCAGAGGACGATGGAAAATGCGGACGGCCATGGCCTGTGACGGAGCAGATAACACCGAACTCGCCAGCCTTTTGTGCTGCGCACACACCAGACCATCAGCTTGCGCATGCCAGTATGCCGGCCGCCCGACGAAGGGCTCGCCCCCGACTGTGCAGTGCAGAATGTCGGGCATCCACCCCATCAGGCGCAACATCCAGAGTGCAAAATACGTCACCGGCATCCAGACATTTGTTGTGGTTGTGTGCTCCAGAACAGAATGCACGAGTCGAAAAACAGCATCCTGCGGGTCGTAATCGGGCAGGCACTCTTCAAGCACCTCGGAATAGAAAGCCAGTGCGGCGGCACGAGTGTAGTCTACTGCTCTGGAAAGAGGAGATGTGATAATCTCGCACGAATCCAGCCGGACCAGTTCCTGCCTGGGCCGAATCGCGTAATTGGCCACGACGCAGGTCATTGGCTCCAGTGCCCCGCCAAAGCGGCGACGGCTTTTGCTGGCCGCTTTAGCGATGCCCTTTATCTTTCCGTGTCCGCGGGTAAAAAGAGAGACGATAAGGTCGGCCTCATGCACTGGCCACGTGCGAAGAACGACGGCTTCCTGCTGATGAACCATTGACTCATAGTGAGGATACTATTGTCTGCGGCCGTAAAGCCCGGTCAGACTCCCTTCTGCCAGAACATGCCCCTTCATCGCCTGTTCTAAATCTTTTCTGGTCGCACCATCGGGCAATTCAATCTGCCGGTCCAATGCATAAACATGAAAAAGGTAGTGGTGCGCCCGACCAGGCGGAGGACACGGCCCTCCGTACCCGGTCTTGTCAAAATCATTTCTTCCTTGCCTCGCTCCTTGGGAAACAGTTTCTTGTGACAACAGCCGGACCTGCGCGGGCAGATGAAATACGATCCAGTGGGTAAATGTTCCTCCGGGAGCGTCCGGGTCTTCCATGATGAGCGCCAGGCCCAGGGTTTTGGAAGGGACATCTGCTATGGAGATCTGCGGAGGAAGATTCTCTCCATCGCAGGTAAATTTCTGCGGAATCGCACCATGGTCAGGAAAATCCTGGCTGACCACAGTCAATCCAGCACTGGCCGAAGTGTGCATGGCAACCCAAAGCATAATTATTGTCCATGGGAGCCGTAGACGGGTGTGAATGCCGGCGAACATGCTTGCCTCTCATTCTCTTTCGAAACGAGCTGCTGCTTCACGAAGCTGAGGACCTCATCATTCAGGTAAGAGGGAGCCTGCACAACGAAGTTCGGGATGCCTTTACGTGGAAGGCATCCGGGAAATGGCTCGCTTGCGCCGCCTGGAAATAGCACAGCGTCTGCGAGTTGGAAAAACCGCTGCGCAGAGGACTTTATGTCTGGCGTCTTCGGGTCCATGATGGCCAGAGCAAGGTCCGGCTGGATGAACTCCAGAATACGATTGGATTCAACGATGGCATTCCTTGCTTCCTCAAGCAAGCTCCGGACCATCGGCATGCCTTGAGCGAGCGTACCTTCGGGCGCGCAGACCAGCCATGCTCGCACCGCCCCGGCAGCCAGATAACGGGCAGTATCCGGGCGGCCGCCGCGTTGCTGCTCTTCTACGATCTGGAACCGGGTGGCAGGACCCCCGCAATGCGCATGAGAGGTAATTTTCAAGGCCGTCCAACCATAACCGGCCAGATGCGAAATCAAGCCGGTAACCAAGGCAGTCTTGCCCACATTTCGAGCATTTCCGCCAACTACGATGATGGCCATGACCTTATTTCTCCCGGGCCAGACGTGCCAGTACCGCAAGCTCTTTCAGATATTCTCTGATGGGGCGTGCCGGTGTTCCCCAGAAGACGACCCCCGGACCACGGAGCTTTTTGCGTGAGGGGATGCCAGACTGCGCCCCGAGAATCACCTGTTCGCCAATCTCCACATGGTCCGCAATCCCAACCTGACCACCGACAATTGCGCCGTCGCCAAGGGTGCTGCTGCCGGAAACTCCAGTTTGCGCCGCAATGACTACATTCTTGCCGATTCGGACATTGTGTCCCACGTGGACCAGATTATCGAGTTTGACGCCACGCAAAATACGGGTCTCCTCC
This sequence comes from Pseudacidobacterium ailaaui, assembly GCF_000688455.1. Taxonomy (NCBI): domain Bacteria; kingdom Pseudomonadati; phylum Acidobacteriota; class Terriglobia; order Terriglobales; family Acidobacteriaceae; genus Pseudacidobacterium; species Pseudacidobacterium ailaaui. Next base: position 3,667,270 of record NZ_JIAL01000001.1, read on the forward strand.
AGGGCCCCCCGATCGATCGTGGTATTTGCCCCAATCTCAACATCATCTTCCACCACGAGCGTCCCTTGTTGCGGAAACTGGAGATATTCGCCGGTCTCCATGTCCCGCACATAACCAAATCCATCTGCACCCAGAACTGCTCCCGCATGCACAACAACGCGGTTTCCCAGTGTTACTCCGGGATAGAAAACTACGCGCGGATAAATCCTGCATTCTTCTCCGATTCGCACGCCCTTTCCAATCACCGCGCCCGCACCGATCCTTGTCCCTGCTCCTACCTGCACCCCCTCCTCCAGCACTGCATAGGCACCTACAGAGACATTTCGACCGCACCGCACCCCAGCAGCAAGAATGGCTGTCGGATGGACCTCTGGTCCCTCTTCCTGCCGTTGCAACAGACGCGCCGCCCGGGCAAAACCGAGCCGGGGTTGCCGTAAAACAAGGAGAGGCTTTTTCCCACTGGCTTTCTCCGCCAGCTCTGCTGTCACCAACACGGCCGCACATGAGGATTCGAGTGCTTGACGCAGCGCAGCCTCGTCTTCTGCAAACACCAGGGCATCCGGTGACGCTGATTTTGTGCTGGAAACGCGCAGCACATCTGCATCGCTGCTGCCGCGGACTTCTGCGCCAAGGGAAATGGCAATTTCTTCCAGTTTCATAGAATTCATCCCACCCAGACTGGCTCAGGCTCCAGCCGGATTCCAAACTTCTGCTCTACGGCCGCAACGATGCGGTCCCGTAACGCAATGATTTCTCCTGCAGAAGCTCCATTGCGATTGATGAGGGCCAGCGAGTGCCGGCTTGAGATGCCGGCGCGTCCGTGCACATGACCTTTATGGAAGCCAGTTTGTTCCAGCAACCATGCTGCCGGTATTTTGATTTGCCCTCCCTCCGTGGGATAACCCGGTACATTTGCGCCACCCGTTTGGACCACGATCTGCTCAAAATGGTCCGGCGTGATTATGGGGTTTTTGAAAAAGCTGCCGGCGCTTTTCGCGTCTGGCTCTCCGGCAACCAGCAACATTCCTTTCCTGTGCCGGATCTCGCGCACGGCCGCGCTGACCTGTCCCAGGGAAGGCATGGTCGTCCAATCCTCAAAGTATTGCTTTAAGTCTTTATAGGAAACTGTTGGATATCCGTCAGGTATTAAGTCATATTCCACGCGGGTGACGATATAGCGGCCTCGGGCCTGGGTGTTGAAGATGCTGCGGCGATAACCAAAATGGCAGTCATCCCGGCCTAGGGCCACAAACCGGTTTTGTTCACAATCAAAGGCCCGAACGCAACGGATGGTACTGGAAACTTCTTGTCCGTAAGCGCCTACATTCTGCACTGGCGTTCCTCCTACACTTCCCGGAATTCCGGCAAGGCATTCCACGCCTGCATAGTTCTGTGAGACCGCAGTGGTTACAAAGGCGTCCCATTCTTCTCCGGCAGCAACGGAAAAATTCCTGCCGTTTTGTTCGATTCCTTTAAGCAAAATATGCAGGATAAGACCGGGAAATCCCTCGTCGCTTACCAGCAGATTGCTCCCTCCGCCCAACACAAAAAGCGGGGTGGCATGTTCCCGGGCAAACCGGACTGCCTCTACAACCTCGTCTTCGTGATGGGCTTCCACAAACCAACGCGCCGGACCGCCAATCCCAAAGGTCGTGTATGGGGCCAGAGGAACGTTTTCAAGGACACGCATCAGCTTCAAGATACCAGTAGAATAAAAAGAGTGCCGGACAAACCCGGTATGGAGGAAAAAACGTGTATCCGGAAATCATGGTCATTCCCATGCGCGAGGAGCTGACCCGCGCTGGCATCAAGGAAACCCGCACTCCAGAGGAAGTGGACGCCGCGCTGGCAAGGCCGGGCACCACCATGGTGGTCGTCAATTCAATCTGTGGTTGTGCCGCAGGCAAAATGCGCCCAGGAGTGAGACTGGCTCTGCAGAATTCCGTTGTTCCTGACCAGTCCATCACTGTATTTGCCGGACAGGACCGTGAGGCAACAGAACGCGCACGCTCTTATTTTGAAGGAAATCCTCCCACGTCGCCTGCGATCGCCATTCTGCGTGATGGCAAATTAGTTTATCTGATGCAGCGCTTCATGATTGAAAATAATACGGCGCAAGGCATCGCCGAGGAGCTTGCCCGCGCCTTCAACGAGTTCTGCGCCAAGGCGACAGCATAAGGCGCCAGCAGGGCCGCTGTTATTGCGGCGTAATGATCCCTCCTACGGGCGTCCGCTGGGGCAGAGTCTTCACCTCATTCCGGCGGATGCCCATTGCATCAGCGATCAGGTCCACATATTTCAAACCAGACCCCGTATTAAAAATCACAACGCGGTCGTCAGGACGCAAAAAACCAGTTTCTATCAGGAAATCATAGGCAGCTGTTGCGGCCGCTCCTTCGGGTGAAAGCAGCAGACCCTCATGCCGGGACCAGTCCAGCAAAGAGGCAAGGATCTTTTCATCGGGAAGGTCTACAACTGTACCCCCCGAGGACCGGACAATGTCCAGGATCATGAAGTCACCGTAGGGTTTCGGCACGCGAAGACCGGAAGCAAAAGTTGAAGCGTTTTCAAACATTTGTGATGTTTTTGCGCCCTGTTGGAATGCACGGGAGACCGGGGCACATCCGCTGGCCTGGACAGCAATCATTTCCGGGCGCTTGCCGCGCACCCAGCCAAGCTGCTCCATCTCTTCAAAGGCCTTCCACATGCCGATAAGCCCGACCCCGCCGCCCGTGGGATAAAAAACAGCGTCCGGATAGGTCCAGCCAAGCTGTTCTACCAGCTCGTATCCCATGGTTTTTTTGCCTTCAACGCGGAATGGCTCCTTGAGTGTAGAAACATCGAACCAACCCTCCTTTTCCTTGCGTTCCTGGACGATTCGAGCACAGTCAGAGATAAGGCCGTCCACCAGAGTCACATTGGCTCCGTAGGCGACGCCCTCCAGATAGTTGGCCAAAGGTACATCTTTGGGCATGAAAATGTGTGCCTCGATACCAGCCGCTGCAGCGTAAGCTGCCAGAGCTCCGGCGGCGTTTCCGGCCGAAGGGGCAGCCAGCTTCTTTAATCCGTAATGACGGGCCATCGAAACAGCCATCGCCATACCGCGGGCCTTGAAAGTCCCGGTTGGATTGGTCGCTTCTTCCTTAAGATACAGATGTGCAAATCGGCGGCTCCGCAGGATCGGGGTCCAGCCTTCACCCAGAGTTACCGGATCGACGTCTGGAAGGACACTGGCATAACGCCACATGCTTTGGTTTCCGCCCTCGACTGGACGAACGGCCGTCTTTTGCAAGGCTGATATGTCATAGCGAACATAAAGCGGTCCGGCGCAGGAAGGGCAGACTGTCTTGTAGCTGTCTGCGGACACCTGATTTCGGCAACGGGAGCATTCGAAGCATGTAATAGATGCCATAATCTCAGCGTAACAACACCCGGCCTGTAAACTATCCACAATGGCCGATTTTCCTCACCAGGTTGCCCCTCCCATCAAACTGATTGCAATTGATATTGATGGCACATTACTGCCATCCTCGGGAACCGCGATCAGTGAGCGGAACAGGCAGGCCCTGCGTCATGCAGAAAGTGCGGGCCTGGAAATCGTGATCGCTACCGGAAGACGCCAGGCTTACGCCACCCCATTGCTGGCACCGCTGGGGTTGAAGCCGGAAACGGTCCTGATTACTTCGAACGGCTCCGTGACCCGTACTTTGTCCGGAGAACGCCTTGAGCATGCATGGCTTCCGATAGAAACAGCGCGTGATCTTTGTGGAGTTTTACGGCAGTTTGGCGGGACTACCGTTTTTACCTTTGACCGTAATGGAAAGGGGGAGCTCGTCCTGGAGTCGCTGGTCCAATTGCATTCACGCATTGCGGCCTGGGTAGAGGCCAACCTTCCCTGGATCGAAGAAGTGCGGCCGCTGGAGGATGCCTTTGCGACGGGAGAAGCTCCTGTACAGGGAATGGTGTGCGGCACAGTGGAAGAGATGAACAAAGTGCAGCAATGGCTGGCTTCCAGCGCTTATGCAAAACGAATTGAGCTGCATCAGACACAATATCCTGCACGCAACCTGAGCATCCTGGACATTCTCCCTCCCGGCTGCTCGAAGGGAGTGGCCCTGAAGAAACTGGCTGACTCCCGTGGGATAAAAAGAGAAGAGATCATGGCCATCGGTGATAACCTGAATGACCTTGAAATGCTGGAGTGTTCGGGAAATCCAGTGCTGATGGCCAATGCCTCGCCTTCTCTGCTCGCAATCGGGAAGGAGCGGGGATGGGACATCGCCCCCGCGAATGACGATGACGGAGTGGCGGTCATCCTGGAACGGATACTTTGTCATACAAGCGTGGTAAAGTGAGCCTCATACAGCCTATGAATCGTCTGTGGCAAACCAGCGGACACGCTTCCGGCGGATTCCATGATCTGCGATCGCAGCATGGCGCCCTCAGGTTTCACCGAAAACTGGCCAGCGCTGGGCTGTTGCTCCTGTGCTTCTGTTTTCATGCTTACGCCGCCGAACGCATCGCACTGAAAAATGGTTTTGACCTGTTCTGCGACCACCGTGAGTCGAATGGGGACCGCGTCCGTCTTTATCTCGATTCGGGAAATACCAATTTTATCGACGTGGACACTTCCGAGATTGTGGGCATAGAGCATGTCGATCTTCCTGGGCCTGGCCCATCTCCCCAGGCAAATCCTGCTGGGCCCACATCGGAAGATATGCATCAGATTTTGGCCCGCGCGGGAAAACAACATGACCTGGATGTAGACCTGCTGGCCAGCATCATCCATGCAGAAAGCGGTGGAAATCTGCATGCAGTCAGCCGTGCCGGCGCGCGGGGCCTGATGCAGCTTATGCCAAAAACGGCCGCGGCGCTCGGCGTAAGTGACAGTTTTGCAGCGGACCAAAATATCAACGGTGGGACCGCGTATCTCGACGCTCTGCTGAAAAAGTATCACGATGACCTGGCACTCGCCCTGGCCGCTTATAACGCTGGCCCCGCGGCGGTAGACCACTGGCATGGGATTCCTCCCTACCGGGAAACCCGACTTTATGTGGCGCGAATCATTCATGAATTTAACCGGAGATATGCAGAGCGCATGTCTGCCGGCAAGCAGACTGCAAGTCTGACCAACAGCGCCACAAAGAATACTTTCTGAAAACGAAGGACGCTCTTTGACCAAAAAGAACTGGATCCTCTGGCTTGTCATTCTGGCTGTACTTACGGTTTTCACGCTTTGGGCGCGGCAGCGCATCCATTTTCAATGGAAAGTTTTTTTTGAGCAGCTCAGACTGGCCGACTGGAAACGTATCAGCATGGGCATTGGCCTGATCTGGGCCGCCTATGGCTTGCGCGCCCTGCGCTGGTCTATTTTTTTGCGGCCAACGCGACGCATTTCTCCTTTTACTCTGGTAGGCCCCATGGTCATTGGGTTCACAGGAGTGGCCATTTTCGGCAGGCTTGCTGACCTTGTGCGTCCGTATCTGGTATCCAGGAGAACTCAGATTCCGTTGAGCGCCCAGATTGCGGTTTATACCGTAGAACGCATGTTTGATATGGGTTCTATGGCATTGATCTTTTCCACTGTCCTTCTGTTTTCTTCAGACCGTCAGGCGTTGCCGCGACCAGACCTCATCAATAAGGCAGCCCTGGGCGGACTCCTTGTGGCCCTTTTCCTTGCTTTCTTTACCGGCTTTGTCCGCGCATCAGGACAAAGCATAGGCCGTCTGCTGGGAAAGTCCATCGGAACACTTTCGCAAAATCTTGGGCGGCAAATCGAAGAGAAGGTCCTGAATTTTCGCGACGGGCTGAATGCCATCGGCTCAATGGCTGATCTGATGCTTGTCATTGGCATCTCCTTGGTCCACTGGGGCATGATTGCGCTGGCTTATCTGGAAACAGCGCGGGCCTTTGTTGCCGATCCGGTCCTCTCGCACCTGCGCCTTTCTCAGTGCATGTTGCTGATGGCCGCAAGCATGGGCAGCTCTCTGATTACACTGCCGGTCCTGGGCTGGTTTACGCAGATCGGTCTTACCACAGCAGCCATGCAGGCCTTTTTTAAGGTGTCGTGGGAGCCAGCGCTGGGATGCGGCTCGGTTCTGCTGCTGGTGACATTCCTTAGCGTCATCCCGCTGGGGTTGATTTGGGCCCACTTTGACCATATCTCCTTGCGGAAGGTAGCGCATGAAAGCGAAGAAGCGGCGGAAAAGGCACCCCTGCACCCATCCACATCCTGAATTTCCAAAGGGAACGTGAGACTGGCACTTGGCATCTCAGAAGATATGACGATGAAAACAAGGTCCGTACTCAAAGGTGCTGTTGCCGGATTGGTGGGTGGGCTGGCAGGAGCTGGCGCAAAAGCCCTGGCGGAGCACCTCTTTCCTCCGCGCTCCAAGGGCCAGCCCTCACCTCCCGTCGTGCTTGCCGAGCAGGTGGCAGGGCACCCGCTGCCGAAGCAGAAACAACGAGCTGCGATGCAAGGCATCCACTGGGGCTTTGGGGCCTTGGCCGGAGCTATTTATGGAGCAATCAGTGAATTTGAACCGTCCGTGACCGCATGGCGAGGCGCCGCCTTCGGCCTTACACTCAACAAATTGACCCACGAATCTCTGCTGCCGCGAATGGGACTCGCGGCCCCTCCCGAACTTCAAGCCTCCAGGGAACGCGCCAGCGAGTGGACCACGCATGCAATTTATGGTGTTGTCACGGATACCGTAAGACGCGCGGTGCGGCATTCTCTTTAAACGTTCTGGACCACCAGCCATCCGGGCTTCATGGCAAAAAACGGACAGGAATATCGCACCCGGAAAGTCCATCTGAACGCCCGGGTGGAGTCTCCACAGGTTATGTGATATCGAAAGCTACTGGACCTCCAGCCTTGCTTTTTCTGTCTCGGAATGTTGCACACCAACTCTCAAGTGGGAAGCACGCGCCCTGAGAAGCCCAGAGGAAATCCGCAACCCGGCTTGGAGTAAACTTCAGGCTCCATCTGCGGGACAAAATAGCCCTAAGCCAAAATGGCACCCAAACCCCAGCGCGATGGGTCCATCTACTGGCTCGGGAAAGCGGATGCGCCAGAAACTCCCCCGACGGTCTGGTTGCATAAGACCACGCTTTTCACGGTGTCGGCGGAAATCAAGAGGCCGACGCAGCTGATTTCCAACCGGAATCTCTTTTAAGGAAGTCAGTTGTATCGGTTCGGGCAATCCCCGCATAGCGCATTCTCGCCTGATCTGTGCTGCGACATCGAAGCCGCGTTTCACGTGCCACGGATGCAGATACGGCGTAACCGATTCCCACTCGCTCACTTTGGCCAACAAATTTCCCCCGGCTTCCGCCTCACCGATGTTTTCAAGCACGACTTGCCATTCACCGCCGTCATGGCTCCAGATGCGCTTGAGTCTTTCAGCGATTTGCCGCGTCTCCAGATCCATGCGATCAGGAAGATAGAGGATGAGATGGTCGATGCGTCCATCGTTGTTCTGATCCCAAGGCAGATAAAAGGCATGGCGATGACGATTCTCATTTGGCAATCCGTGCCCTGAGATGAATGCGGGAATCGCACCTTCACCCAATAACCGCTTGGCTTCGCTCATAACGGCACGTCGAAATAATTCGCCAATGCGAACAGTCTCCTCCACGCGTGGCAGAGGCTTCCCAATCAAGAGATAGCGGGCCGTCGTTGCCGTACGAGATGTTGCCGGTTGAGGCTTACGTCGTGGACGAAGCGCTTCGGCAGGGCGGCGATAGAATTGTTTGCGCGCGGCTGGGGGCTGGCTCCAGCCCTGAGTACGCAGAGTGGAGGTTTCTACTGACAAAGCATCCAGCAAATTTTCTGGTAACGTCTTGGCGAGCCTCTTCGCTTTTTTGTTGTCTTTATCGGCCAGAAAGCTGTTGCGGAAGCTGTCATAATCTTCTGGCCTCAACGGAGCAAGCAGCGTGACCCTCTCTTCCACTGATTCGCTGTCAGACGGCTCGATTTCAGGACGACAGTTCGGCTGAAATCTGCCCTCAAATCGGACGGCTTCAATCCACGACTCAGCACGTCCCAGATATCCCATGACGGCAAGCAGGTCGTCCAGCAAAGCAAGCTGCTCCGGGCACAAATCTAGCCCCGGCCAAGCCATAATCAGAGGCTCCTTGCGGCAGACCGATGCAAAAGCGTCGAAGACCAGCGATGTTTCGCCCGACTTCCATTGCGGCATGTAGTGCCGCGTATGGCTATGGCTCGCAGCTGGCAGAGAGTATTCAGGAAGAGACTGCGAAAGCGCTTCGATCAGGCCGCGCAGCGTAGACTCCTCATGTCTGCCGAGAGGCTTGACCTTATGGTGCCAGGTAGCAATGAGGGCGCGCAGCACACGCCAGGGCTCCGGAGGCCAGACGATTGCCCCTTCGTTGACGTGCCGGTCCCAAGGCGTCGCATGGTAGCGTCCAGCGGGAAAGGTGAATGCGATCGCCAGCATGGTCTATTCCCTTTGGTCGTCGCCGCTGGCGTTAGCCGTACCAGATGTGGAGTTGCTAGTATCTTTGTTGGATTTGCCAGCGCTGCTGTAAATTACCGTTGTGACTTCAAAGCCTGCGTCAGCCTTGGCCTTTTCAATCAGACCAGGAAGTGCGCTTTTGAGCGCATCCCAGGAGGGAAGTTCAAAGCCCGTCGGGCGTTTCACCTCGATCGACTTGCATTCGAGATCGCATGCCGTCCGCAAACGCAGTCCCTCTTCGAGAAAACCTCGAATCTTAAAGAGCGCCAGTCCCACAAGCAGCTCATATACAGGTTGAGAAAATCCATAGCCGCGTAGTTGGGCCAGATCAAGATTGAAGAACGCACCGATATCGGATGAGACAAATTCGTCGCGGGCAAACGGGACGTTTCCAAATCCCTTTGAAGTATCGCCCGAGGGGTTTACTCCATCATTCTTTACGCCACCGCTGGCGGCCGTATTGACTTTACTCGCTTCGATAAAACCTGAGAGAGCACGAGGAAGACGCAGACGACCACCGGCAAGCTCTTTCTTCGCCAGGAAAACGCCATGCAGTAAAGCATTGATGTCGAGCTTTAACAGAATGGACGCTAGCTTGCGCAGGTCAACCAAACCCTCTTCCATATTGGCCAATTCGCTCTTCAGGCGGTTGAAGACAGTCTTGTCTCTCCCTTCAAGAATGTAGGGCGAATTGATGCGATGGGCTTCCAGCACCGAGTTGGTGAGTGGCTTGCCATCCTTATCTTTGACCTTAATGACAGACAGGCCTTGCAACGGTTGGACCCAGTCATCAGCGACCTTGTCCCAACAAACTTCCTCCATGCGGTTGGCCATACTTTGCGCAGACTCAACCAACAACATCGCTGTTCCATCTGGTCCTTCGTATTGTGCTGCGCCGATTTCCGGGAAGCCCGTTGGTTGGAAGCGTGTCCCCTGCAGCGGTTGCAGCTTTGCCTCCAGCAGCAGACGAGGAGCGTTGTTCAACGTGGAAAGATCAAGGCTCATGGCAGTTTCCTTTCAAAGTTCGACAATGTTATGCCGCCGGATTTCCAGCCGCATCATGGATCTTCTTCAGCACGCTCCCCGCAAGCTTGCCATACGCGCCGTAACGCAACGGAATGAGCAGCGCAGCAGCTACGCGTTGCGCAGAGATGCCATCGAGTGCAGGCAAAGCGTCCTGCGTAAAAACCGGCTCCATGCCAGCAATGCGGAGTCGCCGCCATGCTGCAAGCACCATGCGATCGGGCTTATGTTCGGAGGCAAGTTGCGTAAGAACCCCCGGGGGCACAGGAAGGTGCACATCTGGTTGAAGCACTCCCAGACTGCGCAAAATCGAGTTGGGCGTAAAGCATAGCTTCAGCAGAGCAAAGGCCGCGGGAACCGTTCCGTTCGATCTGCGGTCGTCGTCTTCCGGTACCTTGCACAGGCTCAGGCCCGGCAGGAGTGCAGCAATCTTCCGGTCCATGCTGTCGTCTTCAAGAAAGGCTGCAACGTCCTCAAGCGTAGCGCCAGAGGCACTTTGCAGCGGTTTATCATTCATCTCAAGTTTTTCAGCCAGCCAGAGTCTGCGCTCAAGCAGATGGCGCAGCTGATTCGGGAGGCTTCCAGCCATGCCCATGCAAAGCCGCACTCCATCGTAAAGGTCTTTTCCACGCTTCCGGTCACCCTCGGTATCTTCTTTCCACCGCGGCGAGCAGGGATGCACGGGAAAAATCTGGGCCATGATTGGCAGTCGGATCTCCTGGGTTCCTCGCAAACCGGCCAATGCACAAGCAATGCGGAAGGCCGGCGTATGGTCATTGGCTTGTTGTATCCACCGCTTAGAAAGTAGCGGGATTGGATTGACATTTTCTCTTGCCTTGCTGCTGCTGGCCAGCGCAGATTGAATTTCTCCAAGCAATGTCAGGATGGCCTGGGTTTCTGCAGGAGTAGATTCTTTGCCGGAGAACTTGAAAAAAATGTCCTCCAGATCATGGCACAAGGTATGAAAGCGCTTTGCGATCTCATCGCTTTGTGCGAACTTACGAAATTCTTCCAGCCAGTGATTCTGGTCGAGTTCATCGAGCAGGTTCGTACGAGGCTTATCAGTCACTTCGACGCGCGTAAGAGGAGTAGCAAGATGCGCGTCACCATTTCGCTTTAGAAACGCATAGCGTTGAAAGCTACGGATACCCCGATAACCACCTAAATGGTGGATGGCGCGGATGAAATCAAGCGCGTTCCGCGCCGGCTTCCTGCCAAGTACTACACGACCTTCAGAAAGCAGAGCACGGACCTCTGGATAACTCGCATATTGGCTCCATAATGGCATCCAAAGTTCGCCGCGCGCATTGGCTTTATCGCCTTCACCCAGGCCGCCGAATCCCGCTCCAACGGCCGTCACAGTAAATGGGTAACTCAGAGCGCCATAGGGATCATCCTCATGGCGGCGAACAGCGGCAGCAGCGAAGAGTAAAGCGCCTTCAATCATGAGTACAAAGTCCCATGGATTGATGACAGCCTCGGCCTTGAAACCAGTCGTGGCATTGGGGCCACCGGCCTGTCCAGGTGAAAACTGGCCGATCTTGCTGTTGATCAGACCTGCGGCGGGCTCTCCAAACAGTGACATCCGAAGCCAGTTACGCGACTCCGCCTCAGCGCTCTTACCGTCCAAACAAAGTACATCCACAAGGCGCTGCATAAAGTTATTGGTAAAGTCCAGCCGGCCGTCATTGCCCCCTGTACCGAGCAGAGGGGGATATTGCGGCGTGTCGCCTGTGAGAAAAACCGCCGCATCCAACCAATCGATGGCCTCGTCGGGGAGAAGCCCACGCATCTGGACAAGAAGAAAAACCTTTTCTTCACCCTTGGGACTGGCGCTTCGGTCCATGCCTGTAAGGGCTTCTTCGACCATACCCAAGCAGTTGCGATAAGTGTCAAGCCTGGCGTCATCGCTTTTAAGAATTATGTTGAGCGCATATTTATTATCTTTTTCATAGAACCCACTGCCGCCATTCCACGGTGCCATGACCGGCGTTGGCTGATATTCGTGCAGAAAGAACTGCTCCATCTGCTCACACGTCAGCGGTGTTCGCAGCCAAAGGGATTCGTTTCTCCAAGCTGCCTTGGTTTCTGGATATTTTCCGGAGAGCAATCGCAAGACTCCAAGCGCTTTAAGATAGCTGGCCAACGGCGTTGGCGAACACCCACCAAGAACTATCTCGTTCATGCGCCCTCCTGCGACACGGCATTTTCTTCTTCATCAGAGGCCCGCCAGTCCGCCAGACGCACCAGCGTTTCCAGCCATGCAAGCTTGAAAGGGCCATGGTCATCAAGTAGACCCAGCGTGCGCGCCGTCCATGACGGGCCCTGTTCACCTTCGCCCAACTCCATCAAAGCAAGCCTGAGCGCAATTTGATTACTGTGCTCGCCATGAAAATCCAGGGCCTGAAGCTCATCGCCCTCCCAGATGCCGCGCGCGAAGCGTCTGCCATCGGGCGCCGGATCTTCCGTTGGCATGGCGCGCAGACTCATGCGTACTTTGCCGTGGTGCGCCGCTATGAGATAGGCGATGAGGTCGGCGTCCTGCTCGCCATCATGCTGCGCCAGCCACGCAAGCGCGGAGGCCAATTCGTGACGGAAGACCTTTCGATTGCGTTCATCCTCGAGGCGCCAGTTATACCTCGGTGACTTTGCGAGTGGAAGATCGTCATCGGCCAGACCACAGCGCGTCTTATATACGATATGGGCCTTGCCCACATCATGCCAGAGTGCCGCACGGCGCAATGCATCCGCATGTGTGGTCTCATCAAGCGCATTGCATAGTTGCATGATGTGATCGGCTGCATGACCGAGATGATCGACCAACGCGACTGGGTGCTTTTGCCTGGAGAGATCATCTTCACTGTAAGCATCAAGCTCGGCGTCCGCAGTATTGACCGGCGGCACAGGATCTTTAGAATTTGCATCAAACCCTATTTCCTCGATGTAACCCCCGTCGGAGGCTCTCAACAACAGCACCATGCCGGAACGCGGCCAACGGTCAAGCTTGACCCATCGGTCATCCAGCGGATCCCAATACCAAGCACCCCGTTTTTGCAGGTCCTTGGCCTGTCCCATGGAAATGGGACACAGCTCATCGCGGGCGGGGCCGCCCTGCGGCTTTGGCTCATTGGGATTGTCTTCAAAATCACGCCAGAAGACCTGTACTCCCGGCGGGTCACTGTCCCGGATGTAATCCGACACATCCACATCGAAGCCGGAAAGATCGGGGTCGGTATTGAAGAGGTCGAGAAAGTCTTTTTGGCGCAGCGTGGCCGTCAGTGGCCTGTCCTCATCGCTCTCCCTCAGATCGCTTGGGCTCGCGCTGGTCAATTTCTCCATGTATTGGCGCGCTGTGACCAGCTGACCGCTGTCATAGGGCCTTGACGCTTCCTCGTCGTCCTCTATGTCGATCCAGAAAATTTTTGCTCCTTCGGGGTTATGCTCGCCGTAGCGATTGCAGCGTCCGAACCGCTGCACGAGCGAAGACCATGGAGCAAGTTCAGTAATCAGCACCTTTGACGTAATATCCACTCCAGCTTCGATGGCCTGAGTTGCAACGATAATGCGGTTCCTTTCGGAGTTGGAATCGCTCAGGCGCTTGTTCTGCTTCCTGCGGTCCGCTGCGCGAAAGCGCGCATGGACAAGAAGGTCCTCTTGCTCTGGCCGCGCCTTGCGCAGCAGGCAGAACAAGCGTTGCGCGCGATCGACCCGGTTCAGAATGACGAGGGTCTGACTGTCTTCAGCATGAGCTTTCAACACCTCTTCGCACAACGCCTTCAGGTAGGCATCCCGGCCATCTTTTTTGCCAGCATTTTTTCCAAGAATGATGGGGAGCTTTTTCACGGCCTTGACGGAGTTGAGCCGCCTTTCCACCTCGGCCTGCTGCTGGTCATCCTCTTCAAGGCCCAGTGTTTTCAAGCCTTCCACATACGGCTTCAAGTCAACCGTATCCATCCACTTCTTGTTCAGCGTAGCGGAAACCCACAGCGAGCGGCTGTTTTTAGCCAGAGGAAAGCGCCGGCGAAAAGCTTCCAGCTGCGCGGAGGTGGAAAGTCCCGCCCCCATCAGTTGTACCTCGTCAAAGACCCACATGCTGTCGTTATGCAGCAAAGCAAATGGGACTGGCCACTGATAGCGGCTCATTCCGTATCCACGCATCAGGGCACGAGAAAGCAGCATGTCCTGTGTGCCAATCAGAATGAGGTCTTTTTCCGGGAAATAGGTCCATTGATCGTCGTTGGATCCCCCCATCAGAACATGGACCGACACCCTATCTCTTTCATAGGTCTGACCACAAATGTCCAGGTTACGCAGCCACGCCTGGATGTTCTCCTCTGCTTGCTCCACCAGTACGCGCATGGGTAAACACCATATCAACCGGCTTGGGGTGGAAGCGTCTCTGACCTCAGATCGCTTGCCCGAACGCCAACCACGCTTCCATAGCCATGCCAGTGTGACCGCTGCAGTCTTACCCATGCCAGTCGGCACGCTCAGCAGGTCTGGCCATGGCTGCTCAGCAAGACGGGCTTGATAATCGAAGGGCGAAGATAAACGCGTGGCCTCTGAAAAAAATCTTCTGTAGTCCATGCCAGCAACCAAAGCACATCGAAAGACTTCTGTTCGTCAACAATGCATTTCAACTTCATTGCCATCGCTCTTTTCTCACTCGCGATGGTCTCCCTAGAATCACGCCATCAAACAGCAGGTATTTGATAGGAAGCAAAATAGCATCCACTTTTAAAAAACACAAGGACCTTAGGTAACGGATTGCCGCCATACTGCGTGGATCCAGTCATGGTTCCAGATCGATGAACAGCATCCCTCTTGCACCCATCCGAATGGCCTGAAAAGCAGACGAATCGCGGCGCGCACCAGAATCCATGATCTGTCCCCCGGCAGTCAGAATAAAGCCATTAAACATTATGTAACAACAACTGCTACAGACATCTTGGATTGTCATTTTCGAGTGCCTTACCCTGCAAATCCCGTATTATGATGCTCGTTGTTAATTTCTGGCAAGAGGTGGTCGTGATGCGTCACTCCTACCTTGTCTGTTATGACATCTCCGACGACAAACGCCTGCGCAAAGTTTTTAAAATCATGCGTGGCTTTGGGGACCATCTGCAATTCTCTGTCTTTGAATGCCAGTTCACCCCCGCAGACCTGGTGCGCTGCCGTGAGGCCCTCCGGGCCGTCATCCATCATGAAGCCGATCAGGTGCTATTCGTCAACCTCGGACCCGCAGAAGGTCGGGGCGAACGCGTCATTACTGCTCTCGGCAGGCCCTACACCAACATGGACAGTCCCTGCATTGTTGTCTGACTCTATCGCAAAAGGAGCCGATGCATGTCAACACAGCCTCTCCATCAGGACAAAGATCTCATTCATCACCTCCGCCTTCGGCCCCCCAACGCCCTGCCTGATCTTCTGCCCGCCCGAATGTTGAATGAGTTTGCTTATTGTCCGCGCCTCTTTTTCTACGAGTGGGTCGAAGGCGTCTTTGAACACAACGTCGAAACCCTGGAAGGACAGGCCATCCATTCTCGTGTGGACTCCACACCTGGCAGCCTTCCCGCCCCGGAAGACCTTCCGCAGGAAACCATCCATTCCCGCTCCATCACCCTTTCCAGCGATCGCGCTGGTCTCATCGCAAAGCTCGACCTTATCGAAGGTGACAACGGTGTTGTCTGCCCGGTGGACTACAAAAGGGGCCGCCCGCGCGAAGTCGACGCCCTGCCTGCGCCCTGGCCTTCGGACCGCATCCAGATCGCCGCCCAGGCCATCGTCCTGCGCGACAATGGCTACTCCTGCAAAGAAGGCATTCTTTACTATGCCAGCACCAGGCAACGCGTGCGCATCGTCATAGACGATGCTCTGCTCGCTGAAGCTGAAGAGCTGCTGGTCCAGGCCAGAAGCATTGCTTTACAAGATCAGCCTCCACCCCCACTGGTGGACAGCCCCAAATGTCCCCGCTGCTCGTTAGTTGGAATCTGCCTTCCAGATGAAACCAACGCACTTCAGACGCGTGCTCTACGCTTTGAAGCAGCTCGCCCCATGCAGATGTCCTTGTTTGCCCTCGAACCGGATGCTTCTCCTGCACCGGTACGGCAGCTGCTCCCCGCCCGCGACGACCTCCGCCCTCTGTATCTCAACTCCCAGGGCTTCCGTGTCGGTAAGTCCGGAGAAGTCCTGCAAATCAAAGATGGAGACACCTTAAAGCAAGAGGTCCGCCTGCGTGAAATCTCACAGATCAATCTCTTCGGCAACGTTCAACTCTCTACTCAGGCCATCCAGTCCTTCTGTGCTGCGGAAATCCCTGTCTGTTACTTCTCTCAAGGAGGCTGGTTCTATGGCATCACTCGCGGTCTCAATGCTCGGAATGTATTTTTACGATATCGCCAGTTTGCCTGTGCCGAACACCAATGGATCACGCTGCGCCTGTCGCGCGCACTGGTCGCCGGCAAAATCCGCAACCAGCGCACCATGCTGCAACGCAACCACATCGAGCCACCGCAGATGGCCCTCCGGCAGCTCAAGCAACTTGCAGGAAAGGCTGAAGCAGCCAGGGACCTCGAGGAGCTCCTCGGTATCGAAGGCTCTGCTGCCCGCGTTTACTTTGGGGAATTTGCGGGAATGTTGAAGGCCCCTGCCGAAGGCAGCACGGCGCATCATGGCGCGTCTCTCGATTTCCGCTTTGACTTTACGCAGCGCAATCGCCGCCCACCCCGCGATCCCGTCAACGCGCTGCTTTCGCTGGCCTATAGCCTACTGGTCAAAGACCTCACCGTCACTTGCTATGCTCTCGGATTCGACCCGTACTGGGGCTTCTATCATCAGCCTCGGTTTGGCCGTCCCGCCCTGGCACTGGACCTCATGGAACCTTTCCGCCCTCTCATCGCAGACTCCGTCGTATTGACCGCCATTAACACCGGCATGGTCACACCGTCTGACTTCATCCGCTCCGGCCCGGCGGTAGCGCTCAAACCTGGCGGACGAAAAAGCCTCTTCCGTGCTTATGAGCTGCGCATGGATGGTCTTGTCACCCATCCCTTGTTCGACTATCGTGTCAGTTATCGTCGGCTTTTAGAGATCCAAGCTCGCTTACTGGCCCGCTTCCTCAATGGAGAACTGGATGACTATCCCGTCTTCATTACCCACTGACCTTGCTGCGAGCGGTACCGTGATGCGCCAATGCCGGCCACCGCTCGCAGTCTTCAACCCCAAGAAAACTGTGGACTTGACGCTACCCTCTGGCTTGATATGCTGGAGCTTGCAGCCTCCAGGTGGCAACCTCTCGCAAAGAGGATCGCAGGTCCTTGAAAATAGACCACGTCTGGATGGAGCCCTTTCCGCAGTGGAAACACTGCGGCCTCATTGAAGCTTTATCCTGCGCCTTGTCGTCAGTGGCACAAACCACACTTTCCGCAGTGGAAACACTGCGGCCTCATTGAAGCAAATGAATTGCTGAAACTTGCTCTTAAGCGCTCCAACTTTCCGCAGTGGAAACACTGCGGCCTCATTGAAGCACTGCGCAACCTCTTCCTTCGCCGCGACTACCTGCCTTTCCGCAGTGGAAACACTGCGGCCTCATTGAAGCTTGTGGCCGAAAGATTCTGTCCGTAGATATTCCCGCCTTTCCGCAGTGGAAACACTGCGGCCTCATTGAAGCTCAATATCGCATCCGGCAAAGCAGCGCAGAAACACCCTTTCCGCAGTGGAAACACTGCGGCCTCATTGAAGCTGTGCCAGCTCAGCAAAACACCATCCCGCAACTGCTCTTTCCGCAGTGGAAACACTGCGGCCTCATTGAAGCTATTCGGCAGGGTTCACAACTGTTTTCGGACAGGCGGCCTTTCCGCAGTGGAAACACTGCGGCCTCATTGAAGCCAGCCCCTGCGGATGCCTCTCCTGCCGCAGCTGCACCTTTCCGCAGTGGAAACACTGCGGCCTCATTGAAGCTATCCCGGCGATTGGTTAAAGGATCCGAACCTTCGCCCTTTCCGCAGTGGAAACACTGCGGCCTCATTGAAGCTTGCCAGTCAACTCTAACATTGGCAATGCACCTGTGCCTTTCCGCAGTGGAAACACTGCGGCCTCATTGAAGCTCTCTTCAGGAGTAGTAGAGAGCTTGTCTCGGGCGCTTTCCGCAGTGGAAACACTGCGGCCTCATTGAAGCCACGTGTGCATGCGAAGATCGCGGACGCTCGCAGGGCTTTCCGCAGTGGAAACACTGCGGCCTCATTGAAGCTCCGCAAGATTGCCTAGTTGTTCCTGTTTTCAAGCCTTTCCGCAGTGGAAACACTGCGGCCTCATTGAAGCTGTTCGGCAAACTGGACAAGTATATGATCCGGCGCGCTTTCCGCAGTGGAAACACTGCGGCCTCATTGAAGCTGATGGAGTCAGGACCAGCACTCACAACAGGCTTGCTTTCCGCAGTGGAAACACTGCGGCCTCATTGAAGCGATTGTTGATGTCAGCTATGCGCTGGGTGCGTTCGACTTTCCGCAGTGGAAACACTGCGGCCTCATTGAAGCATGAAGCATGGGCCGAAGAATATTGGATGCCCATCAATCTTTCCGCAGTGGAAACACTGCGGCCTCATTGAAGCCAGCATCATGGCTTCAGGCTGCCTGACATTTTCGAGCTTTCCGCAGTGGAAACACTGCGGCCTCATTGAAGCAACTGGTTTTGCTGGCGTGCACTCTGTGCCGCCTGTCTTTCCGCAGTGGAAACACTGCGGCCTCATTGAAGCCTGTTGACCGGAATTCCATTTGCCAGTCTCAGAGCTCTTTCCGCAGTGGAAACACTGCGGCCTCATTGAAGCTTGTGCTGGCAGGCCATGAGATTGACTCGATCGTCCTTTCCGCAGTGGAAACACTGCGGCCTCATTGAAGCCCGAGCGATACGTCACTTTCGGTAACCTGCGTGCCTTCCTTTCCGCAGTGGAAACACTGCGGCCTCATTGAAGCGACTGGCAACAATGTAAAGATCAACGCTGACACAACATCTTTCCGCAGTGGAAACACTGCGGCCTCATTGAAGCTTCGTAAGCCGCGTCATGGTTTCAGTCCCTAAGCAGCTTTCCGCAGTGGAAACACTGCGGCCTCATTGAAGCTGACGGTAACATTTCCTTTCGTCAAAAGCGTCCTGGCTTTCCGCAGTGGAAACACTGCGGCCTCATTGAAGCCGTCGTTAACTTCAGCTTGTGCAGGCCAAAAGAGATCCTTTCCGCAGTGGAAACACTGCGGCCTCATTGAAGCTCTGAGGAATACAACTGGGTTCGCTGCGATGCGTGCCTTTCCGCAGTGGAAACACTGCGGCCTCATTGAAGCCGTGCTTGCACGGCTCGCCTTATTCACGTCTCCTACCATCTTTCCGCAGTGGAAACACTGCGGCCTCATTGAAGCTCCCTAATGTGTAGGACTGGTCTGTGACCGACAGCGCTTTCCGCAGTGGAAACACTGCGGCCTCATTGAAGCAGGCGGGAGAGGATGTCAACGGGGGTCATCAATGCTTTCCGCAGTGGAAACACTGCGGCCTCATTGAAGCCCAGCACGCCCAGCAGCGCCGTGCCCACTGCGATGATGCTTTCCGCAGTGGAAACACTGCGGCCTCATTGAAGCGTACCTACGTACAGCACAATAACTTCATGGGCAGCCTTTCCGCAGTGGAAACACTGCGGCCTCATTGAAGCTGATGAAGGCCCTGCGCGATGCCGGGGGACACCAGCTTTCCGCAGTGGAAACACTGC